>CAJUOI010000049.1 GCA_910588615.1 uncultured Christensenellaceae bacterium | reverse complement strand
CGTTTTTCGCACATTTTGCGTGTACGATTTTACATTATTGATTTATTTTATCATTTATACAATTTCATGTCAAATAAATATCTTATTTTTATCTATTTGATTTACTAATACCATGTATAAGCTGTACTTATAGATAAAATTTAAAAATGGCAATAATTAAAAATATTTAATAAGTCGATACAATAAAACCGCCCATTTTGGACGGTATAATGATTTATCGAATGAACAAAAAGACCGCCGTTTCCCCATTGGAGCGCGAGGAAACGGCGGTACCGTTTTAACTTATTTTAAAACATTATTTATCAATTGTATTTGGTATGCGATTTGAATATCAGCGCCATGATAAAGGAAAAGACGACAGCTGCCGAAACGCCCGCGCTGGCTGCCGCCAATGCACCCGTGAGCGCCTGAAACAGCCCCTCCTGCGCACCGCGCATCGCGCCGTTGGCAAGCAGATAGCCGAAGCCCGAAATAGGCACCGTTGCGCCTGCGCCGGCAAACTCCACAAGCGGCTGATAGACGCCGAGCGCCGTCAGCACGATTCCGCCCAGCATAAACAATACGAGAATCTTGCCCGCAGTCAAATCGGTAAAATTGATGATGAGCTGCGCAAATGCGCATATCAGCCCTCCTACCGCAAACGCCTTTACAAACGCCAGAATTATTTCAAGAATCATTATTTTGCCTCCCGTTCGAGCACGACCGCGTGTGCAATGCAGGGGATACTTTCACCCTGCCCCGAAGTAACGGTGGAGAGCAACGCACCCGTCGCCACGAACAATATCCGTTTTAAACTGCCCGTCATCATTTTTGAATGAAAGTAAGAATTGAGCACGACGGCAGAACACCCTGCGCCGCTTCCGCCTTGAAATTCGTCCTCGATAACGTTATAGATGATTTCTCCGCAATCGACGTGATTGGCGGAAATATCGAAACCCTTTTCCCAACACAGATCCTTTAAAATCCGACTCCCCAATGCACCCAAATCGCCCGTAACGATTAAATCGTATGCGGACGCCTCTTCGCCCGTCGTACGGAAATGCGTGAGTATGGTGTCTGCCGCCGCGGGGGAAGATGTCAATAAAACACCATAGGGGTTTAAAAAATTTTCTGCCGATGCGATCGAAGGGCGCGTTGTATCGCGCCCCGCCTTGATCACGCCGTTTCCGACCCGTTTTCCACCCTTCGCAACTCCGAAATATACTCTTCCGCCAAGCTCAGCGAATCCCGAAATTTCAAGCTGAGTTCAATTTCTCCGCCCTCGTGAATACAGACGTTTTCCACAAGCTCGCATACGACGTCGCGGGTCAGCTCCCGAAGTCCGCGGTATTTTTTAAAAGTCGCAATAAATTCGTTCTCTTTCCCTATGCCGCGTTCGAAATTTTTCCGTTCCGTCTTGATGCGTTCAATTGCGGTCGCCGCCTGCGCCGCCTCTCTTTCGTACTTTTCCTTTAACGCGAAATACTGCTCGCGCGATAAAATACCGCTTTTATAATCGGGGTATAGATCAAGAAGCAGTGCGTTTGCTTTGGAAAGCGCCCCCTCGCTTCGCGCAAGCTCCTCGGAAAGCCGTTTGGGCGTCCCGCTCTTTGTTTGCTCTACCTTGACCCTTTCGAGCAGGCGGTCGAAATCGACCGCAAGGCGGATATACCCGTTCAGTGCGGCGAGCACCGCTTCCTCCACCGCATCGGCACGAATCGCATGTTTTGTGCACGCCTTGCTGTGCAGTTTCTTATAGGTGGAACAGCAATAATACTCGTACGTCCGGTACGGCTGCTTTACCGTGCGTTTCTGCATGGCGCGCCCGCAGTCGGCGCACTTCAAAAAGCCAGACAGCACGGAAAGCTTGCCCCCGCCCGCTCCCGTACGCGTATCCCGCCGAAGAAGCGAACGCACCTTTTCGAAGTCCTCATGAGAAACGATTGCCTCGTGCGTACCCTTCACGACGATCCGTTTTTCCGCCGCCACGGGCTTCGCGACGTGAACTTTATAGCTGACGATTTCGTTCTTTTTCTGCACGAGATTGCCAAGATAAAGCTCGTTCGTAAGAATGCGCCGCACCGTGGAGTCCGACCAAAGCCGACCCTTGAAAGAACGGCTCAGCCCTTTCTGCTCCCTGTATGCCGAGGGATTGGGCACGCCTGCTTCATTGAGCTCGCGCGCAATGCCGAGAATGCTGTACCCCTCCAAAAATTTCCGAAAGATCCGCCGCACGCAATCAGCCGCCTCTTCGTCGACGACGAGCTTATTGTGATCGGTTTCGTCCTTTCGGTATCCGTACGCCGCAAACGAGCCGATAAACTTGCCCTGCCGTCTCCGCACATCGAGCGCCGAGCGCACTTTCATGGAAATATCGCGGCAGTACTCGTCGTTCATAATATTCTTGAAGGGAACGAGAACGTTGTTTACCGAGGACGGATCGCGCACGCTGTCGATCTGGTCGTTGACAGCGATAAACCGTACCCGAAACAGCGGGAACACCGTTTCGAGATACTTGCCTGCCTCCACGTAATTCCTGCCGAACCGCGACAAGTCCTTCACGATAACGCAATTGATTTTTTTCGCCGTAATATCGGCAAGCATTCTTTGAAAGGACGGGCGGTCGAAGTCTGTGCCGCTCCACCCGTCGTCAATATAGAAATCGCACGGAAGAATATCGGGACGTTCGTTCAGAAAGTGCTCCAGAATTGCGCGCTGCGAGCCCACGCTCTCGCTTTCGAGCTTGTCGCCGTCCTCCCGCGAAAGACGAATATACAGCCCCGCCCGCCACTCGTTGAGAATCGCGGGAAAAGCTGTATTTACCGTTTGATATTTACTTGTTCTTGCCATATTTTTTACGAACGCAGGCGCTTTAACACGCGTTTATTATAGCTTACGCGCAGCTTTTTGGCAAACATTTTACTGCATTCTCCTTATGAGAATTTTTGCCAGCGCCTCCTCTGCCGTCGGCGCGGACGCTTCCTTGGAAAATTTCACCGAAACAGTGTATTTCCCACTCTGAACGCTGAACATGCACCCTCCTGTCTGCTTTGATTTTTCCCGATTCGGCAACCGTCTATACTTTAAATATATAGAAAAATACGGACCTCCGCGAGATCCGTATTTCGATTTTGTTTTGGATTACTCCGTTTTATTCGCCTTGCGCTTTAATAAACGCTGCTCTTTGGCGTACTCG
>CAJUOI010000048.1:3474-6067 GCA_910588615.1 uncultured Christensenellaceae bacterium | reverse complement strand
TTTTAATGATATAATTAAATCATAAATCACAATTATCAATGATTTTTTCAAGGAGGACAACAAAAAAAGGATTACCGCCGCACCGTAGGAAGTAACGCGATAATCCAAAAAGTCAACAGAGAGAGCGCGAACGCCCGCACCGTTACCCTCTGATTATACCACGACGCGGGCAAAAAAACAATATTTTCAGAGGTAAAAAATGAAACTTGAAGAAATTTTGAGCAAGAACATAACGAACGGCAGATTTTTCGCTATCGAGGCGGAAACAGAGAAAAAGCGCGGCGGAATCGCCTACCGCAAGCGCACAAAGCTAATAGCGCAATTTGGTTGTAACTATGAGAACCTTGCAGCGATCAAGGAAATGGGCGAACGCGAGAGCAAGCACGTTACGTGGTTTGAACACACGGAGTTTAAAAGCATCGTGCGTAGCAAGAAAGACCCGACGAAGCTCTATTTGCAGATTATGAACCCCGCGAATTTCCGCACCGAGTACTATCTTGCGGACGGAACGCCGACAACCAAGGCGGAGCTTATCACAATGGGAGCAATGAAAGACGAGCCGAGCGAAAAGCCCTTGACGCTCGTGTACGCGTTAGAGAACATTCTCAAAATCAATTACAAGGAAACGGCGGCGGTATAACCGCCGCCCCCCTTTGGGGGCATATCAAGAAATCAAAAAAAGGAGAATCAAAATAAATGGCAAAAAAATATGAACCTATGGCAAATCTCCGCGCAATCAGACGAGCGGCGGACATTACGCAAAAAGCGCTTGCGGAAAAAGTCGGGTGTTCAAAAAACGTAATCGGCGGCTATGAAAACGGGTTTAACGCCCCGTCGTTGGAAATGGTGCGCAAGCTGGCGGCGGCGTTGGGTTGCGAGCCGCGGGATCTGATTTAAGGGAGGCGGAGGCAATGAGTGAACAGATAACGCAGGCGACGAAGGCTACGCAGCGGTTGCGCATCATGCAGCACCTAAACAGCGGCAAAACGCTTACGCAGTTGGAGGCGTTGCGGGAATACGGGATCATGCGCTTGCCCGCACGGATCGAAGAGTTAAGGAAGCGCGGCGAACCTATCGTAACGGAAATGATAACGGTCGAGAACAAGTACGGCGAGCGCGTCAGGGTGGCGGAATACCGTTTACAGGGAGGCAAGGCATGAGCGGCGAAATGATTTACATAAACCAACGCCCCACGGAAGCGTTTTTCGCGTGTCGGGTGCACGGGGACGACATGAAGGAAATCGGCATCGGGGATAACAGCGTAGCGGTATGCAGAAAGCAGGAAACGGCAGAGGACGGCGATATTGTCGTTTCTATTCTGAACGGTGCGCAGACGGTGCGCAAGTATAAGCGCATCGGGGAAAGTGTATTGCTTTGCGCCGAGAGCAACGGAATCGACCCCATAATCGTAACGGAAAAGGACGACTTTGCGATATTGGGAAAAGTAGTCGAAGCGAGGACAACGTTATGACGGACAAGCGGAAGCAGGAAATCATAAACGAGGTTATCCCCGGCGGCGAACGGGTAACAGGAACGGAGTTTATAGACAGGCTTTTAGAACGAGCCGCCGCCCAAGGAAGCGTACGCAAAGCGCGTCCATATTGCGAGGTTGCGGAAGAGTTTTTCGAGAAGAACCCCGAATTTGCGGAAGCGTACAGGAAGGCAATGCGGGAAGCCATGCCGACGGCGGAAGAGTTCAACCGCCGCCTTGACAGCAGGTGCGCGGAGTGCAGCGTCTGCGAATACGCCGAGACGGACGGGAAAGCGGCGCGGGCGTGCAGGCGGTGCAGGAAGTTAAGGGAACAGCTAAAAGCCGAGTACGCAAAAACGGCTTGTGAAACGGCGCAGGACGGGCAAGACACGGCGGCAGGTATTTCCCCTACCGACGCAAAGAAACGGCAGGAAGGCGGCAATGACGCGCCCACAGAGGCGGAGAGAGCAAAAGGAGAAACGACATGATAATAGAAGAGCTTTTTAACGTGCGGAGCGGCGCACACATTACGCAGTCCGAAAGGAAGGAACACCCCGGCGCGGAATATTTCACGGCGGAACGAGCGGTAACGGAAGAAGAACGGGCGGCGGACATTAAACGGGTTTCTATCGTATTCCGCAAGCTTGTAACCGTGAAGGACGGAAAGGTCGTCGATTGCGTGAAGAGCGGCGAGAGGCCCCGCCTCGTTGCGGGAACACATAACGGGAAAACGGTTTTATTCGAGGGCGGACAAGAAAGCTTTTCGGACGAAATTATCGGCGTTTGCGTGCGCGTCGTTCTCCACTATGACAAGTGAGGGCGGCGGCATGGAAAGAGAAAGTTTTATATTTTACCGTTCGTTCTACGAAGCGGTGGACGGTTTGCCTATCGAGAACCAAGCACACATTTACAAAGCAATTTCATGTTATGCGTTAAACGGTGATCAAATAGAATTGGACGTTTGGGAAACCGCCGTTTTTAAGACGATAAAATCGCAGATCGACGCGAACATAAAACGTTACGAAAACGGTTGCAAAGGCGGTGCACCGAAAGGCAACCAAAACGCGAGAAAACAACCAAAAAACAACCAAAATCAACCTAATGATAATTATAATGATAATG
>CAJUOI010000048.1:0-3374 GCA_910588615.1 uncultured Christensenellaceae bacterium | reverse complement strand
AATGATAATGTAAATGTAAATGTAAATGATAATGCAAATGCGGCGAGCAACGCGCCCGCGCACGCACGCGAGGACAGCGCGAAAGAAAAGTTTTTTTCGGAGTTCCCCTCCGTTCAGTTAAACGGTGCAGACGACAGCGGCGTAGACTATACGAAATTACTTGAAGCGTTCCAAGCGGGTAACGACTATTTACGGAACACAAAAAGCATGAACTACGTAACGGCGCACTATTCGGAGATTATCGGCGGCGGGTATCGGAAAGCAGCAGCCGCCGCCACGAGCGCGCCGACGAAAGCAAACGCAATTCAGCTGTGGACGGAGCTTTTGCAGGCAATCGGGCGGGCAAAAGAATTACGCTACGACAGTTACACGGGCTACGAAGTTTACTTGTATTGCAAGCGGGACGCAGAATCAAAAAAGGAAGTCGAAGCGATTTACGAGGCGCTACCGCCCGAGGTTAGGCAGATATACGACAAGGACGGATTTATCTTTCTTTGCAAAATGGACGACGAAGAACTAAAATTTGAACGGGCGCGGTTTTTGAAGCTGTTTTAAGCCGCCGCCCCGAACGCATAGGAGGAACTATATGACGAACTACGAAAAAGAAACGATAATAAACTTTAACGAGGCGGAAGCGGTTGCAACCGTGTACACCTACAACGGCACAATGAAACGCAAGCTTGCGACGTTCTCCGCCCACTACCCCGAGTTATGCAAGCTTACGCGGAAGGACAAGACGGGCGCGGTAACGTACGAAATCGACAAGGCGCGGTTGTCGGTGAATTTCACGAAACCGTTGACCGAGGAACAGCGGGCGAAAATGATTGAACGCGGGAAAGCAAAAACGGAAGTACTTGAAAAGGCGCGTGAAATGCGTTTTAAGCGTTAATTTATTGTAGCGCGGTAAAGAAATGAAGCCCGAGGGCGGCGGGGTAGGGTGTTTATACTCCCCCGCCCCTAAAACGGGAAGGAAGACGCAAATAACGAGACACACAAAAGGACGGTGAACCATGGAAGAATTTCAAGAAGGAATCGAGGACGAACGCAAGGACGATTTCGGCGGCATCGGGGAGCCCGACGGATTGCCCGACGAAATGGAAACGTCTACTTCCGGACTGACGAAGCAGGAGCTTAGAAACCGCTTGAAGCATATCGCGGGATTGTGCTATGCGCTTTCGTGCGATATTACGAACGTGGAAATCGAGGCGGAGTATCTGCGTGAAGAAAATAGATACTTTCGGGAAAAGTTAAATGCGGCAGGCGTTAAGCAAATACCGAAACCGCCGCACAGCATTAACGGGATTAAAGACAGAATCACACGAATGACGGGGAAACGATTTGAACGCGGCGACCACCCCGACAGCGGCAGAAAATCAGGCGGCGCCCCGAAGGGCAATCAGAACGCGAGAAAGAAAATCAAGGATAACGGAACAAAGGAGGAATAACGTGTCGAAAAAGCAGAAGGCAAGGCAAGCGCGGCGCAATCACTACGAGCTTGCGCAGTTCATGCGGGAAAACTATCCATTCGAGGAAGTGCGGGAAGCCTTGAAGGGCAGAAGCGACGAACAGGCGGCGGAATATCTGGGAATAGACGTTGATACGCTCAACGTCGTTATCGCCTACTATCGGCACAGGAAACAGTTATGAACGAAACCCCCACCGAGGCGGCGGAGCAAGTCGTCGTTATCGAGTTTTGTGATCTTATGCGGATACCCGCAGTCCACGTACCGAACGAAGGGAAACGAACGCTTGCGAACGGGCGCGAGCTTGCCCGCATGGGCTTACGCCGGGGTTTTCCCGACTTGTTCATACCCGCCGCCCGCAAAGGCTTTCACGGGCTGTTTATCGAGCTCAAACGGGTCAAGGGCGGGCACATGACAGAGCACCAACAAAAATGGATTGACTATCTGAACCGCCACGGGTACCGCGCCGTCGTCTGTTACGGAGCGGACGAGGCTATCGGAGAAATAAAAAGCTATTTCAGAGGGGGACAATGAACGACGAAAATTTGATACCGATAAACAAACGAACCGAGAAAGAAGCAAGAGAAATTTCCCAAAAAGGCGGGAAAGCGTCGGCGAAGAAACGCGCGGAAAAAAGACTATTCCGCGAGCTTGTGGAGGCGTACGACCGCCGCGAGCTATCCGACGAAGAAAACGAAGAGCTTGCGGGAATCGGCATTGACAAAAACGACAGAATCGCAAAAATGCGCCGCGTGGTTGCCCTGATAAAGAGAGCCGAGGGCGGAGACGTTACCGCAAATAAGCTTTTACTTGAAATCATGGGCGAAGCCGACAACAACGGAACGGACGATAACGACGATAAGATTGACGGAATCATTGTTAAGATTGTCGATTGTTCGGGCGGCGGCGATACGGACGACGACCAAGTTTAAACAAATTCGGGTAAACATGACGAAGAAAGAAGCGCAGCTTATCGAAAGCAAATTTTATACGTACCGAGAGAACGCAAGGCGGGCGGCGGAGCTTGGCAGAAATAAAGCGCTTGAATTTATCGCGGGCGGTTTCGGGCGCACCTCCTCCCCCACGAACCGCAACGGCGTTGAAAAATCCGTAATCGACGCGGTGAGCGAAGCGGAAGAAATTTCGCGTTGGTGCATCGTCGTAGAAAAGACGCTTGACCGCTTTCACTTCGACCCGAAAGAAAAGTTGATCCTTTCCCGATACTTCAAGGGTTACAGCGTTTTACGGGTGTGTTTGGACGTCGGCATATCGGAAAGCACGTTCAGGAATTGGCGGCGGGAAATTCTCGAACACGCGCGGCGTTGGGCGATTACCTTGCATCTGATTGACGGGACGATTGGGCCGTATTGACCCCGCGGCGCACTCCGACAGAAACGGACGGAATGAAAGCAGGGTTTTCGGAGTTTTCGGAGCCCATAAACGAGGGCGCGCGCGTGAGGTTTTCCGACATTTCCGACATCCTAACGCGCGTGAGCCGCCGCCCACTTAAAAAAGCCCCCTCGGAAAACGAGGGGGACGCAATTGCAATCTTTGTTAAAATTTTGGGGTCAAATTGGGGTCAAGTCATTAAAAATATTATAAAAACGGCAAGAATTTAGCAAAAATCTTTCATTATAAGCCGTTTTTCACGGTGGTATCATGGGTTCGATTCCCGTACGGGTCACCAACAAAACAGGGGTTTTCGGAAAGAAAACCCCTGTTTTTTATAAAAATATCTCCGAAATTCATCTTTTTTAATGTTTGCCCCCAAATTTGCCCCCAAAAAAACGGCGGGGATTCCGCCGTTGTTCGTCATTTATATATTTTTTCCGAAAAAGGGCTTGACAAAGCTCCTTTTCGGGTGTATACTAAGAGTGAACAAGGGCGAAACCGGTCAAGGCGGTTAGCCTA
>CAJUOI010000047.1 GCA_910588615.1 uncultured Christensenellaceae bacterium | reverse complement strand
TGCCTAAACCTTTTTATTTGCGTTTTATTAAATTCCCTGTGGGAATTACGGTAACCTGCGCCGCCGTTTTTTACACTCTCTTTCCGTAAGAAAAAAAGAATTCTTCGTTTCACTCCGTTCCGCTCTGAATAACGAGGGTTCAATTCTTGGCTGTCCCATGATCAAGGGGGCTCTCTGCGCACGATCCGCCGCATCAAAAAAAGCCGTGCTTTACGCACGGCTTTTTTTCATACGTTGTTCTGCTTGGGCTGAAGATCTTCGTCTTTGATACAAAGAACGAGAATTCCGCCGATGAGTCCGCAGAAGAAGATGTCAAGGATTCCCCAGACCTTCAACTCGGAAGCAGACTGTGCTTTGTTGATCTTGGAAAGCGTGATCCCACCGAAAATCAGGGGAAGAATTGCAATACATCCAAAGACCATAGCAAGGATAATAAATACCTTAGCGACAGTTTTCATTTCCCTCTCTCCTTTTTCTTATTTACTAATTAAAGTATAGCACCCCCCCCCGATTTTTGTCAACGAATTTAAAAGAATTTTGTCGAAAAAAATAATGTTAATTAATGTAAAGAAAGAAAATAAAAATATTCTCTCTTTGCTTGCCAATTTTTTCAGTTTGCGGTATAATGTACCCGTACTAAAAATAAATAACGAGGAAGTTATGAAAACACCTTACGCAATTATCATTATGGACGGCTACGGGCTTTGCTCCGCTTCCGAAGGCAACGCCATTACTACGGACGGAAGCAAATACGTTAACGAATTCATCCAAAACTACCCTTCCGCAACGCTCGGCGCGAGCGGGCTTTCGGTGGGATTGCCCGACGGGCAAATGGGCAACTCCGAAGTCGGGCACCTGAACATCGGCGCGGGACGCATCGTCTATCAGGATTTAACCAAGATCACCAAGGCGATCGGCGACGGCGACTTCTTTTCCAACCCCGCGCTGGTTGCGGCAATGGACGGCGCAATCGCAAACGGTAAGCAGCTTCACCTTTGGGGACTGCTCTCCGACGGCGGCGTGCACAGCCATATCGAACACCTCTTCGCCCTTCTCAAAATGGCAAAGGAGCGCGGTGTAAAACAAACTTACGTCCACTGTTTTATGGACGGGCGCGACGTTTCCCCTACCTCCGGCGCGGGGTTCGTGAAAGAGCTTTACGAAGAAATGAAAAAACTCGGTTACGGCAAGATCGCTTCCGTCTGCGGCAGATACTATGCCATGGACCGCGACAACAATTGGGACAGGATCGAAAAAGCCTACGATATGCTGACGATCGGTAACGGTATTCATGCGGAATGCCCCTACGAAGCGCTCGAAGCTTCGTATGCAAAGGGCGTAACGGACGAATTCGTTTTGCCCACCAATATAGTGGAAAACGGTAAACCGGTCGCGCTCGTCGAAGAGGGCGATTCGATCATCTTCTTCAACTTCCGTCCCGACCGTGCGCGGCAGATCACGCGCGCGTTCACCGAAAAGGAATTCGTCGTACCCAAAGGCACGGCGTTCGAACGCAAAACGGGTTACCTGCGCCCCAATTACGTTTGCTTTACCGTGTACGACGCAGCGTTTAAAAACGTGGCGATCGCCTTCCCCAAGCAAAGCATGAAAAACACGCTCGGCGAATACCTTGCCGCGCTCGGCAAAAAACAACTGCGCATTGCCGAAACGGAAAAGTACGCCCACGTAACCTTTTTCTTTAACGGCGGCGTGGAAACGCCCAACGACAACGAGGTGCGCGTGCTTATCAACTCGCCCAAGGTTGCCACCTACGACTTGCAGCCGGAAATGTCCGCGCCCGAGGTATGCGAGCGCGTGCTTGCCGAACTTGACACGGGCGACTACGACGTGATGATTTTAAACTTCGCCAACTGCGACATGGTAGGACACACGGGCGTGATCCCCGCGGCGGTCAAGGCGGTGCACACGGTGGACGAATGCGTGAAAAAAGTTCTCGACAAGATCCTTGCAATGGGCGGCAGCGCGCTTCTTACCGCCGACCACGGCAACGCCGACAAGATGCTTGCGGAGGACGGCTCGCCCTTCACCGCGCACACCACCAATCCCGTGCCCGTCGTGCTCGTTTCCGACAAACTGAAAAGCGCAACGCTCCGCACCGACGGCATTCTTGCCGACCTCGCCCCCACCCTGCTTACGGTCATGGGCGTATCCGTACCCAAGGAGATGACGGGAAAAAGTTTAATCGAATAAATATCGACCGTTCACCGCCGGCGCAATCGCGTCGGCGGTTTTTTCAACAATAAAAACGCCCGCGCTCGTTTACAGTAATTCCCATAGGGAGTTTTAGGCAAGTGCAGGCAATAGAAAAAGTATGGCATAAAGTCATACCTTTTCTATTGTATTTTAAGCGTGGACGAACTAGGCTACCCGTAGCCTATTGAGATATAGATATGTTTTTATATCCCGCAAAATTCAACCGGTTGCGTTCTTTCATTTTTCGTGATATAATCATTGTACGATAAACAGTAATTTAGCGGAGAATGATTAGATGGAAAGAAAACATTATATAGATAATTTAAGATGGCTTTGTATATTTCTGCTAATTCCTTTTCATTGTGCAATGGCATACAACAGTTGGGACGAAGGCAATTATATTATTTTAGGCTCTGATAGAATTTTAAGTTCCTTTTTAGGCGCAATATGGTCGTGGTTTATGCCGCTTTTATTTCTTTTGGCAGGCATAAGCGCACGGTTTTCACTTGCAAAACGCTCAAAAAAACAATTCATTGTCGAGCGCATAATAAAATTGTTTGTACCTTTCGTTTTCGGAACACTTTTTATTGCCCCGATACTTTCGTATATGGCAGATAAAATCAATTATGGCTACGACGGCAGTTATTTTAATCATTACGCCGTTTTCTTTACCAAATGGACGGATATTTCAGGTTTCGACGGTGGTTTTACAATAGCTCATTTTTGGTTTTTACTTTGCCTTTTTATTGTCAGCTTGGTTGGGTGTTTGGTTGATTTGCTGTTAGGGAAACAGATTGCAAAATTGAATACTGAAAAAACGCCGTTATGGGCGTTAATTTTACTTGTTTTACTTGCTTATGTCGCATATCCGTTACAAGTTGCAGGGAAATGTCTTTTAACCTATTTGTTGCTGTATCTTTTGGGTTTTTATGTTTTTGATAAAGAAAACAATATAGTTAAACTTGCAAAATTTAAATGGCTGTTTGTGGGCGTTTGTTTAATTTTAAGTGCGTTCAGCGTGTGGCTGTTTATATGGTCGGATTATAACCTTATGGCATTAAACTCGATTTTAACGCTCCTTTCAGGTGCTTTCGGTGTATTGGCTATGCTATCTTTGGGTTATTCCTTTATGAACAAAGCAAACAAAATAACACGCTTTCTATCATCGATATCATTCCCCGTTTATGTTATACATTTTGTTTGGGTGGTTGCCTTTGAATATTGGTTTTCGCTTGCAAACAGCAATATTGCTTTTGTGTTTTTACTTTCAATCTTATGCTCGTTTGTGGCAACGCTGATAACAAGTACCGCAATAAAATACTGTCCTATATTGAATTTGGCGTTCGGCTACAAACTGAAAAAACGAATACGAAAGTAAGATAAATTACAATTTATCTTTGTAAATGGTTTGTCGTAAAAAGCTCTCGAACATATCGTTCGAGAGCTTTTGTCCTTGCTTGAAAGTATAACTCTTAATAATTTAGTTTCTTAATTCCCTATGGGAAGTGCGCTTTCCGAGCGCGGGCGTTTTTCTTACATTTTACTTCGTTGCAATTCTGATTGCAACCGCACCGTATGCAGGCACGAAACACCCGAGCGTATTGTCCGTAAATTCGCCGATCGTTACCGTTTCGGGTTCCACGGCGAAACCGTTTTTCAGCGTGCTGATCGCTTTCGGATCCTCGTTGGTAAGCGTGGTAACAGCGCCCACTCCCTTCAACGTCAAGCCCGAAACGGCAACGTTTACGTTCGTCTTTAAATCGTCTTTTCCCGCATTAACGATTTTGACGATAATATCGCCCGTTTCCTCGTCGAGCGAGGTAACGTAGAATACGTTGTCGACTTCGCGCGTTGCCGTGCCGTTGCTCTTGTGCACCGTCGTAGGCATAGCGCCCGACGCAAATTCGATTTCCGATTCGAGCACGAAGTCGCCCGAATTCTTCATAAACAACTGCTGGATATAGTAGTTCGGCGTAAGAACGAGTTCCGTGTTGGTATAGAACATCATGTCTACCCACCACTGATTGTTGCCCGCCTGATTCCCGAACATCGGCGCGTACGCCGCCATGCGCACAATATCGCCGTTGCGCTCGAAACCCGTCATCATCGCGCCCTCGGACAGCGCGGTCATCCAGGTATTTCTGCCCGTCGAGTTTTCCCTGTAATATTCGGTGTACTTCTCGTTATCGTTTGCGGACGGCGAGCGCACCGCTTCGCTGTTCGCCGCGTATTCGCCCACGAAAACCTCGTAATAAGTCTTATCGCTGTTGCCGCCGTCCGTCGGACGCGTATAGTTGTCGTACAAATGCGCGTTTGCAAACAGGTCGGTATAGTTCACGTAGTAATGCTGGTCTACCACGCCGTATTCCGCAACGCTTCCGATCAAACGGTCGGGGTTCGCTTTCGCCTCGTCCACGTAGTTCATGGCAGCCTTCTGCGCCTCGCCCTTTCGGTTTAAGTCGGGGTCTTCACAGTGCTGGAACATCGTACAGTTCCCGACGATCGGCTTCACGTCAAACTTTTCAAGCGTATCCATAAACGCCTTATTTTCGAGAAACTTTTCGTAATACTTGGTATAATAGTCGCCCCACTGCTCGTTGCCGATACCGATATAGTCCATCGCAAAAGGTTCGGCGTGCCCCATGTTCTTGCGCACGTTCGCCCAATAACTCTCATCTTCGTCCGCAGCATTCACGTCGCCCTTGGCAAAGTGAATCAGGTCGATCGCGTCCTGAATAAAGTCGTTGATTTTGTTTCCGTGCCGTCCCGCAAGCGCTCTGCCGTCTCCCTGCGTCTGACAGGCTTTGCCGCAGTTGACGACGGGAACCGCCTTCGCCCCGAGCGTATCGCACAGCACGAAGTACTCGTAAAATCCCAGCCCGTACTCCATTTCATAATAGTTGGTGCCGTTCTGCCAGATGTCCGTGTTCGGCGTGCGCACGCTCGCTTCGCCGTACGTCGTAACGTCCTTTGGCGTTCCGTCCGTATCGAGCTTATAAGTAAACGCCTCCACCTTGTCGTCGCCGCCCGACTTCACCGCACCGATCGAATTCTTCCAATCATAGTAACTATCGTTATCCTTTCCCTCGATAATGCAGCCGCCGGGAAAACGGAAGAACGCGGGCGACAGATCCGCCAACGCCTCGTAGATATAATTCTTGATCCCCGCCGTGCTTTCCGTCGTCTTAAAGGATACGGCGTCGAGACGCACGGAGGAATCCGCCGTACCGAAGGAAATTTCGAGGCGAAGCCGTTCCGTCCGATACCCCGTCGCCGTCAGCGTGCGCCGATATTGCACCCAATCGTTTTCGCCTACGCTGACCGCAAACGTAGTTTCGCCGTACGACGTGCCGTCGCTACCCTTGACGCGGACGGTAACGTCGCCCTCGTAGTCGCCGAAGAACGCGGAAAACACGTAGTCGGTGTTCGCCGTAACCGCCATGGGCACGTACTTGAACCCCGTGTTGGCAACGGTGCCGTTCGCCCGCGATACGTTGATTTGCGCGTAGTGCGCGTTCGTTTCGTAAACTTTCTTTTCCGTTGCCACGGTAATAGTCGCGCCGTCCTCCGTCCAGCCCTCTTTGCCGTTGACGTCGTACTCGAACGAGCCGTTTGCCACGCTGTTCGCATCCAGCGCGTACGACGCGTAATTGATGTCCTCGAGAAACAGCCCGAACAAATCGCCCGAAATGCGCTGCGACGCCCTGTCGAGCGTACCCGTCAGTTTCAGCGTTGCGTCCGCACTCTCGTACGCGGGCGCAGCCTTTTCCCAAGTCAACTTTTCGCCGTGCTTACCCTTACACGCCGCCGTCCCGAACAGAACGAAGCAAGCCGTGATTCCTGCGATCGCAGGAAAAACCTTCTTCATGAAATCCCCCCTATGCAATTGATAGGAATATTATAACACGACATTTCTCAATTTGCAAGCCTATTCGGAAAATTTGTCCTCGAAAGGCAGCGGAGAGCCCTGCTCTTTCTCGGTTGCTTTTTGACTTTGAGTTGGTTGCGTAGTAAAATCATTTTGATTATACGGCATATCAGATAACAAGCAAACACCCTGATT
>CAJUOI010000046.1 GCA_910588615.1 uncultured Christensenellaceae bacterium | reverse complement strand
TTGCGCCGCGAGCAGATCGACAGAGACATCGAGCTGATGAAGAAAAAGAAGTAAAAAAGTCAGTTGAAAAGCCGAGAGGAAGCTCTCGGCTTTTTTCGTTAACTTTTATTGTGTACTATTTTGTTTTCGGTGGAATTTTTTTGATTTTTTTGGTAAAAAAACGTCATTCGATTGCCATTTCAGGAAAAAACAGGCGTAAAAAAGTGTGAATTTATACAAAATTTCGACGAAGTTTTTAAAAAACGTTGACAGAACGCTTTGCTTAGAGTTAAAATATAGGAGTATAAATAGACGGGGAAAGCAACGCGCCGACCTCACGGGCTTCTTCACATTCGTTCGGAATGACAGAGGGACACAGGATCGGGATTCTTCACGTTCGTTCGGAATGACGGAGGACGGAAAATCAACAAACAAATTGCATTGGAGGCAACGACAATGAAAAAAGTAAAAACAAACGGAAAATTTTGGACGGCAATCGGATTGTCGGTAGCCATGCTCTGCGGAGCGATTTTCGCAGGGGGGGGGTTATGTTTTAACGCATAACAGCATTCAAAAAACCACCTCTTCCGCTACCGCCGGCTACGATCAATTGATAGACGGTACTTCGTATTATTTTACCGATCTTACCAAAGTGCAGAGTTTTCACGACGGGACGGGCGAAACGGATATGTCGAGTCAGGCGGTGAGTTCAAATCAAACTCACGGCAGTATTAACAATCCGTTTGTGATCAACACGACGGATCAATGGAATGCGTTTGCACAGGATACGTCAAATCTTACGGATGCCAATAAGGTTTTTTTCCTTGCTTCCGATCTGGATTTCAGCGGTAAAACGTTTATTCCCGTAAAGTCGTTGTTTAACGGCAAGTTTTACGGGAACGGCAGAACGCTGAAAAACGTTTCATGTAATTTCTCCAACGTCGCGAGCGGCGACGTGAGTGGTTGTAGCGGCGTGTTTTTAGGTATTGGCGTAAATGCCGTTATTGCCGATTTTAATGTTGATGACTTTAATTTTATAAACACATCCAGTTTTTATGGCGGCGGAATATGCGGTAAGTCGCTGGGCGGCTCTGTTTTAAATTGCCATACAAAAGGAAGTATGGTACAAGGCGCTTCCAGCGGTTACAAAAGCGGCATCATGGGCTATTGTGACGTCAGTGGAACAACAGAAAAAGACGTTTATATATACCGCTGTTCTACCAAAGTAGAGATAGGCGGCGTATACGTGGCGGGCGGACTCCTTTCTTCTTATAACGGCAAAGTCAAAACGCATATATTAGACTGCCTTTCTATTATAAAAACGACGGCGACGAGCGTTACGTATAGCGGCGGCGCAGTCGGTTATGCAGAGCTTTCAAACAGTTCTAATCCAACTAATCATGTGATGGAGAATATTGTCTGCTACACCGACAGCACGCACAGTAGCACGGCTTCCGACGGTTCGCTCTTCGGCGGCTGGTGCTATGGGCCTATGAAAATGACCATTAAAAATACCTATTCCAGCGCCAGCGTAACTTACCGCTCTTCAAAGTATAATCTGTGTCCTATCGGTCAATGGAGCAGCTCTGCCGGTCGAGTTGGTTTTGATAGCGTTGTAAATGCGCACGCTTACGTCGGCGGGACTGCATATCCTCAAATAAGCGTCGATCTATTAAAGTCCCAAAATAAAGAAAATTTAGTAGACAGATATGACGGCAGCAGCGGGAAGACGCAAGCGGATTTATATGCCGCCGCGGCAACCGACAGCAATTTCTCCGACAAAATCTGGGGCAATAAGTCCGTGATCAACGAAACGTATATGACGGATACGAACTTAACGTCTGCGAACGGTTATTCCATCGAGAACTCGCCCGTTCGCAATCCGCTTGTCGTACGGGTGCAATATCTTGATCACAGAACGAGCGGGGACGAAATCATCGTAAAAGACCCCTCTATTTTGGAGGACGCGGACGAATATTGGGACGTGCTTGTACCGGGCGATGAGTTGGTCGACTTGGATAATTATTCCTATGACAATTATTCCCCCGCCGCCAATCACAAATTTCTCGGGTGGACTACGGATAAAACGGGCAAGCAAGAGCCGTTCATGTCGGCAAAAGGTTTGGTGGGCGAAATAAAACTTTATGCGGTTTGGGGCGTGGAAGCCGGCACTGCAACCGCGAGCATCGCGAAAGAGGGCAGTTTTACCGACGGAGAGAACGGCGCGGAATTCGTCTACGGCAAAGGGAGCATTAAGTTGATATCCCAATTGTCGGTAGCCAATATGAACGACGCGAAGTGTACGTTGCAGTGGAAGAAGGACGGGACGGATATTTCCAGCGCCACGGGCGAGACGTTTAGCGGCGCAAAAAACGTCAGAGATAGCGGAAAATACAAATTTACGTGCAAATTCCAAAGCGCAAGCCAACCGCTATGGCGCGGCGAGGTGGAATCGGGCGAAGTACAGGTAACCATTGCGCCTGCGCCGTTGAAGTTGGAAAGCATTGGATTTAAGGACGGTCAGAAGCCTTATAGCGGCACACCGTACGAAGAAATCACACCCGAGCCCATTATTACGAACGAAGACGGATCCGAAATTGTGGCGGGAGAGTCGGTATGGAAACCGGCGATGTATGAAATCAACAGCAAAGACTACTCCGTTGTAGACGAAAACGGGTACGAAACGAAGACGATCACGTTTAAACCTGCGGCAACATACGGCGGGAACTACGGCGAACAGGTAGACTTTACTAATTTCAGGTTTAAGATCGAGTATTTGACGATGACCTTTAAAGTAGGTACGTTAAATATCGACTTAACAACCGAAATAGAATACGGACAGATATATTCGTATTTAAAGATGGCGAATATGTTTGACGCTGCGTTGTCGAAATATCTTACGAGTCAGGGGCAGACGGACCTCGGCGGATATACTCCCTATTTACAGTTATTCGACGGTACTACGCCGACGGAAGCAGAATTGAGTATATCGGAGTACAGAGCAAGAGGAACGCAGACGGCAATCAATAAGCCGAAGACGTCTTTGGAAATGAGGATCACGCTGCAAAGAGACAGCTATACCGTTCATTACGATACCAATGGCGGAACGGGTAACTATGCGGACGTAACGGAAATCAGCTACGGCAGACATTTGGAGGAACCGAGCCCTAAGCCGACGAACAGCGGACAGATGTTTTTAGGTTGGTTTGTAGATACGATAGACGAAAACGGCAATAAGCAAACGAAGAAATGGGACTTTAACGAAGACCGCGTAACCGGAAATATGACGTTATACGCCGATTGGTTGGTGGCGGATACGCTTATAAAGATTGAGGTAACGCAAAAGAAAGATTTAACGGCGTTAGATGCATTAAAGAGCGGCGATCTGGAAATCAGAGCATATCTCAGCGGCACTGCGGCGGACGGCACGCTTCTGGAAGAGACTGCGTTGATAGACTTTGCCGATTTGCAAATCGAATACCTTACGTCTGCGGCGCACAAAGAGTTGCACATCAAGAAGGATGACAGCGGTAAGATTATTGATACGCCCGTAAAGGTTACGTATAGCGTAGTGCTTGGCGGAAGGACTCAAACGAAAGAAAAGGAGATCGGGTTGATTGTAAAACAAAAGGAGATCAATTCGAGCCACGTAAAGTTTGAGGACGATTCCAAAGTATACGACGGTACCGGCAAGCAGATAACGTTGCTTACCGGAAATATTGCCAATAACGAGATAAGAGGTTATAAACTTACCTATTACGATGAAAGCGGTATGGAGATGGCGCCCGACGTTTATCCCATTGAAATGGGGAGCTATCCCGTAGTGTTGACATTGATAGGAAGGACTGCCGATTATAAGGATAAGAATTTAAACGCTGTATTGCATATCATAGCGGCAAAGACGAAAGTTACGGTGGATTGGGGAAACAGAACCTTTATGTATAACGCAAAGGTACAATATCCCGTACCGACTTTCTACGTGGACGGGGTAGAAGTTCCTATAGAGTTTCGCTATACGGAAGGAACGGACAAAAAAGCGGTAGGCAACAACTATAACGTAACAATCGAAATTGTCAGCGCAGGGTACGAATTTGCTAAACCGTTAGACATGACAACGACTTTCGAAATTGTGGTGGCGGAGTTGGATGCGCCCACCATGAAGGGAGCTATCGTTTATACGGGCGAAGAGATCAAGCTTTACGATCCGAATAATCCGGATGCCTGTTACTTATTGGGATTCGACCCCGATATCATGAAAATTACCGTGAATCCTTCCTTGATCAGAGATGCGGGCAATTATACGGCAATTATAGAGTTGACGGATAAGACGAATTGCAAATGGAAGTCGCAAAAGGGCACCGAGACCGTGAAGTTCGAAGTGGAAAAAGCCCACCTTACGGCATTATGGGACGGGTACGAGCACGTTGCGGACGGAAGCGAATATTATCCCAGAGTAAGCGGTTTCGTAGGGTTGGCGGATAACGATTCGGGCGCGGTGAATTACGTCAACGACATCTTGTACACGGGAGATATCGGACAAAGCGCAGTAGGAGACTACAAGATAATTGCAAGCTTCAACGGAAACGACGCCTGGAAGAAGAACTATATCTTCGACGGAGAAACGGAATGCACCTTTGTTATCGTTCCGCAAGCAGGTATGGAGATCCTCAGCGTGGAATGGACGAGTGAAAACTACGTCTATAACGGGGAAGTGCAACAACCTACTTACAGGGTGTTGGATAAAGACGGCAACGAAGTAGACGCAAGCGTTTTAAGCCAGTTGGATATCAGGATCCCCAGCTCCAAATACAACGGTGAGTTCAAGGCGGAGATTGCAGCCAAAGACGGAAACGGAAAGTATTTTGTAAAAGGCGGTATCTGCACATATCGGATCATCAAGAACAGCGCAGGCGAAGGCGACGATCCTGCCGCAAGCGTTGTTCCCGATCCCGAACCCGATAACCCGCCTTCCAAGCCGGACGACGGCAATACCGACACGAACAAGCCGAATAACGGCATTACGCTGCCTGCGGATATGCCTTGGTGGCAGCTTGCGCTCGGGCTGGTTTCGATCGTTCTCATTATCGTGTTTACTTCCAAGGGCGCCAAATACGGCAGCGAGCGCAAGAAGTGCGTGAAGGAAGCGAAAAAATTGCGCATGGCGTCTGTTGCAACGCCTGCGGCGCTTCTTGTATTCCTCATGGCGAACAATATCTGGACGATCGTGGCTTGCGCGCTCGCGGGGCTTGCCGTTCTGTCGCTGGTTTATATGATTATTCAGAAGCGCCGCTTCGTCAAGGCGGAGGCGGGGCTCGAATCGGCTCAGATCGAGTATAAAAGATCGGAAAAGGATCAGCAGGAGGAGGAACGCCGCAGACGGGACGAAGAGTTCAAGATGATGATGGCAAGCATGATGAACCCCAATATGCAGGCGGCGGGCGGTTACGTCGGCGGCGACATAAAAGAAATCGTGGGGGACGTTGTGGCTTCGTTGATGCCCGCAATGCAGCAGACGATGCAGGCGCTTCCCGCACCCGACAACAGCGAGCTTCGCGCGGTCATCGAGCAGCAACAGCAGATGATCGAACAGATGATGAACAATCAGGCAATGCAGGCTTTGCCCCTTCCCGACAGCGGCGCGGAGGAGCGGATACGCGAAATGGAACTTCGCATGGCGGAGCAACAGCGCCTTGCAGACGAGCGGCTTGCCGAACAGCTTGCGCAGCAGCAGGCGATGATGGCGGAGCAGCAACGGCTCGCGGATGAACGCCACGCCGAACAGCTTGCGCAGCAGCAGGAAATGATGGCTCAGCAGCAGCGGCTTGCAGACGAACGCATGGCGCAGATGATGGAGCAGGTAGCGGCGACGATGAGTCAGAATGTGCCCCAACCGCAGACGGTGGTGCAGACGGACGACGGCTTGCGCGAAATTCTCGAAAAGCACGGTGAAATGCTCAACGACTTGATGGGCAAGGAAAACGTGAACAATACCGTAGTGATTAACAAGGAAGGTCGCGGCGCCGATGACGAGGAACGCGTGCGTCTGACTCTGAAAGAGGCGTACGAAAAGCTGACCGATCCGTTGAAAAAGGTGTTCGACGCAGCGCGCGACTATATCGTGCTTAATCAGGAAGTCGTGGCGAGCGAGGGTAAATTCGCAATTACGTACAAGTACCGCGGGAAGCAGTATCTTAAACTCAACATTAAGCGCGGGTATCCCACGATCTCGTATTCGACGGAAGGCGAGCAGCTTCGGAATCTGAAAAAGAAAGCCGCCGAAGAAGAGGGCGTAAAGGTGCGCTTTAAGATGAGCGAGCTGCAGATATTCGACGATTCGACGTTGGAAGTCGCCAAGGGCGTGATCGATTTGCGCCGCGAGCAGATCGACAAAGACATCGAATTTATGAAGAAAAAGAAGTAAAGAAGAACGCAGAAGGAGTCGGGAGTTTTCTCTCGGCTCTTTTTTCGTGCCGTCCGTCCTTCCGAGTCCATTGCGTGAGAAGAATCCTGTAAACGAAGTCCGACGACCGTCTGGCTTCTCTGCGCCTCTGACAAATTTAAATTCCGATTAAAATAAATTGTTTTACAATGCGTTGCCGCCGTATGATCCATAGTACAATGCGGCGTTTCCCGTCGTAAATTTCCACGGGTCAAAAGAGCTGTATTATATATTTGTCTTATTTTCCAAACGTGATTTAGGGGAAAAATGAAATATATTTATAAGTACAGCTTATACAAGGTATTAGTAAATCAAATAGATGAAGTTAAGTTATTTATTTGACATGAAAATATAATAATGATAAAATAAATCAATAATGTAAAATCGTACACGCAAAATGTGCGAAAAACG
>CAJUOI010000045.1 GCA_910588615.1 uncultured Christensenellaceae bacterium | reverse complement strand
GCTCGAACCGTCGACCTCCAGCGTGACAGGCTGGCGCTCTAACCAACTGAGCTATCGGGCCAAAATATTGCGTGGAGCTTCCCGCGATTCCTTGAAAGTGGTGGGCCTTCACGGACTCGAACCGCGGACCAGCCGGTTATGAGCCGGCAGCTCTAACCAACTGAGCTAAAGGCCCGTAAATACGGGAACAACCGCAACGCTTGATTATCATATTATAAATAGCGAAAAAAGTCAAGTGTTTTTTGCGTGATTTCTAAAAATTCAGTACAAAATTTTTTCGACGAAAACGGATACGCTTTCTCTGTTTCAGACAAATTTCGTCAAGCGTTGTATGTTACAATTTTTCTATGATACAAACGTAGCGGAGGGGCGACAATGGAACTGAAAATGAACCGCAGGGGTGACGATTTGTACGTTTATATGACGGGAGAATTGGACGAGCATTCCGTGTCGAAGGTGCGGGAGGAAGCAGACAGTGCGATAGACGACAATGCGGGGCTTTCGCGTGCAATTTTCAATCTGGCGGGTGTTAAATTTATGGATTCGACGGGTATCGGGTTTTTGATCGGAAGATATAAAAGATTGCAGAAGTACGGTATGGATATGTGTCTTGAAAACCCCAATGCGAATGCGGACAAAATTCTCGAACTGAGCGGGATTTATTCCCTTATGCCCAAGATTTAGGTGATATATGAACGAAATGCAACTGAAATTTTTATCCCGTTCGGAAAACGAAATTTTTGCGCGCAACGCCGTAGCGGCGTTTGTTTTGCCGCTGAATCCGAGTTTAAGCGAAATTTCGGATATTAAAACTGCCGTTTCGGAGGCGGTAACCAATGCCATCGTACACGGCTACCGCGGCGACGAAGGGTGGATCGTACTTAACTGTAAAACGGACGGAAACAGCCTACATATCGAAATTTCCGACAGCGGAAGGGGAATCGAAGACGTTGCCGAGGCGCAGCAGCCTTTTTTTACTACGTTGGCGGGAGAGGAGCGTTCGGGAATGGGCTTTACCATCATGCAGACGTTTATGGACGATTTTGCCGTCCGTTCGGCTACGGGGGCGGGTACGACGGTAACGATGAGGAAGGACTTCGGCGCGAAGGCGGAAGCAGATGCTCGATGAAAAGGAGACGCTTGCGCTTCTGCGCCGCGCAAAGGCGGGGGACAACGAGGCAAAGGAAACGTTACTTACCCACAACACCTCCCTTTTAAAGAGTATACTAAAACGCTATCTTAATAAAGGTGTGGAATACGACGATTTATTCCAACTGTCGAGCATGGGCTTTTTAAAGGCAATTGCGGGCTTCGACGAGAGCTTTGGTGTGCGCTTTTCTACCTATGCCGTGCCGATGATTGCGGGAGAGATAAAGCGTTTTCTGCGAGATGACGGCAGTGTCAAGGTGTCGCGCGCCATTAAAAAGACGGCGCGGGAACTCAATCGCTACATCGAAAATTATTCCGCCGCGCACGGGGTACAGCCTTCGGTGAAAGAGCTTGCGGCGGCGTTTTCCATGGACGAGGGAGAAGTGGTGTTTACGCTCGGCTCCTCCCGTATGCCTGTATCTATCTACGAACAAGGAGAGTATAAGGATGAAAAGTCGACGACGCTTGAAGAGAAGTTGCCGTCGAAGGATAATCAGGACGAGCTTATCGACCGTATGGTACTGAAAGCCGCCATTGCAAAGCTGCCCGAGCGGGAACGAAAAATCGTGATTTTGCGCTATTTCCGCGATATGACGCAGAGCGAGGTCGCCAAGGCGATCGGTGTTTCACAGGTGCAGATTTCCCGCATCGAAAGCCGTATTTTAAAAGACTTTAAAAAAGAATTCGCGTAAGAGCGGAGGTTCGAATCCACTTTGGTTTAGCAGAGGGGGATTCGAACACGGGATTCTTCGTTTTGCTTTGAATGACTATAGGCGGATGGATGTGCTTAAGAGTGTAGCGAAGATTCTTTTGGGATTAAGAAACACCGCCCGTTACGGGCGGCGTTTCTTAATCTTAATTATTAATGAATGAAATTCATTTTTACGTTTTTTTTCGTTTCCGGCACGGCAATTCCTGCTCTCTTGCCCGCTTCGATGCACTTTAAAATCCAAGCCATGTTAATTGCAAGATTTTGCATCGTCTGCATTCCTTCCAAATCCTGCACGGTCTCTTCCGGTGCGGTGCCGTGGATCATGTTCCAATACGTAGATGAAACCACGGGCATCTGCGATATGGTCAAATGCTTGCAGACGGCGTCAAGCGTAGCCGTTGTGCCTGCGCGCCGTGCGGAGGCGATGACCGACGCGGGTTTGTGCTGAAACTCCGCTCCGCCGGCATAGAACAGTCTGTCCATCAACGAAAGAATGCGTCCCGAGGGGTGCGCGTAGTAAACGGGCGTGCCAAACACGAAACCGTCCGCCTGCTTTGCTTTCTCGATCCATTCGTTGACACAGTCGTCGCCGAACACGCATTTTCCGCCGTTTGCGCCGCGGCATCCGCTACAACCGATACAGTCGCGTACGGGTTTACTGCCGCTCTGCAGAATTTCAGTTTCGATTCCTTCCGCGTTCAGCGTCTTTGCAATTTTCGTAAGGGCGGTAAAAGTGCAGCCGTTGGCGCGGGGACTTCCGTTAAACAATAAAACTTTCATTTTTTCTCCTTTTACAAATCTCAAAAAAGCAGGATTGAGAACAATCCTGCTTTTTTTCGGTTTTACCAACGATCAGTCTTTGCCTGCCATCTTCTTATAACCGGCAAGACGCTGTTTCGAGCTTTCTTCCGTCTTCTTGAAGAGCTCTTCCGCAACCTCGGGCTGGGTCTTTTTCAACGAAGCGTAACGCGTTTCACCCAAGATGAACGCCTGATAGTCGCCCGTCGGGTCTTTGCTGTCGAGGGTGAAAGGATTCTCGCCCTTATCGGCAAGCTCGGGATTGTAACGGTAGAGCTGCCAATATCCGCAATCGACCGCCGATTTCTCTTCTGCCTGCGACTTGGTCATGTTGATACCGTGGTTGATGCAGGGAGCGTAGCAGATGATCAGCGAAGGTCCGTTATAAGCTTCCGCTTCTTTGAGCGCTTTCACAAGCTGAGCCTTGTCCGCACCCATTGCGCACTGCGCAACGTAGACGTAGCCGTAGCTTGCCGCAATCATGCCCAGATCCTTTTTCTTTACGCGCTTGCCGCTTGCCGCGAACTTCGCAACTGCGCCGATAGGGGTGGACTTACTTGCTTGTCCGCCCGTATTGGAGTAAACTTCGGTATCGAGGACGAGCACGTTTACGTCTTCGCCGCTGGCGAGCACGTGGTCGAGTCCGCCGTAACCGATATCGTAAGCCCAGCCGTCGCCGCCGATGATCCAGAAGGACTTCTTGACGAGGCAGTCTTTGTCTGCGTAAATTTCTTTTTCAAGCGCGTCGCATTCACAACCGCAATCCTTGCATTCTTCAATACATTTTAAAAGTGCGGCAGCTGCGGTCTTGCTTGTTTCGGCGTCGTCCATACCGTTGATCCACGCTTGGCAAGCAGCTTTTCCTTCCGCCCATTCCGTCCAAAGGTCGGCGAGCTTTTCAATCTTTTCTTTCAGGGTCGCGCGGCGAGCCTTGTACGCAAGCTGCATACCGTAGCCGAACTCCGCGTTGTCTTCGAACAGGGAGTTCGCCCAAGCGGGGCCGTGTCCCTGCTTGTTGGTGGTGTAGGGGCAGGTAGGGGAGGAGCCGCCGTAAATGGAGGAACAACCCGTAGCGTTTGCAACGATCATTCTGTCGCCGAAGAGTTGGGTTACGACCTTGACGTAAGGCGTTTCGCCGCAGCCTGCGCACGCACCCGAGAATTCGAAGAGTGAAGGAGTGAACTGCGATTTCTTTACGTCCGCCATCTTCACGTCCTTGAGGTCTGCTTCGGGCAGGTCTACCGCGTATTCCCAATTCTTTGCTTCCTCGGCCTCGAGTTCTGCAAACGGGGTCATGACGAGAGCCTTGTTGCCCTTCATGCCGGGACAGACTTCCGCACAGACACCGCACCCCATACAATCGAGCGGGCTGACCTGCATACGGTATTCGTAACCGGCAATGCCCGTAGCGGGCTTCGTTTCGAATCCTGCGGGTTTGTTCTCGCCGACTTTAACAAGGGCGGGACGGATGCATGCGTGAGGGCATACGAACGCGCACTGGTTGCACTGGATGCAGTTTTCCTTGATCCACTTGGGAACCATAACGGCAACGCCGCGCTTCTCGTACTTCGTGGTGCCCGTAGGAACGGAACCGTCTGCGTTGAACGCGGAGGAGGGGAGCTTGTCGCCTTCCAGTGCGAGAATGGGAGCAACGACCTTTCTGAAATAATCGTTGTCGGCAAGCGAGATCATGTCCGCGCCTTCCTTCGTGGTCGCCCAATTTGCGGGGATGTCGATCTTAACGAGGTTTTCCTTAGCGGAGTCGATCGCATTGTAGTTCATCTGGACGATTGCATCGCCCTTTCTTGCAAAGGACTTGTACGCCATTTTCTTCATGAGCTCAACGGCTTCGGCGTAGGGCATGATCTGCTCGTTAATGAGGAAGAATGCCGACTGCAAAATAGTGTTCGTTCTGCCGCGCAAGCCGAGTTTTGCGGCAATCGAAATTGCGTCGATCACGTAGAGCTTAGCCTTCTTCTTGGCAAGGGCGTTCTTTACTTTTGCAGGCAGGTTTTTGTTTAACTCTTCCACGCTCGTCCAAGGCGCGTTCAACAGGAATGCGCCGCCTTCCTTCAAATCGCTTACCATATCGTAACGGATGACGTACGAAGGGTTATGGCAGGCGATGAAGTCCGCCGCGTCGATGAGATATTCGCTCTGAATGGGGGTTTTACCGAAACGAAGGTGCGAAACGGTAATGCCGCCCGATTTCTTGGAGTCGTAGAAGAAATACGCCTGTGCGTACATATCGGTGTGGTCGCCGATGATTTTGATGGAGTTCTTGTTCGCGCCGACCGTGCCGTCCGAGCCGAGCCCATAGAATTTACAGGAAGTGGAGCCTGCGGGAGCGGCGTCGAACTTTTCGGAGAAGTCGAGGGAGGTGTTTGTAACGTCCTCGTAGATTCCGACGGTGAAGTGATTCTTCGGCTGCTTCGCTTCGAGATTCTTGTATACGGAAAGCACCATCGAGGGGTTGAATTCCTTGGAGCCCAAGCCGTATCTGCCGCCGACGACGTCGATGTTCTTCAAGCCCTTTTCAAGCAATGCCGTGCACACGTCGAGATAGAGAGGCTCGCCGAGGGAGCCGGGCTCTTTCGTTCTGTCGAGAACGGCGATTTTTGTGCAGGTTTTGGGAATTGCTGCAATAAACGCGTCTGTAACGAAGGGGCGGTAGAGGCGGACCTTGATCAAACCGTATTTCTTGCCCTGCGCGTTGAGCTTGTTGATGCTCTCTTCCACAGTTTCCGCACCCGAACCCATAATAACGATAACCTCTTCCGCCTTGGGATGACCGACGTAGTCGAAGAGGTGGTAGTTTCTGCCCGTGAGAGCGGAAACCTCGTCCATCATTTCCTGAACGATGGCGGGCGTGGCGTTGTAGTAATTGTTTGCCGTTTCCCTGTTCTGGAAATAGGTGTCGCCGTTCTGCGCCGTACCCTTCTGAACGGGGTGCTCGGGATTGAGCGCGCGTGCCTTGAACTCGGCAACGTCTTTGGCAAGCCCCTTTTTGTCGAAGATTTTCTTCATTTCGTCGTAGTCGATGGCGTCAATCTTGGAAACCTCGTGCGAGGTACGGAAGCCGTCGAAAAAGCTGATGAAGGGAACGCGAGAGCGGAGGGTGGAAAGGTGCGCAACCAGCGCCAGATCCATAACCTCCTGCACGGAGCAGCTTGCGATCATCGCAAATCCCGTTTGGCGGCAAGCCATAACGTCGGCGTGGTCGCCGAAGATGTTGAGGGAGTGCGCTGCAAGTGCGCGCGCCGATACGTGCATGACCATCGGAAGCAGCTCACCCGAAATTTTGTACATATTGGGAATCATCAAAAGAAGTCCCTGAGAAGCGGTGTACGTCGTGGTAAGCGCGCCCGCGGAAAGGGAGCCGTGAACGGCGCCCGCTGCGCCGCCTTCCGATTGCATTTCTGCAATGCGGAGCTTTTGTCCCCACATGTTTACGCGGCCTTGCGTCGCCCACTCGTCCGCCGATTCCGCCATGGGGGACGAAGGGGTGATAGGATAGATGGCAGCCACTTCGCTGAATGCATAAGCAACGTGGCTTGCGGCGGTATTGCCGTCAATGGTCATCTTAGTCATCAAACAACCTCCAAAAATATAATTTTACAAATTTTTTTCGCGCGGAAAAACAACGCTTGTCCCGCGTCCTTTTTATTATAACGAATTTTTTCACGAAAGTCAATAGCGAAATAATAAAAAGTTACCGTTTCTGCAAGGAAAAACGATAAAAAACGTTGACTTTGCGGATTTTCTATTATATAACCATTATATAATAGGAAAATATATAATAGGAAAAAAGCGAATCGATTCGCAGGCGCTACCGAGTGTCTGCAAATGCAAACGGCATTTTACTTATATCGTCAGGTCTTGGAAGATATAAGCAAGGTGTCGTTTTTTTTCGGAGAAATCATGAAAAGGTTTTTAAAAAGCATTGCGCCGGTCGAGTGGGTTATCTGGGGCGCAAGCGTCGCGTCCGTAACCGTAAGTTTCTTTGCCTTCCGCAATACGCAGTATCTACGGGTTTATCCATTGGAGTATGATGAAGAAGTGGCAGGAGCGCAAAAAGGAGGAAGAAGGGTAACTTTTGTTTTTATATCGTTTGTAGCCCCGTGATTCGGGGCTTTTTTCTATACGCAGTATTCAAAGAACTCAAACGGAACCACATTCGGTTTTTACATAGAATAGTCTTTACATAAAGATAATGTGGAAAGGTTGCGCCGAAGATCATAAACCTAAATAACGGCAACCGCCGATAGATCTTGATTGCTCTATCGGCGGTTTTATATTGTAATTTTATGCTTCGCTAAATTGAAATTTATATTAGGTTGGATATGCACAACTGAAAGTATAAATGTAA
>CAJUOI010000044.1 GCA_910588615.1 uncultured Christensenellaceae bacterium | reverse complement strand
CGGTTGCGTTCTTTCATTTTTCGTGATATAATAATTGTACGATAAACAGTAATTTGTAAAGTTGAAAGGAGATTTTTATGAGCACAAACTTGCCTTTTTTCAAATACCACCCCGACCCATTCGCCACCGGTACTTTTCGCAGGCTGGACGAGCCGGTCTTCTGCCCCTGCTGCGGCCGAGAGACCTATATCGTCTACGCGGGGCCTTTCTATTCTGAGGATGAAGTGAATAATCTGTGTCCTCACTGTATCGCCAGCGGTGCGGCGGCGGAGAAGTATAGCGGCGAATTTCAGGACAGTGAATCCACTGACGAGGTGGACAGCCCCAACAAACTGGACGAATTGGTTCACCGCACCCCCGGCTACTGCGGCTGGCAACAAGAGTATTGGCGCGCCCACTGCGGCGACTTCTGCGCCTATCTGGGCACGGTAGGCTATGCGGAGCTTGAGGAAATGGGCTTGGTGAATGAGGTTCGGGAAACCCTACCCGATGACTGGGATGAAGAAATTTTAACCGACTTGACAAAGGACGGCAGTACGGTTGGATACCTGTTTCGGTGTCTCCACTGCGGAAAACACCTTCTACATATCGACTGTGACTGAAAGGAACTTAACGCTAATCGGTTTAGTTCGTCGGGGGATTTCGTCTTTCGGGTGAAATCCCCCTTGACAAATGCGCTCTTAAATGACTGATAAGAACTGCCGTCTTGTCAGTCATTTTTTGTACTTTGATGTTTTTGCTATAATGATTGTTTGATAAATTTCAATTTATCTTTCTAAAAGGTTTGTAGTAAAAAGCTCTCGAACATATCGTTCGAGAGCTTTTGTCCTTGCTTGAAAGTATAACTCTTAATAATTTAGTTTTTTAATTCCCTATGGGAAGTACGCTTTCTGCGCCGCCGTTTTCATGCGTTCTTATTTATTGTAATTAACGATTGCGGCAAAGTCGTTGGGTTTTAAGGAAGCGCCGCCGATCAAGCCGCCGTCGATTTCTTCCATTGCCATCAAATCTTTGCAGTTGCCCGCGTTCATGCTTCCGCCGTACTGAATGCGTACCTTTGCCGCGCAGTTGGGGCAGAACACTTCGGCAAGCTTCTTGCGGATATACCCGATCGTTTCGTTCGCCTGTTCGCTGGTCGCCGTTTTTCCCGTGCCGATCGCCCATACGGGCTCGTATGCGATCACGATTTTCGAAATATCGTCGATTCCCTTCATGCCTTCGGTAATCTGCTTGTCGAGCACGGCTTCCGTTTTGCCGGTTTCACGTTCTTCGAGGCTTTCGCCGATGCACACGATGGGGATCAGTCCTGCGTTCAACGCTGCAAGAGTGCGCTTGTTTACCGTTTCATCCGTTTCACCGAAGTATTGGCGGCGTTCGCTGTGTCCGATGATAACATATTTTACGCCGTATTCTTTTAACATATTGGCGGAAATTTCCCCCGTGAACGCGCCTTTTTCGGCAAAGTGCACGTTCTGCGCGCCGAGCGCGATATTGCTTCCCTTCAACGCTTCCGCCGCGGCGGGAATATCGATTGCGGGTACGCATACGGCAACGTCGCAATCCGCGTATGCGACGAGGGGCTTTAAGGCGTTGATCAGGGCTACGCCCTCGTTCGCCGTGTTGTTCATTTTCCAGTTTCCTGCAATAATGGGTTTACGCATAATTTACTCCTGTAAATTTGATTTCTACCGATATTATACCACAAACGCAGCGCAATAGCAACGCGCAAAGGAAAATTTTTGAAAAAATTATTCTGAATCAATTTCCGGCGGGTCGATCAAATCGTTGATCCGCCGTTTGCGTTTTGCGGGGCTCTGTCTACGGAACCACCCGTTATAAGATTCTTCGCTGAGTGCGGAATGACGGGGCGGCGGGGGCGCTAAAGAAAAGCCCTCCCCGTTTGAACGAACGGAGAGGACTTCGTATTTACATTATTATTTCTCGTTCAAGCAAGCGATGCCGGGGAGAATCTTTCCTTCGAAAAGTTCGAGCGAAGCGCCGCCGCCCGTGGAGATATGCGTGATCTTATCTGCAAAGCCCAGCTGCGTACAAGCCGCCGCGCTGTCGCCGCCGCCGACGATCGTCGTTGCGCCTTTTGCGTCCGCCAACGCCTGAGCCACTGCAATCGTGCCCGCCGCAAGCGTGGGGTTTTCGAACACGCCCATAGGCCCGTTCCAGATGACCGTCTTGGCGGTCTTGATCTTGTCGGCAAACAGCGCGCGCGTTTTTTCGCCGATGTCGAGTCCCATATAGTCGTCGGGAATCGCGCTCGAGGCAACGACTTTCGTTTCGATCGCCGCGTCGATGGGGTCGGGGAATTCCTTCGCGATCACCGTGTCGATGGGCAGCAGCAATTCTTTTCCCGCCGCTTTCGCCTTGGCGATCATCTCCTTGCAGTAGTCGATTTTCTCTTCGTCTACGAGGGAGGTACCGATTTTTCCGCCCTGCGCCTTGATAAAGGTGTAAGCCATGCCGCCGCCGATAATCAACGTGTCGCACTTTTCAAGCAGGTTGGAGATAACGTTGAGCTTGTCGGCTACCTTTGCCCCGCCCAGAATGGCAACGAAGGGATGGGTGGGGTTTTCGAGGGAATCCGCCATGACGGTGAGCTCTTTTTCGATGAGGAAGCCGCAAACGGCGGTCTTTACCAAGCCGTATTCGACGATCGCCGCCGTGGAGGCATGGGAGCGGTGCGCCGTTCCGAACGCGTCGTTTACATAGATATCGCAGTAAGATGCGAGCTTCTTGCAGAATTCGAGGTCTTTCTTCTCCTCCTCCCAATGGAAGCGGAGGTTTTCAAGCAGAACGCATTCGCCTTCCTTGCAGGCGGCGACCTTTGCCTGCGCGTCTGCGCCGACGACGTCGGTCGCAAACGTAACCTTTCCGCCGAGCAGCTCGTTCAGGCGCTTTGCGACGGGGGCAAGGGTGAGCTTTTTGGGCTCGTCCTTTTTCGCCTTTTCGATAATCGCTTCCGCCGTGGTTTCGCCCGCGTCTACCTTTTTCTTGTCCTTCTTGTTCAGCTTTACTTCTTCCGAGAAGATGGAGTGGGGCTTGCCCATGTGCGAGCAGAGCACGACCTTTGCGCCCTGTTCCATTAAATATTTAACGGTGGGCAGTGCGCCGATGATCCTGTTTTCATCGGTGATGACGCCGTCCTTCATGGGAACGTTAAAGTCGCAGCGCACCAATACTCGCTTGCCCTTTAAATCCTTTAAGTCTTTTACGGTTTTCTTGTTCATAACAAAATTCTCCTTATGCGCTTTGCGGTTTCAATTTGAACCTTAATAAATATAATCCATTTTTTTCCTTTTGTCAAGGTTATCGTTTAAAAAAAGTAAAAATCCTCTTTTAATAAAGAAAAGAAGGGGCTCGGAATGACTGCGGGGAAACCTTAAAAAAATATGGGATAAGTGCCGTTAATTCGTTTGACAAACGGTTGTTGATTTGCTAAAATATACTTTGTCTGGAAAACGACGGTTTTTTTTGTGCGCTTTTTTAGAAAACAAAGCCGCGAAATCTACGATTTTCTCCGACCCGTTTGCGGTCGCGGAAATATTCCGAAATAAGAACAAGGAGGAAGCAGAATGCCCACCATCAACCAGCTGATCAAGAAAGGCAGAGAGCGCGAAGCGTTCAAGTCCAAGAGCCCTATTTTGGACAAGTGTCCGCAAAAGCGCGGCGTATGCCTTTCGGTAACGACGACTTCTCCCAAGAAGCCCAACTCGGCGCTTCGTAAAATCGCGAGAGTCCGTCTTACCAACAAGCAGGAAGGTACGGTTTACATCCCCGGCGAAGGACACAACTTGCAGGAGCACAGCTCCGTTCTCATTCGCGGCGGAAGAGTAAAGGACCTTCCCGGCGTGCGTTACCACGTGATCCGCGGTGCTCTCGATACCGCAGGCGTAGCGAAGCGCAAGCAGGCTCGCAGCAAGTACGGCGCGAAACGCCCTAAGTAAGAGCCTGAGTAACTCAACCTGCTTATTTCGGAATATATTCCCGAAGAGTAGGCAGTATTCCCGTAAGGGGAGAAGGTTTGCCCTTTGTCTGCGATGATCCGCGACGCTATAATACTATATAATGTTAAGGAAATCGTGAACAAGGCAGGCAATAGCCGTACTGTTAGGGAGGCTTGAAAAGCCCTCGAACGCAAAAAAATCAAAAAAAGGAGAACAACCATGCCGAGAAGAGGAGGCGTACCCAAGAGAGACGTTTTACCCGATCCCGTGTACAACAGCAAGGTCGTAACCAAGCTCATCAATCAGATTATGCTTGACGGCGAAAAGAGCGTTGCACAGCGAATCGTGTACGAAGCGTTTACCATGATGGGTGAAAAATTAAATCTGGAACCGATGGAAATTTTCAACAAGGCAATGAACAACGTTATGCCTATGGTTGAGGTAAAGGCGCGCCGTGTGGGCGGCGCCAACTATCAGGTTCCCATCGAAATCAGACCCGAGCGCCGTCAGACGCTTGCGATCCGTTGGATCGTGGCGAACACGAGAAAGAGAAGCGAGCGCGAAATGCCCAAAAAACTTGCGGCGGAGCTGATGGACGCATTCAACAACACGGGCGGCTCCGTGAAGAAGAAAGAAGACACGCACAGAATGGCAGAGGCGAACAAGGCGTTCGCACACTTCCGTTTCTGAGGAGGCTGAATTATGCCCAGAGAATACGATTTAAAACACACCCGTAATTTCGGGATCATGGCGCACATCGACGCAGGCAAAACGACGACGACGGAGCGTATCCTGTTTTATACGGGTAAAACTCACAAAATCGGCGAGACGCACGACGGTACCGCTACGATGGACTGGATGGTTCAGGAGCAGGAACGCGGTATTACGATCACCTCGGCTGCGACGACCTGCGTTTGGAAAGGACACCGTTTCAATATCATCGATACCCCTGGACACGTTGACTTTACGGTAGAAGTCGAGCGTTCGCTGCGCGTGCTTGACGGCGCGGTGGCTACGTTCTGCGCAAAGGGCGGCGTCGAGCCCCAGTCGGAAACCGTTTGGCGTCAGGCGGATACCTACGGGGTGCCCCGCGTTGCGTATGTAAACAAAATGGATATTAACGGCGCGGATTTTTACCGCGTCGAAAAGATGATCAAGGAGCGCCTCGGCGCAAACCCCGTTCCGATCGAACTTCCCATCGGAAAAGAGGAAAATTTCCGCGGGATCATCGACCTTATCCGCATGGAAGCGGAGGTCTACTACGACGATTTGGGTAAGGATTTCCGTAAGGAGCCCATTCCCGAGGACATGCAGGCGCTTGCAGAACAGTACCGTGAAAAGCTCGTGGAGGAGGCGGCTTCCGCCAACGACGAGCTCATGGAGAAGTACCTCGATACGATGGAGCTTTCCCAAGAAGAAATCATTGCGGGGCTTCGCGAACGCTGCCTGAAAATGGAAGCGATCCCCATGCTTTGCGGTTCGTCCTACAAAAACAAGGGCGTGCAGTTCCTTCTCGACGCGGTCATCAACTTCCTTCCCAGCCCGTTGGACGTCGCGCACGTCAAGGGCACCGATCCCAAGTCGGGGGAAGAGATTGAAAGAAAGACCTCGGACGAGGAGCCTTTCTCCGGTCTTGCGTTTAAAATCGCAACCGATCCGTTTGTGGGTTCGCTCGCTTATTTCCGTTGCTATTCCGGCGTTCTGGAAGCGGGCTCTTACGTCTACAACTCCACTAAGGAGAAAAAAGAGCGCGTCGGGCGTCTCGTTCAGATGCACTCCAACGAAAGAAAGGATATCGACTGTATTTACTCGGGCGACATCTGCGCGATCGTCGGCTTGAAGAATACGACGACGGGCGACACGCTGTGCGATGAAAAGCACCCGATCATCCTTGAAAAAATGGAATTCCCCGAGCCTGTTATCCAGCTTTCGCTCGAACCCAAGACGAAAGCGGGTCAGGAAAAGATGACGCTTGCGCTCATCAAACTCGCGGAAGAGGATCCCACGTTCAAGACCTATACGGACAAGGAAACGGGACAGACGATTATCGCGGGTATGGGCGAGCTTCACCTCGACATCATCGTAGACCGTCTGCTTCGCGAATTCCACGTGGAAGCCAACGTCGGCGCACCGCAGGTTGCCTATCGCGAAACGTTCCGCAGCACGGTAGATGCGGAGGGAATGTACAAGCGTCAGTCGGGCGGTAAAGGTCAGTACGGTCATTGTAAGATCCACCTCATTCCGCAGGAGCCCGGCGCGGGTTACGCGTTCGAGGATCTCACGGTCGGCGGTTCTATTCCCAAGGAATACATTCCCGCGATCGACAAGGGAATTCAGGAAGCGGCGAGAAACGGTTATCTGGCGGGCTACGAAATGGTAGACTTCAAGGTACAGGTTTACGACGGCAGCTATCACGAAGTCGACTCCTCGGAAATGGCGTTCAAGATCGCCGGTTCCATGGCGTTTAAGAACGGTATGGAAAAGGCAAAACCCGTCCTTCTCGAGCCCATCATGAAGGTGCAGATCATCACTCCCGAGGATTACTTCGGCGATTTGATGGGTAACGTTTCGGGACGTCGCGGCACCATTCTCGGCACGGACGATCGGAACGGCGCGAAGATTATCGATGCGGAGATTCCGCTTTCCGAAATGTTCGGTTACGCTACGGAGTTGCGTTCGCGCACGCAGGGCAGAGGTCAGTTTACGATGCAGTTCGATCACTACTACGAAGTGCCTAAGAGCATTTCCGAAAAGATCGTTTCGAACCGTGCAAACAAGGATTGACCCCAATATCTTGTGTTATTTTCCGTAAAAGAGGAAAATAGAGGTATTTTTGCGAAAAATTCCTAAAAATTTATCGCAAAGTATTTGCAAATTTTAAAACTATCGGTTATAATAATAGGCGGTAGGCGGGTTCAGCTTAATATCAGGAAATGATAGATAGCTGCGCTTCTTCCCATAAGGGGAGAAAAAGTTATCAAATTTTTATAAAAAATCGGAGGATTACTCAAAATGGCAAAGGCAAAATTCGACAGAAGCAAGCCCCACGTTAACGTAGGTACGATCGGCCACGTTGACCACGGCAAGACCACTTTGACCGCAGCTATCACCATGGTTATGGCGTGCAAAGGTCAAGCACAGAAAATGAAGTATGACGAAATCGACAAGGCTCCCGAAGAGAGAGCACGCGGTATCACGATTAACACCGCGCACGTTGAGTACGAGACGGACAAGCGCCACTACGCGCACGTTGACTGCCCCGGACACGCCGACTACGTTAAGAACATGATTACGGGCGCTGCCCAGATGGACGGCGCGATCCTCGTCGTTGCTGCGACCGACGGTCCCATGCCCCAGACCCGCGAGCACATTCTGCTTGCCCGTCAGGTAGGCGTTCCTTATATCGTCGTATTCCTCAACAAGTGCGATCAGCTCGACGATCCCGAGTTGCTCGAACTCGTAGAGATGGAAGTAAGAGACCTTCTTTCCTCCTACGAATTCCCCGGCGACGATATTCCCATCATCAAGGGTTCCGCGCTCAAAGCGCTTGAAAAAGCGACGAGCGGCTGCTCGAACGAAGAGGTTCTTGCGGCTCCCGAGTGCCAGTGCATTCTCGAACTTATGAGCACGATCGACGCGTATATCCCTACGCCCGAGCGCGAAGGCAACAAGCCTTTCCTTCTTCCCGTCGAGGACGTATTCACGATTTCCGGTCGCGGTACCGTTGCTACGGGTCGTGTAGAAAGAGGCGTTGCGCACGTCGGCGATCCTGCCGAAATCGTAGGACTTATCGACAAACCCCGTTCGACCACGATCACGGGTCTCGAAATGTTCCACAAGCAGCTTGACGAAGCTATGGCGGGCGATAACGTCG
>CAJUOI010000043.1 GCA_910588615.1 uncultured Christensenellaceae bacterium | reverse complement strand
GTAGTTTCAAGCGACTTATGTCCCGCCCAACGTTGTACGGCTTTCATGTTTACCCCGTTTTCTACGCAGTTCGTGATAAACGTATGCCGCAACATATGGAGCGAAAAACGGAAAGACAGTTTCTTTTGAAGTTTTACTACCTCCTTTTGTATCGCCGTAAGCGATACGGGAAAAATCATTGCGTTTCGCCCGCGCTCGGCGCGCATGGCGTTTAATAGCTCTTTCAGCTCGTCATACAACGGCAACGGGCGTTCTAAACTCGTTTCCGTCTTCGTGCCTCGCAAGACGATCACGTTTTCATGCTCCCGCACGTCGTCCCACCGCAAAAGCAACGGTTCGGCTTTCCTCGTCCCCGTCAAGAGGTAAAAGAGAAAAAGGCGGTTAAACGGTTTACGGCACTTTGCCACCTGCTCCCGAAACTCCGCTTGCTGTTCGCGCGTCAGAGCGTCGCGCCCGCGTCGTCGGTGCTTGCGGTATATCAGCTCGTCGCAAGGATTCGCGGAGATATATCCCAGCTTGTATGCCCGCGCAAACGCATTCAATAGTACCGTGTGGACGCTCTCGCGCGTTCTCGTCTGCTGTATCGCGTTTAAACAGCCCTGCAAGTCGTCCGTCGTGATTTCGTACAGCCATTTATTCGGCAACCGCTCCGCGATATGTTTTCGCACGTTGCGGCACAAATCGCGGTACGTCTTTTCGGACACGAACGGCTTTTTGCAGATGACAAGCCATTCGTTCAGATAGTCAAGCAAGGATATTTCCCGCGGGGGCGGGTGTAGCCCGTCTACCAGCTTTGAAAGCACCGCCTTAACCTCGGCAAGCTCTTTCTTGACTTCCTCTAATTCAGACATCGCCCGCCCCCGTTTCGCCCGCCTGCGCCCGTTTGGCGGCGCGGTATGCCTTTTCCTTTGCTTTGACTTCTTCGCGGTGCGCCTCTCGGTATGCTTTCTTCCATGCTTTTATCTCTTCGCGGTGTGACTCTCGGTATGCTTTTGCCTTCGCCCTTATCTCTTCGCGGTGCGCATCTCGATACGCTTTCCGCTTCAAATTTATCCGCTCGCGGTTTCGCTCCCAGAATCTCGCGGATATTTCCTTTTGCTTATCTTTGGGTTTGCGGTATTTTTCGGGGTTCTCTGCGTACTTCTGCCTATTTTGTTCCCTTATTTCTTCGCGGTGCGCGGCATAATAAGCCCGCTTCGCTGCGCGCCTTTCTTCCTTCTCTTCTTCCGTTTCGCTTGCCATTTTCGCGCGCCTCTTGGCGTTTATCTCCTCGCGATGGGCGTAATAATATTCCCTCGATCGCTCTTTGCTTCTTGCAAGCGTCTTTTTTCGGCTCTCGGATAATTCATTTAAGCGCGCTTTCTGTTCTTCCGTTAGCTCTACGTCCAACGCCGCGAAAAGCTCTTTGCTCTGCCGAAAAAGCTTTCTTTTTAATCCATAATCAAGCCGTGCGTTTTGCATACTCTTTCACCTCGTCGAACGTGTACCCGAAGAAAACTTCTTCGATAACATCTTGAAAACCGTTTTTTGCTTCGCCCTTCTCTGCGAACTCTAACAGCTCGCCCACCGTCGCGCCGCCGTCCTGCTTGAATATCCGCCCGATTTCGCGGAAGTAATGCGGCATTAACTCTTGCATATGTTCTTTGTTTTCCAACACCTGCAAGGGCGTAGGCTCGCCGCTCGGTAGTAAGTCCTTTAACGTGCTACCGTCCGAAACGTCGCCGCTTCGCACAGATACCGACTGCGGCGCGTCTATGCTCGTTTCTATTCTCCGTCCGTGGTTCGTTCCGCTGCGCAATATTCCGCCGCACGTAATGCCGATATAAGAACGATGAATAGAAATTCTTAAACTGTTTCCGCTCTCCAAATTATAAAACGGGAAATCTACGTAGATTTGGTTTAGCATTTCGTCCGCCTCTATGTACCCGCGCGGCAAAAAATCAAGCTTACGTCGGATAAACTTTTTCGCCCACCCCGTAAGATAGCCCCGGTTATCCTCGATAAACTCCCATATTACGCTATGGTCTCCCGCCTCCGCCCGTTCCGCCTGCTCGTCCGTAAAGACAAACCGCCCGAAACGGTTTTCCTTCCCGTCCTTCGTCATGCTCTCACCCCTTGAAAAACTCCGCCACCATTTGCCGCAACTCGTCCAACCCGCTTGCGCTGAAATTCTCGATCCGTCGTTCGTCGTACGCCGTCGCCTGATAACGGTTTTTACTCGTCCGCGTTACGATCGCGCACGCCGTTACCCTCTGCGCCTTCGGTTTCGGTATCGTAAGCTCTATCGGAACGGATAGCGAGAACACAAGCGCGCCCGTCTGTTGGAGCGTTACGGGCGTACTGCGCACGGTGGGCTGTACGGGCGTAACCTCTTCGTAATGCACGAACACCGCCCCCGCTTCGCCCTTATCCTGCCGCGTGAATCCGTCTAAATAGAATCCGTCGTGTATCCTCATTCGTCCTCGTCCTCCTCTTCCTCGTCGTCCTCCTCCCCGCCGATATCCGCTTCAAAGCCGATTGCCTGCACCTCGCCCTTTGCGTGGATATGCTCAAACATCTGCGCCAGCGCAAAATTGTAGTCGATAATCTCCACGTCGTCCGCCGTAAGCTGTATCGCGTATTTCGGATCAATCAACTCATAAATCTCCCGCAACCGCAATAGCATGTTTTTCCGCGTCAACGGCTTGCGGCTCTTCTTCTCTTCCACGACGTGCCGCCCGTGGTATTTCCTTTTCATAATCCTCCTTTTTGGTGGAAGACGTCTTCCACCTTTAATCCCCCGAAGGGGGGACGTTTTTCCGTTCTGATTGCTTGATCAACGCGCGCTGCGTCGCTTTTCGTCCCCGCTATCGGGGATTACACGGAAAAAGGCGCTTGCACCTCTCACAATGCAAACGCCTTAATCCATGTTTTCAGCGGTTTCGTTTCTGTTGTCGGAGGGAAAGGCTTCCGAGAGCTTCGCGCGGGAATAAAGGCAACGAATTTGTGAGATTTTGCGCTATTCTCTTTTCCGCCTTTGGGTACCCGCCCGAAGTCGTACGCCTTCGAGATTTTCCCGACCGGCTTGTTTTCCTCCGCTGTTGTTGGCTTGTTGTCGTGAGAGTACTTAGAAAACTAAGTAACTGCATTATAATGCTTAGAATTCTAAGCGTCAAGCCTTTTACTTAAATTTCTAAGTATAATTTTTTAAAAGGGGTAAAAAATGGCGGTATTTTCAATTAGATTGCGGGAGCTTCGACAAGAAAAAAAGCTTTCCATGAAACAATTAGCAAAAAAAATCAATACAACCGACGGGGCTATTTCAAATTGGGAAAACGGTGTAAACGAACCAAAAATATCCTACCTTATCCGCCTTGCCGTATTCTTCGAGGTATCGGCAGACTATCTGCTTGGGCTTGAAGACGAAACAGGCGCAAAAACCTATTCGGCAAAATACAATATCAATTCCGTTAACCACTCGGGCAACGGCGATATAAAATTTTCGTAAAAACGCTTGACTTTTCGGGCGGGTTGCGGTACAATCGTAGTGCAAGTTAAGCAGACGTGTTCCAGCACGTCAACCCGCGTCAACCGTTAAGGGGGCGCGGTTTTTTATTGAAAAACCGCTTGACGTTTCGTTTTCAGTATGATATAATAACAAGCGAAAGGTGATTGTGCTTCCTCCCCTTACGGATTGAGTTGAGGCGCGGGGCGAAATACGAATTTGGTTTCGGTGCGCCGCCTTTCGATTATATTGCAGTAGCGATATAAAAAAAGAAGTGTTAGCGATAGCGTTGGCGGAACGATATCCGAGGGCTCACACTTCTTTTTTTATGTTTTTTTCCTCTACTATCGGTAGAGGTCTTTTTTTATGGTTTGAAAAGTGAAAAATTTTTTAGGAAAAAATTTTTCGTCCCCCACGTCGGGGACGTTTTACCGCACGTCGCGCGCGATCACGTTGCGCTGCGCCTCACTGCGTCCCCGTTTTCGGGGATTTTTCATGCGGGAGGGCTACGCCCTCACCCCATTTTTAAACGATATGCGGAATCAAGGGGAAAATCCCCCGCGCCTGCGTACCGCCACGGCGCGGGGGATTTTCCCCTTGATTTCCTTCTTCCTTTATAGTCGAAGTCCGCCCGTCCCCGCTTTTGGGGATTTTCCTTTCCCCGTTTCGGAGGCGAAGGACAGACCCCGCCTTAACGGCGGGGTTTCTTATCGTTATCCGCCTTGCCTGCTCCACCCTGCGCCGTCGCAACACCTCGCGCGCTATCGCTTGCGCCCGTCCTCGTTCCCGCGGGGGAAGCATCCCCCGCGGCAATTCGGACGCTCTCACCCTGCGGGGCTTGGTGCGCCGCCTTGTGGCACGTTGTGGAGCGTCCGCAACCGCTTTCCGTGCGTGCGTTTTGCTCGCTTTCCGCTCTTTCAGGGCGCGCGAAACGCCCCCCGCGTTTCCCTCAAAGAGGAAAAAGCGCGATTTCTCGCGCCCCTTGCGTCGTCTCTTTCCGCCTCTCCACGTCCTCGGCGCACGACGCAAGCCGCCCGTGGCTTCCTGCCGCACCTTCCCGCCGTGCCCGCGTTAGAATCAATCGTTATCCGTTAATTTTAAGAATGTACAGCCTGCGCGGCGACGTTGAGGTGTTCCGCGCCTAACTGATTCTTTTACGTGCTTTTCACTCCGCTTTGCGGGCGTGGTTCGTCGACGTCGTTTTCGGCACGCTCGATGAGTGACAAGCTCACGCGTTTTTGTTTTTCGGCGGAACGCGCAAAGGCGCGGACGGAAACCGCCTAATTTTGTTTTATAGGCTTGCCTTTCCGTCCGCGCCTTGCGGGGTTTATTTGATTGTTTTCGGGGCTTGTAGGGGCGTTTTTCGCCGTCCTCGTCCCCTTTCGGGCTTTCGAATCCGGCTACCTTAACCACATTGTAACAATTCGAACTTCTTCGTTATTCGCAAGACGTTCGGATTATTCGTTTATATGAAAAAATAAAACTTCTGAAAATAAAAATTACGGCAGAGCCAATTTTGGCTCTGCTGCTTACCGTTTTTATCAGTTTCATTTACGGCTTCCATCCTGATTGGTTTATATCTTTCATTGATATGCCGCACGCTGTAATTCATGTGCTACTTTTGTAAAATAGCAATATAAAAATTAAAAACTATACGAACTGCAAGATGTCCACGAGAATGGCAAATCCGAGCAGGAATATAAATCCTGCGGCATGAATGATCGCTTCCACCTTGCGACTGATGGGCTTACCGCGAATCCATTCGATGACCGTAAACACCACCTTGCTACCGTCGAGCGCCGGAATTGGCAACAGATTAAACACGGCAAGGTTGACCCCGATAAGCGCCGAGATTTCCAAGAAATAGCGGAATCCGCCCGAAACGGCTTGTGAAGTGACCTTGATGGTGGATACGGGTCCGCCGAAAGAGCGGATACCGATGCGCCCCGTCAACAGCTCGCCGAGCACGCGGAACACCGACCCCGCAATCTTAAACGAATACACGAACGAGCGGCCCAGCGTTTCGAAAAAGCCGAACTTTGCCGTTGCGTAAGCAAGCATATAGTCTCCGCCGGTAACGTTCCCCTCTTCGTCGAAGTATTCCTCGTACTTGATCCCGAGCGCCTTCCACGCCGAGTTTAAATCGGAACTATTCTTCACCTTGACGTCCGACCTCAGTATGATCTCCACCGTCATTTTTTCGCGGTAGCTCTTTACGACGACTTCTTCGCCCGCCTCGTTGGTTTCCTTGTCCTGCCGCACGATACGCGAAACGTACAGCTTTACCCTGTCGCCCGCCTTCTTTCCGTTGACGGCGCGCGCCAGATCGGCGGGAAGATATAAATTTTTTCCGTTCGCCTTTAAAAAAATATCCCTGTCCTGCAAACAGTTTTCCGCTGCGATCGTTTCCGTGGCGCCCTCTGCCTCGTATACCGCCGTCATCTGCTGCCCGTAGGCGAAGAAGCAGACGATAATACACAGCAGCGCAAGCAGATAGTTCATCACTGCACCCGCCACGAGCACGATAATGCGCTTCCAGGGGGCTTTGCGCGTAAACGACCCGTCGTCCTTCTTTTGTTTCCATTCGGGAACGCGCCGCTTCTTCATTTTGGGCTCGGGAACGGCGTTCTCCGCCCCCTTCTCTGTTTTTTCGGGTCCCTGTCCTAGATTCTCCGTTTCGGCGTTTTTAGCCCCTTTCTGCGCCTTATCCTCTTCGATAAACGGGTCGGGCTTCTCCTCCTCCACGCCGTCCTCGCCGTGGAAGGAGCAATACCCGCCCAGAGGGATCAGGCGAAGCGCGAATATCTGGTCGTTCTTCTTATTCTTGCGCTTGAACAGCGCGGGACCGAACCCGATGGAAAACTCATCTATTTTGAACTTTAATATCGTGCCCGCTATCCAATGTCCGAATTCGTGAATCGTAATCATGACGAGCAAGATCAAAATCGCCACAACGACGGAGCCGACCGTACGCCACGCAGACGACGCAAGCAAATAATTATACATGTATCTTTCCCTCCGCCGCCGCACGTGCGCGCCCGTCCGCTTCGGCAAGCGCCTCGAAACCGTCGGCTTTCCCGTTTACAGTATCCGACAGCACGCCTTCGATAATTTGCGCAATCGCCGGAAAGCCTATTCTTCCCAATAAAAACGCCTTTACCGCGACCTCCGCCGCCCCGTTCAACGCTGCGGGCAGAATCCCGCCCGCTCTCCCCGCCTGCAACGCAAGGGAAAAGCAAGGAAAGTTCTCCTCGGGCAAGGGATAAAAATGCAGCGCGCCGACCGCCGCCAAATCGAGCGGCTTCAAGCAGGGCAAGCGCTCCGGATAGGTTAACGCCAGCTGAATGGGCAGGCGCATATCCGGATAGGCAAGCTGCGCCAACGCCGCGCCGTCCTTGAAGTATACAAGCGAATGCACGATGCTTTCGGGATGCACGACCGCCTTGATCTGCGAAAAATCCGCCCCGTACAGCCATTTTGCTTCGATGACTTCGTAGCCCTTGTTGAGCAGCGTCGCGCTGTCTATCGTAACCTTTGCGCCCATATCCCAAGTGGGGTGCTTCAAGGCGTCCGCCGCCGTAACGCGGTTGAGTTCTTCCCTGCTCTTACCGAAAAAGGGTCCGCCGCTTGCGGTGAGCACCAATTCGGAAAAGCAAGTGCCTCGTCGAAAAGAGAGTGACTGAAAGATTGCGGAATGCTCGCTGTCTACGGGCACGATTTCCACACCGTGCTTCTTTGCTTCTGCGGTTACGATTTCGCCGCCGCACACCAGCGATTCCTTATTGGCAAGCGCCACCGTCTTACCCGCCCGAATCGCCTGCAAGGTATACTTTAACCCCGCAAATCCGCTCGCCGCAATCAGGGCGATATCGCACCCGTCGAAGAGGCGGCTGCGCTCCGCTTCGCTCCCCACGCTCTCGAGATAACAAACTTCGGGATGAAATTCGTTCTGCATGGCTTCGAGCAACGCCGCGTTCTTTTCACAGGCGAGCGCGGAAAAAGCAAACCGTTCGGGGTGCTCCCTTACGATTTGCGCCGTTTGTTTTCCGATATTTCCCGTGCAGCCGATACAAGCGATTCTTTTCATGGTTTCCGATAAAAACGTCCGCCGGTCAGCGGACGAAAGTACTTACTTAGTTTATGCCGTTTAAACGGTTATCATGATACGAACGGTAAAAATCAGGCAGATGATCAGCCCTGCATACAGCGAGCTGTCGATCCTGTCGAGAATTCCGCCGTGTCCCGGCAAGAGCTTGCCCATATCTTTGAGCCCGAGCTTACGTTTGATCGCGCTTTCGACAAGGTCGCCGAACTGCGAAAACGCCGCGGCGATCACGCCGATGCCGACGAAGAAGATCATGTCCGTCCAATCAAAGATAATGTTGGAGAAGGTAGCCCCGTCCAACCCCGCCGCGGGTTTTGCAAACCCGTAATACACGAAATACACGAGCACCGCGCCGAGCGCGCCGCCCAAGAGCCCGCCGAACCCGCCGATCAGCGTCTTGTTCGGGGAAACGTGCGGCGCCATTTTGGCGGGCAGCTTCTTTCCGAACGCCTTGCCGAACACGAGCGCGAGAGAATCGGAGAACGGACAGATCGCAAAAATAAAGAGCACCGCGACTTCCGAATATTTTTCGAGGTGGTTGCAGCCCGCAAGAACCAGCAGGAACACCGTAGGATAAATGTAGGACAGCAATGCGTAACCCGTGGATTCGAGCGACACCTGCTCGTGCGCGAACACCAGCAGCCCCAAAAGTACGGACAGCCCCGTAATAAAGGTAACGAAGGTAATGAGCGGAGTATAATTGCTCGTCCCCTGCACGCGCGAATCCAACAATTCGATATACACGAAATCGCTTACCGAAAAGGTAATTAGCGTGAGAACGGAAAACGTCATAACGAGCGCTATCTGCGAAATATGCAGTTTATCCTTAAACGCCCGCAGCATTTCGAAAGTACCGAGCACCGCAAACGCCAACACGATAAAATCGAATAAAAACGTATTGACGAAAATTTTTAACAAGAAAAAACCGACGAGTAACAGCATATAAACCGTGCCCGTCATCAGTCTTATCCAAAAATTACTCGGCTTGCGCTTGGGGGCTTCGCCTTTCCTCTCGTCTATTTCTGCCATATTTCTTATTTCCCTACCTTCCCGTACCGTCTTTCCCGCGAAGCATACGCTTCAAGCGCCTTATCGAACTCCTTGTCGGAAAAATCGGGAAAGTATTTTTCCGTAAAGTACAGCTCGGTATACGCGCACTGCCACAGTAAAAAGTTGGAAAGACGCAGCTCCTTACCCGTGCGGATGAGCAAATCGGGATCGGGGATCCCGTCCGTGTACAGAAGATGCGCAAAGCTTTCCGCCGTAACCTCTTTTCCCTCCCTTACCGCGCGGTTGACTGCGGCAAGAATATCCTGCCTGCCGCCGTAGCCGATGGCAAGCGTCAGCGTGCCGCGTCCGCCGCCCGCCGTCTCCGCCTCGCCGCATTTCACAAGCGTCTCGATATCGGACGGCAACAGCGATAAATCGCCGATGACGCGAAGGGTGATTTTCTTCTCTTTCAGCCGCAGAACGTTCTTTTGAAAGTAACTGCGGAAGAGGGAAAATAATCCGTCGAGCTCTTCCTTCGGGCGGAGCAAATTTTCCGTGGAAAGCGCGAACAGCGTGCAATATTGCACGCCCCTGTCAAAGGCGTGTTCGGACAGCGCAATCATGCGCTCCATACCCGCTCTGTGCCCCGCGCCGCGTGGAAGCAGCCGCTTTTTAGCCCACCGCCCGTTGCCGTCCATGATAACGGCTACATGGCGGGGGATCTGCGTACCGTCCATCAAACGGTGAGAAGCTCCTTTTCCTTCGCTGCCACCGTCTTGTCCACCGCGTCTACGCTTTTGACGACGCTTTCCTCGACGTCCTGCTCGAGATTCTTGGCTTCGTCCTCGGAAATTTCCTTTCCGTTTTTCAGCTTCTTAATGCCCTCCATCGCCTCTCTGCGGTTATTGCGCACCGCAATCTTCGCATCCTCGCCCATGCGCTTGACCTGCTTTACCAGCTCCTTTCTGCGCTCTTCGGTGAGCTCGGGGAATACGAGACGGATGACGTTTCCGTCGTTCGTGGGCGTAATGCCGAGATTGGAGGCAAGGATCGCTTTTTCGATGCTCTTTAACAACGATTTGTCCCAAGGGCTGACAACGAGGCATCTCGCATCCGCTGCCGAAACGTTGCCCAATTGGTTTAACGGGCTCATTCCGCCGTAAGCCTCCACCTGTAATTTATCGAGAATATGCGGATTGGCGCGCCCCGCGCGAATGGAGGCGAACTCTTCCTTTAACACGTTTACCGTCTTTTCAAGTTTATCGTCGAGTATGAGGAATATTTCTTCCGCCTTTTCGTTTTCAATCATTTTATGACTCCTTATTTATGTTTTTGTATTTTATTTCCGCCGTTGCGAATGAAATCAGTTCGAAATCACCGTACCGATTTCCTCGCCCATCACTGCGCGGAGAATGCTGTCCTTTTCGCCAAGCGCAAACGCAAGCACGGGAATATCGTTTTCCATGCACATGGTTGCGGCGGTTGCGTCCATCGCTTTCAAACCCTTGTTTACAACGTCGCTAAACGACAGTTTGTCGTACTTTTTCGCGTTGGGATTCTTGGCAGGATCGCTGTCGTAAATGCCGTCTACGTTCTTTGCCATCAACAGAACATCCGCGCAGATCTCACACGCCCGCTGCGCCGCCGCCGTGTCGGTGGAGCAATAGGGATTGCCCGTGCCGCAAGCCATAATTACGATCCTGCCCTTTTCGAAGTGATGCAGGGCTTTTCTCAGAACGTATGGCTCGGCAACGGAAATCATATTGAGCGCAGTCTGCACGCGCGTGGGGATGCCCTTCTGCTCGATTGCGTCCATCATGGCAAGGGAGTTCATGACCGTGGCGAGCATTCCCATATGGTCGGCGGTCGCCCTGTCCATTTTCGTGCCCTGCCGCCCGCGCCAGAAATTTCCGCCGCCGATGACGAGCGCGATCTCCACGCCCATATCGTGCACTTTTACGAGTTGGTCGACGACTTCGGAAATGACCGCTTCGTTCAAGCCGAACCGCTGTTCGCCCGCGAGCGCCTCGCCCGACAGTTTTAACAGAATGCGTTTGTACTTGGGTACCATTTTGAAACCCCCGTAATATCCGATTTTATTTAGTATAGCATACCTGCAAAAAAAAAGCAATGATTTCCGAAAAATAAAAATTATTCCTTTTATTCCATAGCTTCCCTTCCGAAGAAGCTTTTTTTGCTCCGCGCAAAACAAAAAAACGAGCGGATCAAAGCGCACTTCCCATAGGGAATTAAAAAACTAAATTATTAAGAGTTATACTTT
>CAJUOI010000042.1 GCA_910588615.1 uncultured Christensenellaceae bacterium | reverse complement strand
GTCCTGGGTGGATTTATTATTGCCAAACATTATAGAAGAACTTGGCATAATATTTTTTACAAAATGATTAATCACAACCCAAGATGAAAAACAACATATAAATTCATCAAACCATTTGATATTTTTTGGCAAATTATGACGTGAAGTTGAACAATGTCCAAGTTCATGGCTTAACTGGAAAACAAATTTGCACCAATCATTATCAAACACTGTAAGACAAATGGTTGACCTATCGGGGTGAGTACAAGGGAAATCATGTTGACAATAAGGTTCACTACAAGAAATATATTGTAAAGTTAATGGATATTGCTTTATATAATCGATTTTAAAATAACTATTCATAATATCTACGACATCATTATAAATCGCCAATCTTATATCATTAGCACTGTCATTCCAACCTTTTAAATTGACTGTCATTCCCCAAACAGCTCCTTCATTAGTTTTTCTTCTTCCCTGTTCATTTCCACCAAGTGCGCGAAAATATCGTCGCTCTTGCGCGGCGGAACGTATTTATAAAAATGGCGTGTAAATGGGATTTCGTATCCGATTTTCGTTTTCTTTTCGTCTATCCACGAATCAGGCGCATACGGCAAAACATTCTTTTGCATATACTCCGCAAAATCTATTCCCCAAGGAATAATTTCCGTGTCGCGTTTATTACTATCGGGTTGCGGTTTGCCCTTTTTCAAAACGGGCGCGCCACTCTCGTCGCATAACGGGCGTTCTACCGTGACCTTGCTATACTTAAACATAAACCTGTCAAAGTCTTTACGTTCCACAGTCTTGCCATTATTCTCAAAGACGCCTTCTTCTGCCGCAAGATAGGCTTTTACAATTAAGTCGATACATTCTTTTGTGAACTCATTGCGTTTGTTGCCGAGCGATTTACGGCGTTTTTCAAAGCACTTGCTTGCGTCAATCAACTTCACAATATTAGGATGTTTTTCGGACTTGATCTTACTTACCACCCAAATATACGTTGCAATTCCCGTATTGTAAAACATATCGTTGGGCAGTTGTATTATCGCTTCCAACCAATCATTTTCTAAAAGATAGCCGCGAATATTGCTTTGTCCGCTTCCCGCGTCGCCTGAAAAGAGCGGCGAGCCGTTTTGAATGATTGCCATTCTGCCCGTGTCTTTTAACTTTGCAATGCCGTTGAGCATAAACAGTTGCTGTCCGTCGGAAACGGGCGGCAAGCCCACGCCGAATCTTCCCACATCGCCCTTTTTGTATTCGGCTTCTACATACGATTGCTCTTTCTTCCACTCGATTCCAAACGGCGGGTTGGAAATAATATAATCAAACTGATACCCCTCGAACGCGTCGTGCGAAAGCGTGTTGCCGTGCTTCATATTGTCGGCGTCGCCGCCTTTAATCAGCATATCCGCTTTTGCTATGGCGTAGGTTTCTTCGTTCAACTCCTGCCCGAAGCATTTAATGCTTGCATCGGGATCTATCGCTGTTAGCCGCTCGGTCATACAGCCGAGCATTTGGCTCGTTCCCATTGCCATATCGTATATGGTGGTGGAAATACCTTCACGATTCATTTTGTCCGCATCTTCGCCCACCAAAAGATCGGTCATCAAATAAATAATATCGCGGGCGGTAAAGTGCGCTCCGGCTTGCTCGTCATAGCTCTCTGAGAACTTGCGCACAAGCTCCTCGAAAATATAGCCCATATCTGCGCTTGTAACGATATCGGGATGCAAGTTGGCTTTCGCCGTGCAAAATTCGGTTATTACCGAATATAAAATGTCGTTTTCTTCCATTTTCTTTACTTGCACGTCAAACTCGAACTTTTGGATAATGTCTATCACATTATCCGAAAATCCTTGCAAGTACGCGCGGAAGTTGTCCGCTATATTATCGGGATCGGACTTTAATTTTTCGAGCGTAAATCTGCTTGTATTGTAAAACAACCTTTTTGACGCGCGTTTCAAAAATCCGTCTTTGACTTGTATTCCCTTTGCGTTGAGTTCGTCGTTTTTATCCCATACCGCTTGCCGCGTATCTTGTAAAGAATCCGAAAAGCGTTTTATCACGCACATAGGAAGAATGACTTTTCCGTACTCGTGCGGCTTGTACACACCCACGAGTTTATCGGCAATCGCCCAAATAAGGTTTGCCTTTTCTTGCACGTTTATCGTCGTTTGTTTTTCTCTCAAATCGGCTGTCATAAGTTTCTCCTAATCCGTTCAGTCTTTTTTTTCTATAATAACTTCCATAATATCGGAAATATCGCATTGTAACACATTGCAAATTTTAATTAACACGGAAGTTTTAACGTCCTCGTTTCTGCCGAGTTTCGCCATAGCGGTTGTCGTAATCCCCGCCGCAACACGCAAATCTTCTTTTCTCATATCTTTATCAATCAGTAGTTTCCACAACTTTTTATAGCTCGCCGCCATATCGAAATCTCCTACCCTTTATTAGATATTCTTATTATAGCACACCCAAAGGCAAAACGCAAGATAATCTCCAAAATTTGGAGAACTCTTTCTAAACAAAAACGGCTCTACTTTTTCGTAAAGCCGTTAAATTTTATTTTATATCAAAATGTTTTAGTGTATTCTTTATCGCTTCCACCATTTTCGGTGTGGGATGCGGACGAGGGTGTTTTAATTCTTCGACGGCGTTGGGCGCATCATACATAGGCAATCCTAAATCGCGCTTGACTTCGGCTATGTACGCTGTGTGGACTTTGAAGCCGTAAGTTTGCTCGATATAGTCTTGCATTTTCTTATAGGTTACTTTTTCTTTCGGCTTGCGGGATTCGGCACGCTCTTTTATTTTCTTCAACGAAAATTGTCCCTCACTCTCCCCAAATTCCACATCAATGTTGATATGACTGTCGGGAATTTTTTTGGAAAGAACGACCAGTGTCTCGACGTGCTTCGTCTGCGGGAACATATCGAAAGGCTGGACTGACACGAGTTCGTACGTTCCGTCGGATTTTACCGCAGAAATCAAAGCGCCTTCTGCATTCTCTTGCAGCGTACCCGTAAGCAACCCCAAATCGCGGGCGAGCGTTGCGGGATTACAGGAAATCAAAATCACCTTTTCCGCACCGCTTTGCAAAATCGCGTTCAGTACGCTACGAGCAATGCCCGCGCGGGGCGGATCGAGCACCAGCACGGCGTTCTTTTCTTTTTTCAACACACCTTGCAATTCATCTTCCACCCTGCCGACGATATTCGTCATCTTACCCGAAAGCCCGTTCGCTTTTTTCAGACGGTCGGCACATTCGCTCGCTTCGGCAACGACTTCGATCCCGTACGCGCGCCTGCACTTTTTCGCAAACATGGCGGTAAGCAGACCTCCGCCGGCGTAACAGTCTACGACCACGTCCTCCGCGTCCGCAAGCGCCACGGCGCGCTCGTACAGCTTGGCACGCACGTCGCCGTTGATCTGCACGAACGTTTCCGCTCCCGCCTCGAACACGATGCCCGCTTCCCTGCACTCGTACACGGGGCTTCCCTTCAACAGGCGGAATTCCTCTCCGAAAATCACGTTGGTGCGCTTATCGTTAAAATTCAGAAAGAACCCGTAGTCGCTGAAAATACCGTCAAGTAAGAAAAGAAGAAAATCAATTCCCTTGATTTCCCGCTCCGCCGCAACGAGCACAACGAGAAATCTACCGTTCAGCTCGCGTACAACGAGGTGTCTGAGCGCGCCCTTGCCCGTCGCTTCGTCGTAGCCCTCGAGTCCGCAGGTGTCCGCAAACCGTTTGATCGCCGCAATCACCTTACCCGCCCATTCGGGATGGATAGGACAATCGTCCGTTTCGACGATGCGGTGCGTCCTTTCGGCATAAAACCCCGCAACGAGCCTGCCGTCCCGATTGCCGAGCGGCAAAATCAACTTGTTTCGATAGCCGAATTCCCGCCCGCTCGCCACGCACGGGGACACCGCCGTTTCGATCCCGCCGATTTTTTTCAGCGTATTCTTTACGAGCTCCGTTTTAAAATCCAGCTGGTTGCGGTAACGGATATGCTGCAATTGACATCCGCCGCACTTGCCGAACACGCGGCAAACGGGACGAACGCGCTCTTCGGCGGGAGTATGCAGTTCCTCGATCCTGCCGTACGCTACGCGCCCCTTTACCGACAAAATACGGACAAGCGCCTTTTCCCCCAAATAAAACCGAGGCGTGAACACCGTAACGTCCCCGCATCGCGAAACACCTTCGCCGTTGGTTCCGAGCCGCTCGCATACGAGCGTAAGCAAATCGTTTTTTTCCATCCTCTTTCCCCCTTACGAAAAAACCCGCTGCGGAAAACCGAAAAAGCGGGTTGTGTCGAACTTCGAGATTATCTGCGTCCTCTTCCGCCGCGGGGTCCGCCCATCGGAGGTCGGGGTCCGCGGGGACCTCCCATCGGTGGACGGGGTCCTCCGAACGGTCCGCGCAACATAGGCGGTCTGTGCATCATGGGACGGGGCGGCGGAGGCATGAAGGGTCTGCCGAGCAGCCTCCTGCCGAGAATCAGATGCGGATTTCCGAACGGTCTCATACAGTAAGGGTCGAGATAATACCTGCCGCCGCGGTAATACAGCTGCCGCGTGAGTCCGCCGATCAAGCTGACCGCAACCAGAGTGCCCAGCGCCCCGACCGCTGCGGACGCCGCGTCGACGCCCGAACTTTGGGGCTGCGCGGTCTCATACGAAGCCGTATCCGTATAGGATGCCGACGCCGCGGAAGATTTGCGAAGCGCGTGTCCGCAAGAGGGACAGAACGTCATATCCTCCCTGACGGACATGCCGCAATTGGAACAAAAATTAGCCATACCCTTCCCCTCTTCGTTACCAGTTCGGTTCCGAACGACGATTGCTTTTTTAATATACCACAATTGATACCGCAAGTCAAGTAAAACGTTACGCCTCGTTTGCGCCCGACGTTTGCACGGCGCTCGCTGATCCAAAGCGCGGAGATCGCCGCGAAAAACCCCGTCGACTACGAGGCGAGAAGCAACATTATGCAGACGGCGACCTTGGCACGAAAAAAGGGGCTTTCGGTCCGTTAAATCAATAATCGTCGGTAAAGCGGTGCTTTACGCCCGCTTCATCCTTATATGCGATCACTGTTTTCAGCGTAACGTTCTCTACGCTCTTAAAAATATTCTGCTCGATTTCGGGATCCTCCCCTGCAAGGACGGCAATCAGCTCCTTCACCTTTTTACGCTTGGAAGCGGACTCCTTCGTTTCGCACGAAGCGCAGTTTTCCGTAAACTTACAGGCGCATTGCAGAAAGCTCAAATCATTGTAATCGCGCCACGCCGTTATATCCTTTTCGCGGATGAGATACATGGGGCGGATCAGTTCCATCCCCTCGAAATTTGCGCTCTTCAATTTGGGCATCATCGTCTGCACCTGCCCGCCGTAAAGCATTCCCATCAGAATGGTTTCGATAACGTCGTCGTAGTGGTGCCCGAGCGCAATTTTGTTGCACCCCAGATCCCTTGCCTGATGATAAAGATGCCCCCGCCGCATTCTCGCGCAAATATAGCAGGGAGATTTTTCGATACGAAACACGCTGCCGAAAATGTCCGTTTCGAAAATGTGCACGGGAATGTTCAGCCGAGCGGCGTTATTTTCGATCGCCTCCCTGTTTGCGTGGCTGTACCCCGGATCCATAACGAGAAATTCGAGCGCAAACGGTACTTTGTTGTGCAGTTGCAACTCCTGAAAGAGCTTGGCAAGCAAAAAGGAATCCTTGCCGCCCGACATGCAGACGGCGATTTTATCGTTCGCTTGGATGAGGTCGTATTCCTTGATCCCCTTCGTGAATTTCGAAAACAGGCTCAATCGGAATTTTTTTCGAAGGCTCTCCTCCGCTTTTTCTGCCGCGTCCGTCCGTACGGACGCTTCGTCGCTTATGCGGTTCAAGTGCGGTTTCCCCCTTTCATCAAATCTTTGACGACTTCGCCCGCAAGAATCAGCCCGACCACGGGCGGAACGAAGGCGACGCTTCCCGCCACTCTCCTGCCGGACTTGCCCGCTTCCGCGCTTGGGGCGGGTTTTAACGGCTCCTCCTCCGAATACACTACCTTGACCCCGACGATCCCCCGCTTTTTCAGCTCCCTGCGCATGACCTTTGCAAGCGGGCATACGGAGGTTTCGGAAATATCCGCAACGCGGAACGCCGTCGCGTCCAACTTATTGCCCGCGCCCATGGAGCTGATAACGGGCACGCCGCATTTTTTTGCGTTTTCAATCAACGCAAGCTTGCCCGCAACCGTATCGATAGCGTCGACGACGTAGTCGTAGCGCGTAAAATCGAAGTCATCCTGCGTGTCGGGCAAATAAAACGTTTTGCGCGCCGTAACGGCGCAAGCGGGGTTGATTTCGGCAATGCGCTCGGCGGCAACGTCCGCCTTGTACCTGCCCAGCGTTGCGTGTGTTGCGATGATTTGGCGGTTGATATTCGTAATGCTTACGACGTCGTTGTCCACCAGCTCGATCGCCCCCACGCCCGAACGGGCGAGCGCCTCTGCGGCATAGCCGCCTACGCCGCCCACGCCGAACACCGCCACCCGCGAAGCGGCAAGCTTTTGCAAGGCATCTTTGCCCAGTAATAATTCCGTTCTCGAAAACTCGTTCAACATTCTTTCACCGTAAAAAAGAAAGACCGCCGTCTTTCTTTTCCGCCGCTTTACGTTATTTTTATTCCCGAAAAAATCCGAAACCGCGCAATGTCGTCCGACGCCGCGGTCAGAACGTATACATCGCCCGCAACGGCAACCTGCTCCGTCTTTAACGCCCGCCCTTCCGTTTCGGTTTTCGAAGGACGGAAACTCTTTCCGTCCGATTTTTTAAACAGGCTCTCCTTTTCCGTCCACTTGCGCAGCAGAAACTCTTTCCTTCCCGCGCTCAGCTGCGCGTACGCGGCATACTCCTTCACCGTCAAAATTTTTTTGGCAAGCCGCTTGTCCTTGATTGCGTCCGCCGCCTCGATATCCACCCCAACGGGCTGGCGCGACAGCGCGACCGCGACGGCGTTTTTGCTGTGCGAGAGCGAAAATTCACACCCCGCGCAACTCCACTTTCCGCCCGCGCTCCGTTCGAACGAAAGGCGGTCGATAGAATATCCGAAGGTATGTTTCAGCCCGTATTCGAGCAATTTCCACACGGCGTACTTCTGCCGTTTCACCGCAGAATTTGTACAACCCGCGATCTCCTCCTGCCGCAGGTCGGGAAGAACGGACACGAAGGAGCATTCCTCGGGAATTTCAGCAACGTAAACGTCGAGTACGGGGAAATTCCGACGATCCGCAAGCAACGCCTCCGTCTGCGGAGAGTACTTTTCGCCGTAGGCGCATTCGTGGGCAGAGCGCCCGAAATTTTGATTGTTTCTGCGATTATCCCCAAGAGCGTCTGTTGCTTTCATTCCCATATTTCCGTTCTGCAGCAAGCTGCGATATACCTTTAAAGTATACCATATCGATAATACAAAATCAACCGCTATCGTTTGATTTTTCAGTCTGAAAACGGAAAATTCCTACGCCTGTTTTTTCCAAACGCCGCATCACAAGAACAAATCCCGAGTCTTCCCGGAATATTTATCGAACGCGCGTAATTTAATCCATTCCAAGTTGCCGCGCATATCTGTCGACAAGCTCTTTCAAACGCTCCTAAGTTATTACTGCCCGCACGATCATGAATTGTTCGGCAATAAATTATTTTCTTTCGGCAAGGCAAGAAAAAAACGGCGCATTCGCCGTTTATTTCCGATACTATTCATCGACCTCTGCAAAGCACGAGCCCCCGATAAATTCTCGCAAGAGCGAATTGCACGGAACCCACTTTTCGTCCAATTCCTTAAAGTATTTCAAAAACTTGATCAGCCTGTTTGCCATGATATAACAGGGACTGTCCGCCTTCACCTCGTACAGTGCGGGCAATGCGTACTTTTTTAGCACGCACATCTCGTACGTCAGGGCGGAATTATACACGTAGTTGCATCCCTCCTGATAGGGATAAATCCATTTAAACTCACCCCTGCGTACGCTCGGCCACATTTCGAGCGTACGCTCCGCCGACGCTCCGCGATACTTTTTGTCGCGAACGATTCTGCGGAGCAAACGAATATCGGTATAACTGATGGGGTTGTGATAATCTATATTGATCTGGAATTGCGGGGCAATATAAATCTTGAATTTCTGATGCTTGGGGATCCCGAACGATAAATCGTCGTTGAGGGCGTGGATCCCCTCGATGATAATGGGCGTGTTTGCGGAAATTATCGTGGGGATCCCCTTCTCCGCCCTGCCGTTTCCGAACCGATAATCGGGCAGTTCCACCTCCTCGCCGTCGATGAGCGCCTGCATATGCTCGTTGAACAGCTTGACGTCCAGAGCGTTGATATGCTCGAAATCGGGCGCGCCGTCCTCGTCGACGGGAATGTCCTTTCTGTCCTTATAATACATATCGAGAGAGATACGCAAGGGATTGATCCCGCGGGACATCAGCTCGATCTTCAAACGGTTGGAGAACGTCGTTTTGCCCGAGCTGGACGGACCCGCAATGCAAATCAAGCGGATATTTTCGATATCGTCGGCAATAAGACCGCCGAGCTCGTGAAGCATTCCGTTGTGGAGCGTTTCGTTCAAATTGATGAAGTCCACCGCGCTGCTTTCCTCTACGCACTTGTTCATCTTGGCAATCAGTTCCGCGTTGCACAGCTTCGCCCATTTGTGCGCGCGCTTTAACACCTTTGCAAGCGTTGGCTCGTCTTTGAACGCAGGGATCTGTCCCTTGGACTCGTAACGCGGATACTGCAAGATAAAATGCCCGTCGTACATGAACATTTTATAGTCCTTTAAATACCCCGTCGAGGGAGTCATGTAGCCGTACATATAATTGAGATAGTCTCCGCACCGATAGAAATGGCAGAATTTTTCGGGGCGATACTGCAAGGTCAACGCCTTGTCCGTCTGATTGCCGTCCATAAAGTATTCGTACGCCTCTTCCTTGGACAGCACCGTCTTTTCAAAAGGAATGTCCGCGGCGATCAGCCGTTCCATTTCCGCCTTGACCGCCGTCAGCATACTCCTTTCCATGGCGACCTTGGGCTCGATGACCGTTACCATGATCGAACGGGAAATCGCGTAGCTGATCTTAATCTGATATTCGGGATAAACGTTATGAAATGCCAACGCAATCAGATAACGCATACTTGTTTCGTATACCTTGACCGCATCGGACGAGTTTAAATCCAACGGTACGACGTCGCAGTCGTAGTTCAGCTCGAAATTGAGCTCCCTGAGGCGGTTGTTTACTTTGATTGCCATATAACGCTTTTCTTCGTCGTTCAGCAGTTTGATCGCAGGCGTACGCTCCTCTAATTGATAGGTTTTACCGAGAATATTGACCGAAAACATTGATAGTCCCCCTTTGCGGAATGAATGATATTTATTTCTTGTATATAATATATTACCATATTTTCGTACAAAGTCAATACATCGGGCAAAATTTGTCGTCATGGATTTTTCATACGCACGCGCCCGCTTTATACGAAATAGCTCCGCCCGAATTCGATTAACTTTGTCAAACGATTTTTAAGCCAACGATAAAAACGAGCAGATAAAGTCTGCCCGTTTCGCATTTGCAAATATTACTCTACTTTTGAAAATTGATCTTTTCCGACAAAGCATAACGGACATTCGAAATCTTCGGGAACGTCTTCCCACTTTGTTCCAGGAGCAATTCCGCCTTCGGGATACCCCTCCTCCTCGTCGTATTCCCAACCGCAAACGTCGCAAACATATTTCATAGTATATATCTCCTTCTTTATTTTTAGTTTATGACTGATTTTTAATAATTTTGCGTGAACTTCAAAATAATTATTCGGATGAGCGCACACAGGACAAATTTCGGGCGTATTCATGCCAACGACGGTATGCCCACGGTTGCGGCATTCCCTAAAACAAAAGTCAAGCATTTTTAAAAACAGAAACGGATAGCTTTCTCCACCCGTTTTTTCAATGACAATACAATGCTTATGCACCCGTGCTTTGCAATTCAATCACTTTGGCATATATGCCGCCCTTTGCTTTGAGTTCCTGCGGCGTGCCTTGCTCTGCAACTTTACCGCCTTGCAAAACGACTATCTTTTCTGCCCCGTCTACCGTTCTCATACGGTGCGCTATGATAAGCACAGTCTTGTTTTGTATGAGTGCGGACAATGCTCGCTGTACTTCCGCTTCGTTTTCGGGATCGGCGAACGCCGTCGCTTCGTCGAGTACGATAATAGGCGCGTTTTTCAGCTTGAATAAGTCGATTTTTTAATATTTTTTCGCAAAAAATAAGGCTTACTCCTTTACGGAATAAGCCTTAAATTACTAAATACTGTGATTACCAAACACCAATTATCCGATACGATTACTCTCTCGGATTCTTGATATTAGCCTGAGCCGCCGCAAGACGTGCGATGGGCACGCGGTAAGGCGAGCAGGAAACGTAATCGAGACCGATATTGTGGCAGAACTCGATGGAGGAAGGATCGCCGCCGTGCTCGCCGCAGATACCGCAGTGAATGTCCTTTCTCTGCTTCTTGCCGAGCTTCACAGCCATATCCATCAGCTTGCCGACGCCCGTCGTATCGAGACGCGCGAAGGGATCGCTTTCGTAAATCTTGTTCGCGTAGTACGAAGGCAGGAACTTGCCCGCGTCGTCGCGCGAGAATCCGAACGTCATCTGCGTCAAATCGTTGGTACCGAAGCAGAAGAATTCCGCTTCTTTGGCAATCTCGTCCGCAGTGAGCGCCGCACGGGGAATTTCGATCATCGTGCCGACTTCGTATTTGAGCTCTACGCCCGCTTTCGCGATCACTTCATCCGCAGTCTTAACGACAACGTTCTTCACATACGCCAATTCCTTGACTTCGCCGACGAGCGGAATCATGATTTCGGGAACAACGTTCCAATCGGGGTGCTTCTTCCGAATATTGATCGCCGCCTTAATAACCGCCTTCGTCTGCATAACTGCGATTTCGGGATAGGTAACGGTCAAACGGCAACCGCGGTGTCCCATCATGGGATTGAACTCGTGCAAATCCGCAATCAGCTGCTTGATCTGCTTCACGCTCTTACCCTGCGATTCGGCGAGCGCCTTGATATCCTCCGCGTCGGTGGGAACAAACTCGTGAAGGGGCGGATCGAGGAAACGGATGGTAACGGGCTGACCCTGCAACGCCTCCATCAAGCCCTCGAAATCCTTCTGTTGCATGGGCTCGATTTTCGCGAGCGCCGCTTCTCTTTCCGCAACCGTTTCGGAGCAGATCATTTCGCGGAACTTATCGATTCTGCCTTCGCCGAAGAACATATGCTCGGTACGGCACAGACCGATGCCCTGCGCGCCGAACGCCGCAGCCTGCTTTGCATCCGCGGGCGTATCCGCGTTCGTACGCACGCCGATCGCCTTGTACTTGTCCGCAAGCTCCATGATGCGTCCGAAATAGCCGCTGTTGGGATCCGCGGGAACGGTGGGGATCAGGCAATCGTAAATGTTACCCGTCGATCCGTCGAGGGAAATGCCGTCCCCTTCCTTATAGACTTTGCCGCCGAGCGTGAACTGCTTGTTCTCTTCGTCCATCTTGATGTCGCCGCAGCCGGAAACGCAGCACGTTCCCATACCGCGCGCAACGACCGCCGCGTGCGAGGTCTGTCCGCCGCGCACCGTCAGAATGCCCTGCGCGTACTTCATGCCCTCGATGTCCTCGGGAGAGGTTTCGAGACGGACGAGCACGACCTTCTTGCCCTTCTTGCCTTCGATCACCGCGTCCTCCGCCGTGAATACGATGGCGCCCGCAGCCGCACCGGGGGAAGCCGCAATCCCCTTTCCTACGACGTTGTTCTTGTCTGCCTCCTTCAAAGCCTTCGGGTCGAACTGAGGGTGAAGGAGCATATCGAGACTCTTCGCGTCGATCTGCATCAGCGCTTCCTTCTCGGAAATCATGCCCTCGTCGATGAGATCGCACGCAATCTTGATTGCGGCGGCAGCCGTACGCTTGCCGTTACGGGTCTGCAACATATAAAGCTTTTCGTTTTCAACGGTGAATTCCATATCCTGCATATCGCGGTAATGGTTTTCGAGACGCTTGCAAACGAGCTGGAATTGCTTGTAAACTTCGGGGAATATTTCCGCCATTTTTTCGATGGGCATCGGAGTGCGGACGCCGGCTACGACGTCTTCGCCCTGCGCGTTGGTAAGGAATTCTCCCATGAGCCCCTTCTCGCCCGTCGCGGGATTCCGCGTGAACGCAACGCCCGTACCGCAGTTGTCGCCCATGTTGCCGAACGCCATCA
>CAJUOI010000041.1 GCA_910588615.1 uncultured Christensenellaceae bacterium | reverse complement strand
TGTTCGAGAGCTTTTTACTACAAACCTTTTAGAAAGATAAATTGAAATTTATATTACCTTAAAGTTAAATAGATTTTTGAACTCATTAAAGCAATCTTTGCATATCCATTGAGTTTGCCCCGTCTTTTCATATACAGTACAATAGCCTTCCGTATCGCAATCTTCAATGTTCAAATCGGTTATTTTTTGCCAACAGAACACACAATGTTCGTGGTCGTTAGTTTTCGTGGATACGAACTTTTTCAATGTAAATGTTGCTTCGTCCAAATATCCATCATATGTATCTATTCTCCAATCGTTTTCTATTTTCTTGACCATTTTTGTTCTCCGTTAAATTACTGTTTATCGTACAATTATTATATCACGAAAAATGAAAGAACGCAACCGATTGAATTTTGCGGGAAATATAAATCATATCTATATCTCACTAGGCTACGAGTAGCCTAATTCGTCCACGAAAAAAAGTACAGAAAAGGCACAGCTTAACGCCATGCCTAAACCTTTTTATTTGCGTTTTATTAAATTCCCTATGGGAACTACGGTAATTCGCTCGTTTTTTGTTGATTTCGGTTTCTCTTTTAGCCGAGCACGATCGTGCTGTCTTTTACTATTTGCGTATCCTTCTCCATGTACCGGGTAGGTTTCACCGTGTTCCCCTTCGACGTAACCTTAAAGCCTTCGCGATAACCGTTGATCAGATACAACGAATTGATCACATTGTCGTTAATTACAACTTCGGCGCTCCCGTCGAACTCCGTTTCATGAAAACGGATCGCATTGCTCTGTACGCTCTCGTCAAACGTATTTCCGATGATCGAAAACCGATTTCCATGAGTAAGCTGAATTGCACCGCAGTCGGCAGTAGAAGTATTTTTGAACGAACCTGCGATCAAGCTTGCGCAAACCGCAGTGGATGCAATCGCCGAAACTATCACCCCTGCCTTCTTGAATTTCATTTTCATACTCCTCGTTTTATGTTCGGAAACGCGTTCGAAAAATTTAACGGGCGAGGTTTTTCAAAGCCTCGGGAAACCGCGCCGTAACGGCAACGTAAATGCAGATCATGGGCACCGCGCCGAAGTTGGTTTCGAGCAAGGAATTTACGACGGGCGCGGCTATTTTCCGCCTCCAATCGCCGATCGGTGTTCTCGCATCAAAAAACGGGGGACGCGCCCCCGCTTTTCGGTAATTATAAATTATTTCTTCATTGCCTCGACTTGCTTTGCAACCTCTTCCGAAAGGTCTTCGCTCTTCTTTTCCAAGCCCTGACCCATCACGTAGAAGCAGAAACGGTTAAGCTTGATCGCCGCGCCCGCTTTCTTGGCGGCGCCGTCGATGAGCTGCGCAATCGTAACCTTGTCGTCCTTAACGAACTTCTGCTCCAACAGGCAGTTCTCCTCGTAATATTTCTTGATTTTGCCGAGCACGATCTTCTCCGCAATTGCAGCAGGCTTTCCTTCGTTGATGACTTCCTGCGTCATGATTGCCTTTTCCTTCTCGATAACTTCCGCGGGAACCTCCGCAGCCGTCAGATAGGAGGGCTTTGAAAACGCCGTATGCAGGGCGATGTCGTGCGCCAGCGCACGCGCTTCGGCGTTGTCCGCGCATTCGAAGTCGAGCATAACGCCCATCGTGCCGCCCATATGAATATACGTCTCGATAATTCCGTTCGTTTCGTAAACGGTGAAACGGCGCACGGAAAGCTTTTCGCCGATCACTGCCGTCTGTTCCTGCACGTAGGTCTCTACCGTCTTGCCGTTCATGCTGCTTGCAAGCAGCGCTTCGACGCTTGCGGGCTTCGTCGCAAGGATCTGCTTTGCGACCGCCGCCGCGATTTCATGGAATTTATCGCCCTTGGCTACGAAATCGCTTTCGCAGTTTATTTCGAGAAGCACGCCCGTCTTCCCTTCGACGAGAGCGTAAACGATACCCTCTGCCGCGATCTTGGAAGCACGCTTCGCCGCCTTCGCGATCCCGCGCTCGCGCAGAAGCTCCGCCGCGCGCTCGAAATCGCCGTCCGCGTCTACGAGGGCGCGCTTGCAATCCATCATCCCCGCGCCGGTCTGCTCGCGGAGCGTCATAACGTCTTTTGCCGTAAATGCTGCCATAATCATTCTCCTTGTTTTTCGTTTTAACAAATTTTCGCGAGGCGATTTCCGCCCCGCGCAGTAGTCTTATTCAGCCGCTTCTTCCGTTGCAAAGGTCTCTTCCGCAGCCTCCGCCGCCTCTTCCGTTTCGACAACGGGCGTTTCGCCCTGGTTCGCCTCGATAACCGCGTTTGCGATGACGGACGAAATCAGCTTGATCGCACGGATCGCGTCGTCGTTTCCGGGGATAACGTAGTCGATCAGGTCGGGGTCGCAGTTGGTGTCTGTGATCGCAACGATGGGAATGTTCAGCTTGCGCGCTTCGGCAACCGCGATATCCTCGTTGTGGGGATCGACCACGAAGAGAAGTCCGGGCATACCGCGCATATTCTTAATACCGCCGAGGTTCTCCTGCAATTTACCCATTTCCTTTTTCAGCCCGAGAACTTCCTTTTTGGGAAGAAGGTCGAATTCGCCGTTCGCTTCCATTCTCTCGAGCTTTTCGAGATAATCGATGCGCCCGCGCATGGTCTTGAAGTTGGTAAGGCACCCGCCCAGCCAACGGGAGTTAACGTAATACTGCCCGCAGCGCTCCGCTTCTTCCTTAATGGCATCCTGAGCCTGCTTTTTCGTGCCGACGAAGAGAACGCTCTTGCCCGCTTTCACAGACTCTACGACGAACGTATACGCTTCTTCGATAAGCTTCGCCGTCAGTTCGAGGTCGATAATGTGAATGTCGTGCCGCGCCGCAAAGATGTACTTCTTCATCTTGGGGTTCCATTTTCTCGTCTGGTGTCCGAAGTGGACGCCTGCTTCGAGAAGTTGCTTCATGGTGATAACTGCCATAATATCCTCCGTTCTACCTCCCCTTTCGGTTTTGATTCGGCACCCGTTATCCGCATGAAAGATTTACGGACACGGAAGGTGCCAACCGCAAGGGTGCGTATTTACAGCCTTTTGATTATAACAAAAAAAACGGCTGAAAGCAACCGTTTTCCATGCGTAAAATCAAAATTTTTCCCGATTTTTCAACCCACGTATAATTGCGAATCCCGATGCCGTAGGAACCGGAGATCAAATCAACGTTTTCCAAAATAAGCTTCGTCTGCTTGCCTGCAACGTCGCCGTGCACCGCAAACGTTTCCGTTTCGGGCACCCCAAGCTTCGTGCCGTCCCACGTCCCGTTTTTAATAACGACGTCCGCACCGTTTTTAACGATATAATCGATATTCGTATTGAATTCGTTTTCGTTCAAATCGATCGTCAGGTCTTTTACAACGTCGACTCTCGTTGCGTTATCAATATCCGAATTCGTAAGCGCAATGTCCTCCGTCAACGTGATTGCGCTTCCGTCTTCCAATGCTGCCGCAAATTCCTGTTTCGAAGAAACGTCGTAAGCCCACATACCGTCTTCGTTTTTCTCGAACCATTCAACGTTTGCGTCGCCCTGAACGTCCGCATTGAACTGAACCGCGTAAACAGTAGCTTCGATTTGCGCCGTTTTATCCGCGGCGTCGTTGCCGGTGCTCGCAGGGAGCGCAAGCGTTACGTGATACGTAGCCGTATTGCTCGTCTTAAAATTCTTTTCCCACGCGGAGGCGTAAGCTCTTAATTCCCTGCCAACCTGCTTTTCTTCAGCTTCGTCGAATACGACCGTGCCCGTATCTTTGTTTTCGATTTTTACGTCGAAGGAGTTTTGCGTCATACCGTTTCCGATACTTTGCTATGAACGACGAGTTTATTTTTTAACAATAACAATCCGTCCCTTTTCCTGTCAAGTAATTTCAAAAATTTTTTCAATTTTTTAAATTGCGACTTTTGATACGATCGGGCAACATTCTTCGCTTTGTTGCGAACGGCAACGGGGCACAGTCCGCGGCGCTTCGCCTTGGGGGATTTCCTCGGCGGCTGCGCCGTTTAATAACGGGAAAAAGATTCCAAACAAAAAAAGCGTTCCCGAACAGGGAACGCCGAATAAACAAATATCACCGCCGCGCTACGGATACGATCTGCGAAATTTTGGAAAGCAGTTTTTCCTTTCCGTCGCCCGTCAGCCCCGAAACGGGGATAACGTTGTCCTCGCCCAACGCGTAGGCGGAGGCAATCGAACGCACACGCTCCTTCTGCTTCATGCGAGAAAGCTTGTCGCTCTTCGTTGCGATCACAGAAAAAGGCAAAATGTGATAGTTTAAATAAGTAATCATCTGCATATCGTCCGCAGAAGGGTCGCGGCGGATATCGCCGAGCAGAAATACGTGGGCGATCTGCTCTTTTCTGCCGAAAAACGCGTCGAGCGTCTTGCCCCATTTTTCCTGCTCCGCTTTGGAAACGGCGGCGTAGCCGTACCCCGGAAGATCGGCAAGAATAAACGCGTCGAAATCGAAATAATTCACGAGCCGCGTTCGCCCGGGCTGCGAGCTCGTTTTTGCAAGCCGTTTCTGCCCCGCAAGCAGATTGATGAGCGTACTTTTGCCCGAATTGGACTTGCCCGCGACGGCGATCATCGGCTTGTCGGGGTGGATGAACTGCGCCGCGCTCGCGGCGGAAGTGATAAATTTCGCGTCAGCCACGGAACCCCTCCAAAGCAACCGCGAACACCTCGTCCGCATTTTTCACGCGCACGAAATTCAGACGCTCGCGCACGGACGCAGGGATCTCCTCCACGTCCTTGGCATTTTCTTCGGGAATGATGATCTCGCGAATCCCGATCCTGTCGGCGGCAAGCGCCTTCTCCTTTAATCCGCCGATGGGCAACACTTTGCCTCGCAGGGTGATTTCGCCCGTCATGGCAACGTCCCTGCGCACAGCCTTGCCCGTAAACGCCGACAAAATCGCCGTCGCCATGGTAATGCCCGCGCTCGGTCCGTCCTTGGGAGTCGCCCCTTCGGGCACGTGAATATGAATATCCTTATTTTCGAAATCCGCCCCGTCGACGCCGTACCTATCGGCATGGGCACGGATAAAGCTGATCGCGGCGCGCGCCGACTCCTTCATCACGTCGCCGAGCTTGCCCGTAAGCAGAATTTCGCCCTTACCCTTCATGGCGTACGCCTCTACGGTCAGCGTGGTGCCGCCCACGGCAGTCCAGGCAAGCCCCGTTGCCGCGCCGACCTCGTTTTTATCGCGCATAAACCTGTCGCGGGAGTACCGCCGCGCGCCCAAAAACTCTTCGACGCCGCTCTGTTTTACGGAGATCTTTTCCGTTTCGCCGTTCGCAACGCGCATGGCGGCTTTGCGGCACACCGCTCCGATCTCCCGTTCCAGCGAGCGCACGCCCGCCTCCATGGTGTACCCATCGATAATCGCGCGGATCGCGCCGTCCGCGATCGCAAGCTGCTTTTTCGAAAGCCCGTTCTGTTTCAACTGCTTTGGCACGAGATACCGCTTTGCGATTTCCTCCTTCTCCTGCGGAGTATAACCGGAAAGCTGAATGATTTCCATACGATCCAACAAAGGTGCGGGAATGGTGTCGAGCGTGTTCGCCGTGGCGATAAACATGACGTTCGACAAATCGTACTCCACCTCGAGATAGCGGTCGCGGAAGGTGGAGTTCTGTTCGGGGTCGAGCACCTCCAAAAGCGCGCTCGAAGGGTCGCCGCGCAAATCGGAGGAGATCTTGTCCACCTCGTCCAGCAAAAAGACGGGGTTAGAGCTCTTGGCGTTTTTCAGCTCATAAATAATACGCCCCGGCATCGCGCCGATGTAGGTGCGCCTGTGCCCGCGGATTTCCGCTTCGTCTTTCAGTCCGCCCAAACTCATGCGCACGAATTTGCGTCCGATCGCCCGCGCAATCGAACGGGCGATGCTCGTTTTGCCGACGCCGGGGGGACCGACGAGGCATAAAATGGGCGCTTTCAGCGTGCCCGTCAACTGAAACACCGCCAGATATTCAAGCACGCGCTCCTTGATTTTTTCCAGACCGTAATGGTCCTCTTCGAGCACCTGCTCCACCGTTTTCAGGCTCTTGCAATCCTCGGTCGCTTCGTTCCAGGGCAAGTCGATGATCCAGTCGATATAGTTGCGCAGCACGGTGTATTCGGGCGACGACGAAGGCATCCTGTCCATGCGCGAAAGCTCCGACAACGCCTTTTCTTCCGTTTCCGCAGGCAGCTTTTTAGCAAGGATCTTATCGCGCAGAGCACCGATTTCCTCTACGTTGTCGCCAAGCTCGCCGTGGATCGCCTTCAACTGCTCGCGCAGATAGTACTCCTTCTGCGACTTCTCCACGCCCTTTCTTACGTCGTCGCCGATTTTGCGTTCGAGACGCACGATTTCAAGCTCCTCCGCAAGATATGCCGTAAACGCTTGCAGGCGCGAGGGTAAGTCCGTATCCTCGAGCAGCATCTGCTTCGTTTCCTCTTTCAAACGCAGATAGTGCGCGCAGAGATTGACATACACCTCCGCGTCCGTTACCGACGACAGGGTGTTTTCTATTTCTTTGGTGATTTTTCCGTCGCTTGCGGAAATTTCCTTGACGAGATTTTTCGCCGTGCGCAGGTACGCCTCTTCCTGCACGGGGTCGCCCCGACGGGAAAAAATTTCCTCCGTCGTTGCAAAAAAGCACCCGTACTCGTCGCGATACCGCAGGGCGCGCGCGCGATAGACTCCCTCCACGTATACGCGGATCCTGTCTCCCGGCAGACGGGTGATCTGACGGATGCGCGAAACGGTGCCCACGCCGTAAAAGTCGGACGCGTCGATGCTCGTCTTGTCCGCGCTCTTTTGCATGACGATAAAAACGTACCTGTCGCCGTTTTCGGCGCGCTCGGTCGCGCTGACGGAAATCCCCCGTCCCACGTCGAACGCAACGCTTGCACCGGGGAATACTACCTGCGTGCGCAGGGGAATGACGGGCAGTTCCTTAGAAGCCATATCCAAAGCGTTCCGTTTGATTTCTGTCGTTTGACTGATTCGCATAAGCTCCTCTTCGTGATTTAGTCCCGCAGCCGTTATTTCAAATCTGCCGCGATCGTCTTGGCAAGCGAGTCAAGCTGTGCGGCGGTTTCCTCCGTCGGCGCGGAAAGAATTTTTACCGTTTCGCCCAGCGTGCGCATATTTTTGCAGGCAGAAAGCTTTTCCTGCATCAGCTTGCCCGCCTGCGGCGCCCACGACCCGTTTTCGATAAACGCCGCCGTTCTGTTCTGATAGAAGTGTGCGGTAAGGTCGCTTAAAAAGTGCTCCATCGCGCCGAAAATACCGTTGTTCAGCGTAGCGCAGGCAAACACCGCGTGCGAATAGCGGAACGCTTCGGAAAGTAGCTTCGATCCGTGCGTCGCCGCAACGTCGTAAACGGCAATATTTTCAACCCCCGCTTCCGCAAGCTTGGCGGCAAGAATTTCCGCCGCATTCTGCGTGTGCCCGTATACCGAACCGTAGAAAACGGCGACGCCCTTTTCTTCGGGCTCGTACGCGCTCCACGTCCGATAGTAATTCAGATATTTCGCAAAGTCCTTGCGCCAGATCGGACCGTGCAGCGGGCAGACAAGCTTGATATCCAGTCCCGCCGCCTTTTTTATGACGTTGGTTACCTGAATGCCGTATTTGCCGACGATATTAAAATAGTATCTGCGCGCGTCGTTTAAAAAGTCGCGCTCGAAATGCAGCTCGTCCGCATAAATATGTCCGGGAAGCGCGCCGAAGGTACCGAACGCGTCCGCCGAGAAAAGCGTGCCCGTCGTTCCGTCGAAGGTGAACATGACCTCGGGCCAGTGCACCATGGGCGCGAACACGAATTTAAGCTTATGCTTACCCGTGGAAAGCTCGGCGCCCTCTTCCACTTCGAGCACTTCGTACCCGCTCCCCGCGCCGAAGTTTTTCAGCATCGCCGCCGTCTTCTTATTGCAGACGACCTTGACCCCAGGATAGCGGCCGATAACGCCCGCAAAGCTTGCCGAATGGTCAGGCTCCATATGCTGCACGATTAGGTAGTCGAGCTTCCGTCCGCCGAGCACGGCTTCCACGTTTTCGAAAAAGAGCTCGCTGATCGCATGATCGACGGTGTCGAAGAGCGCCGTTTTCTCGTCTTTGAGTAGATAGGAATTATAGGAAACGCCGCGCGGCACGGGAAAACTGTTTTCGAACAGCGCAATTCGTCTGTCGTTTCCGCCCACGTAATAAAGGTCGTTTCCGAGAAAAATAGAATTCTGCATATTTTGATTATACCACGTTTTTCCGTATTTGAAAAGCATCGGCACAATTTTTTTCTTATTTTACAAGATTCTACGCCGCGCTCCGCGCTTCCCCGAACGACAATTGAGCGCCGTCATTCCGCCCCTTTTGCCTTCCGACAAAAAATCCCTTTTTATTCCCAATTCCGCCGCCGTAAACAAAAGCGGAGCGGCATACAGTAGAGCATACAGGAACGCGGAGGTAATTTCATGGAACTTTCTTCACTTATCGGAAAAGAAATACTTACTCCCACGGGAGATAAACTCGGCTACGCCAAAAGCGCATTCGTCAGCAGGGATTATAAACGGCTCTCCTCCCTCGTCTGCATCGACGAGGACGAGGAAGAATTTTATCTTCCCGCCCGCGCCGTGCTCGCCTCGGACGACGTGATCATTGCAGGCAAAGCGCGCCTTGCCGCGCCCACGGGTCTGCCCTGCCCCATTGGAACGCCCGCCTATTCCGAAAAGGGCGAGCACTTCGGCGTAGTGGGAGATCTGCTCGTCGGCGACGGCGACCCCGTCTACGTCATCGTAAAGGACGGGATCCGCACCTCGTACGCAGCGGATTGCGTCGTAACGGGAAAAACGATGATCGTTTATCCCGACGGCAAGCCCAAGCGTACCGTGCCCAAAAAAACGGCGAAAAACGCGAAACTCGCACCCCGAAACCCGGCGCAAGCATCCGAAAAGCAGGAAGCAAAACCCAAACCCGCAGCCCCCGCAACATCCGCACCTACCGCGGCAACAAAGGAAAACGCAAACGCATTCGACGCGCTCAACCGCTGCAACCTGTTGGGGCGCAGGGTAAAAAAGAGCGTATACGACGAAAACGGCTCCCCCATCGCCTTGGCAAACGAGCGCATTACGCCCGAGATCCTCTCCTGCGCGCGCAGACATAACAAGCTGTTGCAATTGACCGTAAACACGCTGACGAACATCTATTGAACGGTGCGCTGTCCGGGGACGACGCGTAAACGTTACCCCGATCGTTTCCTTAAAACGCTTGCTTTATCATTTCGGCGCAAAAAGACGGGTCTCCGCCGCAAAATCGCGGCGGGGACCCGTTTGTTTTAAAAATATGACTTCGTTCCGTCAGATCACCTTTCGGCTCGCATGGCAGCAGAAGTAGATGATTTGCACATCCTTAGCAAGCGCCGTAAGCGTTTTCGCCGTCTTTTCGAAATGTCCTTCGTCCAGCTCTGCAAACGGGTCGTCGAGCACGAGGAAGGGCTTTTCCGCCCCGTACATATTCTCCATCAGCGCAAGGCGGAAACAGAGCGCGCACACGCTGCGCTGTCCCGCGCTCAAAAATCTGTCCGCCCGCTGCTGCCCGCCGCGCTCGAAGGAAATACGGAATTCCGCATCCATACTCACCTTTTCGCCGAGCATCGACTCGATCGCATCGGCGTATTTCAGATACGTTTGCCTGACGGGCGCTACGTACTTGTCCTTTAAATTCCTGTCCGCCTCCTTTAAGCAGTCGAGCGCGGCGGACAATACGCCGTAACGCTCTTTCAGCCGCTCGTACTCCTCCTGCAACGCTTCCTTTTTCGCCTTCTTGTCGGCAAGCCGTTCGGTGTCTGCTTCCGCGTCGGAAATGTGCCGTTCGACGGCGGCAAGCTCGCTGCGCTTGTCCGCAAGCTCCCCGTTCAAAGGCGCAACGTCCGTCTCTTCGGCAAGCGGCTTTTCTTTTAAACCGTTCTGAATGCGGTATTCCTCCGCCTCGGTCTGCGCGCCCGCCGCCTCCCGTTCCAGCCGTTTCAGCGTCTCCGCGTCCTTTATCATCTTTTCGATATGCTCCGACGACGGCGCGGTGCCGATCGCGTACTTTCCGTAAATTTGTTTTACGGCGGCAAGGCTTCTTTCCACCTCCGCCTGCGACGCAGTTTGGTTTTTCTCGAACTCCCGTTCCTCCGCCTGCAACGAGGCGTACTCCGCAATCCGCTGCTTCAACAGCGCGAGCGCATTCAAAAAGTCCTCGCCGCCCAGACGGTAGCCGTCGAAAAACCGCTGCAACCTTTCGCCAAGCTCGCCGCGGCGGCGTTCCAGCTCCGCAGTACGGGCGTTCCCCTCCCGCAGAGCGCGTTCCTTTTCGAGATATTCGCGCTTTTCGTTTTGATAGGTGCCGAAATCGAACGCTACGCCGTTCTGCGTAAAATAGCCGTAAGGCGCGAGAAATTCACGCACGGCGTTCTCCGCCGCCTGCATCCGCGCAATCCGCTTGGCGTTTTCCGCATCCTGCACGCGCACGCTCTGTCTTTTCAAATACAGAAAAGCAACGGCGCCCAAGCCCACCGCGCCGACGCCGATGAGCACCCCGCCGACGATCACGTTGACGAATATCAACCCCACGCCCGCGGCGGCAATCGCCACGGCAAGCAAGGCGAGCACGGGGAAGAGCAGACTCTTCTTTTTGGGTTGTGCCCCGCCGTCCGAAACGGGACATTGCTGCAAACCACGGTATTCTTCCACACGTTCGGCGGCGCGCGTTTCCGCATCCCCGCTCGGCAAATTATCTTTAAATTTCTGTTCCAGACGGCGGAAACGCTCGTCCTTCTCCGCGGCGCCCGCCGCAATTTTCGCATCCAGACTTTTTACTTCGTCCGCACCGTTGCCGACCTTTGCAAGCGTTTCCTCGTCGGGCACGCCCGCGGCGAACATACGGTCGTAATAGCCGAGCTTTTCCATCTTCGCGTCGGGAAACACGTAGCGCGCCTTCACCGCGCGCAGCCTGTTTACGTTTTCCGCCTCGTTCTTCGCCCTTGCCAGATCCTCCCGCGAGGGCACGCCCGCGGGATAGTCGTCTTTGATTTCCTCCGCAGCGCTTAACGCCTCGCGGCGTCTTGCGAGAAGCGAGTCGTAATGCTTCCATTTTTCGAACACGAGATTCTTGTTCCTCGCTTCGGCGATTTTCTCTTCCGCCGCGGCGATCTCCTCCCGCAGCGTCTTGCGCCGCGCGTAGTATCCCGAAAGCGCGGCGCCGATTTGCTCCAAGTTTTCGATTTCCTTTACGAGCGCGGAAATTTCGCCCTGCACGTCGTCCATTCTGCCGCCCGCGCCGCGCCCCTTCTTCAAATTCTTCTTCGCCCGTTCGAGGGCGTCCGCAGCCGCGTCGAAGCCGACTTCGTCCTCGGTATGCTCCACGAAACGGTTCAGCCGTTCGCCGATTCCGCTCGTGGCGCACAAATCGGAATCCGACTCGTGATAAAACGCCGTGCGCTCGAACGACTCCTTATCCAGCCCGAACACCGCCCTGCCGATTTCCGTGCCGAAGTCGTACGGCGCGCCGCCGCAGTAAACCGTAAGCTCGTCCTCGGTATCGCTCTTTCTGTCGAAGTAGCGTTCAACGCGGTATTCCTTCCCCTTCATTTCAAAGGTGAGACTGCCGCCGAACTTGCCCCCGTCGAAGGGATAGAAGTGCATACGGTCGTTAAATTTGGTAGTGTTGGACTTATAGGAAGGCAAGCCGTAGAACATCGCCTTTAAGAATGCGGCAAGCGTGGTTTTTCCGTATCCGTTTTCGTAGCAGAACTGCGTTATCCCCTCATCGAAATTAAAATCGGCACGGTGAAATTTTCCGAAATTTTCGATATGACAGCGTAACAGCTTCATCACTCCACCTCCCTGCCGCCGAGCGCGTTCAAGCCGACGGAGATAATGCTCTGCTTCTCCCCGTCGGAGTATTTTTCACTGTTCAATACGGTGCGGATAAATTCGCCGCGCAGCGACAGATCCCCCTGCAACGCATCGATATCGAAGCGGCGCACCGTTCTGTTTTTCACGCTGATAAAATAACAGGAAGAAAAGAGCTGCCGCTCGATTTCCTTTTCCAGCCCCTCGCCGTCGTAAGAAATTTCTCCCGTAAGCACCAGCCGCACCAAGTCTTTTTTATGCCCGATCACCGCCTCCTCCGCCTTCCGCACCGCAGTGTACCAGTCCTCCGTGCCGCTGCAATCGACGAAAATCTCTTCGACGGTGCGCACCGAATTTTCCACGAACTCGCATGAAAAACCGTCTGTATCCACAACGACGAACCCCTTTTTCCCGCACTCGTCGAAGCCCCGCCCTTCGAGGCAGCCGCTGTATACGTATTTGCCGCGCTCGTCCAACCGCCCCTGCGAATAGGCGTGGATGTGCCCCAGCGCGAGATAATCGATATTTTTTGCGCGCAACTTTGCAACGTTGATTTTATCCTTGCCGCTCGCGTCGGCGATCTGCCCGTGAAGCATAACGATATTTTTATCGTTTTTGTCGGCGCCGAGCGCGGCATACAGGGAGAGTGCGTTGCCCTCGCCCATTTCAACGCCGTAAAACACCGCATCGCCGTAGCGGTACGCAGTCCATTCTTCCGAAAACGTTTTCAGATTCGCGCAGTCGTTTTCGGTGTACGACTCCATGCCGTCGTGGTTGCCGCGCAGATATAAAAAGTCGATTTCGGGGTTGTTTTTGACGACACTGTAAAAGAATTCCTTGTCCTTTTTCAGCGGACGGTCGGAATCGAATACGTCGCCCGAAAGCGCGATTACCCGAATCCCGTTTTCCTCGGCGTACTTTACCATATTGCGGAAGGCGGTGCGCACCTCCGATTTGCGCTCGTCCGACTTCTCTTTGGGCAGCTTCGATTCCATCTTCGAGCCGAGATGAACGTCCGCACAGTGAATAAATTTCATATCCCCTCGCACTAAACCGTATTTCGCAATATTCTATCATATTTACCCGCTTCTGTCAAGTGCCGCCAAGCACGAAAACAACGCATAAAAAATCCCCCGAATCTTCGGGGGATTTTCAATGAACCTTATTCCTTGGGTTTTCTTCTCTTTGCCGCCTTCTGCTCTTTGAGGAATTCGATGTCCTTGTCGATCTGCTCCATGC
>CAJUOI010000040.1:6366-13669 GCA_910588615.1 uncultured Christensenellaceae bacterium | reverse complement strand
CGTTACGCTCTTTAATGAATATGACATAGTGTTTCTCCTCTAAATTGAAATTTATCTTTTTATCGATTTACAAGAATGTATTTGCATGGTGCGCCAATAGAAGTTTCCTCTTTAATGATGGCAAATACTTTTTTATACACGATAATACTTGCGCCTAAATAATTAAAAGCTTTTTCAATAGCGTCGTTAAGTAGCATTTCTGCACCGTCAAATTCGTCCATATAATAGCAATTCTTTTCTTTAACCATATTTTTAACAAAAGAAAGAATTTCTTGCTCGGTTATTTTTGAGTCCGAAATTGCAATAATGTGCGGAATCAAATAGTCTTCCACCGTATGCGAGAACTTTGCAAATGCCTTATAAGAACGTTTGGGAGATTTAGACGATACATCTTTTAACTCAAATATAAGACGTTCTCGAAATTGTTTTTGAATATATGTATTTACAAACAAGCTTTCGATTTCTTCATTCATAAATTTTTTCTCCGCTAAATTACTGTTTATCGCTCTATTATTATACAACGACAAAATCAAAAAGTAAAGTAAAAACACACTTACCTTTCTTGCAAGGTATAGTGCGCTATACTTACATTCTGTTCCTGTGGTAAAATTCCCTATGGGAACTACGGTAAGCCACGCTTTTTTTGATATTTATATTGCATGGACGAACAAGCTACTTGTAACCAAGTGGGCTATGGATACGTTGTATATATCCCACAAAATTCAATCGGTTGCGTTCCTTCGTTTTTCGTGATATAATGGTTGCACGATCAACAGTAATTGGCGAAGATATGATGAAAGATAAATCCAACAAAAGAATTTCACCGCTCGGTATAAAAGGCAGCATATTGTTTACAATCGTAAATTTAATTTTTATATTTGTTGCCACCCTTATGTTCGTAAGCTATTCAGACTGCTTAAAAATACAAAAGGCAATAGACAACGGCGTTACGGCGGAAGCGGAAATTGTCTATCTTCAAAACCGTAGCTTATCGAGAGGAACTTACAACTTGATATGTCGCTACATTGACGAAAACGGAATATTATACGAATGCGCTTGCGGAAGCGGAAGTTACTATGACTACACACAAACAGCGCTTGATGAACAACGCATAGGTGAAAAAGTCGAAATTTATATCGGCGAAATAAGACACGGCAATCAAGGTATTTGTTGGGCAGTAAGTTACGGTAAAGATGTAAACGCAAAAACACAGTTGGCTTGGGGAATAGTGTGTGTCTGCTTAATATTTGTTATGTTCGTGCTTTTAACATTGTATCTGCTATGCTTTTACGATAAGTTTCCTTTCGCAAAACGAAAGAAATAAGAATAAGATAAATTTCAATCATGTGTAGTTAAAAGCACTCGAATTAAATGTTCGAGTGCTTTTTTCAAACGCCCTTCCCCGCTCCTTTTTACGGCGGCGGGAAGTTCTACCCGCGCAAGCGCATTACAAGCCCGCAAACGCGTCGTCGGCAATTTCCGTTACAAAATAGTCATCGTCAATTCGGTTGAGAAGCACACAATCCTCGGGGCTCCTATGCTCCGTTACCGAAAAGACTCCCGCAAAGCGGGAGTCTTTCCGTCGTTTCGTTTTATAACGTCATGTTCGAATGGGCGTTCATGAACATTCCCATACTGCGGTTATCGTTCGTATGCCCCATACAGGTGATCGTAAAGCCCGATTTGTCGATATTGTACAGCCATGCGGGACGGACGACGCCGTAGTAGACCTGCTCTCCGTTTGCCTGTTTTGCGTCGAAGGTGAATTTGACGTATCCCTTGCCGTACATCAGCCAGCTGCCGATTTTCGCGTTTGAAGCGTCTGCAACCGTGCCGTCCTCTTTCAGCGTAACCTCTACCGAAACGCTCTTAATGCCTCTCCAATTTCCGGCTTCGGTATCGCGCTGATTGACAAGAGATACCATGTCGAACTTTCCGCCGTCGGTGAAATGCAGCAATTCGTCCTTGGTTACGGCACGGTCGATTTCCTTTGCGTAACGGTTGGGATTGATTACGAGATCTCCCATGCTGTTGAGGTAGTACTGGTGCACCTGCGATACCCACGGAATATCCGTTGCACTGTACGTGGGCGTGCGCGTGATATAAACGGCAAGATCGGTGCCGTATTTGTTGGTGAACAAATCGTTATGACCGGGGAGAATAATATCGATCTCCTTGCTGTCCGCCGACTTGTTGTTCCACTTGAAGGCGCCCATGTACTTGTTGCCTTCGTTCATCGCCAAATTGCTTGCTTTGTCCGAGCCTTGGTTGAACACGATGCCCTTGCCCATTGCCGATTTGTACACGCCGAGCACGCTTTCGCTTCTGCCGCCCCACATCTGATAGTCGTCCCCGAGCCCGTTATAGGAGTGCATGGAATAGTAATAGGTCTTGCCCTCCACGCCTACGGGCTCGCCGTTCTCGTCGTACGTTGCCGTTTCGTCCGCAATCTTTACGCCGTCGTGGCGGGCGATGACGGGCGCTTCCATGTTCTGCTTACTGACGTTCGTTCCGTAATAATCGTGCACCCAGCCGATCGATTTTCCGTCCGCGTCCTCGTTCACCGTATTCGCGTACATATCCTGAATATCGTTTTCGATATAGCCGCGGATGGTTTCGTGCGTCTGCCAGCCCTTGCCGTCCATGCGCAAACCCGTTTTGGGATCGAGTTCGATGATATAGTTGCCCGAACCGAACGATCCGTACGCCATATACATCTTTCCGTCGGGCGTGTAGACGATCTGCGGATCGATCCCGTTGACGTCCCGCTGGCTTTCGCCGCGGCGGATGCTCGACTGCATCAGAACGCCCACGTACTTGAATTCGCCCTGATAGATATAGTCGGCGTGATAGAGCATGATGCACGCACGCGCATAGTTGCCCCCCGGCAGCCGCATTCCCTCGTTGTCGCCCGCGCCGTCCACAACGCAGGTGTACAGCCAATACCCGCCCGAGGGACAGGGCACGATGTCGGGCGCCCACCAACTCGCTTCCGCTTCGGAATAACCCTCGCAAATGCCGTCGTACAGCCATTTGCCCGCCTCCGCCTCCACGAAATCTTCGTTGCGCGTTTCGTAGTCGAACGTTCTTCCCACGTACTGCCAGGTCATCATGCCGTCCTCCGAACGGTGAATGGCGTTGCCGTACGTTCTCATGTTTTCGTAATTCGTTACGTCGTTCCAGCCCGTGGAAAACAGATAATAAACGGTTTTGCCGTCTTCTTCCACTTCGATGAACGAGGGATCGTGCTTTCTGCCCAACTGCTGGCTGGTGCCTTCCGCAGTATCGTCCTCCCGTCTGCCGGTGTATTGGTTTCCGGGGTCGGTTACGTAGGCGGGAACGACCTCGATTCTCGATTCCTTTCCGTCCAGCTTAAACTCGACGAAGCCCTCGGATACGGCGGTAAATTTCCCCGCCGCGGCGTCGAAAGAAGCAATGCTCGAAGCGGAAACTTCTTTTCCGTCCGCATCGATTCCGACAAGATCGCTCACCTTTCCCGAAACGGCAATCTGCGAATCCGCCGCCGAAACATAGTCGGCGTTCAGGTTGTCGTAGCAGATTCTGCCGTAATAGCCTGCCTCGGGCGCCGTTCCGCCCTCCGGTTTCGTTCCGTTACAGGCAGCGAAAACCGAAACGGCAAGCAACGAGCCGAGCGAAAGCGCAAGAATCTTTTGCGTCTTTTTCATGATATTTCCCCCTAACACTATCATTGATATATTTCATTTTAACATAAAACGTTTTAAGTTGCAATAGAATTATTAAAATTTTCGGAAAATTTTAGCAGTGCATTCCTCCCGTTCTTACGCATTCCCGCCGTCTTTCCTCCCGCCGCTTCCGTCATTCCGAACGCAGCGAAGAATCCTGCCTCACTTCTCAAGCCCTCCTTCGAAACCAAACGAAACGACTCCCGCAATGCGGAAGCCGTTTCGTTGAGAGAATATGAAAAAATAACTTTGGAGAGTAATCGGTTTCGGCTTACGCCCTTTCCCGTTATCGGGAAAAAACGTAAGATTTAATCTTTGTGCCTTTATTATAACGCCGAAAAGTGTAAAAATTGTGATAATCAGAAAAACATAATAAGAAAAAACGGGCTTAAAAGTACTTTTTGGCGATTTCAAACGCAACCTTGATCCCGTCCGCCGCCGCCGACGTAATGCCGCCCGCATAGCCGCAACCCTCGCCGCAAGGATAAACGCCTTCCTTTCCCGCCGCCTGTAAATCCTCGCCGCGCACGATACGCACGGGAGAACTCGTACGCGTCTCCACCCCCGTCAGCACCGCGTCGTAAGTCGAAAACCCCGACAGACGGGCGTTCATATCCGGAATCGCCGCCTGCAACGCGCCTACGATCTCCTGCGGAAACAGCGCGCGCATAGGTACGAATTCGGTACCGAGAGCGTAGGTCGGTTTGACGCTTCCGAAATAGTAACTTTCCCTGTCCGCCAAAAAGTCGCCCACCAGCTGCACGGGCGCGCGATAGCCGCCCGCCGCAAGGTAAGCCGCCCGCTCGATCTTGCGCTGGAAGGCAACGCCCGCAAGCGGGTGTTCGCTGCCGAAATCCTCCCGCTTCACCTGCGCAACCAGTGCGGAATTGGCGTTTTTTCCGTCGCGCAGAAAATTGCTCATACCGTTCGTAACCACGCCGCCTTCCTCGGACGAGGACGGCACGACTTCGCCGCCGGGACACATACAAAACGTGAACACCGCCCGCTCGCTGGCGTGCGACACCAGACGGTATTCGGCTGGGGGAAACGCAGCGTAACTTCTGCCGTACTGCGCCCGTCCGATTTCCGTTTGCAGGTGCTCGATGCGCACCCCTGCCGCAAACTCCTTCTGTTCGATGAGAAAGCCCTGCGCAAGCAGCATTTCAAAGGTGTCGCGCGCGCTGTGCCCTACGGCAAGCACCAGCTCGTCGGCATCCTCGCTCACCCCGTCGATCTCGACGGACGCAAGCCGCCCGTCCCTCATTTTCAACCCCGTCAGGGTGGAGGAAAAGCGGAACTGCACGCCGTGAGCTATCAGATATGTTCGGATATTCGCAACCACACCGACAAGATTGTCGCTACCGACGTGCGGCTTTCCGAGATACCCCACCTCTTCGGGCGCACCGAACTGCACGAATGCGTCGAGCACTTCGCGGTTGAGCGGACTGTTCGTCTGCGTATTCAGCTTTCCGTCCGAAAAGGTGCCCGCGCCCCCCTCGCCGAACTGAACGTTGCTGTCTACGTCGAGCACGCCCGTTTCCCTGAACCTCCGCACGTCCGCCCGACGCTCCTCCACGCACTTGCCGCGTTCGACGATAATCGGCGCAATTCCGTGCTTTACCAGCCTGAGCGCCGCAAACAAGCCGCAGGGACCCGCCCCCACGATATACGTTCTGGGCATGGGCTTGCCGATTTTTTGATAGACCGTTTCCGGCTTTTTCACGGGCGCGTCCGAACACTCCACCGAATACACCCAACGAATATGTTCCTTGTCGCGCGCGTCGAGAGACTTCTTTAAAATTTTAAAGTAGCGGCAGGGCGCGCGCAGCTTTTTTTCGCACTTCCTGACAAGCTCCTGCTCCCGCTCGCCCGCATGAAGCGTTACGTTGTGTAAGGTCAGCAACATACGCCCTCCGCAACGCAAAACGCCGTTGCAAACGCCCACTGCAAATTGTAGCCGCCGCATTCGCCGTCTGCGTTTAAAATCTCCCCCGCAAAATACAGGTCGTTCCGATAAAGACTCATAAAGTTTTCGTCCGTTTCTTTCAGCGGAATCCCTCCCTTCGTCGCCTGCGCGTAAGCAAAGCCGAGCGTTCCCGTAACCGTCAGCGGAAAGGATTTTACCAAAGAGGCGATCCACTCCGCGCCCTCGGCGCGCTTTGCGATCACCCGACCCAGGCCGTTGTTCACAACACAGTACAGCCCGCCGCGGCGCACCGCCTGCAACACGCGCTCCTCGTCGGCGTCGGGCAGAAGGTCAAGCACGAGCTCGTCGCCCTCCTTCGCATGGGCGGAAGCGCGGAACACCGCATCGCCCGAAACACCGCAATCGGTAAACAGCACGTCTCCGCGCGTGCGGTACACCGTCTTACCTCCCCGACGGAGCAAAAGCCCCGAATCCACGCGGATGCCCTTTAATCCGCGTACCGAGGCGGGATCGCAGCGCAGCTGCACGAGCGAAGGCACCGCGTTTTTTACACTGTGCCCGAAGGCTTGCGCCAAAGCGTACGCGCTGCCGTCCGTGCCGAAATTGGGTGCCGCCGCGCCGCCCGCCGCAAGCACGACTGCATCGGCATTCATCTGTCCCCCGCCCCATTTCAGCGTAAATTTCCCGTCGTATGCAAGCACTTTCACTTGCGCGTTCAGACATATGCGTACGTGCAACCGTTCCAGCTCCCGACGAAACAGATCGGTGATCGCCGAAGCCTGTCTGCCCGCGGGATAAACCCGCCCGCGCCCGTCGGGCAAAAAGACGCCGCCCATGCTTTCCAGAAACGCAACCGTATCCTGCCAGCCGAAACGGGACAGCGTGCGTTGCACCCGTTCGGAATCATCGGAAAAGTAATGCGTTTCATCCATATGCACGTTGGTAACGTTCCCCTGACCGTTGCCCGTTGCCGAAAGTTTGCGCCCGAGCCGCTCGCCGCGCTCGAACACCGTTACCTCGGTTTTCCGCCTTGCGAGATGCAAAGCACAGGCAAGTCCCGCCGCTCCGCCCCCGATAATGCTAACTTTTTTCATAATTATTATCATACCTTATTATAAAATGTTTGTCAATGAATTGACAGGCGCAAATTTTTGTGATAAAATAGTTGGGACGACGAAGGAGTTTTAACGATTATGAACCGTTCTTTAAACGCATCCGTTTTTGATAACATTGTAAATTACCTCAAAGAAAATCTCGTACTCGCCATCGTTCTCGCGGCGATTCTCGTGCTGATCATCGTGCTCGTTATCGTGATGATTGCGTTGAAGGTGAAAGCCAAAAAACGCAAAAACGCGGTAACCGCAGAAGACAAACAGAACGTCCCGGTGCCCGACGAAGGGCAAAAACAGGAAGAAAGCGAAACGGAGCCGATGCAGGAAGATTCTTCCGACGAGGCGTTCGACGAACCCGTACAGGAAGAAGCCGACGAAGGCTTCGGAATGGCCGAGGACGAATCGGACGAAGAAGAGGAACCCGCCGAAGAGCCCGTTGAGGAGATTTCCGAAGAACCTGCGGAAGAATCCCCTATCGAGGAGGAGCCGGAGGAAGAGTTTGTCGCAGAAGAACCTGCGGAAGAAGCGGCGATCGAGCCCGCAGAGGAGGCGGTCGAAGA
>CAJUOI010000040.1:0-6266 GCA_910588615.1 uncultured Christensenellaceae bacterium | reverse complement strand
AGAAACCGCCGAGGAAGAACCCGTTGAGGAAATTTCCGAGGAACCTGCGGAAGAGTCCCCTATCGAGGAGGAGCCGGAGGAAGAGTTTGTCGCAGAGGAACCTGCGGAAGAAGCGGCGATCGAGCCCGCAGAGGAGGCGGTCGAAGAAGAAACCGCCGAGGAAGAACCCGTTGAGGAAATTTCCGAGGAACCTGCGGAAGAGCCCTCTATCGGGGAAGAGGCGGAAGAATTTGTCGCAGAAGAGCCAGCCGCAACCGTGAACGCCGCGGAAGAGCTCCCCGCCGAAACGGTGGAAGAGCCGATAAAAGAAGAACCTAAGCCGAAGGAAAAGGCAAAGAAGAAAGACGAGCCCGCCAAGGCAGCCAAGAAGAAAGAAACTGCCAAGAAGGCGGAGCCCGTCAAAGAAGAACCCAAGCAGAAGCCCGTAAAGGAAGAAGCGAAGAAGGAAAAACCCAAGAAAACGGAGCCTGTCAAAGCAGAACCCAAGCAGGAGCCCGTAAAGGAAGAGCCGAAGAAGGCGAAGCCCAAGAAAACGGAGCCTGTCAAAGCAGAACCCAAGCAGGAGTCTGTAAAGGAAGAGCCGAAGAAGGCGAAGCCCAAGAAAGCAGAACCTGTCAAGGAAGAAGCAAAACAGGAACCCGTAAAGGAAGAGCCCAAGCCCGCGCCCAAGAAGGCGCCCGCGAAGGAGGAGGCGAAGCAGGAGCAAAAGGCAACGAAGCCTGTTTCTTACGAAACGTATATGAAGAAAAAGGACGAAGCGGCTGTTGCGCCGACCAATAAACAGAAAACGTCAACGGAGGAAAAAGAGATGGAGAAGAAAGACACGAAGAAGACGACTGCAAAGACGGCGCCTGTTAAAAAAGAAACGCCCGCCAAAACCGCAGCCGCGAAACCCGCGGCAAAACCTGCCGCAAAGTCCGCTGCGAAACCTGCGGCAAAGCCTACGGCGAAGCCCACCGTAAAACCCGTAGCAAAAGCGGCGAAGCCCGCGGCAAAGAAGGAAGTCAAAAAGGAACAGCCCGCAAGCTTCCGCGACGGGAAATGGGTCGTTTCCAAGTCGGAAACGGGAAGATACACCTTCGAGCTGTTTGCGTCCAACGGCGAAATGATGATTTTCAGCGGAAAAGAATACTCGTCGCTGACGAGCGCGAAAAGCGGTATCGAAACGTACAAGAACGCGATGAAGAACGGATATTTCACCGTAACGCAGACGAAAGCGGGCGACTGGATTTTCCGTCTGTTCAACGACAGACACACCCTGCTTGCAACGAGTTCGAACTATACGTCCGAATCCAACTGCCAAAATGCGGTCGAATCCACCAAGAACTTTGCAAAAACGGCGATTCTCGAAGTCATCGACAAGAAAGAAACGAAGTAACCGAATCATTGAATAAAGCGGGAGCATTACGCTCCCGCTTTTTTATTCCCGCCCCCGAGCCCTGAGCTCATCCCACCCTACCCTTCCCTTTCTCAAAAGGGAGGGATAGATTCTCCGAATGACGGGAAAACGGTCATTCGGAGAATCTTTACAAAAACTCCGCCCCCGTAACGGGAGCGGAGTTCAATATAATTATTTATTCCCCTATCGGCTTTGCCTTTTCTATCTCCTTGAAAATTTCGGCAAGCGCATCGGTGTTCACCTTTGAAATTTCGCCTGCGTCGGCAAGCTTGGTGATTTCGGGATCGACGGGAAGCTTGGCTCCCGCGGGAATCCCGTACTGTTTGCACAGCCCGTCCGCCTTGCTCTCCCCGAAAATTTCGTAGCGCTTCTTGCAGTCGGGGCACTCGAAATAGCTCATGTTCTCAGCCAACCCGAGCACGGGAACGTTCATCATTTTTGCCATGTTCACCGCTTTCTTCACGATCATTTCCACCAAATCCTGCGGCGTGGTAACCACCACGATGCCACTGACGGGAATACTCTGGAATACGGTCAGGGGCACGTCGCCCGTTCCGGGCGGCATATCTATAAACATGATATCCACGTCGTCCCAAACGACGTCCGTCCAAAACTGCGTCGCCGCGCCCGCTATCAACGCGCCGCGCCACACAACGGGATCGTCCTCGTTTTCGAGAAGGCAGTTCATCGACATCAGCTGGATCCCCTCCCTCGTATACACGGGATAAATCGCCCCTTCCTCACCCAACGCCGCCTCATGCACGCCGAACGATTTTGGAATGGAGGGACCCGTAATATCCGCGTCGAGCACGGCGGTACGGTAGCCGAGTTGATTGGCGCGCGCCGCCAGCATGGACGTTACGAGCGATTTGCCCACGCCGCCCTTGCCGCTTGCGACGGCAACGACCTTGCGGACGGTTGCGCCCTCGTGCAAGGGTTTAATAAAGGACTTCTTGTCCCTCGAGGAACAGTTGCTCGCGCAGGACGAGCAATCGTGCGAACAGTTTTCAGCCATATCAAAATCTCCTTCTTCGTCAGACACCGTTATTATATCGCCAATTCCGATAAAAGTCAATCAACTCCGTTGATTTAAAGCGTAATACTTGCCCTTTAAAGCCATAAGCTCGGTATGCGAGCCTGCCTCCGCGATTCCTTTATCCGCAATATACAAAATTCTGTCCGCCTTGCGGATGGTGGAAAGACGATGCGCTACGATGAACGCTGTCTTGCCTTCGAGCACGGTGTTCAGTGCCGACTGAATGAGCATTTCCGTTTCCGAATCGATCGAGCTCGTCGCTTCGTCCAGAACGATGATTTCGGGATCCTTCAAAATGATCCTCGCAAAGGAAACGAGCTGCTTCTCTCCTGCCGAAAGTCCTTCGCCGCGCTCGCCGAGCTGCGCATGATACCCTTCGGGAAAGCGGTTCGCCACGCGATCCGCGCAAATTTTTTCTGCCGCCGCAATACACTCCCCATCCGTCGCGTCGGGGCGCGCGTAACGAATGTTGTCGAGAATACTGCCCTTAAAAATAAACGGATCCTGCATCAGCACGCCGATGCCCCTCCGCAAGGATTTCAGCGTAACGTCGCGCACGTCGTAGCCGTCCACCGCAACCGAGCCATTGTTTACGTCGTAAAAGCGGGTAAGCAGATTGACTACCGTCGTCTTGCCCGCGCCCGTCGGTCCGACGAGAGCAATCTTTTCCCCCGCCGCAACGTGCAAATCGAAATGTTCGAGCACGACGGTGCCCTCCTCGTAACCGAAGCTCACGTCGTTGAAATCCACCTTGCCCTGCACCGCGGTCAACTCGTGCGCATCCGCCTTGTCGCAAATCATGGATGGCGTGTCGATGGTCTCGTACACGCGTTCGAGGTTGGCGGACACCTGAGAAAGCTGCTGGAAAATCGCGGACAGCTGCAAGAGCGGTTCGGAGCACAGGCTCATGTATAGCAGGAACGCGATGACCGTGCCCGCCATAGCCGTGCTTCCGCCCAGAATCAGCGAGAGCGCCACTGCGTAAATGGACACGGTGGCAAGATTCCAGAACAGCTCGCTAAGCGGATTATTCAGTTCGTTTCGCCGCACAATTTTCAGCCACGTCGATGCACTCTGATCCTGCAATTGGTGATAAATCTCACGGTTATACGCGGAACGGTTATAATTTTTAACCACCTTTTCGCCCATGATCGACTCGACGATAAACGCGATACGGTTGGACGTTTTGGCGCGGTGAATGCGGAAGAGCTTGCGCACCGCCCGTTTCACGAGATAGATGCACACGCACATGGGCACGACCGCCGCATACACGACGAGCGTCAGGAGCGGACTCATGACAAGCATGAACACCGTGGAAACGATAAGCTTTAAAATATCGACCAAAAAATTCAGCAGATATTCCGTTAAAAAGTCGCTCAGCTCGTTGATATAGTCGGTAACGCGGATAGAAATTTTACCCGCGGGCCGGTTGTCGTAATAGTCGAACGGAAGCGTTTGCAAGTGCGTAAAGATTTCCTTGCGGATTTCCGCCACGATACCGTTACCGAGCGTGCCCATGATCGTGCGGTGGAAATAGGGAAGCAACGCCGTCAGCACGCCGAGCGCCGCCAAGCCCGCCGTGTACAGTGCGAACGCCCGCATACGCCCCTCGCCTGCGGGAACGACGTGATTTACGATTGCGCGGATAATGACGGGCGGCAGCAACGATACCACCGAGGACGCGGCAAGCAGAATCAACGCCAGAATAAACGCCTTTTTTTTGGGAATAACGTGCGCGAGCAGACGCTTTATATACTTTACGTCCACCCTCTTTACTTCGATGACCTCGTCGGTATAGTAGGTATTGCGTTTCATTCTTACAATTCCTCCTTACCGTACGAAGAATCGTCCAACTGTCCGTCGCTCGTCTGCAATTCGTAAATGGCGGCAAAGGCGCCGCCCAGCCTAATAAGCTCGTCCGCCGTGCCCCGCTCCACGATTTCGCCGTCGCGGAGGTAGATGATTTCATCGCAGTCCATCACCGACGAAACGCGGTGCGCCGCAATGAGAACGGTGCCCTTTTCCTCTTTCAAAGAGGAAAGTAAACGTTTTTCCGTTGCGAGGTCGAGCGCGGACGACGCATCGTCCAGAACGAGCACGGGAGCGCCCTTCACCAGCGCACGCGCCACGGAAATGCGCTGTTTCTGCCCGCCGGAAAGCCCCAGACCTCGCTCGCCGACGACCGTCTCATAGCCGTCGGTCAGCTTTTCGATAAAACGTGCGGCCTGCGCCCGTTCCGCGGCGGTATAGACGACGCTCTCGTCGCAATCGGGACGGGCAAACGCAATGTTCGCGTCCACCGTATTCGAAAACAGAAAGACGTCCTGAAAGACGTACGCAAATTCGTTGCGCAGATTTTCAAGCGGATACTCGCGTACGTCCGTCCCGTTCAGGGTAATGCGCCCCGATGTTACGTCGTACGTGCGGCAGAGCGATTTTAACAGCACGCTCTTACCGCTGCCGGTGCCGCCCATGATCCCCACGCGTTTGCCGTAGGGAATATCGAGCGTGATGTTCTTCAACAACTGCTTCTCCCCTATCGTGAGGGAGACGTTTTCCAAGGCGATGTGCGGCGCCGTGCTGCAAACAAGCGTGCTCGGGAAATCGGGAACGGCGCTTTCCTCGTTTAAAAACTTCTTCAACCTCCCGCCCGAAACGAGTTGATTCTGCATCATGTAGCACGAACGACTGATTTGCTTGACGTGCGCGATAATTTTGGTAACGTATGTCGTCGCCGCCGTCAGCACGCCCAGATAGGCGTGTCCGCTCAGCACGAGCAAGGTCGCAATTACGATGGTGCCCACGTAGCCGATTTGCTGGAAGGCGGTAAACACGCTGTCGAACCGTGCGGAGGTTTTCACTTCTTGATTGCTGAGCGCGCGCACCTTTTCGTTGCACGCCTCGAATTTTTTCATCTCCGTTTCTTCGCCCGCAAACGAGCGCACGATGCGCACCGCATCGATGTTTTCCTGCACGGTAAGATTGAGCTCCGAATAACTTTCACGGATCGCCTTGAAGAGCGAGCGAATCTTTTTTAAATACAGCGTAAGCGCGGCTGCAAAGAAGGGCGCGACCGCGATCGGGATAAAGACGAGCCGCCAATCGAAAGTCGTCAGCATAACGACGGAAATCGCCATGACGCACACCGAATCGAAAAGGTTCAGCGTAATACGCGCATACAGGTCTTTGAACACGATCGTGTCGCGGTTCATGGTGGTAATCAACTCACCCATATTGTAGCGCGCGATCGTGCCGCCGTCCAGTTCCAACAGCTTGGCATAGGTGTCCTCGCGGAGTTTATTTTCCATTTGGAGCCCGCACCATTGGAACAGATTGTTTTTGAAATAGAGAAACAAAATACGCGTTCCGAGCACGACGCAGAACACGATAACGAGCACGGAAAAAAGCTTCCACGTCCCCGGCGCGCCGTACTGCCCCGTATACAGAAAGGAAAACAACGTCTTTGCGGGCGGCTCGTCGGGATTGTAGGCGATTACGTAGTCTATCATTCCGGCGCTGAGCATGGGAAGCGCCAAATCGCAAAGAATGGCGATCAGACTGAACAGTTTCGAAAGCAGAGAAAGCGGAACGTATTTCTTCCAATATCTCATGCCGAAGCGAACGGTACTCATAATATTCCTCTCTTCTCTTTCCGCCATCCCGTCCGTATGAACGATTACGCATATTCTATCATAAAACGGCAGAAAAAGACAAGCGTTTTAAAAAGGTATTACAAAAACGCTTGCTTTCTTTTTTCAAATCGGGTATACTGTAATGGCTGTGATAGGTGGGGAGTTAGCGGTGCCCTGTATCTGCAATCCGCTATAGCAG
>CAJUOI010000039.1 GCA_910588615.1 uncultured Christensenellaceae bacterium | reverse complement strand
CCTTTACGCCCTCTTCTTCGGCGGCTTTCTTTTTCAGATTCCGAAGCTGCTCGCCCTCCGTCGAATACGAGATCGTAGGATACCCGCGCTTGATGCTCAGTTTCAGATACTGCTTTCCGCGGTACTTATACGTGATCGCAAACTTCCCTTCGCTTGCCACGACTTCCTGATTTTTCATCACGTACTCGCCCGTTGCGTCGAATACCCTCTTCAACGGGTCGGTCAGCTTTTCGTACGCCTCTTTCAGCGTCAGGCGCACCTTGCTCTCGTCGTCGATCTCGCGCCCTTCCTTATTGATGACCACCGTGTTGTTCACGTTTTCCTTGCTCATCAAATCGTTGAGTATTTCGCCGTGCTTCTCCAGAATATCGCGCAAGCCGTCGTCCGTCTGCACCACCGTCTGCGGTTGGGGCGTACTCTGGCTCATCGTCGCAGCCATCTGCGCCATCATCTGCGCCATGCGTTCCTCGGCAAGACGCTGTTGCTCCGCCATCATCGCCTGCTGCTGCGCAAGCTGCTCGGCGTGGCGTTCCTCGGCAAGACGCTGCTGTTCCGCCATACGAAGCTCCATTTCGCGGATTCGTTCCTCCGCGCCGCTGTCGGGCGGGGGCAAAGCCTGCAACTGCTGCTGATTGTTCATCATCTGTTCGATCATCTGCTGTTGCTGCTCGATGACCGCGCGAAGCTCGCTGTTGTCGGGCGCGGGAAGCGCCTGCATCGTCTGTTGCATTGCGGGCATCAGCGAAGCCACCACGTCGCCCACGATTTCCTTGATGTCGCCGCCGACGTAACCGCCCTGCGCCTGCATATTGGGATTCATCATGCTCGCCATCATCATCTTGAACTCTTCGTCCCGTCTGCGGCGTTCCTCCTCCTGCTGGAAGAGCTTTTCCTCCTGCTCACGCTTTTCGGCAAGCTTACGTTCGTCCTGCGCCTTGCTCAGCCCCGCTTCCGCCTTGACGAAGCGGCGCTTCTGCACGAGCATATAGATGAGCGCGAGCACCATCAACCCCGCAAGCGCGCAGGCAACGATGGTATAAACGGTATTGCTCAATCCGAAGAGCGTGAGAAGTAGCACGGGTGAAGCGAACGACCCCGCCATGACCTTGGTAGTTTCCTTGATACACTTCTTGCGCTCGCTGCCGTATTTCGCACCCTTCGAAGTGAACACGATAATGAGTATCACGGAGAGCAATCCGAGCCCCAACTGCCACCAGGGCATATCCTTGGGTAGCGTGAAGCCGTCGCTCGGCTTGTTATCGTCGGTAGTGCCGTCGCCCGGTTTGGTCGGCGGGTTTTCTCCGCCGCCGGGGTTGTTGGAGGGATTAAACGGGTTTTCGGCATCCGTTAAACCGCCCTTGCCCTCATCGTTGGCAACGATATTGTACTTGCATTCCGCACCCTTGCGGATATAGTATCCGTCGGGAGCGGACACCGTTACGGAATAGCCGCCGTCCTTCGCCCACTTCGCGCTCGTATCGCCCGAATAAGTGAACGTTACCGCCACGGGATTTCCGTCCATGTCGACCGCACTCGCCGTAGGGCTGTGCGAAGCGCCGTCGAAGGTGAACGAACTCGCATCCCATTGCACGTCGATAACGATGACGCTTTCATCGGGCACGACGACGAAATCGAAGATGCTGCTCGGGGCGTCGATCGTGTAGTTTTTCGAAAGCGCGGCGTTGTTCAGACGTACGGAAATCTGATACGTACCCACCTCTGTCGGCATGGTATTCGTGCCGCTGTAAACAAGCACGCCGCTCGTAAGATCCACGTCCTGATCGTCTCCGATCAGTCCTTCCAGCGCAGTTACCGAAGGAACGCTTCCCTGCCCCAACAGAACGGTGGTCGAATTCCACGTTGCGTACAGCACCTGTTTTTTGATTTGCCACGAAATGGAAACGCTCGTGGTCGAGCCGTCCTCCCACTCCGAATTGCGGGGATCTTTTAACGTAATGCCCGCGCGGTAGGTACCCGCGTCCGTGCCCGAATGCTGCTGCGTCAGATTCATGAGCAACGGGTCGTAGGTGGTGCCCAGAAGCTCGGTTACCGACTGCGCGTCGCCGTTATAGTACAACTCGCCCGCCGCCGTCGGTTTTGCCAGCTTGGCTTTGGTGATCGCAAAGCTGTATAACAGCTGTTCGTCCGGCTCCGTGCCGTCCTTTAAAACGTACTTGCCCGACGTAAGGCGCGCTTCCACTTTGTACGAACCGACGATGATCGCCTCGTATTCGCCGGAATCGGGATTCAGGGTAACGTTGCTGCCCGTTACCACGTATTCGATCGTAATTCCGTCGTCTTCGGACGGTACGAACACTTCGCCGTCGAGATACAGCGTGATCGTGGGGTGCTGCCCCGCGCCGCTGTATATGAGCGAGTTCTTATCCCATTTCGCGGTAAGCGTCGTCTTGCCCGCGTAAATTTCCAGCGAAACCTGAATATCTTCTACGTAATAGTTCGTCTGAAACTGCGGACGCAGCGTAAAGTGCGCCGTGATCCAATAAGTCGCCTGCCGCGTAAGATCGACTTCTTCGAGCGGGATCTCCACACCGCCCTCCAAATAGGTGTAGGTTACGGCAGACTCGAGCTTAGTGTTTCTATCCATATCCGCAGAGGATACCGAGGGGATTTTTTTCGTCGTATCGTCCACGGAATAGCTGACGCTGCGGAAAGAGTTTAGCGTAATCTCGTATTTCTTTTTGGCAACGTGTTCCAGCGTTACCGTTTTCGTGATCGTCTTGCCGTCGGCAAATGTTACGGTAACCTCGGGCGCGTTGACGTACGGCGCGTTTCCGTTCTGATAGCGCAGCGTATATCCGCCCGCGCCGCCGAGCGGAAGAGTTTTGCGTACGGTAACCTCTTCGCCCTTGGAATCCACTCCCGTGTAAATGGCAACTACCGTTAAGTCGCCGTCTTTCAGCGCCGTATCGGCAACGAATACCCCTTCCTTATCGTACCCCGTGATTTCGAGGTCGACAAGCGTTAACACCTGCACGAACCACTTCGCCTTAATGCTTACGTTTCGGGTAACGCGCGAAGTGTTCGGATCCCACTCTTCTTCCGTTAAATTCCCGTCGGCATCCGTAACGAACCAGCCGAGGAACTCGTTGCCCGTCTTGGTGGGCACAATGCCGCTCGGCCAGTCGCTCTGGCTGATTCGGATGCCGTAGCCGTATCGCGCGGTTACGACGTCGTCCACACCGTTGTCCGCATCGAGCGTTACGTCGTACTCTTCATAAAGAAGGCTGATCTTGATCGTAACAGCGTCGGTTGGCTTATCTATGGACGCGCCGCTGATTTTATAATCGTCCAGCGAAATGGGCGTTTCTACCGAAGCTCCGTCCACGCCGCCTACGATGTACGGGCGTTTGCCGGCAACGCTTCGCATCACGGAAACGTTGTCCTGATTATCGTCTAAGAATTTGGTATACGCCGCTTCGAAATCGCTTGCGATCTTTGCCGCGGTATTGTTGTTTCCGTATTCGAGCCCCGTCGTCAAAATATGGTCCACCGTGCCGTTCGCACTGTAACTGAGTTCGAAATTCAGCGGCAGCTCCTGCGGGTAGATAAATACGTTTACCGTAACCGACTGATAGTTATTGCTCGTAGGGGTAAACTTTAAGCCTACTTGTAAGCCCAATTCGCCCGTGCTCTCGTCTATGATCGCATCCTTAATATCCAGCTTATAATTTCCGTCGAACGTAACCGTACCGGCAACGTCCGCACGGCTGCTGTTCATAAAGCGCGATCCCTCGGGCGAAAGATCCTGCAATTCCATGCCGTAGAAATAAGTATTGCTGTTATCGGAAATCCGCTTGACCTCGAACGATCTCAGCGATACGGGCGCGGGAGTTATGGTAACTTTTACGCTGTTGTCGCTCGAACGGTCGACGAACCAGAGCGGTTCGCTGATGCTGCTCAGTCGGAAATCATAGGTATACGTGCCGCTGTCGTCTACGTTCAAGGGCGAATACGTGTCCCCCGTGGTGCCAACGGCTTTTCCGTCCTGCTTCCAGGTGTATGCAATCCGGAATCCGTCCTGCATTACCGTATTCGGGCTTTGCCCGCCGTTTAACGTAACAGTGGGAATAAGTTCTATTTTTGTTACGTCGTCGTACGCCGCGGTCGTTCGGTTATCCTTTGCCGCAAACGACGCATCCACCGTGATGCCGTCGGTAAATTCCCAAACGGCGTACAGGGTCTGTTCGCCGTACACGCCTGCGGGAAATACGGTATAGGGCGCGGACTTGCCGCTGATATCCGTAGTCCATCCGACGAATTTATGGTTTGCCGCCGCCGTAGGCGTAGGCAGACGCGTACCCGCGGAGATCTCCGCCCCTTCGATACCCATATCCTCCGCATTTCCGTTCTTTAAATTGCGGTAAACGACGTTTGCCGTCAGCTTATGCCGGACGGGCGAATTTTCGGGATCGTACGTCGACGAGGTGATTTTTTCCGCGTCCCATATGGCGGATGGAAGCGACGCAGCCGTGTTGCCCACTGCATTTTTTGCCGCAGTTAAAAGCGCCGAGCGCGATGAAAATTGATTTGCCGCGGGAACGTCGAGGTATGACGAACTGTTAGACACGTGATACGAACTACCGGATTTCACAAAGTTGCCGTTGCTGAACGATCCTAAGTTAGTCGTCCAGGGAACTAAATTCAACGCACCCTGTTTTCCGTCGCAGTAAATGTTCTTGTGGGGCGTCGCATAATTCGAACCCCCCAAAGCTCCGCTGTTCGGTCTTACGTCCGTCGTATAAGAAATCTCTACGGAACCGACGAAGTTTTCAATATAGATATAGCCGTTTGCCCAACCGACGGCTGCGCCTAAATGGGAATACGTCGTCGACGTTGTAATTGTTACTCTGGCATTGGCGGCGCAGTCGTAGACGTAGCAAGACGTCCCCTGCCACACCTCGCCGATGATCCCCCCCGCCGTAGGGTGAGCCGCCCCGCTCGTCGGCGCGTTGATGTCAACGTCTGCCGAACAACGGTATATATATAGGTTGGTCGCAATATTGCTACCCAGAATTCCCGCCGGCCAAGAAAACGTACTGCCTCCGCCACTGATAGAGAACAACAAATGCGCCATCTCTCCGCTTGTTTGGCAATTCAAAACGTGTACTCTTGTGCCGTACGATACGCCTGCAATGCCCCCGATACTGGGACCTATCCAAGATCCGAGAGATTGGACGACCGGAACGTCGGTAAACGAAAAATTTTCCACGCAAAGGTCTGCAACCGTTGCGTCCTGCAATTTTCCGAATACGCCGAACCCGCCGTTTACGGGATTAAAAGAAGCAGTGATCGTTTGGTATTGGGAAGTATTTGCATTGTAAACCTCCCAATTGCTGCACTCGATGTTTTTAAGCGTAAACCCGAGCCCGTAAAACGTCCCTTGGAAGGTGCCGACCATGTGGAACGTCTCCGAAGAAAAGTCGAGCGAGCTTGCCAAAACGTAAAACTTGCCCGCGCCGTGCGTGCTGTCTTTTGCGATTTTTTGTACGAAAATCTCCCAATCGTCAAGACTTGCGATTACGTACGGGTCGGTTTTTTTCGTGCCCCAGGTTGCGCCCGCAACGCCGACTGCCGCAGTAGCGTCCACCGTAACGGTAAGCATATCGTTCGTCGCCGTCTGGTTATGCATAGCGGTTATAAGCGATGCATCGGTGTACATATATTGGAATCCGTTAGGTAAACGCCCCAGATCCGAATTACCGTTGGGGTAGGTGATACCCAGATCGCTTGCCATGTCTGCGCCTGCCGAAACAGAGGGCAGAGCCGTACCGTTTTCCTCGTTTTTACTGTTTAAAAGGTACCCCCCCCTGCAAAAATCGCTCCGCAGAGCATGGCTACCGACAATCCGATCGCCGTCCAGAATCTTCCGTTTATTTTACGTTTATTCATTGTCGTTTCCTCCAATGTTTTATATTTGTAGTTCGCCCGCCGTCGGGCGTTAATACCTTGTATCCATCTTGCCTACCGTCCGCCGAACGCAGGGAGTGAAAGAATCCCACAAACGCAGTCCGCCGTGCGCGGCGGGATCGTTTTCTAACAGTCGATCCCCCGCGATCCCCCCCTTCCATAAGGGGGGAACAACGGTTTTTCTTTACTTCTTTTTCTTCATCAGCTCGATGTCTCTGTCGATCTGCTCGCGGCGCAAATCAATCACGCCCTTGGCAACTTCCAACGTCGAATCGTCGAATATCTGCAATTCGCTCATCTTGAAGCGCACCTTTACGCCCTCTTCTTCGGCGGCTTTCTTCTTCAGATTCCGAAGCTGCTCGCCCTCCGTCGAATACGAGATCGTGGGATACCCGCGCTTGATGCTCAGTTTCAGATACTGCTTTCCGCGGTACTTATACGTGATCGCAAACTTCCCTTCGCTTGCCACGACTTCCTGATTTTTCATCACGTACTCGCCCGTTGCGTCGAATACCCTCTTCAACGGGTCGGTCAGCTTTTCGTACGCCTCTTTCAGCGTCAGGCGCACCTTGCTCTCGTCGTCGATCTCGCGCCCTTCCTTATTGATGACCACCGTGTTGTTCACGTTTTCCTTGCTCATCAAATCGTTGAGTATTTCGCCGTGCTTCTCCAGAATATCGCGCAAGCCGTCGTCCGTCTGCACCACCGTCTGCGAGGCGGGCGCGCTCTGGGCGATCGCCGCCATCTGCTCCATCATCTGCGCCATGCGCTCGTCCGCAAGCCGCTGCTGCTCGGCAAGCCGTTCGTCGGCAATGCGCTGCTGCTCGGCAAGCTGCTCCTGCAATTCGCGGATCCCGTCGTTCGCGGGCGCAGCCTGCTGGGGCTGCTGGTTGGAAAGGTTGACAAACATCTGTTCCATGCGCTCGTTGGCAATGCGCTGCTGCTCGGCAAGCCGCTCGTCCGCAAGCCGCTGCTGTTCGAGCATACGCTCTTCAAGCTCGCGGATTCGTTCCTCCGCGCCGCTGTCGGGCGGGGGCAAAGCCTGCAACTGCTGCTGATTGTTCATCATCTGTTCGATCATCTGCTGTTGCTGCTCGATGACCGCGCGAAGCTCGCTGTTGTCGGGCGCGGGAAGCGCCTGCATCGTCTGTTGCATTGCGGGCATCAGCGAAGCCACCACGTCGCCCACGATTTCCTTGATGTCGCCGCCGACGTAACCGCCCGCAGCCTGCCCGTTGGGGTTCATCATGCTCGCCATCATCAGCTTAAACTCCTCGTCCCGTCTGCGGCGCGCATCCTTTTCGGTATTTTCCGCAGCCTCTTCCGATACGAGGCAGCGCTTTCTGCACACGAGCATGACGATAAACAGCAGAACCATTAAGCCCGCAAGCGCGCAGGCGACGATCGTCCAGATCATTTCGCCCATGCCGAGGAAGGTGCCGTCCATGGCAAGCAGCACCGCCGCAAGTCCGCCGAACGAATACGCCTCCTTCACCTTTTTATTCGCGCGCTTCGCTCTACCCGTGTAGCCGAAGATTTTTGCAAGGAATACGACGGAGAGAATCGCCGAAACCCCGCCCACGATCAGCTGCCACAGGGGCAGATTCGAGGGCAAAGTAATACCGTTGTTCGGCTTGTTGGCGTCGGTATTGCCGCCGTTCCCGTCAGGGTCGATCGGCGTGCCGCCCGCAGGGTCTTTTCCTTCGCCCTGATCGTTGGTTACGATCCGATACGAGCACGTGCCGCCTTTCCGGATAAAGTAGTTGCTTCCGTCCTTCGCGTTCACCGTTACGGTGTAGTCGCCCGCCCATTTCGAGGTTACGTCGCTTACGATAAGCGCGCCCGTCGCCGAAGCCGTAATGTCTACGGGATCTTTGCCGTTCTCTTCGAGCATCACCGTAAACGTAGGCTTCTGCACCTCGCCGTTAAAGGTGAGTTCCGTCGTGCTCCACTCGATGGAAATGATTTGCATTCCCGACTTCGGCACGATAACGAAGCTCCATTCCTCTCCGTCGTCGAGAACGTAGTTGGACGCCCACGCCGCCGTGTTGTTGATGCTCACGCGGATGGTGTAGCTTCCCACCTCCGATACGTTTACGTCGCCGACATAGGAAACGTCCGTTGCAAGGTTCACCGCAGGTTCGTCCACCGATGCAATGCCGAATAAGCGGTTTACCGTCGGATAATATTGGTTGCCGTCGGCGATATGCTCGTACCCGTCCCAGATCGCGGACAAGTGCGCCTTTCCGATTTCCCACTGCACCGTTACGCGGTTGGAGGAGGAGCTCTCCCAACTGCAATTGTCCGTGTTTTTCAACTGAATGACCGCCGTGTATCTGCCCGCCGCGGTGCCGCTTCCGCCGTCCACCACGTCCATGACGTAGGGGTTGAACCCTTCGAGGAATTTTTCGGGGTCGCTTACGTCCACAAGCGAGATCGCCGTGCCCGTGTACTCGATCGAACCGCTTTTATATACGGGCGCCTTTAAGGTTGCCTTGGTGATACTGAACAGCGTGGAATTAAACCCGCTGATCGCATATCCTTCCGTATCGAGCTCCACCGTGATCGAATAGCCGCTACCTACGTTGATCACGCCGTCGTCGCCCGTAACGTGGTATTCCAGCTCCACCGTTTCACCGTCCTCGTCGGTAAACGTGGGCGTCGGGTGCTGCACCTGCCCGTTATAAACGAACGTCGTCGCGTCCCATTTCAGCGTAACCTGCAAATTTGCCGCCACGATGGAAAGTCTTGCCGTGATTGCGGGCGCGTTGAAGTCGTCAAGCACGTTGAACTCGGCGCGTACCAGATATTCGCCGATTTCCTTTACGTCCGCCGCGTCGATCACGTTGCCGCTTTCGTCAATATACGTGTACGTTACTTTGCTCGGGCTCAGCTGGTTGCTCACGCTTGACATGTTCCCCGTGATTTCCAGCTTCTTCGCCGTGCCGTCGTACACCTCGCGCTTGTCCTTGAAGCTCAGCTTTGACGTGTCGATCAGGATCGGCGTTACCGTCAGATTCAGCGTAAATTCCTTGGTTACGGGCGCTTCGCCCTGCTTTACGAACGTGTACGAAATGGTTACGGGCGTCGTTCCGCCCTTGGTTACGTGCAGCAGAGCGTCTGCCGAGGAATACGTGATCACGTACTGCGTCGCATCCAATACCGCCTCGCTCGTAATCGTCGTGCCGTCCTCCGCCTGCCCTTCGAAACAGGCGGTTACCGTGATATTTTCGGGCTTTAATTCTTGTCTTGCCACAAAACTTGCGCCCGTGTTCACCGTAACCTTCAATTCGGTAAAGGTATCGGCATCCAGCCACTTGCCGTACAGGGTCATATCCCCCGTTACGCGGTCGCTGTCAAACGACCACTTGCGCGTTTCCGTCGTCGACGCGCCGTCCTTCTCCACCTCTACGTCGTAGTACCAGCCGAGGAACAGCTGCATTCCGTAGACGGGGTCGGCGGGCTTGGTTAAACGCACGCCGTAGTTCAGATCGCCCTCTTTGCGAATCTCATCCGCTACGCCGTTGCGCGGCTCGAACGTTACCGTGTAGGTCTGCGGTGCGAATTCTACCACGATCGTTTTCGATTCGTTTACGTTATAATATGCGTTGTTCGTGCCCGTCGAGCCCGTGGAAGTCAGCTTACGGAAATCGTTGATTTTTACCTTATCGCCGTTCCATTGGAATACCGGCGTGTATCCGCTCAGGTTGGGGTCGCCCATGTATCCCTTAAACAGATCCTCGAACATATCGGCTACGTTGTTAAAGGAATACCGCTGCCCGTATTCGAGATTCGTCGTCAGCTTCAGATTCGCATACGACGGGATATGGAAGGTCATTTGCAGGAATTCGATTTCAAAATCCACTTCGTAGGTATCGCCCGTGCCGTAATTGCCCTCGTACGAGGCGTCCGGCGTGAAAATAATATCCTTCTTTTCTCTGCCGCCCGATACGTTTTCGTTGTCGGGATTGTTAAATTTTCCCAAATCGATCGCCCAGCGCGTGGTGCCGGTTACCACGTCGCCGTTAGAAGCGTGCATCACCGCAACGGGGTGTGCGTTCGTGTACGGACTGCCCGAGTACGCGTGATCCCCCTCTTCGAAAGCAAAATCGAACACCGTAAGCTTGGCGGGCTTTACCGTTACCTTCTGCGCGGCGCTTTCCGCACTGCCGAACCACAGCGGCTCGTTGGGCGATACAAAATTGACCGCAAGCGTATAATCCCCGCTGTCCTTTACGTTGCGGATATTGTTGTAGTTTGCGGTGTTGCCCCCGCTTGCGACCGCCGCGCCGTCCTTTTTCCAGCTGTACGTAACCGTGGGGTTGCTCATGCCGTCTACCGAAAGCGAGCTGTTCAACCGCACCGTCCCTTCGTTGTAAGTGATCGTTGCGCCCGTCGTTGCGTTTTCGATATAATTGCTGCCGCCCACCGTTACGTTTAAACGCACGCTCGTGGAAGGCACCGACCATACGGCGTAAAGCTTGTTGTCGCCGAGCATCGTCGTGGGAACCGTTTTTATCGGCTTCGAACCGTCGTTCTTGTTCAGCGTCCAGCCCTCGAACTTGTGGTTTGCGTCGGGAGCGGTCGGCTCGTACAGCGTATCGCCGAAATTGACGATCTGCGGTTCGGTATCGCCGTTGATGGGATATTGCACGTCGCCGTTGTTCGTGGTGTAATTGTAGTACGATACCGTGATGATCAGCGGATTGCGTACGGGCGAATTTTCAATCGTGTAGCCCGTGGAACTCGTTATATCCGTATTCGTCATGTACGCGTCGTTGATAACGCTCTTGTTGACCCAGATATTATTCGGCAGCGGAGAAGTCGAGCTTGCCGCAGCCAACCACATATTCGCCCGCGTATTGCTGCCCGAGCCGTTCCACTGCCCCGTAGCTATCTTGTTGATTGCACCGGCACCCGAGGTAGGCGAATAAAGATAGGGATTCTGTGCGTACCAATTTACATTGTTTGCGGTATACGTACAATTGCTTGCATTCGGTATATGATATATTCCGCCGTATAAATCGTACGGTCCGTACGTACCGGTAAGGTATCCCGCCGAATAGGTATTTTTCACATTAACCCTTACAGTACCCGCGCCCCAACCATTGAATAGCGAACCTTCCGCTCTACGGCGATTCGCCGTATCTTTGATATTCGAATATACAACACAGCTTTCTATTTCATGAACGGTATTCGATCCTGAGATATTCGTAATATCAAAGATTCCGCCGAACCATGCGTCTCCGCCCGTATGAAAAGTATAATTGCAAATGGTTATACAATCATAAACGGAAAGACCCGCGCCGTAGTCCGCGTCCCCGCAAATACCGCCAACGCCGCCATGTGCACCCGTACTTATATTAAAATCTGCAAATACCGAACAGCGATAAACATACACGCGCGAAGTATTTCCTTCAATGTTTCCTATAATTCCACCGATTCCGCAATCCGAAGCGCCTACGCCCGTAAGTTTACCGTGGACATGACAATTCAAAACAGATGCTTTGGATTTCCCGCAAATAAACCCTCCGTACGCAGAAATTCCGGTGAACGTAACGTTTTCCAAGCTAAAATCGGTAATAACTGCGGTTGCAGTAGTTGCGTTAAATACGCCGACACCCGTGGTAACATTACCAAAATTGTAAGTAACATTGATAAGCTTCCTGTTGCAGCCGTAAAATTTAGCGCCGAGAGAGGGCACGGGTTTAAACGCTTCGCTGCCCGTCTTTCCCGCGAAATCAATGTCCGAACCGAGAACGAATACCTTGTTTGCGTTGGTTGCATTAGAGGTATCGCCCGCAAATGCGTTCCATTGCGCGGCGGTATTGATTACGTAAGGATTATCCGCCGAACCGTGCGCAGCCGAGGAATTGACGGGCTGTGATGAAACGTCGCTTGCCTCCGTTCCGTTTCGGAACCCGACGATTTTCGTTACGTCCGAATAATAGTATGCGCTGCCGTCGGGCAAGGTGTCGTAAGATACAGCCGCGTTTACCGTTGCGGTATTATCCATGGACAACGCACCGTCTTCCGCACGTTTGTCGGTTAAAACGTACCCCCCCCCTGCAAAAATCGCTCCGCAGAGCATGGCTACCGACAATCCGATCGCCGTCCAGAATCTTCCGTTTATTTTACGTTTATTCATTGTCGTTTCCTCCAATGTTTTATATTTGTAGTTCGCCCGCCGTCGGGCGTTAATACCTTGTTGCGATCTTCCCTACCGCCGTTCCGCCGAACGCAGGGAGTGAGAGAATCCCACAAACGCAGTCCGCCGCGCTCCGTCGCTCCGCCCTTTTGTCCTTCCGAGCAACGCGAGGAGTCTTTGCCGTTCTGCCCCCCGCGTTAAGAAAGGCGCCCGCTTGCAGACCGACAGAATTTCGACTTCTATATTTATACGCATATATTTTAACTCTACCCGAAGCAATCTGTCAACGCTTTTTAAAAACTTCGTCGAAAATTTATGTTTTTTTATACTTTTTTCATGCTTATTTTTCCAAAAATACCAAACGGTATGAATTTTTTGAACATCGGCGCGTAAAAAGTTCCGCCGAATCTCCTTCGGCGGAACCTTGTTTTTCGTCGTTTTTATTTTAAAAATTTATGAACAGGCGGCAATTCCGCGCCCATTATTTCTTCCTTTTCGGCGAAAAAATTTGCGCCCTTAATTATCGTCGCACCGCTCTACGGAAAGAATAAATTCGTTTTCTTCGAGGATCTTTTCCAACATATCCGACGAAAATTCCTTATCCGTATTCAACGTTGCGCTGTATACCGTTACACCGCTCTCCCCCCGATTGATCACGAGATGATTAAAGCGCGTAACGGAAAAAATCTCTTTGATTTTCTCGTTGGCGTTTTCGGCATGGCGGAATTTGATATTGATGGAATAGTATCTGCGGGGACGGAAGGGCTTCAAATGCAAAAAGCACTGAACGGCGATCAAAACGACCGTCGCCCCCGCCGCCACGATGTACAGTCTGCCGCCGCAAGCCATACCCACGCCCGCCGTCGCCCAAACGCCCGCCGCCGTGGTCAGTCCGTGGATAGCCTGCTGTCTGTAAACAATGATTCCCGCGCCGAGAAAACCGACGCCCGAAACGATTTGCGCCGCAATGCGGGAGGCGTCCGCCGTCTGCCCCTTGAACGCGTATTTGCTGACCGCCATAATGAGCGCCGCGCCGATACACACGATCGTGTGCGTGCGGATCCCCGCTTCCTTCAAACGCTTCCTGCGTTCGAACCCGATAAAAAATCCCAAAAACGCGGCAAGCGCAATGTCCACGAGTACCCAAAGTTCGTTGATGATCCCGTCCATCTCTCTTGCTTCCTCCTGCTTATCGTTTTACTATTTTAACATAAATTTTTCGTTCTGTAAAGCCCCGTTTAAAAAAATTGCGCTTTAAATCCGCACTTTCCTCTACGCTTTCCCGAAAAAGAGCCCGACTCAGACAGAGTCGGGCTCTTCCCCTTCGTTCTTCAGGCAGCCAAAAATCCCGCCGCACGCAAAAAAGGTTTTCTTTTATCGTTTTCGTTATGCGTTTATCTGTTTGACCGTTAAAGTTGTATTCACTCCGCTGCCCAACGTAACGCCCACGGCGAGCAATGCAGAAAGCGCCATATCGATTACGTCTCCCGCAGTCAACGCAATAATAATACTTCCGCTATAAAGGGAGCTTACGCCAACCGACAAAACTCGCGATATCGTCGCCTGCGGAATCGCCGTTCCGTTTCTGCGCACCGACATCGTAACCGTCGTACCA
>CAJUOI010000038.1 GCA_910588615.1 uncultured Christensenellaceae bacterium | reverse complement strand
AGAACTACGCGCTTTATCCGCACATGTCCGTTTACGACAACATGGCGTTCGGCTTAAAGCTGCGCAAGGTGCCCAAGGAAGTCATCGACGAAAAGGTAAAGGCGGCTGCCGAAATCCTCGGCATCACCGATTATCTCTCCCGGAAGCCCAAGGCTCTTTCGGGCGGTCAGCGCCAGCGTGTCGCGCTCGGTCGTACCATCGTCCGCGAGCCCAAGGTATTCCTTCTCGACGAGCCTTTGTCCAATTTGGACGCGAAGCTTCGTGCGCAGATGCGTATCGAAATTTCCAAGCTTCACGTTCGTCTTGCCACCACGTTCATCTACGTTACGCACGACCAGATCGAAGCTATGACGATGGGTACGCGTATCGTCGTTATGAAGGACGGATTCATGCAGCAGGTGGATACACCGCAGAACCTTTACGACTATCCCATCAACCTGTTTGTCGCGGGCTTCATCGGAACGCCTCAGATGAACTTCTTCAAAAACTCCACGATTACGGAAGCGGACGGCAAGGTATACGTCAACTTCGTTGGCGGAAACAAGATTTTGCTTCCCAAAACGATGGTTTCGAAGATCAAGAATCTCGAAGAGTACGTCAACACGGATAAGCCCGTAACGCTCGGCGTTCGTCCCGAGGATATCCACGAGGACGACCTGTTCATCTCCAATTCGCCCGATACCATCGTTAAGGCGAAAATCGACGTTATCGAAAAGCTCGGCGCCGAAACGCAAATTTACTGCGACCTCGACTACGAGCAGGATAAGAACAGCGTTATCGACAATGCGGCGCAGATGATTGCAAAGATTTCTTCCCGTGCGGTAGTGGGGCTCGGCGAAATCGTAGAGCTTGCGTTTGATGCAAAGCACATTCACCTGTTCGACGGCGTAACGGAAGCCACCATGCTGGAGCGCGACGAGCACTACGACGTCATTCCCGAAAACGCGGAGGGTGCGGCGTTCGTACCTCCTACGCCTCAGGAAATGAAGGCGCAAATCGATGCGGCTCGCGTTATCACCAAGGAAATGAAGAAGCAGATGAAGCGCGACGCAAAGATGGAGCAGAAGAAAAAGGAAGCCGCTTTGAAAGAGAGCGCAGAATCCGAAGCTCCCGTAAAGACGGAAGAGGAAGAATCTTCTGCCGAAGATAAGAAAGAAGACTGACTTTAACGGTTAAAAAGCGTTTGCCGAAAGCGTACTTCCCATAGGGAATAAAAAAAGCGAAGAAATTCAAAATTCTTCGCTTTTTATAATTATCCGACAAATTGAAATTTATCGTATTATTGATAACTTAAAATCAACTCTCAAAATTCAACTTTAGTTCGTGTTCTCTTACGGGCATACCAAATCCCGTCGTGCCGACATACACAAGCGGATAGACGAAATGTATGCCGCGATACGTTCTGCATACTTGGTATAGCCATAACTCTTCGGTTTCAGCAATGTTAAGCGGTTTAGCGGTAAATTGTGCTTTTATTGAGTTTCCTCCCCGGCCATTTTTCTCAATCTCGTACTTATAGTCAGTAATTTCAAGGTTAGTTTTATAAGCGTCTTGATGAATACAAACCTCGTCTTTTAGCAAAATATAGTAAACGCCCTCTATTTCTTCAACCGTTCCGTCCCATGTCAAGGGAACGTCCTCATAGCTTTCCAAAGGCTTGCCTTTTTCAACGACCGTATATATTCCGCCGACGTTTAAATAAGGTTCTTTAACTGCTTTAACCGTGCAGTTTTTGTCAAAAGTTACGGGAACGTTGTCGTTTACCTGACTGTAATTCGTGTTGTAAAATACCTCGTCGTCCAAACCTGATTTATCGTCGTAAACTTTTTCAAACTGCGTAATAATATAACCTTGCCGGTACGCGGAGTTCATAAAAAAATCACCGGCTGCTGCCCAAGACCAGCCATCATTTGTATCTATAAAATTATCTACAATGATAGTATAATCCGCATTCTTTATTACCGAATAATAGTTTGTGTTATCTTCTTTCTCTATGCCGTTGATTGCTGTATCGATAGGCACACAAAATTCTCTTTCACTTTCGGAATATATTTTATAATCCTTGTACAAGCCGACGATGCAATGATTTTCGGGGATTTTATATGTATTGCAACCTGCAAGCGCACATAACGCAAACATACATAATATTATCGTTAGACATATTGTAGTAACTTTTTTCATAATATCCTCAATTAAATTACTGTTTATCACTCTATTGTTATACAACAATTAAATGAAAAAGTAAAGCAAAAAGCACACTGCCTTGCTTCAAGGTATAGTGCGCTATACTTATCTATATTTATGTGGAAAAATTCCATACGGGAACTACGGTAAAGGCAAACGCTTTTTTTCAAAAGGATCCCGACGGGTAAACGACTTCGATTTAAAAACGCTAACCGCCCGAACGGGCGGTTTTCTTTTACCGTTTTAACGGAAGAATAATGTATTCGGATTTTGATATTTTCGGTGCAAACTCTTGAAATGTCGCGCGAATTCGTGTATAATAAAAATACGGCATGGGCGATTTAAAGGAAAAATTAAAACTTCTGCCCGACAGCGCGGGCGTGTATATCATGCTCGACAAGGACGGCGCCGTCATTTACGTCGGCAAGGCGCGCGTGTTAAAAAATCGCGTGCGCCAATATTTCCATTCTTCCGAAAAGCCGAAAAAGGTGCAGTCGATGGTGGAAAATATCGCCGATTTTTCCTATATCGTCGCACCAAGCGAAGTGGACGCGCTCGCCCTCGAAAACACGCTCATCAAAAAATACAAGCCCAAGTACAATATTCTGTTAAAGGACGACAAAACTTACCCGTATATCAAAATAACCACGCGGGAGGAGTTTCCGCGTATTCTGATTACCCGACGCATCAAAAAGGACGGCAGGTATTTCGGACCGTTCATGGGCGGGATCAATTGCAGGGATATCGTGGACGTTGCGGCGAAGGTATATAATATCCGCACCTGCGGCGTATCGATCGGAGGGAAGCCCAAAAAGCCCTGTCTCAACTATCATCTGCGCCGCTGCACCGCTCCGTGTGCGGAGTTGATTTCCAAAGAGGAATACCGCGAATGCGTGGAAAAGACGCTCTCCTTTCTTTCGGGCAACTACGAGGAGGCGGAAAAAATCCTCCTTGAAAAAATGCAGAAATTTGCGGAGGAAGAGCAGTTCGAGCTTGCCCTCGATTACCGCAACAAGATACAGACGTTAAAGCGGCTGTCTACCCGACGGATCACTTCCATGCCCCGCGACGTGGACGCGGACGTGTGGGCAATGGCAAGCAACGGACTCTACGCCGCCGTATCCGTTCTGGTAACGCGCAAGGGCGTGATGCAGGGCGCGCGCACATTTTCTTTGGAAGAGGGCGCAAACGAGCGCAGCGAGGCGTTTACGAGTATTTTAACGCAGTATTACACGTCGCACGAGATCCCTCACGAGTTGATTTTAGAAGAGGAAACGGACGACGGTGTGCTGACGCAGTACGCCAAGGAAAAGTCGGGGCACGGCGTGGGGATTACCCGTCCGAAAATGGGCGTCAAGCGAGAGCTTCTGGACATGGCTGCGGGCAACGCGCGCGAGTATCTCGAAAAGTCGATTTCGGCAATCGAGCACCGAAGCGACATGACCGTAAACGCCTGCCGTCGCTTGCAGCAGCTTCTGGGGCTTGCCGCCTATCCCAAACGCGCGGAATGCTACGATATTTCGAACATTTCGGGCGTGGATAAAGTGGGCTCGATGGTGGTGTTTACCGATGGCGAAGCGGACAAGTACGAGTACCGCCGTTTCAAGATAAAGACGGTGGAGGGCGCCGACGACTTTGCTTCGCTGCAAGAGGTGTTAAAGCGCCGTCTTTCCAAGCTGGGCACGGAGGACGAGGACAAATTTCCCAAACCGCAGCTCATCGTCATCGACGGCGGCAAGGGGCAGCTCTCGGCGGTCAGAGAGATTTTCGACGAGATGAAGATCACGGGAATCGACCTTGTTTCCCTTGCGAAGAAGGAAGAGGAGGTATTCACGCTCGGGCGCGAGGAGAGCGTGAGGATCGACAGGCGGGACTATGCGTTAAAGCTGTTGCAGCGTCTGCGCGACGAGGCGCACCGCTTTGCGATCACCTACTTTCGCAACCTTCATTCCAAGCGGAATTTGCAGTCCGTGCTCGATGAAATCGAGGGGATCGGCAAGAGCAAGCGGATTGCATTGATGGAGAAATTCGGCACGATCGACAGGATCATGAAGGCGAGCGAGGAAGAGCTGGCTTCTGCCGAGGGAATCGGCAAGGAGCTCGCGGGGCGTATCAAAAGGCATTTCGAAGAGCTATGAAATATCAACTGTTTATTTCCGATTTCGACGGCACGCTGGTGCGTGCGGACGGAACGGTATCCGAAAAAGTTAAGCGGGCGATCGCGCGTTATACGGCGGCGGGCGGGATTTTTACCGTATGCACGGGCAGGATGCTTTCGTCCATTTTGCCCCGCATGAAGGAGCTCGGCATTACGACGGGCTACCTCGCCGCCTATCAGGGGGCGGTCATCGCCGAAACCGCAACGGGGAATATCGTCAAGTTCGAAGGCTTCGGGCAAGCGGACGCGCTGCGCGTCGTGCAAATGCTCGAAGCCGAGGATCGGCATATCCACGTGTACACCGAAGAGGGATTGTTCTGCAACCGCCGCGACGAATGGCTCGGCGTCTACGAAAAAATCTGCGGGGTCAAGGGTGAAGTGCCCGAAGAAAGACTCTCCGACTGGCTGATGAAAAAGCCCCGTCGGGTCGTAAAGGTTTTAACGGTGGAACCTCCCGATACGTGCGACGCCGTACAGACGCGATTCGCCCGTCGGCTTGGGGAAAAGTACTTCGTTACGCGCTCGTCCGATTGGCTCGTCGAGTTTTTGCCCGCGGGGCAGAACAAGGGCGCCGCGGTGGAATTTCTCAAAGAGAAGTTCGGCGTGCCATACGAAAGAACGGCGGCAATCGGCGATATGTTAAACGATATCGCGCTGTTGGAGCACGCGGGCGGGAAGTTCGCGGTTGCAAACGCCGCCGAGGAATTAAAGAAAACGGCAACCGTCGTTGCTTCCTGCGAAGAGGACGGGGTTGCCGAAGCAATCGAAATCGCTTTGAGGGGGGAATAAATGAACGAGAACGTAATTTTACCGCAGGAAACGGTGATGCTCGATAAGTTCGCGTCGGACTTGAATTTGGAAATGCTGTATGCGGGGCGGGGGATTTTAACACTTTCGAGTATCAGCGTGGACCGTCCGGGGCTGCGCCTTGCGGGGTTTTTCAGCTATTTCGACACCAAACGCATTATCGTCATCGGGTTGACCGAGCACGAATATCTGCGCTCCTTCTCGCCTGCGACGCGCAAGGAAAAAATAAAAAAGCTCTTCGATTGCGGCGAAATTCCATGCATCGTTTTTTCGCGCGATCTGCCTGTGTTCCCCGAATTTATGGAGTGCGCCCGAAAGGCGGCAACGCCCGTATTCCGTTCGGGCAAGATGACGACTTCGGTGATCACCGACCTCTTCGTCTATTTGAGCAGATTGCTTGCGCCCACCACTACGGTGCACGGTGTGTTAATGGACGTGTTCGGCGTGGGGATCCTGCTTACGGGCTCGTCGGGCGTGGGCAAGAGCGAAACGGCAATGGAGCTCATTAAGCGCGGACACCGCCTCGTGGCGGACGATTCCGTGCTGATCAAGAAAATCGAAAACGAGCTCGTCGGCACCGCGCCCGAGAAAATCCGTTACTTCATGGAGCTGCGCGGTATCGGCATTATCAACGTAAAAAATATGTACGGTTCGGGTTCGGTCATGAGCGAAACGGAAATCGAGCTCGTTATGGAAATGCGTCCTTGGGAGCGCGAGCGCGAATACGACCGTTTGATCGGCGAGCAGAACTCCGAGGAGATTCTGGGCGTGAAGATCCCCAAACTGATGATCCCTATCAGTCCGGGGCGCAATCTCGCCATTCTTATCGAGGTCGCGGCTCGCAACCACAGGTTGAAGAGCATGGGCTACGATGCGGCGCAGGAGTTGATTCAGCGCACCATAGGAAGGTGATTTTGACGGAAATTCTTGCCCCTGCGGGGGACGAAACAACGGCGTATGCGGCGCTTGATGCGGGCGCGGACGCAATATATCTCGGGTTGACGTCGTTTTCCGCGCGAAGCAGCGCGGAAAATTTTGACGTTGCCGCCCTTTGCCGCGTATGCGAATATGCGCATTTATCGGGGGCAAAGGTATACGTCTGCCTGAATACGCTCGTCCTCGACGGAGAAACGGAAGGGTTTTTCGAATGTGCAAGACTTGCCTATAACGCGGGCGCGGACGCTTTGCTCGTTCAGGATATGTTTTTGGGAAAGACGCTGAAAACGCTCTATTCCGAAATCACGCTACACCTTTCCACGCAGGCGGGCTGTTGCAGCGTGCGTGGAGCGCGTCTTGCCAAAGAATACGGTTTTTCGCGCGTCGTGCTTGCCCGCGAAACGCCTTTTGCGGAAGTGAAGGGGATAGCCTCCGTCATCGAAACGGAGGTGTTCGTGCAGGGGGCGCTGTGCAGTTGCTTTTCGGGGCAGTGCTATTTTTCCTCGTTCGCGGGGAACAACAGCGGAAACCGCGGCAGGTGCAAGCAGCCCTGCCGCAAGAAATACGCAATCGACAGAGCGGGTTTCGGAGACTTCGCCTACGCGCTATCTCCCTCCGATTTGAGCGTTGGAAAGCGTATAAGGGATTACGTGGACGCAGGCGTCGTTTCGTTGAAAATCGAGGGCAGAATGCGCCGTCCCGAATACGCCGCGGCGGCGGTAAAGTATTACCGCGCGCTGCTTGATGGCGGGGACGCGGAGCGGGCGTTTTCGGCGTTAAAGCGCGCCTACAACCGAGGAGACTATACCGAAGGACTGCCGTTCGGGCAAACGGGCGGCTTTCTTTCTCGCAGGGTGCAGGGGCATATCGGCGAGGAGGTCGGTTTTATCGGCGCGTCGGGGCGCGGGTATTTCGTTCGGAGCGACTTCGTTCCGCGCAAGGGCGACGCGTTTAAAATTCTGCGGGGCGGCGCAGAGGTCGGCGGCGCGGCGTTTCTGTCGGCGGAAAAGGGCGGTTTTTACGTTTCCTCCTCGGCGCGGCTTGCGGCGGGGGACAGCGTTCGGGTTACCACCTCGGGGGAAGCGCGCGGCTTTGCGCTTGCGCCGTCCGACAGAAAAAGAATAGAAATATATCTGCGCTTTGTCGCGGGAGAGAAGCCGACGGCGCGCGTCGGGGAGTTCGTGCACGAGGGCGGAGAGCCGTTGGCGCAAGCTAAAAATTCGCCGCTGACCGAAGAGGAGCTCGTCGCTTGTTTCTGCAGGACGGACGCTCTTCCGCTTGTACCGGAAATCGTGGCGGAAACGGACAACGCATTCTTGCCCAAGTCGGCGTTAAACGCCTTCCGTCGGGAGTTTTACCGCGCGTACGTCCTGTATGCGGCGGGGCGCGTGCAGGAGCTTCCGCAGAGAACCCCACCCCGCGTCGCGCTGTCGCCCGCGTCGGGCGCGCTGCGCGCGGTGATTTCTGCAGACGAGGATGCGGAATGCGATATTTTGATTTATAAGCCCTTCGATTACAGAAGGATCGCCGCGCCCGAAAGGAGGGGACGGAAGCTGTTTCTGTATTTGCCGCCCTGCTTCACTTCGGCGGACGAGAGGAGCGTTGCGTCCGCGTTGAAGGACTTCGACGGGATTTATGCCGAGGGATATTACGGGCTGTCGCTCGCCGAGGAATACGGCGTAGAGCTGTTTGCGGGCACGGGATTCAACCTCACCAACGCATACGCCGTAAGCGAGGTGCGCGGGCGCGCGAAATTCTTCGCGCTGTCCAAGGAACTTTCGGCAAGAGATCAAAAAAAGCTTTGCATCGCAGGCGCGTTCGTACTTCAGGGCGGCGCGGTAAAGCTGATGGATTTGATTTACTGTCCGTTCGGGAAGAGCTGCGCTTCCTGCGACGGGCGGGAGCGGTATACGCTGACGGACGAGGCGGGGCGGGAATTTCCGTTGCGGCACTACGAAAGCGTAAGCGGGTGCCGCTTCGAGGTGTATAACTGCGCCCGTTTGGAGGCGAAAGCCGAGGGCGCGAATTGTCTTACGGACGAATCGGTAGGCGGGCTTTGCGGTGTTACGAGAGGGCACGGTCGGGAGAGTATGGCGTGAATAAAAATTACGAACGGTTGGAACTGAATAAAATTCTGTCGGCGGTTTCCGCCTTTGCCGTGCTCGAAGAGGGCAAGGAGATCGTTTTGGGTACGGAGCCGACGAAAAGTCTTGCGGAGGCGAAGCGTTTATTGCGTTTGACGGACGAGGCAAAGACGTTGCTCTTTGAAATCGGCACGGGGGCGGCGGAGTACTATCCTCCGCTCGGGGATACCGCGCGCCGCGCAAAGAAGGGCGCGGCGCTTACCTGTACGGAGCTTACGGACGTTGCGGCGCTCATGCGTTCTTCGCGCGTACTGTACGGGGCGGTTACGAAGTGCTCGGACGAGCGTATCGTCGAAATGAAGGAGCTCGTCTCTCCGATTTATCCCGCCGAGCGGCTGGAAATGGACATCGGGGAGAAAATCGTCGGTGAAAACGAGCTTTCCGATACGGCAAGCGACAGGCTGTTCGCGCTGCGCCGCGACATCCGCTTAGCGGGAGAGCGCATTAAAGCGAGGCTTTCGGAGTATCTCACGGGGGAGGAGCGCAAATTTTTGCGGGACGGCATCGTAACGGTGCGCGGCGACAGGTACGTCGTGCCCGTTAAGGCGGAGTACAAGCGCAGTATCCGCGGTTTCGTTCACGACCGCTCGGCAACGGGCGCGACGGTGTTTATCGAGCCCGAGGAAATTTTCGAAATGAACAACGAGCTGCGCGGACTGATGCTCGACGAAAAGGAGGAGGTCTCGCGCATTCTGAAGGAGCTCTCGCGTGCGGTGGGAGAAATTGCGGATGAGCTTGAAATCAACGCGCACGTTACGGCGCTTGCCGACGCCGCGTTTGCCCGCGCCGAATACGCGCATAACGTCAAAGGCGTAAAACCGCAGATGAACGACAGGGGCGTGATCGAAATTATCAAGGGCAGACATCCGCTGCTCGACGGCAAAACCGCCGTACCCGTTTCATTGGGCGTGGGCGGCGACTGCCGTTTTCTTGTGATCAGCGGCTCGAATACGGGCGGTAAAACGGTTACGTTGAAAATGTGCGGACTGTTTTCGCTGATGGCGTCCTGCGGGCTGTTCGTGCCCGCCGCGGAAGGCACGAAGATTTCGACGTTCGACGAGGTGTGCTGCGACGTCGGCGACAGCCAGTCGATCGAGGAAAACCTTTCTACTTTTTCTTCGCATATCGTCAATCTGCGCGATATTTTAAATCAGGCGGGGCGGCGGTCGTTGGTTCTCGTAGACGAGCCGGGCGGCGGCACCGACCCCGAAGAGGGTCAGGCGCTTGCAACCGCCATTCTGTCTGCGCTCGTAAAGAAGGGCTGCGTCGGAATCGTTACCACGCACTTTTCCGCGCTTAAGGAGTACGCGCTGAAAACCGAGGGCTTGCAGAACGGCTGTATGGAGTTCGACGCAGGCGATTACCGCCCGCTGTACCGTTTGAAGATGGGAATGCCGGGGGCGTCGAACGCCTTAAAAATCTGCCGTCGTCTGGGCTTGGATCCGGCGGTCGTGGAGGACGCGCGTGCGCACCTTTCGGACGGTGCGCGCGCCTACGAACGAACGCTTTCCGCCGCGGAAGAGACGCGCATTCGCGCCGAGGCGGAGCGCGAAGAGGGGGCAAGACTGAAAGAGGAATGGAAGCAGAGGCTTGCCGTGCTCGAGCGGGACGAGGAAAAATTCCGCCGCGAACGGGAAAAATTTCTTGCCTCGTCAAAAGCGGAAGCAAAGCGCATCGTAAACGACAGGTGCGCGCAGGCGGAGGAGCTGCTTGCTCAAATCGAAGAAATTTTCAAAAAGGAAACGGTGTCGGAATCGGATTTGATTCGGGCGCGTACGCTGAAAAACAGGATCGCGGACGAGGCGATCGAACGGGAGGATGCGCCCTCGCTGCTGATTCCCGCCGCATGGCAGAAGCTGAAAACGGGAGATAAAGTTTTGGTCGGCAGCATGGACGCGGAGGGGGTGATCCTTGCGCTTCATAAGGACGCGGCGGAGGTGCGCTGCGGCGGCTTGCGCGTGCGCGTCAGGGCGGACGATTTGTTCAATCCCCGTGTTTCGGCGGAAAAAAAGGAAAAGAAAAAGGATGCCGTGCGCGTCGTTCAGAGATTAAACGAGCGCACCGTGCCCTCAACGGAATGCAACTTGATCGGCATGAACGTTTCCGAAGCGCTGATGGAGCTTGAAAATTTTTTGGACGGCGCCCTCGTTTCGGGTGTTTCGGAGGTGCGGATCGTGCACGGCATGGGCACGGGAAAATTGCGAGGCGCGGTAAAAGAATATTTGAAAAAGCACCCCCGTATCAAGGAATTCCGTCTCGGAGTGTACGGCGAAGGCGAATCGGGCGTAACCATTGCAAAACTCAAATGAGTTCACACTTTTTTTGGTAAAATAAAAAGAAAAGCCGCGATTGCTTATGCCGTAATGCCGCAAGGTCGGATTTGTTTCGAGCGTTAAGCGGCATTACGGTATAAGCGCGCAGGGTCCCGCTCGGCAGAAGGGTGTCGGCGTTGGCTGCAACCGTGCGGCGGAAAATAGGGGAGCGGGTCATTCCGAGGGGAGCGAACCGAAGAATCCAAAGTTCGCAGCGTCATATTTCAAAAGTTACCTCAATACAATAGTGTAATAATGCTATCGTAATTGAGGTAAACTGTTGAAGAGGTTATCGTCGCGGAAAATTGCCGCAATCACCAACTGTGTTCTCGTACTCGTGCTGGCGCTTATCGGCACGGTCTGCTTCCTTCCCGCTGCGGAAAGCGTATCGGGCGTGGAGGATAAAGTGTACTACAAGGGCTCGTCCGAGGACGGCGTGTCGCTGATGTTCAACGTATATTGGGGCACCGAAGAGGTGCGCGGCATTTTAAACGTGCTGGACGAATATGAAGCCAAGGCAACGTTCTTTATCGGCGGGAGCTGGGCGGACGACAACGTAGACTGTTTAAAGGAAATCGCCGCGCGCGGGCACGAAATCGCCTCGCACGGATATTTCCACCGCGACCACGACAAACTCGACTATAACGGGAATTTACAGGAAATAAAAACGAGCGTCGATTTTATTCGGACGGCGGCAGGCGTAACGGTTACTCTGTTTGCGCCGCCCTCGGGCGCGTATAGCGACGACACCGTTAAGGCGGCGGAGAGTCTGGGGTTGCGCACCGTCATGTGGAGCAGAGATACAATCGATTGGCGGGATAAGGACGCGGCGACCTGTTTCAGCCGCGCCACCAAGAATATCGGCGGTGGCGATCTCGTACTCATGCATCCCATGAAGCATACGCTTGCGGCGCTGCCGAAGATCCTTACGGTTTACCGCGAGAACGGTCTGCGGGCGGTTACGGTCAGCGAAAATTTAGGCTAACTTCCGCTGATGCGCCGCTGAAAATCTCGCAAACGAAGTCTGAATTTATACATACAAGGAGAAAATCATGGTAAAAGAAAAGACGTTAAATAACGGCGTGCGCGTCGTCATCAAGAACATGGAGGGATTGCTGTCCGTTTCCATGGGCATCCTCGTCGGCACGGGCGCGGCGTTCGAAACGGATCGGGAGGACGGCATTTCGCACTTTATCGAGCATATGCAGTTCAAGGGCACCAAGACGCGCACGGCGTTTGAAATTTCCGACGCGTTCGACGCGCTCGGCGCGCAGGTCAATGCGTTCACGGGAAAGGATTTGACCTGTTACTATTCCAAATCCACGTCCGACCATGCGGAGGAGGCGTTTGCTCTGCTTGCGGACTTGTTTTTGAACAGTACCTTTCCGGAAGAGGAAATGGAGCGCGAGAAGGGCGTCGTAGTCGAGGAAATCAATATGAACGAGGATGCGCCGGAGGATCTGTGCCTCGATCTTTTAAGCCTCGCTTCCTTCGGCAAAGCCAATTACGGCAGAAATATTCTCGGTCCGCAGGAGAACGTAAAGGGTTTTACGCGCGAGGATATTTTTGCGTACAAGCGTCGGCGCTACTGCCCGCAGAATATCGTCGTGTCGTTTGCGGGCAGCATCGATCCCGAAAAAGCGGTTTCTCTCGTTGAAAAATATTTCGGGGATATGGAGTGCGCGGAGTTTACGCAGCGCAACAAGGAGGTGCTGTGGAAGGGGGACAATCTCTTTCGCAAGAAGCCCATCGAACAGGCGCATTTTGCGTTTGCGTTCCCGTCCGTGCCGCGCGATCACGCCGACTTCGCCGCCACGCAGGTAATGAACGCCGTGCTGGGCGGGAGCATGAGCTCGCGCCTGTTTAAGAAGGTGCGCGAGGAAATGGGACTTGCCTATTCCGTTTATTCCTATTCCTCTCACTACGAAGAAACCGGGGTATTTACCGTGTACGCGGGCGTCAACCCCAAAAAGGCGGAGAATGCGGCGGAAGCTATCTGCGGCGTATTAAAGGAATTTCTCGAAAAGGGTGTCAAAGAGGACGAGTTCCTCCGCGGCAGAGAGCAGCTCCGCGCGGGGAATATTTATTCGCAGGAAAACACCTCCTCGCAGATGTTACTGTACGGCAAGGAAATGCTGTATCGCGGAAGGGTGTACGATTTCGAGCGCCGCATGGCGGAGATTTCCGCACTGACGCTTGACGATGTGCTGCGCGCGAGCAAGGAAAATATCGACTTTTCTAAGATCGGCGTGGCGTCCGTCGGCAATCTCGAACGGGCAATCAAAGCGTGAAGCCCGTGTTTGCAGAGGGCTTCGAGCCCGTTTATAACGAAAACAGCCGTGTGCTCGTCTTGGGGAGCTTTCCTTCCGTAAAGAGCAGGCAAATCGGGTTCTATTACGGCAATCCGCAGAACAGGTTCTGGAAAACGGCGTGCGGATATTTCGGCGAAGAGGTTCCTCCGACAGTGCGGGAAAAACGTGATTTTCTGTTGCGGCGTGGGATTGCCCTGTGGGACGTGATCCTGTCCTGCGAAGTGGAGGGCTCCGCCGACGCGTCCATTCGGGGCGAGGTCGTGGCGGACGTTTCCGCTTTGGTTGAAAACAGCGGCATACGCGCGATTTTATGCAACGGTGCGAAGTCGTATTCTCTGCTTGCAGAGCGTTTTCCCGCACTCGTTCCGATCACGAAAAAAATGCCGTCCACCTCGCCTGCCAATCCGCGGTTTTCCGCGGAGGCGTGGCGCGCGGCGTTCGACGAGGTTTTTTTATGATTACTTACGAAGAGGCGCTCGCCCGTTTAAACGGACTTGCGGACGAAGGCTACCGTGCGTTTCACAGCAGGCTGCTGAAAAACGAGAATTTAAAATTGATCGGCGTACGTATTCCCGCGATGCGCGCGCTTGCCAAAGAATGGAAGGGGGAAACGGATACGTTTTTAACCTTTCCCGACGAGTACTACGAGATAACATTTTTAAAGTGCGCGCTTGTGGGGCAGCTGTCTTACGGGGAGTTTATCCGGCGGATCGACGCCGTACTGCCGCTCGTAGACAATTGGGCGACCTGCGACTGTTTTAAAGCCCCGTGCATTCGAAAGCACCGCGAAGAGTTTCTGCCGAAGATTCGGGAATATTTGAGGAGCGAGCGGGAATTTACGCGGAGGTACGCGCTTGTTACGCTTTTGGGAAATTATATGGAGGCGCAGTATCTGCCGTTGATTTTCGAGAGCACAGAGCGGATTGATGCGGACGAATACTACGTGATGATGGGAGCGGCGTGGCTGATTGCGGAGGTGCTCGTACATTTTTACGAGGAGGGTGTGGCGTTTTTACGGAAGGGCACGTTGCCCGAGACCGTGCGAGTCAGGGCGATAAGAAAGGCGTGCGAATCCTTCCGTTTGAGCGCGGAACAAAAGCGGTTTTTGAAGTCGTTGTCCCGTACGGGGCACTCAGCTCTGTCGGATTTGTCCGAAGAGAATAAAAACCCTTGACAAAAGCGGCGAAATAGGATAAAATAAAGGCACTACTCATTTGTACGGAGGATAATTATGTACGAGAAAGTCTGTAAGATGCTTGCGCAGCAACTGAATATCGAAGTGGACAAGATTAAGCCCGAGTCGGAAGTCGTAAAGGATTTGGGCGCGGATTCTCTGGACGTCGTAGAACTGATGATGACGCTTGAGGATGAATATGAAGTTACCCTTCCCGAAGGCGAGGTGGAGGGGATCAAGACGGTGCAGGACATCGTCGATATGCTCAGCAAAATCGAAAAGTAAAGAACGGCAGCTATTTCCAGCCGAAACTGCCGTAAGATTTCTTGCATTTTTGCGGCTGGTTTGCTATAATAGACTTGACGCCTGCAGTGTACGGAGGGTGGAGAATGCGTAATCCACGAAATACCTTCGGGAGCGGAAGTCGGACGGAATAGACGAGGTCTGCATTTTGCGGAAAGGTCGATGTTCGCCCGCACGCGCCCACCTGCGAGAAGCGGGTTAAACCTTTTTCGCCTTGCGGCACAGGCGGACGTCTTTAATTTTTGGAAAAAATGCGCAAATACCGTGCAAAAATTGTTGCAAGAGTTTGCGTAATATGATATAATTTCAGCGTTGTTTTAAAAATGGCCTTGTGGTCAAGCGGTTAAGACGGCGCCCTCTCACGGCGCAATCCCGGGTTCGATTCCCGGCAGGGTCACCAGAC
>CAJUOI010000037.1 GCA_910588615.1 uncultured Christensenellaceae bacterium | reverse complement strand
GCGTTCGTTCGCCCGCACCCGATATCACCTCCTTCTTCGTTTTTCTGCCACCATTTTGGATAAGCGTTGCGTAAGGTTATTTCACAGCTAAAAAATTATTTTATAAAAAATCCCCGACAGCGTAGCAATACGCCATCGGGCAGGAAAGTAAAAAAGCCGAACATAGCAAATTCGACCTACTTTCATGTAGGCGTATTGCTACTGTTCGGCTTGTATCTTTTTTCGGATTATAGCTTTTACCAGTATGAAATTCAGCTTAACGTTTCGTTTTTACTCAATCCGCGAAGCTATGTCCATACTATCACTTTTAAATTTCGTCTATCCCGTAGAGCGACAGCCGCTTGGCAACCGCCTCCGCTTGCCTTCGTCCGAGCGGCGTCAGACTGGAATCGTAAACAAAATCGCCATGCCGAATATAAAATAATATCTCACTTTAAGAATAATTCGTTCGCTCTTTTCAACATATCTGGAAAATCAGAAAGTTTTATTTTTCCTTCCGAATCGCGGAACCACGCCATAAAGCCGAGCGTTTTGGGTTCGTTTTTCATCCAGGCGATTTCGCTGCCCGTGAAAATGTCGCCGAATACCTCGTTAAACGCCTGCACCGCTTTGGGGTTATCGAACACTTCCGTCACATAGCTTTCGGGCGTGAACGGCTCAGATTCGAGATTTTCCCATGCGCGCTCGTATTCGTACTTTCCGCCCGTCGCTTTTAAAGACCGTTCGTTCGGCAGAATGATTTCCGCTTCCACATCTTCTGGGATTTGTACCGTGAATTTGATTTTGCCGCCTTTTTGTGCGTAGGCCGAAACGATTTTGCCCTTCACGCTCTCATACTCTGCTTTGAACTTCGCAAGCCCCTTGCAGGGATTGGGCGCAATTCTTATCTTTTTAAATCCCGCTTCCGTTGCCTCGATTCCCGCAATTCTGCGGTAGACGAACTCCATAACAGAACCGTAGGCATAGTGATTGTAGCTGTTCATTCCGTCGGGGTTGGGCGTGCCGTCGGGCATTAAGCTGTTCCAGCGTTCCCATATCGTCGTCGCACCCATGTCCACTTCGTACAGCCAACCAGGATAGGCGTTATTCATGAGCACCTTTTGTGCGGTTCCCATATAACCGTTGTCTGCAAGTGTAAACAGCAAAAACGGCGTACCGACAAAGCCCGTCACGACGCGGCAGCCGTGCTTTATTACGTTTTCGTTGAGCGTCTTTGCAAGATTTGCACGGTGTTTTTCGGGCGCGATTGCAAAATGCAGCGCAAGCATCTGCGCCGTGACCGTATCCAAGCAAAGTCTGCCGCCCGCCGTGAAATACTCTTCCTGCACCCGCTTTAAATGCGCTTGGTATTTTTTCCGATAGACTGCTTCCTCTTGATCACCCAACAGTTTCGCCGTATTTGCTACGATTTTCAGCGAATGAGCATGCAGAACGTTTGCGATATAATAAGGATCCGTCCTACCGAACACCCCGTTGCCGATAATCGCCTCGTTGTCGAGCGCAAGCCAGTCGCCCCATTCGAATCCCTGTGCGATCAATCCGTTCTGCATATTCCGTTCGCGGGCGAAAATAAACTTTTTCATCGCACCGAAGTTTTCGGAAAGAAAACTTTTGTCGCCGTATATTTCATACAACTTCCACGATACCATCGTAATTGCGTCGCACCACATCGCCGCCGTGGAGCTATCGTTCTCGCCGCGAAATACGTCGGGAGCAACGTGCGGGATTCTTCCGTCCTCCGTTTGATCGTTGCGCACGTCCGCAAGCCATTTTTTCATAAACGCGCGGATATCGTAATTATATGCCGCCGTGGTGCAGAAGGCGTTAATGTCCCCCGTCCATCCCAAGCGTTCGTCACGTTGCGGACAATCCGTGGGAATATCTACAAAATTGCCTTTCTGTCCCCATACTACGTTTTCCATCAAACGGTTGAAACGCGCGTTGCTCGTTCGCACATGCCCTGCGCGTTTCATATCCGTATGCCTCACAATTGCCGTCACGTTTTCTTTGGGCAGCTCCGCGCCCGTCAGTTTCATATAGCGGAAACCGTGAAAGGTAAATTCGGGGCAGAGCGCTTTTGCGCCCTTCACCGTGAATTTGTCCGTCGCTTTGGCAGAACGCAGATTATCCGTATAAAAATTCCCGTTCACCAGAATTTCGGCAAATTGCAACGAGAGCGTGCCGTCGAAATTCTCGGGTGTTTTTATTTCCACCACGCCCGCCATGTTCTGCCCGAAGTCATAAACAAGCTCGCCCGCGGGCGTATGTATGATTTTCTTTACCGCAAGCCGTTCTATGTTGCGCACGGGTTCGGAAATCTGCGGCACAAGCACGCTTTTCTCGAAGGCGGCTTCACAGACGGTAAGCGGTTTCAAAACCGCCGTAAAGTCTTGCGTTTCGCCGTTGTAAATCCCGCTCTCGCGGATATAATTTTCCTGCGCCGTCCAGCTTTCGTCCGTAGAAACCGTCCTGTCCGCAAAAATCAAATCAGCGCAGACTGCCGACTGCTTTCCGTAGAGATTCCGCTTTTGCTCCCAAGTGAGTCCGCCGCAATACCAGCCCTCGCCTACGGTAAGCGACAAAACGTTTTCACCCTCTTTCAAGAGCGCGGAAACGTCGTACTCCTGCACCTGCAGCATTTTGTTGTACGAAGTCCAGCCGGGCGCTAAGTAAGCATCGCCCACGCGAACACCGTTCAATTCGGCAAAATACAATCCCAAAGCAGTTGCTTTAAGCACCGCTTTTTCGCCCGCATGCGCCGTAAACTTTTTTTCGACGGCGAACACACCCGTCTTTTCACTTACACCGATAAATTTACCGTTTAACATAGATTTCCTCTGCTTTTCCGTTCAAATAAATATTTTTTACCGTAACCGCTTTTATCTCGTCGGGCAAATTGCCGTTTACCGTGTAGCCCTTTTCGTTAAAAGAAATATTCAAAAGTCCGTCCGTAAACACGCGACAATAAAGTCCGCTTTCTGCGGATAGGTGCCGCATTCCGCCCTCGGGATACGCTTCCACCGCATAAGGAACGTGGTCGCCCAAAAGACGCGTTTCACTGTATTCTTTCAGCTTTGTCCAAGCCTTTTCCTGTTCGCCCGCGCGGAAAAGCGCCATGATATAATACAGTGCGCTCCTGTCCCACAAAATCTTTTCACCCTCGGTACTGCGGCAGCTGCCGTTTACCCACAGCTTTTCGTCGATACTTTTTAACGTATCCTTCGCGCGGTTCGTGATACCCATATATACGGGAAGGCAATTCCAGGCGCGAATTTCATCGCACCCCTTGTGATAGTGATAGGTATGATACCCCGATACCTCTCCGCCGAAGTAGCTTTCGATTCCCGTTTCGATCGTCTTTTGAAGCGCAAGTACCTCGTCGGTATTCTTGCCCATACGTTTTAACAGAATTGCATAATACCCCAACCCGCCGTAGGCAAGCGAGGAAGTGTTCAGGTTGACACCCGACGAAATTCTGTTTTCCAACTCATCGCTGTCCGAATAAACTACGCCGTCCGCTGTAAGATTTCTGCGGATATATTCAACGCACCAATCAAGCGCCTTTTTCTGCTCTGCGTTCGGGTGTTTCCCCTGCGTCAACAACACGCGCGAAAGCCCGTATAAATACATTTCCGCGTCGCCCCTGTCGCCTGCGCAACCGAAGTTATCCTTACCGCCGCAAATGATACTGCTGGGAATGGGCAAATACTCATCGTTAAAATACGGATAATACCAACCGTATATATTTCGGGTCGCCTCCGCCTCTTTTTTATCGCCTGTGAACGCAAACCACGGGGCGACGTATTCGCATTGATCGTTGCACCATATCGCCGCATAATAGGCAAGCCCGCCGGGGTTATGGATAAGCCCGTTGATCGTGCGGCACAGTCCTTCCGCCGCACGGAGCTTGGAGAACGCGAACATGGTGTCCACAATTTCGTTCCCCGTGGTCATATCGCATTGCGCCATAATCTCTTCCACACGGGCACGCCGTTTTTCAAGCGGGGCGCTTTCGCGCGGGATATCCTTGTTCGCATACCGCACCGTATACGCGAACGTTAGAGCTATCCGCTCCCCTGCCCTTATCGGACGGCAAGGAGTATTGCACGAACATTCAAAATGGACATAGCCTTCACAGGTAAGGCGCAAATCGATTCTTTTAAGCTCATCCCACTTTGCAAAAACTTGATTTTTACCGCTGTTGCATAGCTCTATCTGCTCGTAAAAAACGGGCAATTCCACGGACGGAAAAAATCTGCGCACAACCGTCAATTCGCCCGCGCGGGAGCACACCGAAAGCACCCCGTCGAATTCCACCCGTCCGAACGTTTCCTTTGTCTGGAAAATAATCGGACTTTTATCCGTTTCGGGATAATAGGTTGCGCAAGTGTTATTCGGTTGCGTGCGGAAATTGGGAAACGCAAACTGCCGTTTATAATACGGCTCGCCACACTTTACGCCGTAGGTTACGGCGCAGGCGACTTGCTCTCCGCCCATTTCGATTCGGTCGGAATGCCCCTCGAAGTTTTCGCTTGCGATTCTTTTTTTGTTTTCGGCAATATACCAACGCATAAGCTACCTTATAAATAAAATCTAATCTCGTATTCTTTGTTTACGTCTGTTTGCAGGGGAACAGATATTACACCGCTGTCTGACGCGCTGTCCGACGTATTCAGCGGAAACAACGCTTCGTCCTTTTTTGTCTTTTTATAACCGACTTCTTCGCCGTTTACCGTCACTTTCCGAACGCTTTCAACGCCCTTTAACAGGTGATATTTAACGGTGATTTCGCGCTTATCGAAACACTTTTCGCCCTCGAATTTGCCCTCTGCCGCGTGGAGCTTTATGACAAAGGCGTTGCAATCTTCACAATAATAAGCTTCGTACGCGCTCTTTCTGAATTGCCCCGACTTATACGCCGTCGTTTCGGCATCGTCCTCATAGAGATAACCGCTGTCCGACGCATCTTTACAGGGGTAGAAATCGTAAACGAGCTTATCCCACTTTTGAATCTTCGTATTTTGCGCCTCGTACGCAAGCGGTATGAGCGCACCCATACGCACGAATAACGGCATTTCACGCAAGCCGTATTCGCGCGACACCGTCTTGCAGCCCGCATATACATTGCCGTTGAATGCGTCTATCCACTTGCCTATGGGAAGATAGGTATCTATTTTACCGTCCTTGGGAAGCTCCGCGCAGAAAAGTCCGCAACAGGCTTCACCACCCGCCTGAAAGTAATCAATCATTATTTTGTAAACTATTCCGCCTTTTATTTTCTTTAACGGAAAAGTTAGTGCAGAGTGCAGAGTTTTATCTTCCAAAACCTTTTCGCCGTCTATCCATACCGTTGCTCCGTCGTCGCAGGAAATGAACAGTTCGCGATCGGAATCAAGCTTGATTTCCGCCTCAAATCTCGCCGAAAAATCGTAAACGGGCACACCCGCCTCCGGCGAAGTATGGTTTAACACCATATCCAGAGCATCGTACTCAGCGGTTGCTATGGGCTCGCCTTTAAGCTCTCTGCCGTTATAGTACGTAGCTTTGACGGGCGCAAGATAATCCTTTTTATCCAGACAGACGGGCTTGCCGTAGGTCACGGGGCGGGCTATGATATTTGCACTTAGCAAGTACTCGCTATTACACCTCAAAGAACGCTTATCTGCGGGATATTCCCAGCCCAATCCTTTAAATATGGGCAGACCGCTCTCATAGCTTTCGTACGCACTTTTATAAATTACGGGCAATAAACGGTATCTTAAATTGTTGTACTCACGAACGATATCGAGCGTTTCTTCGTCGTACGACCACGGGTCGCGGAAGCGCTCGACAACATTTGTGCAGTGCGGGCGGAACACGGGCGACAAAGTTCCGAACTGCATCCAACGGATAAACAGTTCCTTATCGGGATTGCCAAGATGTCCGCCGCAGTCCGAATTAATATACGGAATACAGTTGTTGCCGCATTTGATTAAACTTTCAACCTCGTTAGCAAGCGAATCCGACCTGCTAGAAATATCGCCGGTCCATTGCACGGAATAGCGATGCGACGCGCTGTCCGTTATGCCCATATATCTGCCGTTTATAATATTGACCGCATTGCCCATAACAACGGGGCGACGATAAATATTTTTACTGCCCGACTGCTTTTGCCAATGGTGCTGCGTTATATCCTCGAAAAGATACAAACCCAACGTTTCCCAATACATATTATCGGTAGGAGAAACAAGGTGAGTACCCCAATTTCTGTCGTACCACCATATGTCCAGACCCAAATCCATAATCGCCTGTAAATTCTTCTCGCGATAAGCTATTTCTTCGGGCGCGAATACCTGTTTGCCGTCCACGGGTTCGGGGTGGTCGTTGAACATTACCTCCACGCCGTGCTCGTGCGCGAAGTTTAAAAACCGAGGCATATCGGGGAACAGCTTTTCGTTGATGTCATACCCCCAACCGTTTTCGCAACTGCGCCAGTCGGTATCGATCACCATGACGTCGAGCGGGATTTCGTGCGCTTCGTAATTTAAAATCAACTGTTTCGCTTCCTCTTCCGAATAGGCATAGTACTTGCTGTTCCAGCCGCCAAGCGTGGAAAGACGCACAAGCTCGCACTTGCCCGTGAGCTCCACGAAAAGCTTGCGCAGCTTTTTCGCGTCACCCTCGCAGAGCAGCAAATAAATATCCTCAACGTTTTCTTCGACGACATACTCTCCCTTGCGCTCTTTGGAATATCCGCCCTCGGGGACAATAATCCGCGGTGTATCCGAGAGCGCGAACACCTCGGGCGTTTGATCCAAAGCAGGCAGCTCGCCGCTGTTGGCAAGTTTTTCGTATGTATAAACTTTCTTTCCGTTTTTCTCCAACCGCACGCCTTTAAGCGATTGCGCGTTTGCGGGAAGATACAAAACATATTCACCAAAGCAAATTACGCCCACCTCCTGCGTAAACGAAACGCCGCTCGTAAACGCCGTTCTGTTCGGAATGAAAAACGTATTTTCGTCGCAGAATGCACCGTTTTTCCCGTATTCGATGCGCACGATATTTTCGCTTAAAAGCTGTACGCGAATGTTGCCGTAAATAATTTGTTCCATGATTTTATATCCTCTTTAATACCAAAACCCCGTATGGTTGAATTTCGATTTTACCTGAATATTGCTTGTCTGTGATAAGGTCAGTGTACTCGCCGTTCAAAATAACATAACCGCCCTTGTATTCGGTTTCCACGGCGATAATTCCGCACATGCCCCCGTCCGTTGCCGTGCGTTCGGTTAAAATTATGTTTCCGCTCGCCTCGGCGATCGGCGCGCGATTTACAAGCCGCAGAATATCCCCGTGCGAAAGAACGCTTCCCACAAGAATTACTTTACCCTTGCCTACCTTTCGTTCGGCTATCACCGAAAGCGGCGCGAACTCGCCCGCCACGTAATGCGCAAGGCCCGTTGTCCCCTCGCTGCACTCGTAAGCGTCGTAGCACGTTGAAACGGCGCATTCGCCGTCATTCGTCCACTGCGCTTTGAACACGTCGTTGGCGACGGGTTTCTGATACTTCGTATACACGCCCGCAAGCTCTTCCAAAAAGCTATACGGCGCGTGCGTGTACTTCTTCACGTTCTCGTCCATGATATCCGACATCGGTCCTACAATCCACGTTCCGCCGTTCTTTACCCATTCGGTGATGCGTTCTTTCAGCCTGTTTTCATCGGCAGTGGAAAGGAACGGCGATACGATCACTTCATAGTTTTCAAGAGCATGCTGCGTGTCGATCACGTCCACGTTATGGTGGCGGAACGCCGCGTAATATTTCTTTATCAGCGTTTCGCGGTAATTGATATCTTTGAGAAGCGGCGCGCATTCCAAATTGTTGTGCGCCGTGCTCGAATAGTGTAACGCAATTTTACTGCGAATACAAGTGTTTATTAAAAACTCTTCGCACTTTTTCAATTCTTCGCTCGCCTTTACGACCTCTTCCGTTACACAGTAGCTTCTTCCCGCCGAGGAATACAGTGCGCCGTGTCCGATCTCATGTCCTGTGGGGTGCGCGCGAAACAACCAATACAAATTCATTTCCGCGCCCTTTGCGATCGGCAGCCAGGTATTCGCGTAGCACGCGCCTTCGGGGCGGTAGCCGTTTTCCGCATACTCGCTTCCGTTCCAGCCCACCTGCGTTTCCATGATCCAAAACGGTTTATTTTTGATGCTCCGCACGAAATCATAGGCAAACGCCGTGTCGGGCAGCCGCTCGGCAGTGTCGTAGTGATTATACTGCGCAACGTCCAACTTTTCGTTTAATTTATAATAGCTCAGCGAATTGTGCTGCATCATATTCGTACCGATATTTTGACAGCCGTAGTTATGTAATATCTCCGCCTGTTCTTCCACATAGCTTTTGATTTGCCCATAATGGAATTCCCGCCACGCTTTGCGCAAAGACGGGTGCCGCCACTGCTTCGGATACGGCGGCTCGATCTCTTCAAACGAGTTATATTCGAGCGACCACCGCGCCATACCCCAAGCCTTGTTCAATCGTTCGGTTGTACCGAACTTTTCTTTTAAGTACGAGCGGAACGCGCTCTTGCAATGTTCGCAGTAACACCCCTCGGAATACGGATATATTTCGTTATCGATCTGCCAACCAATTACCCCTTTATGACCTGCGAACGTTTTGGCAAGCTCGGAAACGATAACGCGGTTCTTCTCCCGCATGACGGGCGAGGTCTTGCAGGTATGACAGCGCGACGAAACGTCTGCGCGGATCAGATCGTGCATCGTCATGCGCGTTTCGGGGTACTTGTTCAAGAGCCAGCGGGGCGGCGTTGCCGTGGGCGTGCAGAGCACCGTAAATATACCGTTTTCGTATAATTTATCCACGACGCGCACAAGCCACTCCAAGCGATATACGCCCTCTTCGGGTTCCATTGCGCCCCACGCAAATTCCCCTATACGAAGGCAGTTCACACCCGTCTCTTTGCACCGAACAATATCTTTTTCAATTTCTCTCTCGTCCCACAGCTCGGGATAATACGCCGCGCCGATATATATTTTTTTCATTTATTTTCCTTTTGGATCGATATTTAGGAAAACGGGGGAAGCGCGAACGCTTCCCCCGTCCACCGGATTTGAATTGTAGTTAGCCTACCAATCAGTTAAGAGCCCCGTGTACGGTAATCGCTTCGAGAATCGCCGCGTCAACCCCGCCGCCGATAAACACTTTGAACTTGCGCGTTTCGTTTTCCTCCCAGGACGCTGTGTCAACGCTCAACGTCAACGTATGACGCACCGAACTACCCTTTCTGACTTCGCTCGTGATCAGTTCCGTGCCGCCGCTCTCCATAAATTTGAAGGTAACGACGTTGCTATCGTTCCATGTGCCCGTATAGAACACGATCTGCGTCACGCCCTTTTTTACGGTGAGAGTAACCGTATAATTCGTCGTCCCGTCGCCGTTTAATCCGTGCGGCGTGCAGGCAAATTCTTTGGGCAATACCGCCGTACCGCCGCTTGTGAAGGTGCAATCCGAATCGTCTCCGCCGCGCTGCGAGGCGAAGCCGTTGTCCACGAACGCCTCTACACCCTCTTTGTCCTGACGGTGACCGTCCTTCCCGTAGCGTCTCCACCAGATGATATCGCTTGCCGACAGGTCGATCGTAGAGCCGGAGGCTACGTTGTCATCGGTAACGCTGAAATCCGTATCGGAGACGACGGCGGAAATTTGCACGCTATCCGCGCCAGTCGCAAGGTCGAGCGATTCGACGGAAACGCTGAATTTGTTTTCACTGTCGAGCAAGACTTTTTTACCCGCAACCATCACGTAATACGCCTTGCAGTTGTTGTTCGGAGTAACTGTTCCCGAAATCGTGCCGTTGCTGTTTACCGTAGTCATCTCGTCCGTTAAAGCGATCGTGGCTTTCGCGTTTGCGGTAACGGATACGTTATACGTCTTTTGGAACTCGTTGCCGAGCGCGACGATTGCCGCAAGCTCGCAGTCGGTCGTTGCGCCGACATACAAGTCGATATCGTGCGATTCCTCCGTCCAAGCAAACGTGTCGATGTTAAAGGTCACGACGTACGCTCTTGTTTGCGTCATTTGGAAGGACGCGTCGCCGATCGTAATCCCGTTTGCGCTTAAACGGTAGGTCATCTTGTTGCCGTTATTGTAAGCGCCCGTGTAAATAAGAAGCTGCGTCGTGCCCTTTTTCACATGAAGCGTTACCGTACGATACACATCCGGATTGAGATAGAGACAATTGTCGCTTGTTTGCCCGTTCGCCGTAAAGTTGACGGGATGATCGTCCCCCGCGAAACCGCCGCCGTAACGGCTATCACCATTACCTAACAGGTTGCTATTTCCCGTCAGTCCGTTCTTTACGTAAACGCTATCGTTGGAGTAGCGCGCATAACTCATAATTTCTTTTCCGTTCAGCGCCGCGACGTCGAGGTTGATATTTCCGCTCGTAATTCTCATTTCCCCTGCCGAGGTTGCGTTCAGGTCGGTAACCTTCAGAACGGCAACGGTAATTTCGGGATCGGCTAAACCGAGCACATAGTCGTTATAGGCAATTTCAAAGCTGCTGCCTACGCTGAATTCTTTGCCGTTGACGCTGACGAGGTAGTTCGCGCCGCCCGTAAGCGTTACCGTCACCTTGCCGTCTTTTGCAACCGTTTGCGCGGACAGTTCGAGCGTAACGCCCTGCGGGAGTTCGCCTTTCTTGACCGTCGCTTCCGGTGCCGTATATTCAGCTACGGCGATATTCGAGAACTGCCAGGTATCGCCCTCGCCGTACAGCATGATTTGGGTATTGCCCGCGCTGTTGCAATCGAACGAACCGATTTTTACCCACATTTCATCGATTTGAACATACACCAAAACCTTATCGGAAACACGCGCCACGCGCATATTCACGCCGTTTTGAGAGCGGACAAGCGACCCAATCTGATTAAACGTAATGCGTCCGTCTTCTTTGCCCGGGTCCGTTCCCATGACGAAGAACGCGCCTTCCGGTTCATTTGCCGTAAAGCACATAAATCCGCCGTTTTCTCCCTGCATAGTAACGCCGAAGCGGCGCGCCGCCCAATGCCAACCGCCTTGGGGGGAATGGGTATCCTTTAACGTAAACGTGAGCGCAACGCTCTTGCTGTTTTGCAGCTCGTCGCTCAAAACGATTTCCGCTTTTCCCGCCCAGGTCTTGTTGTTGTCTGCAAGTCCGTTGCCTTTGATCGTGACCGTCGTTCCGTCTACTTCAACGCCGCTCTGACCGCCGTGCGTGCCGACCGTCGTATAAGCAAACGTCTTGACGAGCACGATCTCCACCGCGCCGCCCGCTTCGGGCACCACGACTTCCGCATAGGCATAGCCGTAGAGATACGCTTCGTAAGTACCTGCAAGCATTTTATCGGGGTTATTTGTTCCGCCCACCGTGTAGGTGTAATTTTGGAATTTGCCTTTCAGCTCGATCACCGCACCGTTTGCGAGCGTTGCCTCCGTCGTTCCGTCGAGCTCTTTCGCCGCCGCGCTGAGCGTAACGTCCACCTGCTTGATCGTAACGCCTGCAAGCGAGCTTACGGAACCGTCCGACATGTAGTAATGTGTGCCGTCGGTATAATAAGCGACGTTGCCCATATAGTTATTGCCTTCCTCAGGGTCTACCTTTTCACGGAATTCGAGCTTGCCGGCTGCGATTGCGGAAACCTCCCAAGTGTCGCCGCCGCCGACGAATTTAACTTCGGTTTCAACGTCCGCACAGGTCATTTCACCGACTGTCACCCATTTTTCGTCCTTGTCCTTAAAATTGATGACGATCTTCGTGCCGAGCCGAACCACCTGAACGTCTAACCCGTTTGCGGAACGAAGCAAATCCGCCGCCCAAAGTACCTTTTGAATGTCGTAACCCGATTGATCGGTATTCATATCAAGCGTACCTTCGACAAATCTTATAATATTCACTTCGTTTGCATTGGGAGTCGGCATCCAGAAATAGAACCCGTATGCGCCCGCGCCGATTTGAATGCCGAAGCGACGCGCCGCCCAATCGTCCGTCCCTGCGGGTTGATTCGTGTCTTTCACGTTGAATACAAGCGAGACCTGCTTTTGCCCTCTCACCGCTTCGGGCAGAATATAGGTTGCATGATTATAGGAATGACTGTTTCTGTCCGCAACGCCGTTTCCCGTAATCGTGATCTTATCGCTGCCGATTTCCACGTTGTCATACTCGGTATAAGCGATCGAGTCTGCGGGAATCGCAAGTTCTTCTTCCGAAGTCAAAACGCCGCCCAACGTAAATATGTCGCCGTTTGTTGCTTTCAAATGTCCCTTAATGCCGTCTTTCCCTCCTGCGGGAAGTTCCAACGGAACGATTTCGAGCGCTTCGAACGCGATTTCGGAGAAGGTGAAACTTTCGCCGCTGACAAAGAAAGCAATGTCGTTTTTCGCGGTAGCGGAAGTAGTGCCTTCGAGCAGCGTGTACCACTTCTCGTCGTCGATATTGTATGCGGAAATCGCAACGTAACCGCCGTTGCGCACGACTTTGAGCTGTAAGCCGTCCATAACCATGCTTGCGAGCCAATCGTAGGTTTGCTGCCGTTCGCCTCCGCCGCCGCAGGTCGTGCCGTTATCCGCCCAAATTGCCGAAGGGTTGGAGTTCTGCCCCAAATCATCCCACCAAACGACGAATTTATTCTTATAAGTATTGTTTGCATCTCCCTCTGCGAACCGGATTGCAAACCGCTGCAACCAAGCGCCCGTGCCTGCTTTAACTTCGCCGTTGACGTTGACGGTCGTATACAGCACGTAAGCGGGCGCGTTTTTCATTTCGTCGGGCAATTTGATTTGCACAGCAATCGTTTCCTTATTTACGCCGTTCACGCCCTGCTCACCGAGCGTGATCGACGCGTTCGCCTCGTTCATTTCGCTTAAATCGACAAGGTCGGGACGGTTTCCGATGTCGATCGCAAACTGATATGCAAGCGTTGCTTCGCCCAGTTCGCCGCCCTTGATAACGTCAATCTTGCCGTCGATATAATCGGTAACCTTGACGACATAGTCCTGACAGAGCACGTTCTGAACCGTAACGACGCCGTTTTCTCCTACCGTCGTTTCGTATCTGTCGCCGAATTCGTTTTCGAGCACGACGGTCGTGTCCTCCGCTATGGTCGTCGTCTTGCCGCCCGCAACACCCTTCAACGTAAAGGAAATATTCTCGTAATCGAGCTTGGTGATCACGAATTCGAGCTCGATTTCGGTCTCGAACCATTTCAGTCCCAAAGAGGAAACGGTAACAGAGTAATCGTACACATTGCCGCTCGTGGCTTGACCTTTGGTAACGACCACTTTGCCGTTGGCTTTGATTCCCGAGAATACGTAGCCCTCCGCAACCGTAACCTTACCCGTAATCGCTTGATCGAAGTCCACCGTTTCGGGAACGGTGATCGTTGCGTTCGCGCAGTCGTTCTTGTTCACCGTATAGGTATCGACGGCGCGGGGAACGGTCATAAAGAAGCCGTCTTTGCCGAGCGCCATATACTTTTGCTCGCTGCTCCAATCGCCGTAACCGTGGCTATACCAAATGAGCCAAGTGTTTCCATCCATTTCATCGCATTTCGGATCGCCGTTTTTTACGGTCTCCGCCGCCGGATTATCGAACTTATCCGCCGCCGAATGCGTCATGTTGCCGATAAAGCTCATCAGCGGCGCATAGCTCTGTTGCAATACGGTTTTGCCCTCTTTCACCTCGAACGCTTCGGCGAGCTTTCCGCCGTTCGCCTTCGACAAATCTTCATACGAAAGGAACAGCTCCCACGTCGTCGTATACTTCGCCTTGCCTTCCTCCGTATTGGTCTTTGTATTAAAGTATTTCACGGTGTTCACGTCGTGATAATTAACTCTGCCGCTCAAATACAGTTCCATGTACATCGTCTGTTCCAAGCAGGTGCCCAAATTTCCAGGAAGATTGAGATAATCCTCGTTACGGAAATTGACGAGCACGCCGATCTTACCGTGATCGCCTACCTGGTCGTCCGCCGACGTGTTGTAATTGGCAACGATATGTAAATAAATACCGTCCGTTTCCTTTTTGCCGTTGACGATAAAGCCGATGCCGCCCTCTTTTACCGTTTTGCTGCCGATGACGAGTGCATGCTCGGTGTTGTAGAACCCCTCCGTGAGTGTGCCGTCGAGATTTTCCTTCACCCTGTCGATTTTCATGTCTGCAACCGTCGTCTGCGTATCGCCGTAACTGTCGGCATATACGTTATGGCAATCGTTGCACTGCCAGTACGCCTTGCTGCCCTCCGTCTCGACGGTCGGTTGCACGTAAGCGTGAGTCCCCTCGCCCGAGAAGTCGTGCGTTTTCGTCGTTTCGATCTTGCTGATTTCCTGCTGTTGCGCGTTGAAGTATTTCCCCTCTTCGCGCGAACAGGTGTAATACTCCACGTTGCCGGGCTTGGTGCATTCCGCTTCCACCGCTTCGTGCTTGGTCATATCGTGCCCGAGCTTGTTGATTTTTACGGCTTCGAGCGTCGTTTCGGTTTTCGCGTCCGCATCTTCGAAGATAGAGTCGCAATGCGAACACATATAATACGCATTATGTCCGTCCGTCGTGCAGGTTGCCGCCTGTTCTTCGATAAGCGAAAGAGAGTGTCCGTCTCCTCTGCATGCCGCAAGAACCGCAACCGACGATGTAAAGATTGCGCTGAGCGCAATTATCTTTACGAGTTTGTTCTTATTCATATATTTCCTCCTTAATTTTAACCGATTTTCGGTTTGATTCTTATTTTTCGCAAACGTAGCCGCAGTAAAGGTAAATCGAAGAGCTTGTTTCGCGCTCGCTTACCATAGTCGTCGAAACAGGCGCGTAATTGAAATAGAGCGTGCTCGCTTCTCCCGCCTCGATTTCAATCTCGATTTTTTGCATATAATCAGGTAACGCTCTGCCGCCGAACGTGAGCGTTTTCACGTTTCCCGCCCGATCGCGCACCGTGAGCTTTGCAATGCAATTCGCACCGCCGACGTAGAGCACGATTTTCTCGCTCTCGCCCGTCGTCTTGACCGTGAAGTCGTAGCCGATCGAATTTTTAATTCCGCCCGACGCAGTATTCGACTGTTTTCTGTATCCGTCGGAATACGATTTCGACAAGCCCGTCTTGAACTGCACAGACATATAGCCCTTGCACAGATCCTGACGGAGATCGCGCGCATTTTCGGGTTTGGAAAACAGACGGGGTCCGCCCTTCCTGTAATCGACGCTGTTTCCGCTGTTATAGCCGTAGGAGATCCAATCGGTCGTACCCGCTTCCGTGAGGTTCACGCTCGTTTCCGTGCATT
>CAJUOI010000036.1 GCA_910588615.1 uncultured Christensenellaceae bacterium | reverse complement strand
GGCGAGAATATCAAATTCGTATTTACTCCCGCAGCGGATTTGAAGCCTGCGGAACTTCCCGATAAATTCGTACAAGACGGATTTTATCTGGCTGGCTCCGGCTTTAACGGCGCAGGATGGGACGTGAAAGAGGGATTTTACATCGATCCCGAAAACGGTCTGGAAGTAACGTTTGAAAAGAATGCGCAGTTCCAGGTCGTATCCTGTAAGAGTGCAACGACGGGGGGGGCAAACTGGAACTACGGTGCGGCTTCCTATTATAGAATGGCGGAAGGCGCCGAAACGGGATACATTGTACTTCCCAGCGGCGGAAACGGAACCGTCAAGACGGCGGGGACTTATACGTTCACGATCGATAACAGCAGCGAAACCCCCGTATTCGTCATCACGCCCGCGACAGGCTTAGAACCCGACCAGACGGTAGAAATTTTGCATTACTATATCAAGGGCAGTATGCATGCCGAGTGGAATACGCCTATTACCGACGAGTACGAATTAAAGCCTGTTGAGGGGCAGAACGGCGTTTATCAACTGACGATCACTCTTGCGGCGGGCGTCGAGTTTGGGTTCCGTTCCTTTGCGGAAGATGCTAGCGGAGAAGTGAACACTTCGAAACAAATCGATTGGTTCGGCGGTAATCTGACGCTTGCAGAGGGAGTTACGGAAATTACGAAAGGCGGTAATCTTACGACGGTAAACGCGGGAACTTATACGTTCACGCTCGATCCTGCAAACAAAACGTTGGGCGTTACGTTCGTTGCCGCAAGTACGCCCGATCCGGAACCCGAACCTGCTCCCGGTCCTGGTACGGAAACGGAAAATCCCGCTGAATAATTCAGGCGGATGAAAACAAAAAAACTCTATCTTCGGATAGAGTTTTTTTGTTGGATAAATTCATAATTTTTTTTCGGATAACTATTGACAAGATTACCATCATATGGTAGAATGCTAATAATTATAAAAGTTTAAAAATAAATCACATTTTTTAAAATCATTAAACGGTTAATGAAACATTCAGGCTGAAAAGCCTGATAATAAAATATATGTTAAACGGTTAATGGGAAGTAAGCCGATTTTTCGGCAGATTTTATGAAAACGGAGGAAATTATGAGAAAGAAAAGTGTAGTCTGTTTTATCGCTGCATTCGTCATGCTGTTCGGCTGCATATTCGCGGCGTGCGGAAAGACGGATAAACCGTATGTGCCGGACGACGAGGCGGCGCAAAAATACGAACAGAATCTTGATTGGGGCGAAAAGAACCATTTATATATTCACTATCTTCGCGGTTCGCATTCCGAATCCGAGCAGGGGAAAGTGAATTCCGCAACGGCTCCCGCGTATTCGTCGCAGATAGATTCCAAGGTATACGGCGACTGGGGACTTTGGGTGTGGGAGTATTTCCCCACGAACAGCGAAGGCAGAGCGTTCTTCCCGATGAAGATAGACGAATCGGGCGCGGTGTACGATATCGACCTTTCGGCTACCTATAACGACGCGGGTTGGAACGAGGCAACGCTCAATAATAAAGGGCTCATCATCAACTACAACGAAGCGCTCCGTTTGGGTGTTCAGGTATTCTCGCAGGATAGCCGCGAAAACGGTTCCGGCTTTTGGGTGAACGACGGCGGCGACGTATACGTTATTTTAGAGGATGCAAAGCGCAGCAAGGGCGACTATCACTGGTTTGTCCGTCAGGGCGAAGTGGGGAGCGGTTCTCCCGTGTTTGCGGGCGCGGAAGTGTACGATCCTTACGAGGGACTCGAACCGGGCTCGGCTGTTACGAAGTACGACGTAGTTTCCAACAAAGGAAACAACACTGTTTACAAACAGCAGTCCGTTGCGCAGGGCTGGGAAGAAAACAGCGTCGGTTATCAGGTGTTCATTGCCTCGTTTGCGGACAGCGACGGCGACGGCATGGGAGATCTGCGCGGCGTTATCCAAAAACTCGATTATCTGAAAGAGTTGGGCGTTGATACGCTTTGGCTCACGCCTTTCCAGCAGTCTAACTCCTATCACGGTTACGATATTATGGACTACTTTACGGTAGATCCCCGTTTCGGTACGCTCGACGATTACCGCGAGCTTGTGTACAAGGCGCACGAGAAAGGAATGAAGGTCCTTATGGATTTCGTTCTCAACCATACGTCGCCCTCCAACCCGTGGTTTTTGAAATCGCAAAGACTTGTGAAGGAAACGGTGAAACTGCCCGACGGTACCGAGAAAGAAATCGATTACCGCAATTTCTACACCTGGCAGAACGAGGACTACGTCGGCGGCTTGCCCGAAGACAAACAAAAGCAATGGTTTAAGGATTCGAACGGGTATTATTTCTATTCGAGTTTCGGTTCCTCCATGCCCGAACTCAATTTCGACAATCAGGCAACGCGCGACGCGATTCTGGAAGTTGCGCTCTACTGGATGAGCTTCGGCTTAGACGGTTTCCGCCTCGACGCCGTGAAGCATATCTACATGGCGAACGAGAGCCGCGATCAGTCGAGCTGGGTGGTGGAAGACGGGGATTACTCCTTCGACATGAACAAAGACGCACACTTCTTTATGGAGTTCAACGCGAAGCTCAAAGCAAGCTATCCCAATGCGATTCTCGTCGGCGAGAACTTCAACGGCGATCCCGCGAAACTTGCAGGCTTATACGGAGGGCTGGATTCGCAGTTTAACTTTAACTGGTATTACGATACGACCTACGCGCTTACCCGGATCGCAAAGGGTTCTTCAAGTGTCGCTTCCGAGAATGCGAAGAAAATCATGAATCAGTACGGCGCGGCGCAATTCGACTTTTCGCTCTTCCGCACGGATTATATTGACGGCGTGTTCACGTCCAATCACGACGTTCAGCGCGCCCGTGATAAGTTATTCGCTACGGATGTGGGCGTTTCGAGGGATGCCGTCCTCGGCGACGATGCATGGAACTTGTCCGAAAAACTTGCAAAACTTTGGGCGGGCATGAGCCTTACCGTTCCCGGTATGACCTGGATCTATAACGGAGACGAGCTCGGAATGTTCGGAACGCTTACGGATAATCCCGCGGGCGACGGATCGGGACACGAGGACAGATGGTACCGTCAGCCCATGAAGTGGACGACGGAGCTCGGCGGCAGTAAAAACAACTGCAAGTATCCCATCGGCTTTAACAACTACGTTATGACGTGGGATTCGCTCAACGCTCAGCTTCACGGCGCAAACGAACAAAGCAAGGAAACGGATTCGATTTATAATGCCTATAAGACGTTTATCAGGATCAGGAAGGAAAATCCTGTTCTTGCAAGAGGAAAGGTAGTCAACCACTATACGACGGGCAGCGTTGTATGCTACTCCGTGCAAGATGCAAACAGCGAGGTCCTCGTCTACGTCAATGCGACCAAAACGGACGCTCTCGCGAATTATTCGGTTCCGGCGGGTGCAACGCTTTTGTACGGAAACGGAATGACGGGCACGAATTCGAACAGGGTACCGGCTTATTCGATACTTATATATAAGGTGAAATAAGGAGGAACGGTTATGAAGAAAATTACGGCTTTAATGCTTACGGGTTTATTTGCGTTTGCGGGCGCGGCAATGTTTTCGTCTTGCAAAAACTCGGATAAAATCAATTTGTATTTCGTTCCCGGAACTTATATGGAGGACGGAGTCAAGACGGAAAATACGGTCCCGTCCGGAGCCGAGGCGCTCACGCAAAAACAATGCAACAAAATAAAAAGCGAAAACGTTTACCGTTGCACGCTTGCCGAGGGAGAAGTGCTTCCCGTGCCTGCGAGCAGCAGAAAGGACGCGGAAGGCAATCCTTATACTTTCAACGGTTGGTGGACGATCGTCGATGCGACCGTCACCTATTTTGAAACGGTGCCCGAACTCACGGAAACGATATATCTCTACGCAGACTGGCGCGCCGATTTATCGCAGCCCCAAGACCCCGTTGAACCGGATGATTCCGTAACGGTTCAGCCCAAATATTATATGTCCGTTTTGCGTGCGGAAACGCAGGAAACGGAGACCGTTCCTCTGCGTGTTTGGGGAACGGACGTTACAAATGCGGAAACGCTCGGATACAGCGCGCCCGTTCAGCTTCATAACGATTGGTTCGTGTTGAACCCCGGCGACGTGGTTTCCGTGTATACGGCGGGGCTTTTGGGTTCGGAAGAAGCGCAGCTTGCGCCCGTATCCGCGAGCGGCGGAAGTATTACGATCACGCTTGAAAACAGCGACGCGGAAGGCAACGATACAAAAGACTATTTAGAAAAGAGCAGTGACACTGCGCTCCTCTATAAAAAAACTCTGTCGGCGCGCCATTTCAGAATTTATATTAAATTCTACGATAAGGGCGCAACCATGACGGTTTATATGCAACCGATGGATTAAACTTAGCCCCCCAACTTGTTTGCAAGGATCTTTTTTCAATTTGAAGAAGATCCTTGCAAACATAAAATTCAGGGATACAAAAGTTGATATGGAAAAAATAACGATAAAGGATATTGCGCGCCTTGCGGGCGTATCCGTTGCCACCGTTTCCTATATCATAAACGGGAAACATGAAAACAGATATACGCCGGATACGAAACGGAAAGTTTTGCAGATCGTAAACCTGTATAATTTCCATCCTTCGCGCCTTGCGCAGTCGTTCGCGCTGAGCAAAAGCAGAAACGTCATCGTACTCACGGACAAACATTCGTCCATTATGCAGGAAGCGGAGAGTTACGACTTTTTGAGAATTTTCTGCAAGACGTTCGAACGGCTTGGCTATAATCTTATCATGCGCACGCATCTGGAAAATACGAGGATCGACGTTGCGGACGCGATCATTTGCGTGGGCATGGAAGAAGAGAAGTTCCGCAGGCTTGCGCAGGAAAATTTCGTACCTTTGATTTCGGTGGACGGAAAGATCAACGACGAATTGTTTTATCAGATCTATCAGGATTTCGGATACGTTTTACAAGAGGGAGAAAAGGCTTACGGGAAGAACAATTTTACGTTGGTGCTTGTGGATATGTACAATCGGACGCTGAAAGAGGAGATAAGCGCGCTATACGACAAGATCGTCTTTTTGGACGATGACGGTTTGGACAAATTGCCCGAAGGAAATATCGTGACCGTTCACTCTTCCCTGAAAAACATCAGGGGAATGGGTGACAAGGAGATGCTCGTTGTTCCCGCCAACACACAGGCTCGGGTGGACGCGATTTTCGAATGTTTCAATATGGCTACCGAGCGCGTGCAGGGAACTTCGCATACGGTGCGCGTACATTAGTCAAGAGATCAAACTATGAACAGATATGCCGTATTCCACAGACCCGAAAGCTGCTTCGCGTATCCCGTGGCGGGCGATCGGCTCAGAGTAGTACTGAGGGTTTCCGCCCAAGATGAGCTCGATAAGGTGGAACTGCTCTATAACAATAAATACGATTTTACGAAAAAACGCTATGCGTGCCAGATGGACCGTTGCGTTACGGACGGAGTCTTTGCCTATTATATGGCGGAAATAACGCTTCCCGACGCGCGCTTTGCCTATATTTTCCGAATTACGGAAAAAGAGAAAGTTTTCTATTATTCCGAAGAAGGTCTTTCGGAAGAGTATCTGTTTCAGCTTGCCTATTATACGTTCTTTCAATTTCCGTTCATCAACGGCGCAGACGTGATGCGTGTGGTGGATTGGACGCGCTCCGCGGTATTCTATCAGATTTTTGTAGACAGATTTTTCCGTGGCGATCATGAAAAGGACGATCGCTATATCAATACGGCTTGGAACGGAAAAATCGACCGTTATTCCTTCGCGGGCGGCGATCTGGACGGGATCGCAAACAAGCTCCCGTATCTTTGCGACTTGGGCGTTACCGCTCTGTATCTTACGCCGATATTCTACTCGGGCAGCAATCATAAGTACAACGTAACCGATTACACGCTCGTCGACCCGCAATTCGGGACGAATGAAAAGCTCAAACGCCTTTTGGACTCGGCGCATGAAAAGCACCTGAAAATCATCATAGATACGGTGTTCAATCATTGCGATATCAGCCACGGGATATTTAAAGACGTTTTAGAAAAGGGTAGGGATTCCGAGTATTACGATTGGTTTTTGATAGACGGGGATTTTCCGGATACCGAGAAGGGAAACTACGCGCATTTTGCGGATTGCAAATATATGCCGAAGTGGAACACCAACAATTCCGAAGTGCGGCGCTATCTCATCGATATTGCGCTCGAATATCTGCGGATGGGGTTCGACGGCTTGCGGCTTGACGTTGCGGACGAAATATCGCACGAAATGTGGCGGCAGCTGCGCAGCGAGGTAAAGCGGCAGTTTCCCGAAGCGCTCATCCTCGGCGAGATATGGCATTTGAACGAGCCGTGGCTCAGGGGAGATCAGCTCGACGGCGTGATGAATTATAAGTTTCAGAAAATTCTGGTCGATTTCTTCGGCGCTGTTCCGATAAAAGCGGAAGACGCCGCAAACAGAATGAACGGATTGCTTTTAGCGAATACGCAGCAGGCAAACGCAATGGCGCTGAATTTTTTGGACGATCACGATACGCCGCGGTTTTTGGGATTGGCGGGAGGGAATACGGATAAACTGTTGTGCGCGCTCTGCGCAATGGTCATGTTTCCCGGAATGCCGTGCGTGTTCTACGGCACGGAATTGCCGCTGGACGGTACGGGCGATCCCGATTGCCGTAAAACGTTCGACTGGACTTTCCGCGATCAGCGCGAAGAGTACCGTGATAATTTTAAGAATATACTTGCTTTGAAAAAACAAATGGCGTTATCGGGAGCCGAAGCGGAGATCGCAGAGCAAGACGGAATCCTCCGGATTTCGAGAGAAGCGGAAGGCGAGTGCGTTACGGCTTATTTCAATACGTGCGGCAAAGCGAAGGCACTGAATGCCGAGGGGGGGGGTACGCTGTTTGCGCTGAATTATGACGGAAAGATGATTTTCAACAACGGCGCTGTCGTTGTAAAAAATAAAACCGTAAAAAATTGTGGAGGAAAAATATCATGAAAAAAAGAATCGTATCGTTACTTGCTTGCGGCGCGCTTGCCGCAAGCGCGGTTGCAAGTTTAACGGCTTGCGAAAGCGGGCTTAAACTAACCGTTTGGGGTTCTGCGGCACAGCAGGAAACGCTTAAAAAGATGGTGCAGGAATTCAAAGACGCGAACCCCGATCAGAAATACAACATTAAAATAGGTATCGGGGAAGAGGACATGGCGTACAGTAACGTCAGCAAAGACGCCTCTGCCGCGGCGGACGTCTATTGTTATTCGAGCGATCAGCTCATTCCGCTTTTACGTGCAGGCGGGCTTGCGGAACTGGGCGGGATGTTCCTCGACGAGGTAAAAGCCAATAACAGCGCTGACTCCGTGAAGTCCGGTTCCCTGTACTGGGGTACGGCGGAGGAAAAGGTATACGGCTATCCGTATGCTTCGGATAACGGATACTTTTTGTTTTACGATAAGTCGGTTATAACCGACGAACAGGCGGGCTCGCTTGAATCGATCATTTCGGTATGTGAGAGCAAAAATAAAACGATCGGCTGGGCGATCGACGTACCTTGGTACACGGCGGGCTTTTTCTTCTCGTTCGGTTGCAGCTATAACGTTGAATACGATTATTCGGCAAACTACACCGAAACGAATATCACGATCGATTTCAACAGCGAAGGCGGTATTAAGGCTTCCAAGGCGATTGCAAAGCTTACGTCGAGCAAAGCGTTTGCGGGAAAGGGGACGGATAACAACATCATAACAACGGGTTTCAGCACGCGCAAGATGGCGGCTGCCGTTTCGGGAACCTGGAACGCGAAGAGGATTCAAAACGACCTCGGCGAAGATTACGGCGTTTGCAAACTGCCCACCGTAACGATAGACGAAGAAACGAAACAGCTCTATTCGTTTAAGGGTTATAAGCTGTTCGGCGTAAATCCCCACAGTAAAAATCTTGTGGAGGCGCATAGGCTTGCGGCGTTCCTTTCAAGCGGCGCTATGCAGAAACAGCGTTTTGAAGAGCACCTGGTAGGTCCCACGAATAACGAAGTCGCTAATCAGGATGAGATCAAAAACAATCCTACCTTTGCGGCGCTGAACGCGCAGAACGCGTTCGCGGTAGAGCAGACTTCCGTGCCTTCCAATTTCTGGGAACCGTTGAAGAGTTACGGATTGAACATTATCGATAAACTTATCGATGAAACCGGCACGAATGGTGAAAAATTCACCTATGCGAATTATCTCAATAAAATGGTAGAGAGCATTACCAACAGATAAACTCTGTTGCGAAAAAATAAAACGGAGAAGACTATGAATCTGGAATATTTGAAAATGTCGCCGTTGGAAAAGTTCTGGTATAATTTCAAGGGATTTTTTAAGCGGTTGCCGTCTGCGTTTGCGGCGTTCTTCAAGGCGATCCCCAAAAAACTTAAAAAGTTTTGGCTTGCTTTTGTGGGTATCTTCGTAAATATCGGCGCGGCGGCAAAGGAAGGCGATTGGAAAACGCGCACTTCGTTTGCGGTAATGGGGTTCGGGTTGATTTGCCGCAAACAGTTTCTTCGCGGAATTTTATATTTGTTCTTCGAGGTGCTGTTCGTTCTGTATATGGTTTTCTTCGGTTGGAAGTATCTTGCCAAAATGGGCAGTTTGGGCGAGGTTGCCGTTGTAACCGGCAAAGATCCGTTAACGGGAATTACGACTTATACCTATTACGATAACAGCCTTTTGATACTTCTGTATTCGTTGTTGACTTTGTTTGTCATAGCGGCGTTCGTCTATATGTGGTATCATAACGTAAAAGGGAATTACCTCTCTCAGCAGTTTCAGGAAGCGCGTTTGCATCTGCCCTCAGTGAAAGACGATATCCATTCTTATGCGGATGAAAACTATTATAAAACGTTGCTCTCCATCCCGATGCTCGGGCTTGTGATTTTCACCATTTTACCCATTTTCTTTATGGTATTTATCGCGTTTACTAATTACGATAAAGCGCATATGCCTCCGAGCGAGCTGTTTCAATGGGTGGGTTTTGAAAATTTTGTGAACGTGCTTGGCGGCGGGATTTCGGCAAACAGCAAAGTATTTGCGTTTACGTTTACGGAAGTTTTGCTGTGGACGGTTGTGTGGGCGTTTTTTGCAACTTTTTCAAATTATATTCTCGGCATGATCGTTGCGATCCTCATCAATAAGAAGGGCGTCAGATGCAAGAAACTTTGGCGGACGATTCTCGTTATGACGATTGCCATTCCGCAATTCGTATCGCTCATGTTTATGTCGCAACTGCTTGCAGATCAGGGTTTGCTCAATAACCTGATGCTGAAATGGGGCTGGATCGATAAGCCCATTCCGTTTTTAACGGACGGAACGCTTGCAAGGGTAATGATCATCATCATCAATATGTGGATAGGTATCCCGTATACCATGCTGATCTGCACGGGAATCCTTATGAACATTCCTCAGGATTTGTACGAATCGGCAAGAATGGACGGAGCGGGCCCCATCAGGGCGTATATGAAAATAACCCTTCCTTATATGCTTCACGTTACCGCGCCTTATCTGATCACGCAGTTCATTGGGAACCTTAATAACTTTAATGTGATCTTTCTCTTGTCCGGCGGAAATCCGCCGTTGGATATGTCGGGTGTTCCTACGGGCGCAGGAAAAACAGACCTACTGATCACCTGGCTCTACAAACTCACGGTAACAGAAAGTCAGTACGGAGTCGCTTCGGTTATCGGTATTTTCACGTTCGTTATCGTCGCGGTGCTTTCGCTGATTCTTTACAACCGTTCCAAATCGGTTAAAAACGAGGAGGAATTCATGTAATGAAAATGAAATACAGGAGCAAGAAGGGCGCGGAGCGCGCGTCGCTGGTTGCAATACACGCGATCCTGATCATCATTTCGGTCATCTGGCTGATACCTTTTCTGCTGATGATCATCCTTTCGTTCCGCGGGGAGACAGTAGGCACTTCGGCAGACTATATCTTTCCGAAGCAATGGTCGTTTAATAACTATATTAAACTGTTTACCGAAACGAAGTTTTTAAGATGGTACGGCAACACGTTGCTCGTTTCGGTTGCGGTTACGATTTTTCAGACGATCATAATTCTTGCAACGAGCTACGCTTTGTCAAGACTTCGTTTCAAAATGCGCAAGCCGCTCATGAACGTCATGCTCGTTCTCGGTATGTTCCCCGGCTTCCTTTCGATGACGGCAGTGTATTTTGTGCTGAAAGAAATCAACCTGACGCAAAATTTATTGGGACTGATCCTGGTCTATTCTGCGAGCTCGGCGATGCAGTATTATATCTGTAAAGGCTTTTTCGATACGATATCCAAATCGCTCGACGAGGCCGCAAGGATAGACGGCGCAAGCAGGCATACGGTTTTCATAAAAATTATTTTGCCGCTTGCAAAGCCCATCATCATTTACACGGTTTTATCGGCGTTTATCGCGCCGTGGGGCGAGTATATGTTCTCGTCGTTTATCATGCTCGGAGATCCCGATCAATTTACGGTTGCAGTGGGAATGAAATCGTGGCTTGATAATTCCTCATTGATGAGCGACGGGTATTTTGCGGTATTTTGTGCGGCTGCGGTCGTGGTTTCCATCCCGATAACCGCTCTGTTTATATGGTTGCAGCGGTATTATGTGGAAGGGATCACGGGCGGCTCGGTAAAAGGTTAAGGAGGTTAAAATGGCAGACGTTACATTGACACATATTTATAAAGTGTATCCGAACGGAACGAAGGCGGTAAAAGACTTCAATATGCAAATACAGGATAAGGAGTTTATCGTATTCGTGGGACCGTCCGGTTGCGGAAAATCCACTACGCTCCGCATGATTGCGGGGCTTGAAGATATTTCGGCAGGGGAACTGAAAATAGGCGATTTGATCGTAAACGATATGGAGCCGAAAGACAGGGATATTGCAATGGTGTTTCAGAACTACGCGCTCTATCCGCACATGACCGTTTATGAAAATATCGCCTTCGGGTTACGGCTTCGTAAACTTCCGAAAGATGAAATCCATAGAAAAGTGGTCGAAGCGGCGAATATCCTCGGTATTACCGAATATCTCAATAAAAAGCCGAAGGAAATGTCCGGCGGACAAAGACAGCGCGTTGCGCTCGGACGCGCGATCGTACGCGAACCCAAAGTGATGCTTCTGGACGAACCGTTGTCTAATCTGGACGCAAAACTCAGGACGCAGATGAGAGCGGAAATCGGCAAACTGCACAGTAAACTTCAAACGACGTTTATTTACGTTACGCACGACCAGGTGGAGGCAATGACCATGGGAACGCGGATCGTTGTTATGAAAGACGGGCTCGTGCAGCAGATCGATACCCCTAAAAATTTGTACAATTATCCGAGCAATAAATTCGTTGCGGGCTTTATCGGAACGCCGCAGATGAATTTCTTCGAGGGAACGCTTTTGAAGAAAGGCGATGACGTACAGATCAAGTTCGAGTATACGGACGCGGAGATCACCGTACCTTATTCCATGCTTTATAAGGCAAAACCCTCTTACCTCGACGGTAATTCCGTCGTATATATTGGGCTTCGTCCCGAGGACATATCTCTTGCGGGCGACGATGTCAAGAATAATAAGGCGGTTGTAAAAGTAGTTGTTTCGCATAAGGAAGACCTCGGCAGCGAAACGCTTGTTTACGGAGATATCAATCCGAACGGCGACGGGTATGTGGAAAGTTCGACAAGGATCATTATTAAGGATAACAGCGGACGGGAATTGAAAGCCGGAGACGTCGTGGAGGCGGCATTAAATATCAACCGCGTGCATTTGTTCGATAAAAAAACGGAGGAATCCGTGTTGCCGCGCGTTCCGGAATATAACTATCTCGACTGCGAAATCAATAAAGGGAAAATAAAATTCCTCGGTGCGGAGATCCGGTTGCCCGCGTCGGTTAATACGGAAGATCTGAAAGGCGAATTGCTTTTGCCCACTGACGCCGTCACGCTGGACGGGGATCTGCAAGCGGAGGTCGTATCCTGCGAAGAGATCAACGGAGTTTATCTTCTGTCCTTGACGCTCGGCGGTAAGCGGTTGTATGCCGTTTTGCCCGAACCCGTGGATGCGAAAACGGTGGGTATCGGGATCGATTTCAAAAAAATAACGGTAACGGCGTGCGGCGAAAATAAAATTGTGCCCATGCCTGAGGTCAACGCATTCCCCTGTAAATTTGTCAAACAGAAAATTTGTGAAAGAGTTGAAGTCAACGGAAAGACGAAAAAGAAGAAGAGCGTGCAGTTCGGATTGACGGTTGCAGGCGCATTTTTTGGAGTCGCGGATGAAACGGCGCAGAAAATATTTACCGCGCTCGGGATCAAGAATGCGTATGCCGCAAATCTGAGATTGGAGTGCGGTATCGATCGAATTGCGGTAGCTGAGAGCGGAATTGCGGCGGAAGCGGTGCAAACGCTTGATTACGGCAAGGAAAAATACTTAAAATGTAAAGTCGGAGACAGTTTCATCTATGTAAAAACGGAGGCGGAATACACTGGCAATATTTGCTTGTTGCCTGATTTTGAGCACGTCGGAATTGTGGAAATCGAGAGGGAGATCAAAATTATTTAAGTTATGGAAACAACGGAGTTTATTAAACAACTGAAAGAATTGAAAACGGAAGGGAAAACCACGCAAGAGTTATATAACGAGATATCATCGCTTGCTATGATTTTCGGTTTGCGCAAGGAGCAAAGACCCGTCGTAAAAAACGCTTATTATCTTTCGATGGAATTTTTGATAGGACGCAGTTTTTTCAATAATCTCATGGAACTCGGCGTTCTGGATGAAACAAGAAATATCCTTGCACAGAAGGGAATTGATATCAACATATTCGAGGAGATCGAGGACGCGGCGCTCGGAAACGGCGGTTTGGGCAGGCTTGCGGCGTGTTTTCTTGATTCTGCGGCGGGACTTGGACTTCCGTTGCAGGGCTACGGCATCAGATATCGGTACGGGCTTTTTAAACAGGCAATCGAGAACGGCTTCCAAGTGGAACTTCCGGACGATTGGCAGCGGTTTGGCGATCCTTGGAGCATCAGAAGGGAAAACGAGAAACGCACGGTTCGGTTTGCAGATATGACGGTTACGGCAGTTCCTTACGATATGCCCGTATTTGGCAAGCGCATTAACGTTTTGCGGCTGTGGCAGGCGGAAGGTGATGAAGATGCGCAAAAAATAAGCGAATATCTCTATCCCGCAGACGATACGGAAGAGGGGAAACTGTTAAGGCTTCGGCAGGAGTATTTCTTCTCTGCGGCGGCGGTAGGGGAACTGATCGAAAAGCATGTGAAACTTTACGGTAGAAAATTCCATAATTTTGCGGACTTTAACGTAATCCAACTTAACGATACGCATCCCGTGTTGGCGATCGCTGAATTTATCAGAATACTGATAGCGGATTATCAGGTAAATTTTTCCGATGCGGTTGAAATTGCAAGAAAAACGTTTGCCTACACCAATCATACGATCATGCCCGAGGCTTTGGAGTGCTGGGACGCGGGACAGGTCAAAAAGATATTGCCTGAAATTTACACGATACTGATCAAATTGCACTTAAAACAAAAGGAAGATTTCGATAAACTGAACTGTTCGGATGAGGAAGCGTCGGATATGGCGATATATTCTTCGGACAGATTTTCAATGGCAAATCTTGCGGTATATATAGGGAAAACGGTTAACGGCGTAGCAAAACTGCATACCGAAATTTTGAAAGACAACCTTTTCAGAACGGCGTATCGATATTATCCCGAAAAGTTCCAAAATAAAACCAACGGCATTACGCAGCGCAGGTGGCTCATGCTTTGCAACCGCGAACTGTCTGAATTGATAGATAACGCGATCGGCAAAGAATGGCGTTCGGATATTTCGCTGCTTTGCGGTTTGAACGGGCATATCCCGGAAATCACGAACGAGTTTGTTCGCGTGAAAGCGGTTAAAAGAAAGCAGCTTTTTAATTATATAAAACAGCATGAAGGGATCGACATACCGGAAAATTTCATCGTGTATTCACAGATCAAGAGATTGCATGAATACAAACGGCAACTCATGACAGCTTTTGCGATCCTTGAAATATACAAGGGTTTGAAGGACGGAACGGTTAAAGATTTTCAGCCATCCGTGTTTGTGTTCGGGGCAAAGAGCGCACCGAGTTATAAACGCGCTAAGGCGATAATCAAGTTTATCAACGAGATTTCGGATAAACTTAATTCGGATGAACAGACGAACAAATTTTTGAAAGTTGTGTTTGTACAGAACTATAACGTATCTTACGCAGAAAAAATTGTGGCGGGAACGGACGTATCTTTGCAGGTTTCCACAGCAGGGCTTGAAGCAAGCGGCACGGGCAATATGAAATTCATGATGAACGGCGCGGTCACTTGCGGAACAATGGACGGCGCGAATATAGAGATCGTTGATCTTGCGGGCAAGGAAAATAACTATATTTTCGGCGCAGAAGTCGATGAAATAGAAAAGTTGAAAACCGAAGGGTACGATCCTGCAAAATTGATACGGGAAAACACATTGCATCGCTACGCCGTATCTGCGTTGACGGACGGTACTTTTTCGGACGGCGGAACGGGTTGTTTCAAAGATCTATACGATGCATTGCTTGTCGGAGCGGCATGGCATAAACCCGATCATTATTTCGTATTGCACGATTTACAGAGTTATGTGGAAGCGTTGCTTAAAATTAATGCAGACTATAAAGATCAAAAATCGTTTGCAGCAAAGCAACTTAAAAACACAGCGAATTCTGCGTTTTTTTCCTCCGACAGAACGATCAGAGAATATGCAGAAGATATTTGGGATATAACCGACTGAAACGTTTATACAAAAGACTTCCTCAGCCTGAAATGGGGAGGAAGTCTTTTAATTTAGGGATAAGTAAAGCATATGTCGAGTTTCGTGTGGAGTATCGAAGAAGTACAGGGTATTTACCTTGTGCTTTTTCGTTAGTTATATGCGATAAAGCCCGCGACACCGTTCACGAAAATGTATTCCGTTTTTAGGTGTTCAAACTTTAACGACATTGGTGGAAAGGCTAACCAATTTTGGGAAGCCTGTCTGTCGGCGGTGTTTTTATATTGGTTAGCCCGACTAAAATCGGGCTTTTTGCTTTTTCGGGACAAATCGTCCGATCGCGATTTTAAGAAAAAAATCAAAAATCGGAGAATTTTAGGGAAAAGAAGAAAGTAAACATTGGTAAAACGTGGGGTGTAAAGAGTTATCAATTTAGCCCCTCTTTTATATATAACCAAATCAACAATGGGGTAGATGAAGAAAGTAGCATTTATGACGCAATGCAACTAGTTATAAATCAGGGTGTTTGCTTGTTATCTGATATGCCGTATAATCAAAATGATTTTACTA
>CAJUOI010000035.1 GCA_910588615.1 uncultured Christensenellaceae bacterium | reverse complement strand
CACGACGGAAACTCCGCCCACGATCAGCTGCCACAAGGGCAGGTTTTCGGGCAGGAACGAATCCGTAGGCTTGTCGCCCGTCGTTCCGCCGGGCGGGTTTCCGCCCGGAGTATTTCCTCCGGGGGTGTTTCCTCCGGGTTCGGTCGGCGGATCCAACGGCACGTCCGGGATCTGCGGCAGCGTCGGGTCGTCGAGACTCGCCCCTGCGGGTATGATTCGGTAGCCCTTGGACGCGTTGAGTATATTGTAGTTCGACGCCCAACCCGACTTCACGGTTACCTTGACGATATAGCCGCCCACGGTGGTTTTATTGACGTCTCCTCCGTACACGAAGTCGCTCGTTACGTAGCTGTCCGTTGCCGCCAGTCCCGATAACCCCACCACCTTGGGCGTGCGGGTGGTGTCGGTGGTTTCAAACGTGTCTACGTCCTCCCACTCCACCGTCAAATCTATTTTCGTGATACTCCAATTCACGGATACGTCCGTGTTGCTGTTGTTGTCCGCCCAGACGTAGTTGTTCTTGTCTTTCAGTTGGATCCTTGCGCTGAACCCGCTCACGCTCGTGGATACGTTCTTGCTCTCGAAGGTGCCGCCGAGCGTCATCGTAGCCTCGTCGAAGCCGGACAGCGCGCTCTTCACCGTCTGCGTTTCGCCGTTGTACGGGTACGATATCGTTTCCCCGAAGGTCGGCTTCGCTACGGTAGCCTTGCTGATAGACCAGTTAAACGAAGGCGTCTTGCCGTCCTCCCACTCGTAGTTCACGGTATCCGTTAGCTTGACGGTCGCGCGGTAGCCCGTGCTCGTAGTACATGCGTTCGTTTTCGTATGATCGCCTTCCATTGCCATGAACCCCGCATCGAAGCCCGACAGACTGTCTACGATCGCGTGTTCGCTGCCGTCGTATACGAAGCTCGTTTCCCCTGCAAGCGTCGGCGCGGCAACCTTCAGCTTCGCGATCGTCCAGCTGATATTCACGGGCTGCGCGTTCGTCGTTGCGGAAGTTCCCGACCAATAGTAGTTCGTTCTGTTCTTTAAGGACACCGTCGCACGGTAGCTGCCCGCCTTCATCGCCGTATACGTGCCGCCGAAGCTCATCAATAGCTCGTCGAAGCCGTCCAGCACCGACAGCAGCTCCTGTTCGTAACCCGTGTACACCAACTCGCTTCCCTCGATGACGACGGGCGCGGCTATCGCTTTCTTTGCGATCGACCACGAGAAGTTGATCGGCTGCGCCGTTCCCGACGCCAACGTGCCCTCCCAATAGTAGTTTACCGTATCGCTGAGGGCTACGCGCGCCGTAAAGTTCCCTGCGTTCACCGACGAGGTCGTACCCGTAAGCGTCATCGTATATTCGTCGAACCCGTCCAACAGCTCGCTGAACGAATACTCGCTCTCGTTGAACTCGTAGCTTATCCCCTGACGCAAAGTCGGCTTGGGAACGCTGAGCTTTGCAACCGACCAACTGAAACTGATCGGCTGCGACGCCGTCGTCTGGCTCGTGCCCGTCCAGTAGTAGTTTACGTTGTCGATCAGCGCGACGCGCGCCGTGAAGTTCCCTGCGTTCGTCGTTTCGTATACTCCCTCAAACTCCATGAATTCGGGGTCATACCCGTCGAGGCGGTATTCGAATCGGAACAGCGTGTCGGGCGCGTATACGTACGCGTCTACCCCCGTTAACAGCGTAGGTTTATTCTTGCTCAGCTTATTGATCGTAAACCGCATCGAGGTCGTCGTTCCCGCCGCAAACTTATAGTCCCCGTTCGGGTTGAGCACCACGCTCACGTTGTACGATCCCGCGTTGATAAACTCCGTCTCGTTCTTCGCGCCAAGGTAGGAATAGTACGCCTCCCCGATCTGCTCGCCCGTTTCCGCCACGGTAACGGTGGCAACGGGGTGCTGGTCGTAACCCGTATAGTCGAAGCTGTTTTCCGCGCTCCACGTTACTTTTACCGCGATCAGCTGCATTTTGATCACGAGGGTCGCAAAGCGGCTGTCCGCTACGTAGTCGTCGCTCGACGTTATAAAGCGCGCTTCCACTCGGTATTCGCCGATCTCGATCGCAGGACCCACAACCTGCGTCTTCGTGTTCGTGTAGATATATTCCACGCTCGTGATGCCCGTAGGCAGCGACGACTGCGGAATGCGGTCGATTTCGATCGCGTTCTTCGTCTCCTCCGCCACTTTGTCGCGGAATTCGAGCTCGGAGGTATCCGCCCTCTTTGCCTGCACGTTTAACGTTACGTTCACGCGCCGGATCGTGCCCTTGTATTCGTAGGTTACGGTAACGATATTGCCCGCCACGGGATCCGCTCCGCCGCTCGTACGGGTGGATACGTGCAGCTGTCCGTCGCCGAGCGCGTACGCAAGCGTGTATCCGTCCGTAACGTCCGCGCTCTTTAAGTTGAGTATGCGCTTGATTTCCCCTTCGTCGCTGTCGTAGAGCGCCTCCACCAGCAAATCGCCGTTCTTCAACGCGCTGAGCGCCGTGTACGCTCCCAACGCGGGCGTCGCCGTCAGGCTCTTTAACTTCATATTCAACGCCTTCCACTCCGCCGACAGCTCCAGATCCGACGTTACTACGTCATTTTCGAAATCCCACGCCCTCTTCTGCCCCGACGCGTCCGTATAATACCAGCCCGTCAGGATAAATCCGTCGTACGCGTACTCCGGCGTCGCCAGTCGCTCGCCCCAATATCTGTCGCGCAGCGTCGCGGATACCTCCCCGTTGTTCGGGTTTAATATCACCGTGTAGAACGTTTCCACAAACGTTACTTCTACCGTCTTGTCTTCGGTTACGTTTTCATAGGTCAGATTGAAGTCCCCCGCCGTCATCCCGTTAAAGCGCGGCGTGCGGCGCTGTACCGCCGTTTCAAACGAGTAGTCGCTTTCTATCTTCGCCACGAACGCGTCCTGAAACAGCTTGACGATATCCGTCGCCGAATACGAACCCTTGTAGTTTAACGGTACCTCGAAATACGTCGATACCTGATCCATGTTAAACGTGAGCTTTAACGAACCCGCCTCGAAGGTTACGGGAACGGTCATCACTTTATAGTTGCCCAGATCCTCGGGCGTGAATATTACGTTGAACGTGTTCGAACCGGGCTGCACTACTCCCGTCGTGTATTCCCACCGCGCCGTGCCGGGCACCTCCCGCGTGCTGTTCTCCTCCGTCATTACCAGTACGAACTTCACGTTCTCCAGCGTCATCCCTGCGTACGCGGGCGTCTCCGAACTGATCGTAAATCGCTTTAACTTTGTCGACTTTCCCGTGATCGTCAAGTCGAGCGCGTTCTGCCCCGCCCCTTCGTAACGCATCAACGGATAATTCTTGTCGGATAACGTATATTCCAGCGAGTACTCTCCGCTCTGTCCCACCGAATCCAGCACGTATTCGTTGTTTTCCATGCCCGTTGCGGTGGATACCACCTCTCCGTCCTTCAGCCAGCGGAATTCCACCACGGGATCCGATACCGACGGCGTAATCAGATTCGCACGCAGATAGATGGGCGTGCCGCCGTACTCCGCCTCCGTGATATTGTTTACGGTGGAAAGCGTTGCCGAGGAGTCCGTGATATCCCAGACGGCATAGAACTTCAAATCGCCGTTCATGCCCGTCATGCTCATGGAACGGACGGGCTCAGTGTTTCCCGTTCTGTCCAAAGTCCAACCGCGGAACTGCCGCCCTTCCATATCGTTGACGCCCGCAAGCGAAAGCGTAGTCATCGAACCGTAGGTATACGTTCTGCTCGCAACGCCCGACAGGGGCTCGTCTATGATCTCCGAACCGTTCATCTTTAAATTGTAATATCCGACGGTATACTCAGGCGTGATCTTGGTATTTTTTACGGGCGAATTTGCAATGCCGTACGTACCGCCGATACTCGTTTTCTGTTCCCAGATTTTCGTTTTTAACGCATCGGAATTTTTGGCAAGGTTGTACATGCCGCTTTCGGAAGCAGTATACGTTGAACCGGTGCCGACAAAGAAGTTGCCGCCGTCTGTTGCCGTTATTGCGGATGCGATTGCATAGGAATTATTCCCCGAATAATAACAGTTCGACAGATTGATCGTAGCGTATCTGTCTTTCCAAGCGCTCTGATTATCTCGGCCGTCTGCTCTGCCGCTCCAAATCGGAAAGAACCTTGATATTTTTGTTCCTGCCGCCAGATAAGAACCGGAGATACCGCCGGATTTGGTATAGTTGATCGTCGTCGAACCATAGCTGTTGGCACACGAAATATTGACTGCCGACGGCCGATATACGCCGCCGCGGTCGCCGTCGGGGTCGCCTGCTGCCTGGATCGCGAAAATCGCCCCGTTGGCACAAAACGCGCCGGCAGGCGCCCAATTGATAAAATTGATAATTACATTGGCAACGCACTCGCGGATCACGTGCGTACCGCCGGTCCCGTTCCAATTGTTAGACGGAAGCACACCGACGATTCCGCCGATAAACGTACCCGTGCTACCGTTTTGATTGACTGTTAATTTAGCATAACAATCGTAAACGTAAGAAGTACAACCTACCCATGCTCCCCCCATGATTCCGCCGATGTACCAATCAGTATCATAAGAGGGCTCGTTAATATTCATTTTAGTGTCTGCCGAACAACGGTAAGCAGACGCGATATATTCGCCCCAACCTACCACATTCGGCGCAAAAATGTTTAACGGCCCGGATGTTATCCCGCCCCAATACACAAATTTATTACACGCCGTCGAACGATCGAGCGTCCCCTTGGCATGGCAATTCAAAATCCAAGTAATATGTGCGGCGATTCTCCCCGTAATCGCACCGGCATAAGTGGAACAATTGGTAAATATATAATTATCAACATTTAAATCTGCAATTACCACGGGGTTCGGCATAAAAACGTTACCCGTATAAGTGTAACAAAACACACCCATCCCCAATTCTTCATTCGCCCAACGGTTTCCTACAAGGTCGGCATAATTGTAAGTGATATTGCTGAGCGTGTGTCCCAAACCGTAAAATTCGCCGCCGAATGCCCAAACAGGCAAAAACGCCCGATTGCGGAAGTCGATATCCACCGCCAAAACCCATACTTTTCCGTATCCGTATTGATAAGACGGATCGGAATCGTGAACGTAACCGTTTTCTTGTGCAAAAGTGATCCATTTATCGTAACTGTCGATAACGTAAGGATTTCTTTTTGTACCGTGGGCATGGGATCTGTCGATCGAAACAACCGTTCTGTCCGTGCCTATTCCGTCCGCTTGATCCACAAATTCGGAAACAATCGTACCGTCCGTATAAGAATAGGTTGCGCCGTCCGCAAAAGCCGAATAGTTGTCGTTTAGTTCCGCGTAATCCGAATCGTCCGCCGCCCCGACCGCGATAGGATGATTTTTTACGTAATTGATAATCGGCTGCATGGACCCTAACAGAAGCGTAAACAGAAACAGTACGGAACAAAGCACAAAAGAAGCCGTCTTTGCAGCTCTTCCGCATCTCTTAGAGAATTTCATAAAAACCCCTCCGAAATATATGTTTTAATAATATTTATTGCCGTCGCTCCGTCCCCCTGCCTTGGCGGGGGAAAGGACGGGCAAAAGCCGCTCAAAATCCTGAAAAATGCGTACCGTTATGAATTTTTCGAACACCGTCAAATAATGTATACTTTTTCTTACGAAAGTTTCTTGACAAGAATCGTAAGTTAAAGTATAATTTTTAGTGTATAAATCCTTGATTTTCGTACAAAATACACGGTCAAAAAAAGTATACTTTTTTTGGAATAATCGCTCTTTTTGTAAATTTTTGCCGCCGTCGAGCGACTTTTTTATTTTATAAAGACGTACGGAACGCGTCGGAACGCAAAACGTAAAAAAAACGGGTCGTTTCCGACCCGTTTTTTTTACGGTTTGAATTTACTTGTAAACGACGATGGAGTCGATTGCCGTCTGACCCGTACAGCGAATCACGACGCGGTGCTTGCCCTCCTTCAACGCATTGCACAGGTAACTCATGTTAAAATCTCCGTCATCCTCTTTGAGCTTCATCGAATCGACCCGCTTTCCGTCGATATACACTTCGAAATTCCGCTTATAGCCCGCGGGAGAGAGAATCCCGAAGCGCGTGCCCTCGAACTCGAACGATACCTGCGCGCCCCGCTCGCCCACGTTCACGTGTCCGAAGGAGGAGGCAACCTGTTTCCCGTGCCACTTTCCCTTATACGTCAGCTCTTCGCTGTCAGGCGTCAGCTGCACGCCGTTCTCCAATTCGAAAACGTGCCACATTTCAAGCTCGCGAAGGATCAGGTGCCCGCTCGTCGCCTTGGTAATCTCGATTTTATAATAGCGCATTTCGGTTAAATCGAAATCCAGATATTGGTGATCGCCCGAATACGTCAAGTCCGTAAAGTTCTTTACAAGCTTGTAATCCACTCCGTCGGTGCTTGCATAAAGGTTTGCGTTCTTGGCAAAGCAGGGATCCACTCTGCCCGCCTGACTGTATAAGATCAAACGGTTCGCGGTATACACTCCGCCCAAATCGACCACGAACGTGAAGGGCGCCGATTCCAGCGGACGGTTATCCTGCGTATGCAGCTGCTGTTTGCCGCCTTGATTTTTTACGCCGTCGATCACGACCGACAGATCCTTGCCGCCCCAGCCCGTATGCAGCGACAGATTGGCGCACTGCTCTTCCACAACGCGCATCCCTTCGCCGCCGACCATGTGATTGTCCCGATAGCTGTACGAATACGTCCTCACGTAGAAGTAGTCCGTTTCGAACGAAGCGTTCGAGGGAAACTCGTAGGTATTTCTGTAAGCGTTTACGTACGCAGCCTCGTTATTTTTAGGGGGAATGGGCTCCTTCGAGTTCGTTTCCTCCTCCGAAACTTCAACGCCCATACTGTTGTAATAATGAATTTGCGTGTGGTGGTAACCCTCCGCCTCGGGGCTTGCGACTTCATTTCCGTTGGCGTCGTAGTACTTTTCCACCATGGTGTAAATGGGTTCCGACCACTTTGCGATCCCCAAACCGATATAGCTTACCGTAGGCGTAGATTGCACGATGAGCACTTCTTTGACGAACAGCCACCGATCGCCTTCGATTTTTAATTGATAGGTATGCTCTTCCCCGCCCGTATATACGGTAACGGTGCAATTCTTTTCGGAGAAGCTTACGTCGAAAAACGTATTCTTATCGTTCGGGCGGAATTGCGCGCTGTTGGAAACCGCCTTCGTGTCTTTGATCGTTGCCCCGAGCGTGTAATCCTTTCCGTTTACCGAGAAATACACCGCGCAATTCAAACGTCCGCGCAGGTAGACCCTGTACTTGCCTTCCTCTTCGAAATACAGTTTGCCGTCGATCACCTCGATCGTATTATCGTGAACGAAGTAATGCTCCGGCGCGTCGGGATACTTTTCGCGGTTTTGCGCCGTATCGGGATAGAACCAGATGTCGGTGTTTACGTTTTGCACGGGATTGGAATGATCCATCTCGACGGGATTCCCTTCATAGCCCGCGAATTTCTTCTCGAACGCCGTCTGTGCGTCGGTATACATATTGTCGGCGGAATAGGTATACGTGGTTCTGTTGAGCGTCGTCTTGTTCATTTCGTGCGACTGCTCGAATTCCAGCACCAGATCCACGTCGTCCACTTTGAACGCGCCGTCGTTTTTGGTGATTTCAAGGGTTACCTTGATTTCCCCCGAACGCAGATTTTTGTTCTTCTTGTTGGGCGTATACGTGTAGACGAGAGGCGTATCCGTTTGGGTCAGCGTTCCGTTCGCAGGTTTTCCGACGCTCTTTACCGTATAGGCGAATCCCGCGGGGAGCATTACGCTGCCGTAAGCGTACTGCCCGCCGTTCGCCGTATACGGACGCAAATCGACGGTAAACGAATCCCCGTAAGGAATGACGTACGGCTGCATCGTCTTAATATATTGTTTCTCCCCCTCGTACATATAGCTTCTGCCCGTCTGATAGACGGAAGAAACGGGCACGAACATCGGGTCGTCGGCGGTTCCCCACGCAGCCGCCTGATCTGCGGTAATGCCGTCGAGCACCTCCTGAAAGAAATACGACATATTATTATGCGTAACGTCCTGCCACGCTTTCATATAGCCCTCGTAATTCTCTCTGTACGCGCCGACCTGCCGCTGGCGGACTTTGGCTTGAATATAGTTATCCTGTCCGAAATTGTGCAAAAGCGTCGCGTAGATCGAAAGCCCCTGCTTGCCGTTGCTCGGGCTTTGCCCGTTCTGAATTTTCAACAGCTCCTGCAACGACCACGTCGCGCACGTGTACGCGTTCCATCCGCCCAATCTGCCCGCGCCGTAATTGGACAGGCTGCGGTTGGAAGAAATTTTGGTAAACAGCGAGTAGGAAACGAGCGTCATGCCGTTATTGGTAACCTCGCCGCCGTTGCCCACGCCGTAGCCTTGGAAATTGTGGTGATATTCGTGGAAATTACCCCACCCGCCCGACGATACGATCAGGTTGTAGTTGAGCGAATTCGACATCCAACCCTCGGGACAGTTCACCGACCTGCGCCCGGGGAACGCAACCGCCGCGCCCGCCGCAACGAAGGGCTCGTAAAGGAATACCACGCCCTGATTGGAACCCGTCGTGGTAACGGACGCAACCTTATCCCAAAGCACCGCCGCCTTATACAGCTCCTCGTACGAGAATTTCTCCGCGAAAATTTTCGAACCGGAGTGAAGCACGCCCCTGTCCCATACTTCCAGATCGAAATAGGGAGCGGAGGACTTTGCGTTCTCCTCGAATTCTTTTTCCGTAGTGTATCCGAGAATAAAGTGCGAATATTTCACACCGCCCGAAATGGTTGCCGTAAACGTAACGCTTTCGTCGCGGATATAGAGCGGCCCGCCGATAAAGGAACCGACGTAAGCCGTCCACACGTCGTTCACCTCGTCGTACACGGCGGTGTTCTTGTTCACCTGCATCGTGTTCAAAAGGTGCGGGATGCGCGGCATCGGCTTGCCCTCCCAGATATTGTTTGCCTGCCCGTTGTAAAGCGCCTGACCGATATGTATTACAATGCCCGCCGTCGCGTCCATGTCCTTGCCGGACAGCTGGATCTTGATCACTTCACCCGCAGGCGCGTAAACGCCCGTTACGCTGTAATAGCTGCGGTACGTTCGGGGACGCAGGGTAACCTGTTTTACGATGGCGGGTTCGTCGTCGGCTACGTTTCCGTGGTATAATCCCACGGATGCGGTATGCTGGTACAGCTGCCTTCCCGTCGCGTTCTCTGCGGTGGCGGGGCGCGTTCCGCTGTAAAGATAGCCGTTTTCGTCCATCCAGGTATAACCGCCGCCGCCCGCGTTCGCCGTTCCCGTTGCGGTCAGATAGCTCGATTCCCTGATGAGCGCGATTTGATCGACGCCCGTCAGATTTTTGCCGAATACGGGATACTTTTCCAGACCTTCGTCTCTGATTTCCTTGACGGGCTTGTTGCGCTCCACCGTCCCCAAAACGACGGACGAATGCCCGACGGCTGTGTTCGTTTTATACGCCGCCGCATTGTAAAAGTCCATATCCTTGAGCCAAGGGGCGCGCGCACTGCATCCTTTCAGCCCCAATGCCAGACCCAAAATCAGAAAGAACAGCACGAAAAAGGACAGCGAAGCCAACACGGCGATCCGCACCTTTTTATTTTGCCAGAGCGCGGCGACGCGCGTCTTGAACGCGCCCTCCGCCCCCTCGCTCTTTTCGCGCTTCTCATCGCGCTCCCGCGCGGCTTTCGCCGCAACCCCGACCCTGCTTTCCTTTACGGGACGCCCTGCACCTTGTTCGGGAACAGCCGCCGAAGCCGCCGGCTTTTCCGCAGGCTTCTTCGCGGGCTTTTCCGCGGATTTTTCCGCGGGTTTTTCCGCAGGCTTTTCCGTGGGCTTCTTCGCAGGCTTTTCCGTGGGCTTCTTCGCCGCAGCGACAGTCGGTTTTTTTGCGGCAGCAGGTTTTGCCGCCGTCTTTGCCGGACTTGCGGCGGGCTTTTCGGTTCCCTTCGCAGGCGCAGCCGCCTTTTTTACGGGCTTTTCGGGTTCCGCAGGTTTGGCGCGGGACGCCGTCCCCTTCTTGTCCTCAGGCTTTGCGGTCGGTTTTTTCGATGCCGCATCCGTCTTTTTCTCTGCCATAAAATCTCCTTCCGTTGAAATGAATTCGATAAAACGCTTGCTTTTCGTTTGCCGATCAAAAACAACCAAATTATACTATATCCGAATTTACTTTGTCAAGAATTTTGATTTCGACAATCTGTTTTTCTTTCCGCTCCGCAGAAAACGGCGTACAGGCGACGATCGATTTTTCGGACGGCCGTCCGTTTTGATGAGGATATTATAACCGTAAACGCAAAAAAAACGGCACCTACCGCCCGCAAAAGACAAATCGTATGCTACAATAGACTTGCGGCGGGCAAACGAGGTGAATATGGATACGATCAAATATTTGTCGGTATTCCGCGCCTACGGCGCGGACGTACTGCTGCTCGCTTTGGGGGTAACGCTGCTTACCTCCCTGCTAAAAAAGACGGTGATGAAGAACTGCCCGAAAAAGCTGTTCGTCTTTCTGCCCTTTGCCATCGGCATCGTATGTTACGCGGTGTACCGCGCGCTTGCCACGCTGAGCGCCGCACCCTTTACGACCGAACTCGCAAAGACGGTGGAGGGCGGATTCGCCTGCGGCTGCGCGGCTACGCTGTACTACTGCATTTACGAACAGTTTCTTCGCACGAAGGCCACAGCAAACCCGTTGATTCCCCTGCTCGAAATCATTCCCGAGGAATCGCGGGAGGCTGCTGCCAAAGAGCTTATGGAAAAGTGCTCGGACAAACCGCGTGAGGAACTTCTTCTTCCCGTAGAAGAAACGCTCAGAGCGTACGCCCCCGAGGCAAGCGATACGGACGTGAAAGCGCTTTCGCGCCTTTTATGCGCTTACCTTGCCGAAATTACCAAAAGCTCTTAATACGTCTTCCGCCCTGCGCCGTTCGGCGCAGGGCGGTTTTTTTGAAATTCAAACTTTATATTTTGCAAGAAGTTGACCGATATAGTAGACGGTATAACTGCCGTTCACTCCCCCCGAATAGACCGGTTTGATCTCTAAACGGAAAACCATACCGTCATGACCGTCCAGAGAAAAAGAAGCATAATTGATCGTGCAATTCTTGCGGTCCACCGAGAAATTCGCAGTTGATACGGTAATTCGTTCGTCGGTCGTATTATAGATATAAAAGCTCAACCGCAACCAATAACCGTCGTAATAGTTGTAGCAGACTTCGCTTTCCTCTTTCATGTACGTAACTTCGATGCCGTACGCTTCAACCTTGGATGGAAGCGCGACTTCCCGCCGAAACGCCAAACCGACGCAGACGGAGAGCGCGATGACCGCCGCAATCAGTACGCAGACCGCGCTCCGCAATATCCACAGTTCCCTCTTCGCTCGCGCAAAACGTTGGTCGCGTTCCTCACCGTTTCCGCTTACACCCTCCTTTCGATTGTCCCGTACTTCGATCCCGTCGTTTAACAGATAGTCGGTAGTTACGCCGAAGTACGTCGCAATAATTTCGATGGAAGCGATGTCGGGCAAGGAATACCCTTTTTCCCACTTGGAAACAGCCTGTTTGGAAACTTTTAAATCGTTCGCCAACTGCTGTTGAGAAATATTGCGGTCCCGCCGCAACTCTTTGATTTTATCCTTGAATTTTTCCATACCGCACCTCCCGTCCGGAATCTTAGTATACCATGCCGCAAACCATTCGGCAATCGTTCTCCCGTCAACCGTAGGTTGATAATCGGTATATTGTTATACGTATTCATTCAATTCAAGCCGTACGATATGTTTCGTACTTGCGTCCGTCTTGACAAAATCGGAAACTTCCACCCCGAACACGGCGTAAACCTCGTGTTCCTTTGCAATCAAGGGCAATTCCCGCCCCTTGCGCGCGGGAATTTTTTTATCCGTCAAAAAGGCTTTCAGCGTCTTTCCGCATCCGCCGTACGGGGTAAACGCATCCCCCTCTCGGCGCGTACGCAAAACACACCCGTCGGGGAATTTATCGTAATCGGCAAACAGCTTGCCCGCATCCCCCACGACCGCCGTATACGCCCCCAGAACGTGCACGCCGCGCGCAAACGGAATCGTGTCCGCAAACGGCTTTCGCGGCAGATAAATCGCAATCTCCGCGCCCTCGCGTGCAGCCTCCACCCCGCACCCGAGGCACGCCGTTTTTCCGCTCTGCAAGGCAAGCAGCTTTTCTGCCTCCCGCAGCGTCCCTTCGGTATAGTCGGTAAACCTTACGAGCGACGAAGCCGCCATTACCGCCGCCCGCAGAAAGAGCGGACGCGGCAGCGACACGGGGATATAATAATCCTCGCCCACTTTGCGGATACGTTCCCTTGCCAACGCGCACAGACACGCGTCGTCCTCCCCCGCACGGCGGGCGAACTCCGCAAGATGGCGACCCGCCCCGCTTACGACCTTTTCCAGCTCGGGCATTACGTTCCGCCGAAGCGCGTTGCGGCTGTATTTCGTCTCGGCGTTCGTTTCGTCCTCTACGAAGGCGAGCCCATTTTCTTCGGCGTACGCCTCGATTTCCGCACGCGAAACGTTTAAAAACGGACGGATGATCCCGCCGTATTCGCGGATGGCGGCAACGCCCGAAAGCGAAGTTCCGCGAATCAGACGGAATAACGCCGTTTCCGCCAAATCGTCCAGATGGTGCGCCGTGGCAACGAAATCCGCTTTGTTTTCTGTCAGAATTTTTTCGTAGCACTCGTAACGAAACCGCCGTCCCTCTTCCTCCCAGCCCCGCCCCGACTGCTTCGCATACGCGGGCACATTGCGGCGGAAAACGGAAAGCGGAATGTCGCGCACGGCACAGAACCTCTGCACGAATTCAACGTCGCGGACGGACGTTTCGCCACGGATCCCGTGTTCGCAGGTAAGTGCGGATAGCACGACCGAGAACTTTTCGGCGTTTTCCCAAATATAATGTAAAAGACACACGGAATCGACGCCGCCGGATACGGCAACGCAGATACGTTTCCCTCTGTATTTATCGAGAAATTCAAACGACATAGCAAGAGTATAACACTTTACGCGGTTTTTGGCAACGGGAGATGGGAAAAAAAGAAAAAAATTGCGAAATAAATCCCGAAATCAGTTGACAAAAAGCTTTCCTTCCGTTAAAATAAATAAGCTATTCCTTTGAAAGCGCATTTTATCGTGGGGTGGAGCAGTCAGGTAGCTCGTCGGGCTCATAACCCGAAGGTCGCAGGTTCGAATCCTGCCCCCGCAACCATATGGCGATGTAGCTTAGTTGGTTAGAGCGATCGGTTCATACCCGATAGGTCAGCGGTTCGACTCCACTCATCGCTACCAAATAAACCGGCTTTTGCCGTTTTTATAAATGGCCCGTTGGTCAAGAGGTTAAGACATCACCCTTTCACGGTGGTATCATGGGTTCGATTCCCGTACGGGTCACCAAATTTTTCCCCAAAATCGGCATTTTTCGCCTGTTTTGGGGCTTTTTTTTCGCTTTTTTCAGATTTTTTAACGCGTTTTTATGGGCAAATTGGGGGCAAATTGGGGGCAAAATCCACGGGCGGCGGCTTAATAACAGAGCTTTTCTCCCTCTTTTTTTAGGTATTCGTCTGATAGATCCGTGTACGCGTTCCCGAGCGCACCGAGCGAATGCCCGACAAATTCATTCCGCGCCGCCTCCGATACCCCGCACTCTTTGCACCTCGTGTAAAACGTTGTACGCAGGTCATACAGCTTGTGATCATTCCCGAATAGCCGTTTAAACCAATAGACCAATTGCCCGCGCGTCGGTTTTATTACCGCTGGAACGCCTTGCAGATACGGGCGGAGCATGGGCGTAATCGGAATACGCTTTGTTTCCTCTTTCCCGTTCTTCCGCTTACTGTTCCGCGCGTAGATCATGCTGCAGCTTATTCTGATCGTTCCGTATTCGTTCGGACGCAACCCCGTATACAGCCCGATTGCAAAAATCGTTTTATACGGTTCGGGCGTTTGAGCAAGCAAACGTTTTTCTTCCTCTTTCGTAAGAGCTTTCCCGTGTTGCCGTTCGTGCCTATCTCTGATTACAACGTCGAGCGGGTTTCTGTCCGTAAGTCTGAACTTAATCGCATACTTAAAAATGCAGTTCAAAAGCGAAAAGACCTCTTCCGACGTTTTCCCTTTCCCCGCGTTTGAAATCTTGTCTATCAGATTTTGACAATCCCCGGGGCTTATTTTTTTTATCGGAACGTTACCGAAGTGCGGCAAGATATTCCCTTTCAATCGTCTGAAATCGCTTTCATACGTGGCGGCGGTTACTTTCCGTTTTCGGTAATTCTCGAAATAGTAGAGCGCAAACGCGTCAAAGTTTGTCGGTACGTTCGGCACGTTCGGCGCATCTTTCCCGCCGTTCTTTATCTCGTTTAACCTTTCGATAAACCTGTCTTTTGCCTCTTCCACGGTAACACCGCTTGCGGAAATATTGTAACCTTGGCGGCGGCATCTGATTTCGTAGTTCACGGAGTTCCCGCGTACGCGCTTACGGATATGCGCCCGCAGTCCGCACGTGCGAAACTCTTTTCTGATCTCTTTCGGCATTTTTGAAATCTCCTTTGCAGTAAATTCCAAAAATTGCGATTGCGTTTCTGTTTCTTCCCTCTGACTTCCCTTTTCTTCGAGCTTGGCAATTATTTCGTCTTTGTCCCGTTTGCTTTGCGCCAGCACGGCGGCGGTAAGCTGTGCGCAAAAGGCGGCGGCTTCTTCCTGTGTCATGCGATTCCTCCGAAAGTATTTTTGATACTTCCATTGTATCACATAAAAACGAACATTTGTTTACTGTATGCCAAGTTTTTTGACCCCACTTTGTCCCCGAAGGAAAACCGAGGGGATTTTTTTTATTTTACCATTTCTTCGAGCATGGCAACGATTACCCTTTGAGCAACCCGCCGCGCGTCAATGCCCTTTCTCGTTTCGAGTTCCCGCAGCATAGTAATAACTTCGTCCTCATCGGCGGTTATATCAATGCTCATTCTATCCACAACGCCCGCCGCCCGTTCCTCTTCCGTCCATTCAGAGCCGCCGCCAAGACCAAGGGCGCGCTCAATCGCTTGCACGGTATCAATGCGGGGGTTTGTTGTTTTGCCGCTGAAAATTTGATCAACCGTTCTTTTGGGTATTCCCGATTTATCGGAAATTTCTTGCAAGGTCATTCTTTTCTCTTTCTTTGCCTTTTTCAAAACTTCTAAATTCATATTTCCACCTCCAAAAACATTGTAGCAGAAATCACTAAAAATTGCAATATTTATCCCTAAAATCGTTTGACAATAACTATTTTTAATGATATAATTAAATCATAAATCACAATTATCAATGATTTTTTCAAGGAG
>CAJUOI010000034.1 GCA_910588615.1 uncultured Christensenellaceae bacterium | reverse complement strand
CTGCTTTTTGTGTTACAAAAAATCGTTTCTTTCTTATTCTATTTTTAATCTGCGTCAACCGAACGACAGTTCGGCGCCAACCGCGCTTTCACGGGTGTAGCCTATCTATTATACGACAGGTTTTCCCCTTTGTCAAGCATTTTTTGCGGATTTTTTAAGAATTTCAAAACTTTTTTTGATTTTCTTATCCGTAAACGCTTTCTCGCGGACAGCTTGATTATCATATCACAATCCAAATAGCTTGTCAACTGTTTTTTAAGGATTTTTTGCTTTTTTTTCGAAAAATATAAAGTTTTTTTGCCGATTTTTTTTAACCGCTATATGTTGTGTTTTGTTTTTGATTATGGTACAATTAGTATGACTTTAAACGTTGGAGAATTATTTATTTTGAAAACTTTACGCATTACTTTTTGTATTCTGGCTTGCATTTCGGTTGCTGCGGTCGTTCCCGTCGGAATTTTTTTCGATTGGTACTGTCTGATTCCCGTGGTTGCCGCGGCGGCGTTCGCAGCGCTGACCGTAGGGGCGAAAAACGGATTCAAACGCCCGAAGCCCGTACCCAAGCCCGACTTTATGAACTCGGACGAGGAAAACGAAAAAATCAACCGAAACGACAAATAACGATAACCGCCCGCACAAATCCGTGCGGGCGGCTCTATATACATTATTATATATAAAACGATTATTTTGCCGAATTCAGCAACAGAGCCATCCCGCTCGACTTGCCGAGCAGCGACACGGCGAGCCCCGCTGTACGCTCGCCAGCGATCCAGGCAGGCATCGCAACGCCGGAATACGTTTCCCCTTCCGTCTCGATTTCGACGTACCGCGAGCCGAAACAACGCCAACGCCCCTCGAACTCTCCGCCGAGCGTTCCGTCCTCTTTCAGTTCGATACGCTTCTCGCGCACTTGCGCGACGCTCTGCGTAAAGAGCACCGCTTTGAATCTGCCTGATGAGATTCGCAGCAGATCCTCCTGCCGAACGTCCTGAATTACTTCCCCCGCGTAACGGTTGGGATTTATAACAAGCCATCCCTCCGCATTAAAATCGTATTGGTTAAGGTACAGGTAGTGAAAGTTGTTCGAATTGGAAAGCTTCTTTTCAATAAAATCGTTTGTGCGGCAATGGTAGACAACGAGTTTAACGCCGCGGTCGGTAACGCACAAATCGTTATGCCCGGGGCAAAAATAGTCAGGCTCGCCCTGCCGCTTAAAGGAGCCGAACAGCTTGTTTCCCGTGCCCAGATCGGTGGAACAAACGAGCTTGTTGCCGTTAACGTCGAGATAGGGTCCCTCGGGACGCTCGCTTCTGCCGCAGCGGATATGGTAAGCCGACGAGAGCGAACCGTACGAGCAGGTCAAATAGTAATAATTCTTTTTTATCCATTTGCCGCGTTCGAGCACGTCCACGCCCGCGTGGTAACGGATCGCCCCGCCTTCGAGCGACCCGTCCGCAAGATTCGTCCCATAATAGTCGGCAAAAGACAGCTTCCCCATGCGGTAGTCGCCGTACGACGCCCCGTCGAGGCGCAGCCCGGTTGCGGGATCGAGTTCCACGAGAAACAATCCCATGCCGAACGAGCCGTAAACGAGAAATTGCCTTCCGTTTTCCCCCTCGAAAAACTGCGGGTCGATTGCGTTGGGCGTACGCCAGCCTGCGGGCGAGCACACGATTAACCCGACGAAACGGAAGGGTTCTTCGGGCGAGGCGGAAACCGCCAGCCCGATGCACGACTTGGAGCCGCCGAAATAGCCCGTCAGACAGAAGTACAGGCGGTACTCCCCGTTATTTGCCCGCACACAATGGGGCGCCCAGAAAGACATCGTCCCGTCGGGACGGGTGCACACGCCTGTCTTCGCCTCTTTGGGGGAGGTAACGCACCAATCGTACGCCTGTTGCAGCGCCCCCTTACCCCGCTTGTAGTCCGCCGCCGTTCCCTCCATGCGGAACGCCGTGGTCAGATACTCCCAATGTAACAAATCTTCGCTGATGCGGATCTGGTTTCCGCTCGGCGCGCCGTAGATGTCGGTGGAAAAAGCATAATACCTGCCGCCGTATTCCACGACGGACGGATCGTGCGCGCATCCCTCCTGCCAGTCGGCAACGTCGGACGACCGCATTTTCAGCGCGTGAAACTGTGGATTTTTCGGATATTTCACTGCCATATTCTTCCCGTTCCCCAAAAAGTGCGCCCGTCTTTCAAGGCGGGCGCACGTTCGTTCATTCGTAATTTACTTACTCAGTCCCCAGAGGCTTGCGCCCGTATCCGATACCGCGGTAATCGTATACACGCCCTTCTGATAACTTTCGGTTGCATAGGGATCCCAGCCCGTGGAAACCACGCCGCTGTACGTCTTGCCGTCGATCGTAAGCGAAATATAGTAATCACTCGTCATCGACCAGGCGCCGACTTCCGTGCCGCCCTTCGTAATCTTGCCGTCCGCCGCCAGCGTGTAGCTCTCGGAGGCAACGGAAGTAACCGTCGTGGTTGTAGAATGAAGGACGATATCGTATTCGCCCGCCGCCTGCGCCGCGGTAACGAGCCCTGCCGTTTCGCCGACGTAGAACGTAGGCGCCATGACGGGCCACCCCTCTTTGTTGAAGTAAATCTTGCTGACCGCCAAGTTGTGCTGTGCGTTGACCGTACCCGTTTTCGTCTGACGGCGAACGTGATATATCGCGTAATAGTTGCCGTCCGCGTCCTTGATCACGGAGTTATGCCCCATGGCGGCGTACCCGTTGGTCTGTCCGTGCCCGTCGCGGTCGAAACGGAAGTTGTTTGCCACCTTGTTGCCGTAGGAGTTTCCCGCTTCCGCCGCGGTCAGCGTTGCCATATCCTTGCCCGAAACGTCCACGTAAGGCCCGTCGGGATTTTCGCTGCGCGCCACGTGCATATTGTAGTCCGTCATCAGCGCGCCGTACGTCGTCATCAGATAGTAGTATTTCGTCGTCGCGTTGTAGTAAACGAAGGGTCCTTCCACGACCTTTTTTCCGCCCTTCCAAAGGAGCTTGCCCGCGCCTTCTTCCTTGGGCAACCCGATATTGTCGCCCTCGTTATAAAGCTCCTTAATATAAATGCCGCCGAAGTGCGAACCGTAAACCATCCACAGCTTTCCGTCCTTGTCGAAGAACAGTTCGGAGTCGATGCAGTTCGGCTTTCCTCCCGCCGCCTCGCTGACGAAGTTCATTTCGTCGGCACTGACGCTCTGCAAGAGAATTTTATTGTTGGAATAAGGCCCCAGAACGTTGTCCGCTTCCACGCGCCCGATTGCGGAGGCGCTGCTGCCGAACCCGCCCGTGATCGAATAATACATATAGTATTTTCCGTTCAGATATTCAACGTCCGGCGCCCAAGTCGTTTGGATCGCGTTGGAGCCGGTCGCCACGGGTTTGACAAGGCGGACGGTATCCTCGAGCGCCTTCGGCCAATCTACGCCGCTGATCGTAACTTTTTCATCGCCGTAGAGCACCTGAAACGCGTTATCCGACGCCTCCTGTGTCCACTCGATGAGGTCGTACGAGCTGGCAACCGCAAAGTGGGTGCCGAATGCGTAATACGCGCCGTCTTTGGGATCGCGGAAAATGGACGGATCGTGCACGCTGACGTTGTCCGAACGCTTGCTGTTGCTTTCGGGAAGCGCCGCCGCCGCCGTGGGCAGAAGCGCGTTTTCTTCCAGCCAGATGCTCTGATCGCGCCAGTCCTCCGTTTTTTTCTCCGGTTTCTTGCCTGTGCACGCCGCAAGACATACCGCCGAGAGCGCGAACACCGACGAGAGAACGACTGTTACGATTGTTTTCTTTTTCATACCGATACCCCTATGATTTTTCTTTGATAAACGATGCAAAAACGGAGCCCGATCCGCTGCCGAGCTTGCCGGCAGCAGGCAACGCTCCGTTTGCGTTTTTCGTTACTCTTTCGAACCCGTCAGCATCAACGAGCCGATAATGAGCTTCTGGAAGCAAGCAAAGAGGATGATAACGGGGAGCACGCACATTACGGACGCCGCAATGACGGGACCTTGATTATCCTCGTACGCATTGCTCATGATCGTCATTGCGTGAGGCATATTGATCCATTCGGAGCTGCTGTTGATGAAGATATACGAGCCCATGTAGTTGTTCCAGCTTCCCATAAAGGACAGAAGTCCCTGCGCCATAATGGCGGGCATCGCCAGCGGGAGAATGAAGGAGCAGAAAATTCTGAAATATCCCGCGCCGTCGATCTTCGCCGCCTCGATAATGGAAGTCGGAAGCCCGAACAGGAACTGACGGATAAAGAACGCCGTCATGATCGAGCCGAACAGTCCGGGCACGACCAGAACCGACCAATTGTTTAACATGTTGAGGTCGGCGTACATGGCGTACTGCGTCGTCATGATGGCGGGTCCCGGAACCATGATAGCCGCCAACAGGAAGAAGAAAACTTTGTTTCTTCCGATCCAGTTGATTTTCGCAAACGAGAACGCTGCGGACGCCGATGTGATAACGCCTACGACGACGGGCACGATGGAATAGATGAGGTTATTCAACAGCGAGCGCCAGTAGGTGAAGTCTGCGGCAAAAGGAGCCTTATCGCTATGTACGAATCCTTCGGTAAACAGGACGTGATAGTTATAGAAGAACCCGACCGCCTGCCCCGCAACGTTTTTGGAGTTCAGCGTACTCGTCGTGGGCCACCAGACCATTTCCTGCAACACGGCGTTGTGGATCTGGGGGTTGTTCGTGTACGCAAAGGACCCTGCAAGCATCCACCAGAACGGGTATACCATGAGGAAGGAGCCGAAGAGCAGAATGACGTAAGTGAAAATATCGCCGACGAGCTTCGCACGCTTCTTGCTTGCATTGTGCATCTTGGTTGAAAATCCGAAAAATGCCAGAATCGATCCGACCGCCATGCGGAAGGAAGAATATTGCTTTTCTTCGGAAACGGATTGTTTGATTTCGTTTTCCATCATATTCCTCCCTTAGTCCTTTTTCCTCGAATCCAGCCAGAACTGGAAGAGCGTAAGCGCGAAGATGATGATCGCAAGCAACATACCGTAAGCGGCGCCCGCGGAAGGATAAGCCGTCCCGCTGCCCGTATCCAGACCGTAACGCCAAATGAGCGATACGTAGCCCGAAGTCAAAGCGGATTCGCCGCCCATCAACAATACCGGCTCGGTGTATATCTGCAATCCGCCGATAACGGAGGTTACGATATTGTAGAAAATGGTGGGATACAGATCCGGCATCATGACCTTCCAGAAAATCTTCCAGGAGTTCGCACCGTCGATCTGCGCCGCCTCTTTGGTCGCCGAGTTGACGCCCGAAAGACCTGCAACGTACAGAATGATCGTACCGCCCAAGCCCTTCCATACGGACATGATGACGATGACGCATTTGGCGAGGAAGCCCTGGCACCAGAACGGATCGTTCATGAAATTCGATTTTCCCGTTTTCCCCAACAGCGAATTCCAACTGTGCGTCGCGTACAGCCATTCCAGATTGTCCGTGCCCAAAATACCGTTCATTACGCCCGTAGAGGCAAACATCAGCTTGAATGTATACACGATGGAAATGGTACTGGCGACGCAGGGTATGTAGTAGAGCACGCGGAATACGTTTCCGCCCCTGATATCGCGGGACATACACACCGCGAAGAACATGGCAAGGATCATACCGATCGGAATGCCGATCATGTAGAACACCGTATTAAAGAGGTGCCTGCCCGCTTCGCTCATGAAGATGCCCGTCGCGGTCGAATCCTTCATGGTAAAAATTTGCGCATACCAATGGAACGGCTCTCTGATAGGCGTCGCTCCCGGAATCACGAATCCGTCGGCGTCCTTGGGAAGCGTCGTGTAAATGTGATCGCCGAGATTTCCGAGGAAATCCATCAACGTCTCTTTGGTCGCGCCGCCGAGCGAATAGTTCGTGAACGACAGTAACAGCGCCATGATCAGCGCGGCGTAAATAAACCACACCGTACCGACGATGAGCGGAATGCAGAACGCCCAACCCCAGAGATTATCCTGCAATTTCTGTCGGTTGATATGCCGTTTTTTCTTCTTCGGCGGAATAGCAGCTTCGCCGACCTGCGCCGCGGAAACGGATTCTTCGGCTACGGCAGTGTTTTCTTCCATATAATTCCCTCCTATTCGTTTCCGAATCATCTCTCCGCATCCCCCGAAAGGGATACGGAGACGGTCCGTCTTTTTTACTTCATATCGTTGATTTCGTTGTTATACGCGGTCGTCAGTCTGTTCTGCGCCGCTCTCGCATTAGACAGGCAATAGCAGAACGGCGTCTGGAAGGAATAGTTGTTCTGCGATTGCGCAGGGTTGTATCTGATAATACCCGCCGCCGGATTGAGAAGCACGGTACTGTTCTTGTTCGCGAGAACGCTGCTGACCGATTGCTGCAAGCGATATGCAAACACACTGTCGAGACTCTGTCTTGCGTCGTGCTCGCCCATCCAGTCGATCGCATAAGTGTACATACTCGAGTCGCGCACTGCGTTCAAGCCGTATTGCATACGGATGTTGAGGTCGCGGTCTGCACGGGTGAAGGTCGTCATCTTCAAAATCTTCATCGCCGTGGAGATACCCGAAGTTTCCTTCGCATATGCCGAGCTGCCGAGAACGACGTCCTTATACTGTGCATCGTAACGGATCGTGCCCGTGCCGTCGTAATCCTTCTTGTCTGCAAGGAACTGCTCCACCGTCTGGCTCGAACCGCCGATCGCAGCTTTACCCATTTCCTTGGCAATCCCGTAATAGTAATCCCAAATCTTCTTGGCTTCCGCCGCGCCCGATTCGTTCACCGTACCGTCCGCATTATAATACTGCGTCGTAGAGAAGCCCTCGGGCGTGATCATGTCGCTGAACGCGCCGTCCGCACCCGCGGTTTGATAGTTGAAGAAATCCTTGCACTGCGATACGAAGTTGGGGAACTGCGCGCCGCCGTAGGTCAGCGTCTTCATGGCAGTCTTATCGATCGTGAGCGCCGCTACGAGGGAAACTGCGCCCTCCACTTTCCACTCTGCATCCGTGCCCCGATATTTCTTCGCGTTGAGCGCGTTTACCGCATATCCGACGGAGTCCATGCGCGCCGCCCACTTATCCTGACGGCGGGCAAGGTTGGCGTAAATGTCGTCGGTCGAGTAAATGCTCTTCCCGTCGTCTAAGTTGCTGCGCTGCGCGTCCTGCGCCGTCGCCGCAGGATCGTTGCTGTACGTCGCTCTCTGATAGTTCGCATCCTTGATGCTCGAATAGAGCGCGTATTTTTCCGCAACGGGGGTAGCCATCTGCCCGAAGTCGAGCAGATCGCGGTCGACTTCGTTTCTCGTCGCCGCATCCCACGAGCCCGCGCCGTAGAAAATCGAACGCCCTGCGCGGAAGTAAGACCAACCGTTGTTCGCTCTCGACGCGTCCGTGTCGCCCATCGGGTTGCCGTTCCAGTCGGAGCTGAGTGCGAGGAACGCCGCATACGTTTCGATAAAGTTCTGGCTGTTGTAACCGTACTGAACCTGTTTCGTTTCCTTGTTGCCGCTCAGCGTCATACGCGTGCGCTCCGTCGTCGCCGTCGAAGCAACCGACTTCCAGTCTGCAGGATTTTCAAGCGCTTTCGCGTTATCCGTCTGCATATCGATACAGTATCTGGAATCTGCGCTCACGAGGTCGGCATCGTTGGAGGCAAGCCAGGGAAGCAGGTAGAGCGGGCTGCCGAGCGTGCCTTCGTACTGTTCGCCGCCGTAGATGATACCCATCTGCTTCGTCGTCGAGTTTACGTCGACGAGCATACCGCCCTGTCCCTGCGTATGCGCGGACAAATCCTGCTTAAACGCGCCCGTCGTCGTGTCGCACCATCCGAACGTATTGAGGTAATACGTCATCGCCCACAGAAGCGCGCTGTATTCCGCATAGGTGTAAACCATGTGCCCCATCGTCGTATCGTAGGGCGCGGCGGAATCGTACGTGCCGTCGGGCATCTGGAACGTTTCGTCGGGGAAGCCCGGAACGGTTACCGTGTAGCCTTCGAATTCTTTCGACATCAGCGCCATCGGGTCGCCCCCTTTCAACGCTTCGTCGAACGTGTTATATTTAAAGAAGTTAAACGGATAATAGGTCGTAGGAATGCCAACATTGATGATGTTCGCCGGCTGACCGGAGGCAACCGTTATTTTTTCATTCGTATAGGGGTTCGTGTATTGACCGCTTACGCCCTTCGCATATACGATACAAGAATTTACGCCGAGCATCGACGAAGGCATCTTTCCGCTTGCGCCCGAATACGTTCTCTGGGAAGAAAATTCGCCCGAACCTTCACCGACGGGGCCCTTTACGTTGCGCTCTTTCGTAGCGAGCGTCGAAGTGTATGCTTTTTTGAAATCTTCCGAGAAGAACTTCTTGTTGTATCCCGTAGAAAAGTTGGAATAGTCCTTAGGCAGCGCGTACAGCCCTACCGTTTCGGAAGCGGAATTGTCCGTAACGAATTTTCCGCTTGCCGCATCGTATTTAATGGACTGTCCCATGGTGTAGTCCGTCTTGGCGCCCGCCTTGTAGCCGTAATAATTCAGTCCGTTCTGCCAGATATCGCCGACGCTCGCCTTCTCGTCCGCCGTCAGATAGTCCGTCAAATCGAGAATTTTGCCCGTTTCCACATACGTTTTAACCGCACGGGGGGCAAGGTAAATGACGTCCGTCGCTCCCGCATTCGTCGTCCACGAATCCGACAGCTTCTTGAAGTAATCTTCCTTGTCGGTGTTGGTTTGCAGGTCAACCTGGATCTCCTGACCGATTTTCGCGCCGTAATCCTTCGCCCATTGGTTGCAGATGGCGCGGTTCGTCGCGGCGTCGGATGCGTTACAGAAAATGGATACGTAGATCGTATCCGATCTGCGTCCCTTTTTGCAGCCCGCGAAGGCGGCAACCGACCCGCACGCGAGCAGCGCAGACAACGCCACGACGCCCGCAGTTTTAAACTTCTTCTTCATTCTCCTCACCTCAAATAATGAATTTTGTTTTTCGCCTTTGCCTCTTCCGTCGTTTGGGGGGAACGGATCACGGCTTCGGCACATGAAACGGAAATCGTCGATAAAAATAAAAAGCACCTAATTCTTTCCCTGCGAAAATTCGCGCGTACGCGAAATTAAAAGCACGCAAAAAAGATTAGGTGTTCTCCATATTATGACTCCCCCCGATGTCATGTTTTTAAATACCGAAACTACTATAACACACGAAAACGGCTTTGTCAATGTTATTTTAAAAATATTTTTGTTGTTTTTTTATCTTTTTTTTAATTTTTTTTGGGAGGTTTCACCAAATATTCATCGGGAAACCCGTTTTTTTCTGCCAAATACCCCAAGATATTCCGTATCTTTCTCCCTTTCATACGCTTATCTTGCGGTTTTTGCGAAATTTGTCGGTCCGCTCCGTTTACCAACAGACAACTGCCGCCGACAATCGAATGCAAAAAGGCACGCCGAGAAAACCGTGCCCGTCTCCGTTGCAGGGCAAGAAATAAGGACGAGCTGTCGCGCGCGTCCTTATCTTCCCGAATCTATTAAATTACTCCTGCCTGTCGATAATATCGAGCAATTCGCTGATTCTGTCCAAATCGTCGCGGGAATAATAATCGATATAAATTCTGCCTTTTTTGTCCGTACCGATGAGAGAAACCTTCGTCTTGAACGACGTTCTCATTCTGTCCACGAGGTGTTTGAGCTCCGCATTGGCAAGCGCGTTTTTCTTTTCTTTATCCTTTGCGAGAATTTCGGGCGGGTTGAGATATTGCTTTACGGCGCGCTCCATATCGCGCACCGACCAACCGTTTTTCACGCATTCGAGGGCAAGCTGCGCCTGCTCCTCGCGCGGAACGGGCACGAGCGTGCGTGCGTGCCCCGAAGAAAGCTTGCCGTCGCGCACGAGTGCGACGACCTCGTCGTCCAAGGTCAGAAGCCGCAGCGTGTTCGCAATTGCGGGGCGGGATTTTCCAAGACGCTCCGCCAGCACCTCCTGCGTCAGACGGTAATCCTCCATCAGACGCTTCATCCCGTACGCCGCTTCGATGGGGTTCAAGTCCTCGCGCTGCAAGTTTTCGATCAAGGAAATTTCCTGAATTTCCTTTTCACTGTATTCTTTAATGATCACGGGCACCGTTTCCAAGCCCGCCATCATTGCCGCGCGGTACCTGCGTTCTCCCGCGATGATCATATACCTTCCGTCCGATTCGCGGTTGACGACGATGGGGTTGATAACTCCGTGCTCCTTCACCGAGCGCATCAAATCGATCATCGCGCCCTCGTCAAACGCTTTACGCGGTTGGTCGGGGTTGGGGTAGAGGTCCCCCAAACTCAGTTCCGCAACGCCGCCCTCGCCCGCCTGCGCGTTGCCGTAAGCCTCTTCCGTTTCGCTGAACAGTGCGGAAAGTCCTTTTCCGAGTCCCTTAGCCATTCGTTATTCTCTCCCTTCCTTTTTCAAAAATTCTTCCGTAAGCGCCGCATATGCCCGCGCACCCATGCACTTGCTGTCGTGCAGGAGAATCGGTTTGCCGTGGCTCGGCGCCTCGGCAAGCCGTATGTTGCGCGGGATAACGATTTCATAGAGCTTTTTTGTAAAATATTTCTTGATTTCCGCCGCGATCTGCTTGGAAATCAGCGACCGCCCGTCGTACATCGTGAGCACCACGCCCTCCACCCTCAACTCTTTGTTAAGATGTTGACGGACGAGAGCCACGGAGTTCATCAACTGCGACAGTCCTTCGAGCGCGTAATATTCGCTCTGAATGGGAATAATTACGCTGTCCGCCGCGGCAAGCGCGTTGATCGTCAGCAGTCCCAAGGAGGGCGGGCAGTCGATCAAAAGAAAATCGTAGTCCTTTTTCATTTTATCGAGCGCCATTTTCAGCACTTTTTCCCGCGACTTCTTGTAAACGAGTTCCACCTCCGAGCCCGCCAGATCTATGTTGGCGGGAAGAATATACAGCCCGTCAAGCTCGGTAGGCAGCACGTTGTCCTTAACGTCCTCTTCCTCGATCAGAACGTTGTAGACCGATTTCTTCAAGGTGCTCTTGGAAAATCCCAACCCCGTCGTGGCATTGCCCTGCGGGTCGAGGTCGATCAAAAGCACTTTCTTGCCCGCCTTGGATAGATACGCCGCCATATTGACGCAGGTGGTCGTCTTGCCGACGCCCCCCTTCTGGTTGGAAAATGAGATGATTTTTCCCATATTCTCTCCCTCCCGTCAGTCTTTATCGCCGTCCGACGGACCGTCCGCATTGTCGTCCGCCGTCAGAGAGGCGGGCGTCTCGTCCGAACTCTTGTTGTCGGGCTGTTCCTCTGCCTCCTTCAATTCGATCCCGAACGGACGGTCGGGCATTTTGCTGTCGTGCTTTTCCATATAAGCGATGACCTCTTTATAGTCCGCGCCCTTCATTAACATATCCACTTCGTCGGTATAAATGGTCTCGCATTCCACAAGCACGCGCGCCATGTTGTCGAGTACGGAACGGTTTTCCGTCAACAGCTTTGTCGCCCGCTCGTGCGCGGACGAAACGAGGCGCTTGACCTCTTCGTCGATAATTCCCGCCGTTTCCTCGCTGTAAGTGTTGCGCTCCTCGAAATCACGACCGATAAATACGGGACCGTCGCTGCCGTAGGAAATGGGCCCGAGCTTGTCGCTCATACCCCATTCGGTTACCATTCTGCGGGCAATCTTCGTTACCTTCTGAATATCGTTCGAAGCGCCTGCCGAAACGTCGTGGATCACGATTTCCTCCGCCACTCTCCCGCCGAGGATCATACAGATCAGATCGTTAAGCTTGTTAACCGTGTAATCGTTATCATCCGACTCAGGTCGGGTGAGCGTATATCCCGCAGCCATCCCGCGCGGGATAATGGAAACCTCGTGCACGTTGTCGCAATTTTCAAGAAGTTTAGCAAGAATCGCGTGTCCGGATTCGTGATAAGCCGTGTTGCGCTTGTCTACTTCGGTTACAACGCGGCTCTTTTTCTGCGGTCCCATGATGACCTTATTGATTCCCTCGTACAGTTCGAGATTGCCGATAACGTTCTTTCCCGCGCGGGCGGCAAGGATTGCCGCTTCATTCAGCAGGTTGGCGAGATCTGCTCCCGAAAACCCGCTCGTCATGCGGGCGACCACTTTAAAGTTAACGTCGGCTGCAAGCGGTTTATTGCGGGCGTGTACCTTTAGTATCGCTTCCCGCCCCTTTACGTCGGGCAGATTCACGTAAATCTGTCTGTCAAAGCGCCCGGGACGAAGGAGCGCATTGTCAAGAATGTCGGCGCGGTTGGTTGCCGCCATAACGATAACCCCTTCGTTCGTCTCGAAGCCGTCCATCTGAACGAGGATCTGGTTGAGCGTCTGTTCACGCTCGTCATGCCCGCCTCCGAGCCCTGCGCCGCGCTGACGCCCGACCGCATCGATTTCGTCAATAAAAATAATGCAGGGCTGATTGCGTTTTGCCATATCGAACAAGTCGCGCACACGAGAAGCACCGACGCCTACATACATTTCTACGAAGTCGGAGCCGCTGACCGAGAAGAACGGTACCCCCGCCTCGCCCGCAACCGCCTTTGCAAACAGCGTTTTACCCGTTCCGGGAGGACCGACAAGCAATACGCCCTTAGGAATTTTTGCTCCCAAATTGGAGAATTTTTTCGGACTCTTCAAAAACTCGACGACTTCCGCAAGCTCTTCCTTCTCCTCCTCCGCACCCGCAACGTCGGAAAAACGCACTTTCAAATTTGTGGAAACGCGTGCCTTCGTCTTGCCGAAGCTCATCGCTTTCCCCCCACCGCCGCTTGTCGCACGCAGTATTAAGAAGAACGCGACGACGCCGATAACCAATACACCGATATATAGAGCATTCGTCCACCCGCTACCCGCATTGGGATTGGAGAAGCTGTATTCCTTCAGCCCCGCCTCCGTCCATTGTTCCAGCACGTCCTTTCCTTCGGGCGTATACAAACTAATGTAATTCGTCCAATAAGCGTAGTTGCGCGCATCCACATCCGTATAGCCATATACGACGTAACCGTCGATATGAATCTTTACGATTTGGTTTTTCCCTTCTACGCCGCCCGCCGTTGTAATCAGCTCTTCAAACTCCGTAGCGGTAACTTGCTTTCTGCTCTTGATTTGCGACGTGATAAGGAAATACGCCCCTACTCCGAGAACCGCAACGAGCAGCACGGCAATAATTGCCTTTACTGTTTTACTCAAACCTCGTCTCCTTTTAGATATTACTTCGCACGGTAGTATGTGCGAGTTTACAGGGTATATTGTACCACAAACGGAAGAAATAAGCAAGTGTCTGACTCCAATTATTTCCGATTTTTCTAAATTATCACTATTTTCACCAAAAATACCCCTAAAACAGGTCAAAAACGGGCTTTTAAAGCCTTTTTTGGGCTATTTTGACCCAAAAATGTTTCACATGAAACACTCTCCGAATTTTTTTGGCAAAAATTGTGTTTCACGTGAAACATTTAACGCCAAAATATGTTGCTTGCGGTAAAATAAAATCCCCGAACGAAAACGTTCGGGGATCAAAATTTGTGATTTATGATTGGTGCGTAACTTTTTGGAACAGTGCGACAATGTTAAACGAATTCTGGAACCAATCCGAAACAAATATTTTACCGACAACGCTACCTGATGAGATAAACGTATGCAACGATTCGGAAGGGATCCACAGGCAAACCGACAGCAAAAAGAAGATTATCAGCAACGCCTTGAACGCTCCGAGCAGACCGCCCAGCACAAGATTGACAATGCGAAAGGGTTCAAACTTGTTCACAAGACTTGTTCCGAGCGCGCCAACAAATTTTGCGCCGAAAAATACGATAAGAAACAGGGCGATGAAGCATAGCGCAACCATGATCCATTGTCCGAACGGAAAACTTCCGCCGATTGCCTTATTGAGCGCCGTCGTTGTTCCGAACCAGCTTTCCAACGTTTCCGAAAAAGAGACGCAGAACACAACGGCAACGGCAACGGAAAAAATCTTTCCGGCAAGCTTACAGATGCCTGCAACAAAGCCGCGCATGACTCCGAGCAGGATTCCGACGAGCAAAATCACGAAAAACGCAACGTCGAGAGTCCAACCGCCCGCAGCAAGTAAGTTGTTCACGGTTCCTCCTTTTTCTATCAGATTTTTTTCGCTATTTATTATACCACGCTTTTAGGAATTTGTCAATCCAAAGTATAAAAATACAAAAAAAGGTTAACAATCGGCAAGAGGTGTTAGATTATGGATTATTCTTTTCATTTTTATAACGGCATGGCGGGAACGGGAATTATGATGGCGCTGAATCATCAATTATTGCCGAAAAAGTCTGCGCCCGTCGTTCTGTGCATCGGAAGCGACCTTGCAATCGGCGACAGCCTCGGACCGCTCGTGGGCACGATGCTCAAACAGAGCGGGGATTTTCATGGCTACGTCTACGGCACGTTAAAAAATCCGATTACCGCCAAAGAAGTTAAGTACGTTAACGATTTTTTACGCAAAACACATCCAAACGCTCCCGTAATCGCAGTGGATGCTGCAATCGGCGAGGAAACGGACGTCGGCTTGATCAAGGTTACGAGTGGCTCGCTCCGTCCGGGGTCGGGCGCAAACAAAAAGCTCGGTAAGGTAGGGGACGCCTCTATTCTCGGTATCGTGGCGGGAAAATCCGCATTTTCTTACGAAATGTTGAATCTGACAAGGCTAAACATGGTATATTCCATGGCAGAAGCCGTTTCCGAAGCAATTATCGCGTACGGAATGCAAAACCGCTGCGATCGGGTTGTCCGAAACGTAGCAAACGGTTAAAATTTTTCACAAAACCGTCTTCTCATTGTGTGATTAAGGTACATTTTACCTTTTTTGAAAATTTTTTCCTCTTTCCTTGACGAAAGTTAACGAATTTATTACAATAAAGATAGCCGTTTGAAATCGGAGCGTAGCAGGTTTTTACGGCAAGAGCTCGCTTATCGTCTGTTCAATACGATTGCGTTCGCTCTTGCGGCAAAGAGGCGATAGGTCGTCGTCAGGGCTACTCTGGTTCCGTTTTCGAACAGCGAACAAAAAAAGGAGAAAAAACATGGTTAAGAAGACGAAAACGAAGGTTTACGACACGATGACGGCTGCGGTTGTGAAAAAAGTAACGAGCGGATTTTACGGCGATCCCAAAGGCTATGAAATGACGATGTACGTTACCGAGGACGGAGATTATTTCCTCTATACCTACGGCGGTGCGGAATCGGCTTATTCGACCGAAAAAATCACAACCTACACTAAGGCGAAAGCGCTTGCCTGGATCGACGAAAACTAATTTGATTAAGAGGAACGCCGCAGACAACGTCTGCGGCAAATTTTTATAACAAATAACCTGAACGAGTGTCTGTTGTAGGGATTAGATTTCACTATCCCGTGGTATTCTATACCGTTTTATCTATATATTGATAGCCTTCCTGCACCGACTCACAATACCAATGTCAAAACAATAAAATGTATATACATTAACATTATATCCAATCTCTTTTTTGTTTCAACTTTCAATTTGCTCACCTTATCAATACTTTGCCTTTTATTATGTTATTGGCTTGTCTTCGTATTAGAAAGCTAAATTACCGTTTACTGTAGTTTCTTTCTATCAAAATAATAAAAAACAAAGAAAGCAATCATTAAGCACAATTCCCGTAGGGAATAAAAACGAATAGCAAGAAAGAACTCTCGAACAAATTGTTCGAGAGTTCTTTCTGCGAGTAATTAAGTAAGCTAAATTGAAATTTATAAGACTTGTTCAATTTTTATATATTATAATTTTGCAATC
>CAJUOI010000033.1 GCA_910588615.1 uncultured Christensenellaceae bacterium | reverse complement strand
GCTCTGACAAACTTTCCGTTTTCCCGAACATTGTAGTTGTTTTCATACGTTAGCGATTTGGGTTGCCACCTTGCGACAAATCCCGTAAGCCCGTTTATAAAAACATACTGCATTGTATCGGCGTTAGAACGCGATTGCTCTTGGCGGAAGGTGAGGGATTCGAACCCCCGAAAGCTTTCACTTTAACGGTTTTCAAGACCGCCGCATTCAACCGCTCTGCCAACCTTCCGTTTTGAATTTTTCCGTCCTGCTCACTTGCTTCGGATTGACGCGATTGCGGTTTTGCTCTTTCGCTTCGCCCCGCTCGCTTCCCGACCAATCGCTATTTGGCGTTTTTTCGACAAAATTCGACGGATTTTTCTATGTTTAGGCAATATTATACAAATTTTCGACTAATTCGTCAAGCCCTTCTTACTGCAAGACGGAAAAATTTTTTACGCGGACGGCGCGAAAGGTTAAAGTTACCTGATATCCCCCCTTCGCCCGTTCCACGGTGAAACGCGGCTCCCCTTCCGGTTCGAAATATTCGCCTGCAACGCGCATAAAGTCCGCTACCGCCGCCGCCTTGCTCGCCTCGTTCATTTCCGCCTTGTCTTTATCCAGCATTTCTACCAATCTGTCTTTCGGATTATTTTTCATCGTTCACTCCTGCATTTAAAATTTTATACGGCGGGATGAAAAAGGTTTCCCGTCCGTCGTCCCTTCGGCAATGCACTGCGCAAATGCACGAAAAGAATGGGAACGCTCGACGACGTTCTCCAAAAACACCTTATCCTCTTCGGGAATAACGGCAAGCAACGGAACACGGAGCGTCGCCGCAATTTCAGCGGGAAGAAGTATTTCGCCCCGCCGCGCGAAGTCCTTCCGCACGAGATTGACCGCAAGCCCCGTACTGCTCAGACGATAACTCTTTAACATTCCCACCACCCTGTCGGCGTCGCGCATGGCGGAAATGTGCGGGGTGGTTACGAGGATCCCCTCCTCCGCGCACGAAACGGCACGATGAAAGCCGTCGTCGATCCCCGCAGGAGAATCGATCAAAATAAAGTCGAACTGCGGGGAGAGGGAATCGAGGATCAGGCGGATCGCCTGCGGGGAAACGTAACGTTCGGGCACGCGGTTGCTCGACACCACAAAGAGCGTGGGATAACGCGGGTGCTGAACGAGCACCTGCCGCGGACGGCAGCGCCCCTCCACGGCGTCCGACACGTCGTACGAGGCGCGGTTTTCCACACCGAGCGCCACGTCTACGTTGTTCAACCCAAAATCCAGATCGCAGATGATAACGCGGTATCCCCGCCGTGCCAGTTGCACGCCGAGATTACAGCATACCGTCGTTTTTCCCACGCCTCCTTTGCCTGACGTGATTACGATTTTTCTTGCCATTGTACGCTCCTACGGCATTTTAAAAATCATACCATATCCGAAGACGATTTTTTACGGGAATCGTGCCGAAGTTTAAAAGTTTTTGGAGAAATCCGAATAAACGAAGTTTTCCGCATTCGTTCGGAATGAGCGGAACGGCACAAAAAAAATCGGAGTTTTCACTCCGATTTTTCAAGCAGGGATTGAAGATACTTTTCGTACTCTTCGTCGGTAAGTTTTGAGATTTTCGTCTTTTTAGCCATACAATAACCTCGCTTTGGTTTTTTACAGTATGACCTATCGCCGTGTTTTTTATTCCGTCCGCAATGCGATTACGGGGTCTTTTTTTGCCGCCGACGACGCGGGGATCAAGCCCGAAATCAGCGTAAGCACAACGCTGACGCACACCATGACCAACGCGGCTACGGGCGAAAGCGCAGCCAAGCCGCGGATTCCCGTAAGCACGCCGAGCACGATGTTGATAAATATAGAAAGAATATACGTTACTACCACGCCGAACAGCCCTGCGCCGAGCCCGATAATGAACGTTTCGGCATTGAACAGATTTTTGATGTCCCGTTTCCTTGCCCCGAGCGAGCGCAGCACGCCGATTTCCTTGACGCGTTCCACCACAGATACGTAGGTGATAATGCCGATCATGACCGAGGACACGATCAGCGAAATCGCGGTAAACGCAACAAGCACGTAGGTGATGGCGTTCAACATCGTCTGCACCATGCTCATCAGCACGCCCACGGTGTCGGAATAAGTGATTTTATCCCCCGCCGTCAGCTTTACGCCGTCGTAGATTTCGCCCGCCTCGCACATTACGTTCCACGCATCGAGATAATCCAGCATCTCCTCTTTCGACTCGAAATCCTTTGCGTAAATGGCAATCGAATGGTAACTGTCGTCGCCGCCGAGATAGCTGACGACGCTTGAAATATCGTTGGCGATTCGTAAATTTTTGTAGCTCTCGGGCAAGCCGGAGAGATCCACCCCGTACTGAGCCAATTGCGAAATTAAAAAATAGTGGTCTTCGAACTGTGCCGCATTGCTGGGAGCACGGTAAAACGTTCTGCCCCCTACGACCACCTTGGATTCGTTTTTGACCCAATCTACGATTTTGGAATCCATATTATTGGCTACAAACGAATCAACCGCCGCTTCCGTAATATTTAAACCGTTCGTAAGGCAACCGTAATTCAAGCCGTCCTTTAACCGAAGAATCGCGGTAATCTTTAAGGGGATCCCCTCGCCCTCGGCAACGGCAAGCCCGTCGCGCTTTCCGCTGTAACTGAACGGGGAGAGCACGTCGTCGGTCTTTTGATAGATCGCATCGTTATAAAACAGCGCATAGTCTTTTCCGATAATATCACTATAATCGACAAAAAGAGGCTGTTTCTGCTCCTCCGTCGCATCGCTCCCGCCCTTGTTGAACAGGTTTAAAAAGTCTTTTTCCTGAATAAACCCGAGTTGCGCGAGCGTTAAGTCGGTTGCCGAATCGTTTGCGGAGATAACGAGCGCCGCCTCGTTTTCGTTTTGCGGGAAGTGCGCCGTCTCTCCGCCGAGCACGTCGTACTGCGACAGCACATACTGCGCATAGTTTTCGTCGGAAAAGTCCTTCGTCCCCGGCATTTTATTTACGATGTTTCCGAAAAAGTCCGCCATAGCGGTAAGCTGCGAATACTGCGGCGCGTATTTTTGCAATTCATCGATATAAAATGCTTTCAAAGAGTTCAACGACAGATACTTCGTCGACGGCTTCACGTATTCCCCGCCTATACTCACGTCGCCCGTAACCACTTCCGTAAACAGGCTGTCGGCAAGTCCCGCGCCGTAGCCGTACTGCACGGCGGAGTACCACTCGGGATTCATGTCGCCGACGTACTTTAAGTAGTGCTCGGACACGTTGTTCTTTACCGCCATACCGTTGGCAAGCCCCGTCAGGAAGGAATCGACGTAAATCTTATCTTCCATCTTAGACATATCCGGCATCTTCGACGGCGCGGTGAACGAAGTCATAATGGACGCCATGTCGAAACTGCTTTCCGTAACCTGCACGGGATAGTAGGAAAGCATATCCTCTTCGGTACGCTTGATGTAATGGTTGAACCCGCTGGACAGCGCAAGCACGAGGCATACGCTGATAATACCGATACTGCCGCCGATGGCAGTAAGTGCCGTTCTGCCCTTTTTGGTCAGCAGATTGCGGGCGGAGAGCGCAAGCGACGTAATCCAGCTCATGCGCGTACGCGTCTTCTTTTCTTTCTTCGGCGCCGTCTTGCTCTCCGAATCTTCGGCTGCGTTATCCGCTTCGGGAAGCGGGGATTGCGTCTGCGCCTTGCCGTCTTCCGCCTCTTCCGCGATATAAGGATTGCTGTCCGATTCGACGAGTCCGTCTTTCAGGCGCACGATGCGCGAGGCATAGTCCTCCGCAAGCTCGGGATTATGCGTTACCATGATCACGAGACGTTCGCCCGCGATCCCTTTGATGAGGTCCATGACCTCGACGCTCGTCTTGCTGTCGAGTGCGCCCGTCGGCTCGTCCGCAAGCAGGATCGCGGGATTGTTGACAAGGGCGCGCGCAATGGCGACGCGCTGCATCTGTCCGCCCGAAAGCTGATTGGGACGCTTGTGAAGTTCTGCCCCGAGCCCCACGCGCTCCAGCGCCTGTTTCGCCCGCTCCTTCCTCTCCTCTTTGGAAACGCCCGCGATCGTCAGCGCGATTTCCACGTTGCCGAGCACCGTCTGATGAGGGATCAGATTATACGACTGAAAAATGAAGCCGATACGGTGGTTTCGGTAGACGTCCCAATCCCTGTCTTTATACTCTTTTGTGGATTTTCCGTCGATGACGAGATCGCCTTCGCTGTACTGATCGAGACCGCCGATAATATTGAGCAGAGTCGTTTTCCCGCACCCCGACTGACCGAGAATACATACAAATTCGTTTTCACGGAAGTTTAAGCTGATACCCTTTAATGCGTGTACGCGCGTATCGGCAACCTTATAGTCTTTTTTTACGTCAATCAGTTGTAACATAGACCGTGCTTTTCTCTCCTTCTTGTCTGAAACTTATTTCTGTTCGCCGAAATCGAATTCCTTGCGCACAGTTTTCAGCGTCTGCGCGAATTTTTCACAAGTAGCAATCAGATTTTCGGTGTTCTCCACCCCGAATTCTTCTACCACACGGTCGACGAAGGCGCTCGCCTGTTCCCACTGCCCGCGAAATTCCTCCGCCGCCTTATCCGACAGATCCACGTAAAAAATCTTCCTGTCGGTGGGAGAAGCCACTCGTTTTACCACGCCGCGTTCTTCCAACTTCGTTACGAGCTGAGAAACGGCGGAGCGCGTAATTCCCAGACGACGCGACAGCTCGGACGAGATGATCTGCTTTCCAAGTTCCTTTTCGATGATGATTTCCCGCAACATACGGAATTCCGTCTGCGATAACTTTACGTTTACGGGTATCAAAGTCAGCTCCTCCATAAATTTTACGGTGAGCAGAAGTTTATTGAGATACTTGCTGTTTTCCACGATTTTTTCCTCCGCATTGTAAATATAGAAACAATAATATTATACACGCGTTTTTCGCCGATTGTCAACGAAATGAAACAATAAACGTTGAAATTCACTTAACTTTCACGGGAAAAACAATTTGAATGCGCACCTTTCACAGGGTGCGCATCGTTTTTCTTTTCTTATTTTATTCTTCCGTTTCGTCCACCGTTTCGGGCGTTTCCGGTTCGGGAATATAGGGATACAGCGGCGAGGTTACGGGCGTTAAGTCGTACTTGTCGTCGATGTCCCCCAACAGCTCTTCTACGATGTCCTCGCGGGTGATCAGCCCGAGCGAATTCCCCTCGGCGCCCACGATCATCATGTGCTCGCGGCGCGTCTGCATCTGCTTCATCAGGTTGGAAATTTTAACGTCCGTCGTCGTAAACGACACGGGACGCACGATGTTGTCGAAGTTGCGCCTGCCCGCCAGCATATTTTCATAGAAATCGGCGCGGTACAGAACGCCGATGATATTCTGTTTCGTACCCTTATACACGGGGATGCGCGAAAAGTTCGTCTCGCGGAAAATACGGTACACGAGGTGCGGGTTGTCGCGGATTTCCACCGTGATCGCCCTGTCGAGCGGAATCATGCACGATCCGACGTGCAACTCGTCGTAGCGCAGGGTCTTGGTGATCAGATCGTGCTCCGTTTCGTTGAGCGTGCCCTCGTCCTTAACGTCGGATACGATCATTTTAAATTCCTCTTCGGTTACCTTCGACTTCCCCTTGTTCAGGCGGAACATCCAGAAGATAAGCTTTTTCCAGAGTGAAAACAAAAAGGTCAGAGGATAGAAAAACCACGATAAGACGAGAAGCGGATACGCCATAAAGCGCGCAAATTTTTCGGGCGCTTCGCGCGCAAGCGTCTTGGGCGTAACCTCGCCGAATATAAGTACGACTACCGTCAGTACAACGGTGGAAATCGTAGGTCCCAAGCCCTCGCCACACACCTTGGTAAAGATGACGGTGGAAATGGAAGCCGCGGCAATATTAACGATGTTGTTGCCGATAAGGAGCGTGGTTAAAACCCTGTTGAAATCCTCGCTCATCTTCAACGCCACGCGCGCCGTGCGCTTTTTCTGCGCAATGCGCCGCATACGCACGGTACTGAAGCTTGTATACGCCGTTTCCGTCGCGCTGAATACCCCCGACAGAACAACGAGTACGACGAGGGCAATGATCAACCCTATCAACCCGCCTGCCAAATTTCCGCCTGCCAAAAGACTGCCAATTATACTGCCGTCCGGACTGCCGTCGCCCATGAAAAAACAAATCCTCCGTGATATGAAATATTTATTTTCGTTTTCGTTTGAGTTTGAGGACGCACGCATCCCCCGAAATCTTATTTATCTTGATAACGCCGCGCGGACGGGGCGTTTCTTTCGGTGCGGGTATCGTTCTTTTACGCACTTCCTTGCAAGTTTCCTGCGCCTGCGTTTCGTCCAAAACGGGCGCTTCGTTTCCCTGCGCCTGCGGTGCGGGCTCCGCGAAAAGCTCCGGTCGATACTGCTCCGCGCCGTCGGATTCCGCGTAAACGGTACCGAAGCGTTCGATCACGGGCGGTTCGGGAACGACCCATTCGGGAATCCCCTCGCCTTCCAAGCCCACCGTACGCACAAGCGCGTCGAAAGCGTAAGCGCAGGGATAAACGGACGAGCGGTCGCAATAGGCGCAACGTGCGTACCTGCCGCACATATCCGCGCCGCACTCCGCGTCCGCGCGCCACTTTTCGGTGCGCAGATACTGTTCGAGTTGACGATAGGTCATTTTTCGCCTCCGAAGCCGACTTACCGACCTGCAAATATGATACTATTATACGCGATAGCGTACGAAATATCAAGCGTTCGGGCAAAAATTACACCGATTATTCATCTTTTTTGCCCGATTTTAAATAGTCTTTCACGCTGTATGCCGCAACGCAACCCTCGCCCGCCGCCTTGGCGAACTGATAGGGCTTGCCCGTAACGTCGCCCGCGGCAAACACGCCCTTCACGCTCGTTTCACCGCCGCGCCCTACGACAACGCTTGCGCCTTCCGTTTTCAGTCCCGCAAACAGCACGTCGGGCGGCAACGCCTTCCCGAGAAAAAACACCCCCGAAACGGGGTAGGCGCCCGCGCCCGTTACGACGCGCTCCACGCGCTTTTCCCCCTCGACGGCTACGACCCTTTCGGCAACCGTTCTTATGTTCTTCGCCTTAACCTGCACGGGCTTTGCGGAAAACAGCAGCACCTCCTCCGCAAACGAGGCAAGGTACTCCGCCTCCTCCGCATCGTCCGATGAGAGGAGCGCCGCAATCCTCTTGCCGCGGTACAGCGCGCCGTCGCACACCGCACAGTAGCTCACGCCTTTGCCGAGAAACTCCCGCTCGCCCTTTACGCCCGCGCCGAGCTCGACGCCCGTTGCGAGAATCACCGTTCGCGCCGTATAGTTCTCTTCGCCCGACGTGAGAAAGAATCCCTCCGCCGCTTTGTATACGCCGTCGATCCTGCGTTCGGTCAATACGATTTCCTCCGCCGCCTTCTGCTTTTCGAGCGCCGCGGAAAACTCCGCGCCGCCGCCCGTAAACGACGGATAGTTGCGTACGTACTCCGCGGAAGCCGTCTTTTTGCCGAAAGCCTTCTCCCCGAACCACACGTAGTCGAGCTTTAAGCTCTTTGCGGTAAGCGCGGCGGAAAAGCCCGCAATGCCGCCGCCGACAATCGCCGTATCGTAAATTTTGTTCATATAATTATTATACCACGGATCCGCGCGTATCAAACGCCCCGTCGGAACTCCGACGGGGCAACTCTTCCTTTTATTTTACGAATCTGCCGTACACTTCCGAAGTGGACGTGAAGTACGCAAACGTTCCGGGGTACTTCTTTATGATGCGCTGCAACTGCGCGATCTGGCGTTTGCGGATGATGCACACGAGCAAACTCTTTCCCTCGTGCGAGTACATTCCCTCCGCCTCCATTTTGGTAACGCCGTGGCGGGTTTCGCGCATGATTTCCTCGGCGAGCTCTTCGGGGCAGTCGGTAATGATTTCAAACTTATATGCGGTCTTAAAGCCGTGCAGGATCGCATCGCTCATCTTGCTCGTTACAAACAGGGACACGAGCGCAAGCAGCACGGGGTCGAGAACGCTCGTAAACGAGCCGTCGTTATATACGAAAACCGAGGACAGCACGACGATCGCATCCAGCACCGAGGTTAAGCCGCTGACGCTGAGGTTGCGAAATTTTTTGTTGACGAGCGAAGCGAGCACCGTCGTTCCGCCCGAAGTGCCGCAGCTTTTAATCATGATCGCCAGCGCGATCCCGAGGAAAATACCGCCCGCAACGGCGCCGAGCAAGCCGTGCGCAACGTTTCCGTCCCCGCCGTATGCGGGCAGAAACTGCATTGCGGGAACGTAGCGCACCAGAATGGAAATGCCTGCGGTCAAAAGCATGGAGAGCGTAGACAAAATCGCCTCGCGTTTGCCCAGAAAGAAGAACGCCAGAAAGAACAGCGGAACGTTGAATATCAAAAGAAAGATACCCCAGTTCCAATCCGTTACCGCTTCGAGCAGGACGGACGCGCCGTTCACCCCGCCGGGGGCAAACTTATTGGGCGTAACGAAGATATTGACGCCGAGAAAGCGGATAAGACCCGAGCCCAACACCGGCAATACCGCAGTCAGCATCAGGCTTTTCAAGACCGACCGGGAATTCCGATTGCCCTTTTTCTTTTCCTTTGCTTTTCTTTTTTGCGTTTTGCCGCCGTCCGCATCCCCTTCCCTCTGCGGTTCCTCTGCGGAAGTTTGTTGAATTTCTTTGCTTTCTTCCGTTTTTTCCGTTGACATAATACACGCTCCCGAAGTATTATCACTATCTTAACACAAACAAGTAAAGAAAGCAACGCATTTTAAAAAAATTCCATGAAAAAACCCGCCGTTAAGGCGGGTTTCCCGTTTAAGATCAAGATTTCTTGACAAAATTCATAAAGTTCTGGAACGTGCCGGGGAAGAACATCAGAATGATCGCCGCGGCAAGCAAGATGCCGAAAATAATCAGCCAGACAATCGGATGGCGCGCGCTGAACACCGCTTCCAACCCGACGAGCGCGATCAGGATAAGCACACCGTAGTAGAACACTCCCTTGAAAATATTCAGCAAAACGGGAACCTTATCCAAAAAATGAAGATTCGCATCCAATAATTGTACGATCAAGACAATCAACAGAACGATTGCCAAAATCTTAGCCAATACATCGCAAATTTTACGCAAACCGTTTTTCATACCTATCGTTACCTCCTGTGAATAATATCATTATAATATAATTCTTTGAGGTTGTCAAGCCTTTTTTAAAACATATTTTATTCGGCTTTCGGCACGTAAATTGCAAACGCCGCTCTTGCCGCCGCCTCCTGCCCCGCGATCGGGGACGAATCGGTTTTACCGAGATTGAACGCCCTGTAAAGATACCCTTCCCACCATGCGTCGTCCACGACCGTCAGCGGGATCGTAACGTTTGCGGGACGCGCCGCTTGCACGGCGTCCTCCTTCCAGTATTCGGGGCGGTACTGCCATCCGCTTTCGACGATGATGACCGAGCCTACGGACAATTCCTCCTTTGTAAAGCGTTTGGTCGCATAAAATTTGGGACTCAGCGACGCGTTGTTTGCAATCACCGTAGCGTAATTGACCTTATCCGTGCTGTTGTAAAAGCCCTGCGTTAAATCGAACGTGAGTTTAGCGTAGCCCATTTCGGAAAGCACCGCTTCCGTCGTTGCTTTAGGCAGATAGATCCTGAACGCCGCCTTCGCCTCGGCTTCCTTCCCTTCGATGACGGGCGTGCCCACTTTCGACACGTTGAACGCGCGCTTCCCGTATCCGTTCCACCACTCCGGCGTAACCGTAACGACGCGCGTCGTTACGTTGGCGGGACGGGAGGACTGCCTTTCTTCGCCCTTCCACGCCTCCGGACGGTACTGCCAACCGCTTGCAACGGTGATGACGGTGCCGACGGGCAATTCTTCGGGCGTAAACCGCTTGGTAGCGTAAAATTTGTTGCTCAACCCCTCCACGTCCGTGCGGACGTTGAGACATTCGGGCGCATACGTGCTGTCGTAAAAGCCGAGCGTCAGGTCGTAATCGAACGCCGTGTAGTTCTCCGCGTCGAACAGCGACTCCTGCGTGTGAGCGGAGGGCGTTACCGCAAAGGGCGTTTTCACTGCGTTTGCCGCGCTCTCCGTTGCGATTTTCGCATCCTCCGCCACAACGCCCGACGGAATATACGCGATATTTTCCACAGACAGCCCCGTCAATGCGTGTATGAGCGTCAGCCCCGCGATATACCGCCCCGTATCGAGCGTAAGATGATAGCCGTCGCGCGTAAGCGAATCTCCCAGATAAGAGGTGCGCGCGTTCTGGATTGCCGTGCCGCAGGGGATGACGGCGGAAATATTTCTATTCGTTAAGATATTGCCCTGAACCGCTTCGACGATTTTGGAGTACATCGTCTCCTGCGAATTGCCGTACTTGGAAAATTCGGCGTGCGTGCTCGTCGACTGATACGCCCACGTCATATTCCACACGATTTTCGCGTGCGCGGTTTTCGGAAGCTTGCTCCTCACGTAATCGACGAGCTGCTGCACCTTGCCGTAGGTCGAAGCAACACCGCTGCTGCCGCTCGCCTGTTGCAGCGACACGAAGTCCCAATCGCAGGAAGCGATCGCATCCCCCATACGGTAGGATTTGGCGGTGCTCCAAGTCCCGTTCGAATTCACGCGGTACTCGTACGCCGCGCTGTCGTTTGCGGCGTTCGACGCATGCGTGTCCAGCGTGCAGCCGCCGATATAGAGATTGCCAAGATAGATTTCTTTTACGCCCAAGCTGTCGGCAATCTGCCATGCGTATTCCATGGTATCATCCGAGAAGCTGTTGCCGATCGTCAGAATTTTCAACGCGCCGTCATCCTCCCACGAATATTCGGGCTCCTCCTTCACCGTAACCGTATAGGTCTTGGAAAGAACGGTATTTTTCAGCTTTACGATAATGCCGTATTCGTTCGGGGCAAACGCGTCGTACGCCGAAAAATCCAATTCGTATTCCGTGCTCTTTGCGGCATACTCCGTATCGTTGGAAAGCGAAACCGTTACCTTCAGTCCGTCCGACGAAAACGCTTCGCCGTATTCGAATTCCGTTTTCATTCCGGAAAGCGTGATTTTCGTTGCTACGGGCACGGGTTTCGCAACCGTTACCGCATACTTTTCGGAAATTCCGCCGTTTTTCAGCGTAACGGTGATTTCGTACTCCCCCGACGTTTCCGCGTCGTACGCGGAAGAATCGACTTCGTATTCCGATTTCTTCGCCCGATAGCTGTCCCCGTTTTCGCGCACCACCGTAACCACCAGTCCCTGCGCAGTAAACGCCTCGCCGTACGCATACTCCGTTTTCATGCCCGACAACGTGATTTCCTTTACCGCCGACGGATGCTGCGTTTCGCCCTCGGAGGGCTTCGGCGTATTCCGGCAGGCGGCGAAAACGCACGCAAAACAAAGCGCCGCAAGCAGCGTCGCAACGAGCCAACGAATTTTTTTACCCATAATTTTTCTCCTTGACAAGTTCTGATAAAAACATTATAATAGAGAAAAAAGATTCGTTCAATAGAATAATTAAACCGAAAATTCTAAAAAATAAACTTTACGGAAAAAATTCTATGCCCATTATCCAATCAAATTTTTCGTTTTACGAAAACCAGACCCAACGGCTGCCCTGGCTGACGACGCCGCAAAACAAGGAATTGCTTTATTATGCAACCTCCGCAGGACGGGAAACCTGGAAAATAGGTTACTACATGAAGCGTCAGGACATCAATCTGTACATGGTGAATTTCGTCGTGGGCGGCGCGTACAAGTTGACGGTAGACGGGCGCGAAATGCAGGTAACCGAGGGCGATCTTTGCTTTTTGCACCTCGTGAACGAACACGAAATCGTGCCGCTCGAGGACAAAACGGAAATCATTTATTTTCACCTGCTCGGCGGACAGGTCAAGCAGATTTACGACGCCTATCTCGAAAAGGGAGACTTTGTCATTCACGGTGTGCCCGCAAAGCTGTTAACGGACAGCTTTAACAGCTTTACCGCCGCCGTAGACACCGAGGACGGATTTTACACGCAGTCGCGTACGATTTACTGCCTATTAACCGAATTGCTGCGGCTGCGCAACGTGGAGGCACAGAACAAATATCCGAAGCTGATCGAAAAAATATTGTGCTATATTCTGTACACCTGTCCCCTGCCCTCGCCCGCCGAGGTCGCGCGGCGCTTCGGGTTCAGCCAGATATACCTCGAACGCCTGTTCAAGAAGTACGTCGGGCAATCCGTTCAATCGTATATCTTAAAACAGAAATACGCCTTTGCCTGCCGCTTTCTTGCCGATACCGATATGTCCGTGGCGGAAGTCGCGCGCGAAGTCGGCTACGCAGATTCGAAGGGACTCATCGTCCTCTTTTCCAAGTTCGGCAATCTCACACCCCTGTCCTACCGTAAAAAAATGCGCGAACGGCAGGCAAAGCAAAACAAATAAAAACATCCCCCGAAGTCGTTTGGGGGATGTTTTATCCGTTAGTTTTCGTACCCGTTGGGGTTATTCTTCTGCCAATTCCACTGATCGAGACACATCTTTTCAAGGTCGTATTCCGCCTTCCATCCGAGTTCCTTCTCCGCCTTCTCGCTCGAAGCGTAACAAGAAGCGATGTCTCCCGCGCGGCGCGGCTTGATATCGTAAGGAAGGGTCTTTCCGCACGCCTTTTCAAAGGCGCGGATCATATCCAGAACGCTGTATCCGTGCCCCGTACCGAGATTGTATACGTGCACGCCCGCCGTCTTTAACGCTTTGATTGCGGCAACGTGTCCTTTTGCCAGATCAACGACGTGGATATAGTCGCGCACGCCCGTGCCGTCGGGGGTAGGATAGTCGTTGCCGAACACGCCGATACGCTGTAGCTTTCCGCTTGCCACCTGCGCTACGTAGGGCATCAAATTGTTGGGGATCCCCTTCGGATCTTCGCCGATAAGCCCGCTTTCGTGCGCGCCGACGGGGTTGAAATAACGCAAAAGCACGATATTCCATCCGTTATCCGCCGCGTATACGTCCTTCAGCATCATCTCCTGCATCACCTTGGAGGTGCCGTAAGGGTTTGTTGTGGGATTGAGCGGAGTCGTTTCCTTTATCGGGAGCTCGTTCGGGTCGCCGTACACCGTCGCAGACGACGAGAATACAATATTCTTGCATCCCGCGTCGCGCATGACTTCGAGCAATACGAGCGTGGAAACAAGGTTGTTATCGTAATACTCCACGGGCTTTTTGCAGCTTTCTCCGACGGCTTTCAATCCCGCGAAGTGAATGACCCAATCAATTTTTTCATCGGCGAAAATCTTTTCCATTGCCGCGCGGTCGCGCACGTCAACCTTGTAAAAAGCAACCTTTTTGCCCGTGATCTTTTCGACGCGCTTCAAACTCTCCTCCGAAGCGTTGCATAGATTATCCGCAACCACCGCTTCGTATCCTGCGTTCAACAACTCCACGACGGTATGCGATCCGATAAAGCCCGCACCGCCCGTAACTAAAACCTTCATACTTCCTCCCGATTTATTTATAAAAATTTTTCACCCGATTTAAACGCCTTCGCGGATAATTCCGTCCGAAAGCTCCGCCTCGTAAAAGGTCGGTTTGTAGCCCGTTTCGCTCTCGTAGCGCGCCGCAACGAACTTTTTAAAGTCCTCCACGCCCTCTTTCTTCACGAGCGATACCGTGCAGCCGCCGAAACCCGCGCCCGTCATGCGCGAGCCGAGGCACGCCTCGTGCGCGTTCGCCGCACCCGCCAGCGAATCGAGCTCCTTGCCCGTAACCTCGTACAGATCCCGAAGGGACGCGTGCGATGCGGCAAGCAATTTGCCGAACTCCTCCGTCTTGCCCGACCTCATCGCCTTGACGGCGCGGCGCACTCTGTCGCATTCCTCCACGACGTGGCGCGCACGGTCTTTGATTTTGCCGTGCAGGGCGGCGCCGTATTTTTCGAAGTCCTCTACCGTCAAATCGGCAAGGCAGGAAATCTCCGTCTTCGTCTTTAAAATTTCAAGCGCGCTCTCCACCTCTGCGCGGCGCTCGTTATATTTGCTCTCCACAAGATTGTGCGGCTTGTTGCAGTTCGCTATAACGATTTCGCAGTCGCCCAAACGCACGGGCACGTATTCGCGTTCGAGCGTTTTGCAATCGAGCAAAATCGCGCAATCCTTCTTTCCGTTTGCGGACACGTACTGATCCATAATTCCGCAGTTAACGCCCGCGTACTCGCGCTCCGCCTTCTGTGCGACGAGGGCGATCTCCACCGAGTCGGGCTTTTCTCCCGCCGCCGTCGCCATCGCCGCAATCGTGGAAACCTCGATCGCCGCCGACGAGGACAGTCCGCTTCCGAAGGGAACGGTGCAGTCGTGCAACATATCGCACCCTACGATCTTATGTCCTGCCTGCTGCCACAGATACAGGCTCCCCGCCTGATACTTAGCGTGCTTCAAATGACGGTATTCGCCGAGCCTGTTGACGTCGAGCTCGATTTTGTCGGGCAAATCCGTCCAGCTCAGATTGATTTTATCCGTGCCGTTCGGGCGGATATATACGGTGTTTCGCATACTCAGCGCGGCAGGCAGAACCTTGCCGCCGCAATAATCGACGTGCTCGCCGATCAAATTCACTCTTCCTGCCGCCGATACCTTATAATCGTAGCCGTTAAATTGCATAAAATCCTACTCCTTGGAGAAATTCCGCCGTTTCGCGGTGTGTTTTGAATACTGCCGTATTGTTCAGGATCCGTTGACAGATGCTGCCAAGTTCCTCGTTGATCGCATCCGACGCCGTCTCTTCGGAAAACGTTTCGCCCGACTGCGTAATTTCGTCGTACAGCAACCGAAACTCCTTAGAACCGTCCGAAAGCTTACCCGCCGCAATCGACTTTGCAAGCTCGGCAAGCTGCGCTTTCAGCCGTCCGGGGAGAATGAACAGTCCCTGCGCCTCGATGAGTCCGATGGACTCCTTCTTTATGACGTGAAATTCGGGATGCGCGTGGAACACGCCGTCGGGATACTGCTCGCTCGTAACGTTGTTGCGCAGGATCAGCGTCATTTCGTACTCTTTTCCGGACTTGACGACCGTGGGACTGACGGCGCTGTGCACGCCGTCCGCGTCCTCGGGGATGATCCCGAGCGCGTCGTTGCGGTAGTTCAGCCAGCTCGTGCGGACGTATTCGGACAGGACCGCGATCGCCTCGCGGTTGACGCCTGTCAGCCGCACCGCCGTACCGAACCAGTCGAGCACGGACACCGCCACGTCGGGAAAGCTCTTGTGCCTCATGTCGATCGCGCTCTTCGCGTCGAAGATGGGCAGACGCTCCCCGCCGCCCTGAAAATGGTCGTGCGCCAAAACGCTGCCGCCGATCCGCGGCAGAGGCGCGTTGCAGCCCAAAAAGTAATGCGGGAAGCTATCCACGAAATCCATAAGCTTCAAGAACGTGTTCTTATCCACGTGCATGGGCGTATGCTCGCAGTTGACCGCAATGCCGTGCTGCTTGAAATAACCGTAGGGCGAATACTGCCAAAACCAATTTTCGCCGCCCAGCTTCAAGGACACCGTGCGCAGAGTCCGCTTATTCCTTCCGCCCCAGCCCTCGTTCTCGCGGCAAATGGAACACTTGGGATACCCCCCCTTCGTCGCATTTCCGCTTGCCGCCTTTTGGGGATCGCGGAATTCCGGTTTGGCGAGATTGATGGTAACGATCAACCCGTTTTTCGCCCGAAAACGGGGATTTTTATCAAGTTTTTCCTTTTTGACGTAATCTGCGTTGACGGAGTACTCGTAAAACCAATCCATCGCGCGCACGGACGAATTTCTTAAACGGAGCGCAAACGCCTCGTCCGTCTCCTTCGGGGAGATCATCAGCGCGCCCATCACGGCGTCGGTAACGCTTTCGGCGTCCTCTTCCGAAAAGAGTCCTTCCTTCGTGCCCGCCTCCGTCAAAAGGGACAAAAGCTGCGCAGAGCTTTCGCCCGCGTACGGCGCGCCTTCGTCGGCGTAGGACTCCAAGCCCAGAATGCCGAGGACCGCGTTGCGCGCGTACAGTTCGTTCCGCTTGTCGAGCATAAGCTTTGCGCGCGCGAACCCGACGAGCTTCTTTACGATTTCCAAACAGGTCATAACCCTCCCTTCTCATTCCCGAAAAAAGTTTTGTTTATGACAAAGAGGCGGCAACTGCCGCCTCTCTGTCCTATCATATAGGGGGAATGAGGAAGAACTAATTCATCAAACGATTGGTACACACGGCGGCGTCTCCTTTCGTTCTTCGTATATCATTATACACGATTCACATAACAAATTCAAGCAACCTCTTGTCGAAAAATAGACATTTATTGACCTGTGTTGATTGACAAGTGAATTATTTTATTTTATAATAAAAGAAAAGGTGGTTTTATGATAGCAAAACGGGAAATCAGGAATTACATTCAGTCGACCAAGGTCTGGGCGGGAAAATACAGAAATTCGCACAATCTTCTGCACTGGCATTACGACTGCGAACTTATTTACGTAGACAACGGAAGCATCGACGTCAACTGCGAAAAACGCACGCACCGCTTAAAGCAGGGCGACGCGCTCTTTGTAGACAGCGGGCAGGTGCATTTTCAGCGTGCGCGCGACAGGGAAACGGTTTTAACGCTGATCATCTTCGATTACGGCATCGTAAAGCCCTACTTGGGGGACGTGCGGCTACTCTCGCCCAAGCTTTCGGGCGATTACGAAATCCCCGCGGCGTACGCAAAGCTGCGCTCTATCCTATTGGGCAAACAGGAATTTTACGGCGCGGAGGCGGCAAGCGAAGTACTGAGGCTGATGGTAAGGATATTTCGGGGGGAACCGCTGACCTCGCGTCGGGAAACAGACACTTCGAAAACGTTCAAACGGCTCTTGGAGGACGTGAGCGAAAATTGCAGCGACTACACCTTCGACGGCGCGGCAGCGTTCATGAACATGAGCGACGCGTATTTTTCGCGTTACTTTCATGCGGCGACGGGCATCACCTTTTCGCAATATCTGAATTTCGCGCGCACGATGCAGGCGGTGAAGCTGCTGCACGCGGGCGAGGATTTGATAACGGACGTTTCGGAAAAGTGCGGCTTCGGCACGGTACGGAACTTCAACCGTATTTTTAAGGAACTTACGGGCTACACGCCCAAGACGCTGCCCGCGGATTTCACTTTGGACGAAAAATTTCTGTATCCGAGCGAAGAATCGTTCAACCCGACGTTATACGACTGCGAACTGATTGAATCTGTGGATTGAGCGACTTGCGGCTTCGCCTCCCTTTCGGTCATTCTGAGCCCCTCTCCCACCGCCATTCGAAAACAAACGCCCCGCAAAAAAATCCCCCGAATCTTCGGGGGATTTTTTACTTTAACCTTATTCCTTAGGTTTTCTTCTTTTTGCCGCCTTCTGCTCTTTGAGGAATTCGATGTCCTTGTCGATCTGCTCCATGCAGACCTTGATGACCTCTTTGGCGACGTCGAACGTCGAGCTGTCCATTACCTGCAATTCCGATAGCTTGAAGCGCACTTTCAAACCCTCGCTTGCCGCCGCGTCGCGCTTGATCTGGCGCAGCTGCTCGCCCTCCGTCGAATAGTTCATCGTCGGGATCCCGCGCTTGATGACCAGCTTGAACAGCGCCTTCGCGCGGTACTTGAACGAGATCGCGTACTTGCCGTCGCTCTCCACCGTTTCAGGCTTCGAGGTTACGTACGCCACAAGGTCGTCGAACAGCTTTTTCGCGTTGGCGTTCATCGCTTCGTATGCTTCGGCAAGCGTCAGGCGGTCAATGGAGAGCTTCTCTTCTTCTACTTCATAGACGAAGGAATTAGTCGTGTTTGTCCCCACGCCGCCTACCGTTGGGGGGGTATTGTCCCTCTCCATAAACTGACGGAACATCTCTTCCTGCCGTTTCAACATTTCCTGCTGCGTTTTGCGCGCCTCTTCCTCGCGGTGCAGCGCCTCTGCCCGCTCCGCTTGCAAGCGTTCATCGGCAAGCCGCTGCTGCTCCGCCATTCGCTCTTCAAGCTCGCGGATGCGTTCGTCCGCAGCGCTCGTATCGGGCGCGGGCTGATTGTTCAATCTGTCCATCATCTCCGAATTCTGCGCAAGCAATAATTTTACCGTTTCGCTTTCGCCGTTCGCGTTTGCGCCCGCCGTTGCGGGAAGGAGCGCGGTGATCATGCTGCCCATGCTTTCCTGCATTCCCGTAAGAAGCGCCTGTACGTCGAACGCGGGCGCCGC
>CAJUOI010000032.1 GCA_910588615.1 uncultured Christensenellaceae bacterium | reverse complement strand
AGCACGGCAACCGCTTTATTAGGGTAATGAAATGGGCGAAAGAATACAGACAAGCATATTTGGAAAACAAGTACAAACGGCAATTCCGCAAAATGCAAGTAAATTATATTTACGGCTCTGCGGGTTGCGGAAAGACAAGTTACGTTTTCAGTAAACACGGCTATGACGACGTTTACAGAACGACAAATTATGAGTTCGGCTGGATAGACGATTACAACGGCGAAAAAATATTGTTTTTGGACGAGTTTCGGAGTTCGTTCAAAATCTCGGAAATACTTGATTATCTGGACGGGCAACCGATACGAATACACGGGCGGCATTTTAACCGCGTGGCTTGCTATGATACGGTGTATATCGTTTCTAATATACCGCTTACAGAGCAATACACCAAAATACAACAGTCCGAGCCTACAACGTGGGCGGCGTTCTTACGGCGTATAACGGCTGTATATAATTTCGACATAAGCAAAGATACGCCCGTAAACAAGCATACGGGCAAACCGATAGAAAAGACTATAACAACTTTAATACCGCTTGATGATGACGGCGAAAGTCCGTTTTAGCGGCTTGCTGGGTGGGTTCTCTTGGGTGGGCAATAGAAAAAGCACAAGGCGTTTCAACCTTGTGCTTTTTCCTTACCTTTCAGCGATAAAACCCGCATACCCGTTTACAAATAGATATTTCGGGTTCAATCTCTGTCTGTCTTGGTGCACCAAAAGAGTATAATCCGAATTGTTTACTTGTTACAAGTGAGCGGTTCGGATTTACTTTTTATCTCGGTAATAAGTAAAAAGCGCGGCTTGCAAGTACAGCAAGCCGCGCTTTCTCTTGCTTCGTCGCAATAAATATGCTATAATGATTGTACGATAAACAGTAATGTAGCGAAGAGTCGTAAAATGAACAAAGTAAAAATAACAGTTCTAAAAACTACACTTGATAAAGAATTGGCGGAACAATATGGGGTGGAAGGTTTATCCACTTGTCCCTTTCATAAAGCGGGGCAGGTATTCTATGCCGATTATGCAAAACCCGACGGATTGTGCGATGAAGCGTGGAAAGCAATTTATCAGTATGTTTTTGCATTGGCACACGGAGTGCAGGAGCAGTAATTTTACTACGGAGATTGGATAAAAGAAAAAGGCGTAGCAATTTGCAGTTGCAACGACGGTTTGCGTCCTGTGATTTTTAAGTTGGAAGCAACTACGAAACAGTCGAAATAAAAACGATAAATTTCAACTTAACACGGAGTGAATATGAACGAAAAATCCGAACGAAAAAGAGTATGGAAAGGTGGAAAGAAAAATCTACCTTTTTATATAATTTCAACTATCGTATTGTAGGTGTGGTCTGTCTTATCGCCGGTCTTGCGGTTTTTATAATTTTAATTATACCGCACCAATGGCAGTATTAGGTTTATCAATTTCATTTATATACCGTACGCGCGCGGAAAATAGCTGAAATATTTTAAATTTCGTTTGACAAAGTTTAAAAAACGTGATAAAATTATATTCTGTTGAACGGCAAAAGGGCGTAGAATTTCAGCAAATTCCACGCTCCTTTTTTATTGTAATAACACTTGGAGGCGGGTATGTTCGGTAAAAAAAGCGGCGAAGTAAAAGTGAAAACATCATATGATTTGGGTACGGAAAAAATTTCCAAGCTCATGCTGAAATTTTGCATTCCCTGTGTGTTGTCGCTGCTCGTCAGCGCGCTGTACAATATCGTCGATCAAATTTTCGTCGGAAACAGCGAATTGAGCGATTTGGGCAATGCGGCAACGGGCGTCGTATTTCCGATATTCATTATCGCGCAGGCGTTTGCATGGTGGGCGGGCGACGGGTGCGCCGCGTATTTAAACATTCATCAGGGCAAGGGCGATACCGAAAACGCGCATAAGTGCGTGGGTACGAGCATGGTGGTTACGCTTGCCGCCAGTATCATTTTGCTCGCCGTGTTTTATCCCTTGAAAACACAGCTTTTAACGCTGTTCGGCGCTTCGCACGACGGCGTGGACATCAACGGCGAACCTTTTCAGGGAAGCATCGGCTACGCAGTGCAGTATTTTAACGTTATATTGGCGTTCTTCCCGATCTTTATGCTGTCGAATATGATAAACGCCGTAATCAGGGCGGACGGCTGTCCCGCATGGTCGATGTTTTCCATGCTGGCGGGTGCGGTAACAAATATTATTCTCGACCCGATTTTCATTTTTGTCTGCCGTTGGGGTATGGCGGGCGCCGCATGGGCGACGGTAATCGGGCAGACGGTATCCTTCGTTATCGGTATCGTTTATCTGTTCCGTTCGAAAACCTTCAAACTGACCTTAAAGAGCTTTATTCCGCATTTTAAATCGTTCGGAGAGGCAATTAAGCTCGGGCTTTCCTCCTTTATTACGCAGATGTCGATAGTCATCATCTCGCTCGTGTGCAACATCATGCTGGTGAAATACGGCGGTGCGTCGCAGTACGGCGAAAATATTCCCATTGCGATCGTCGCAATCGAAAGCAAGGTGTTTACCGTCGTCATCAATATCGTGGTGGGCATCGTGCTGGGTTGCCAGCCGATCATCGGTTACAACCTCGGCGCGGAAAATTACGGAAGGGTGAAGAAGCTGTATTGCAATATTCTGCTCTCGACGGTGGCAATTGGGTTGCTGTTTACCGTGCTGTTCGAGGCTGCGCCCGACGCGGTGGTGCGGATCTTCGGCGAGCCGAAGTTTTCAAACCCCGAGTTGTATTGGGAGTTCGGCAGAAAGACGTTCCGTATTTTTCTTATGTTCGTAACTTTTACCGGCATGATCAAGATGTCGTCCATCTTTTTTCAGGCGGTGGGCAAGCCGGTATTTGCCATGCTCGTGTCTTTGATCCGCGATCTCGTCTGCTTCGTTCCGCTGATAATTACCTTGCCTATGGCGCTCGGGATCGAGGGGGTCCTTTGGGCGGCGCCCGTTGCCGACTCGGTCGCGATTCTCGTTACTGCGGGGTTGACCGTGGTCTTCTTCCTCGGGCTGAGAAAGCGCGAAAGGGCGCATAAAGCGGATGAGCAAACAGAGGTGCGGGAAGAAGCGCAAGCGGGGGATTGACAAACGGCGGAAAACCCGTTATAATATCTGCGGGAGGTGCGCCTGTGGATAATGCAAACGAACGCTATTCGGACAAAGAGATAGAAGAACTGCTGCAAATGCTTGCGGACGAACGCAACGCAATTGAAATTTTAAAATCGGAAATAAGCAACGCTATTTATCCGTCTGCGACGCGGGAAATGCGCCGCACGCTTGCCGAGCATCGGGAGACGCTGCGCTCGCTTGTTTGGATATTGAAACGGCGCGGCGGGTACGAACCGACGGAGGCGGAACGCCGCGGGGAAGCAATAGAGGCGAAACTGGAAAACATACGGGAAGCGCGCTACGAATACGGCGGCTTTCTCGGCGGCTTTACGTACGTTACGCTTATCTTCGGGGAGGGGGAAGCGGTAAAAAAGCAGGTGTTCTCGCGCCGCGACGGCGAACGGGAGGAGCCGGCTTTTGCGTCGAAGGAGAGTCTGATAAGCGAGTTGAAAGGACTTTATCTCGGCGAGTGGCGTGCGTCGTATGTCAATCATGCGATTCTCGACGGTTTCCAATGGAGCCTGCGTCTCACGTTTGCGGACGGGGGGGAGGAAGTTTTCGAGGGCTCGAACGCTTACCCCTATAATTTTTACGATTTGAAACGCATTTTCGGCATAAACGGATAAATCGGGGGAAGGGAGCGCAACGGCGGCTTGCGTTCCATTTTCTTTTTTGATAAAATATAGCCGTTCGGAAGTCGAACAGCCGTCAAAGAAAAGTAAATGCTATCGTCAGGGGGGAGAAATGAAATCATCCGCAGTCGGTTGCGTATATATCGGTTGCGGAAAACGGCAACTTCCCGAAGGCGTCTGAGCGAAGCGGGAAGCACTTTTTTGCAGGATGCAAAGTATCTCGTCGGATATTCCGAACGGGCGATAGAAAAAGCGAAAGAAATGTCGAAAATGAAGAATGGGAATCCATTCGTATCGGTACGTCCATTATTCCCGTGAAATTTCTGTTGGGCGTTTGGACGGAAGGCGCAGGGCGGCGGTAACCCGAAACGCCCGTGGGACTCTGATACGGCGTGACCAACGTAAACAATTAAGGAGGGCAGAGCCCTCCTTTTTCTTATTATACAGTAATTTAGAGTGGAAAAACGCTGCCGTTATGGCCGCCGAACAACGTGCCGATCACGGCAGCGGCAAATAAAACGATGACGAATATCAGGAGTACGGTGTCCCTCAGCTTATCTTTCTTCGTATATTTCTTTTTTCGGTTGTCGGCAGACACGGTTTTGCAACTGATTAGGATATGGTTTACGGCAAAGACGGCGGAAAAGAAGACGAGGGGAACGGAAGCGAGCATGATGCCGCTGAACAAAAAGATGCACGACGGCAGTACGGAAAGGGATACGGCTTTCAGTTTGTCGTTTCTCTTCCGGCAGACTGCCCAGAAAATGAGATACAGAAGGCACAGTCCGCCGTTTACGGACAAATAGACGGTTAACGCATGGTCGAACCAGAAATTAAAATACGTATACGGTATATTGAATATCATCAGAACGAAGCAACCGTATCTTCCGATTTGTTCCAGAACGGAAACGATTTTGTTCGGATAGATATTCGCCGCATCGTTTTTATGCTTGACGAAGTAAACGATATTCGGAATCATGATGACTGCCATAATGGCAAGTCCGTAATAATTGAACCAGTCCATAAAAATAATATATCATAAACGCAGCCGTAAGCGCAAGTAAAACGGTTCGTCTCGTGCGCTATCGTTCTGCTTTCTCATATGTGGGATTTGCGTTTGTCCAATTTAATCGATAGTCGGGATGTGCAGTTTCTCTCTCAAAGGACTTAAATAACTTTTGCTTTATTTTATTTTATCTTCGGACGGCGTTATTGTAATATTCTCTCTTAATTTGAAATAATCTTTAAGTTTTTCAAAAATAGCAACGTTTCCTTTATAACCTAAAGGGTTTGCCGGTGAAGTATGATAAATTGGTATGACTACTTTTAATTTATTATAAATTTTTATTGGGAATATTTTTCCAATATAATCTTTTAACCTTTTTATTTTTGTATTAAGAACAGCTTCGGTTGGATATTGTCCCATTGGCAAAATAATGTCACAATCAATTTTAGAAATTTGTTCCAAAAGTATTGGTTGACAATTATGAATACACTTACGCAATTGTGTTCTATCCTCAATAATACATTTACAACACTCTGTAAAACTAATATTGTCAATTGAAATATTACAAATCTCTAATAATTTTTGCAATATCCTTCCTGTCGCCTGCAATTTGCCCTGAGCATTATAAAATGCTTTCCCGCTTTGAATCCATCCGTCTTTCGCGGGAGATTCTCCTAAAATTAAAACATTACAATTACCTTGTTTAATTGAATTGTATGTTAATTTGGGTAAATCTCCGCAAAGACCACATTTTTTTATTTTATTTTCGACATTCATAATTTTATTATAGCACACATTTTTCAATTCTGTATTTGATTGTTTTGATTTTTTGAAAAAAATCAAACGTTAACCGTCGCGAAATCAAAACGTTTCGAGTCCAGTGATGGGAGAGAATAAGACTGAAAAGTTGAAAATTTTTCTTGCTTTCAAATGTTGTTCTGTATGCAGTGATGAAAAAAGCCTTTTTAACGTATATTTGGCGGAGCAGTGTTAACCCGTTATTAAACGCAACGCCCGATTGGTCGTAATGCTTGAAATGCCGTACTTTTGTTCCGCTTGTGCCCGTAGAAAACCAAAATTTTTTATTCCCGCTGTCTTTAACGGCATAAGCACGCAAATTCGGGGACAAAAAGAAAAACCTAAAACTGTTCTCGCAAAAGGAGTTCGTTTTAGGTTTTAAGTGGTGGGGACAACAGGGCTCGAACCTGTGACCTCACGCATGTGAAGCGTGCGCTCTAACCAACTGAGCTATGCCCCCGTAAAAAACTTGCCGCGCATTCGCGGCAAGTTTTGTTTTATCGCCTTACGGCGTTGGTGGAGATAGCGTGACTCGAACACGTTACCTGTACGTTGCGAACGTACCGCTCTACCAGATGAGCTATATCCCCGCCGATTTGTATTATGATTATACCATATCTGCAAAAAAAAGCAAGCGTTTTCCGCCCGTTTTTTAAAATTTTTTCTGCGGCGAAAAAAGCCTGTCGGATTCGGGCGTTTCGGGCGGTGAGAGATTATGGAAGTATTATTAAACAAGAGGAAAGAACTCCCATATTTTAATCGACAAAATCAACGATTTTCCAATAAAATTTGAAAAATATCGCTTCATTGCTTGACAACGGACAAGTTGGAATTGTATACTTAAACAGTGAAAGTATATCTTTAAATGAAAGTAAAATTTCGGAAAAGGAGTACGTAGAATGAGAAAAACGCTTCATTTCGTAAAAAACGCATTTCTGGCGTTCACCGTCGCGGTCATGACGGTGTGCCTCGGATTTGCAATAAAAACGGTCGTGCCTTCCCGCGCGTCCGCGGCGAGCGCGCCCAATATCGGCACGCCCGCGGCGACGTACTGTCTGGGCGCTTCGGGGCAGGACAACCAGAACGTCTATTATTTTGATGATTTTTCCGCAGGCTGGACGGCAGCCGTTCGCCGCTCGGTAGAATCCATGACTTCGAATACGCTCGTCAAGGTAGTGCTTTACGCCGATTGGCAGGCTTCCGATCCCGAGGCGGGATTCGGCGCGGACGGGATTGCGTTCAGCAACGGCAGAATCCACGTGCCCAAGGGGGCGCATATCTGGCTCGATTTGGGCGGATATAAAATCGACCGAAACCTTACGCAAGGGGTTGAGGAGGGGAATGCAATCAGCGTTGCCGGAACCCTTGAAATCGACGGTAGCGACGGCGGCAAGATCACGGGCGCTTACAACACGAGTTCGTACGGCGGTGCTCTGATGGTGCAGAACGGTACCGTTAATCTGAGAAGCGGTGAAATCAGCGGCAATAAAGTATCGGGTACGAACAACGCATACGGTGCGGGTGTGTTTCTTTCGGGGGGCGCAACGCTTAACGTTTATAATAAAGGTAAAATATCGAACAACACGGTTGTCGGCGGAAACGGAATCGGCGGCGGCGTTGCGATATATAACGATGCTACCTTCACCATGAACGGCGGCACAATTACGGGCAACGGTTACGAAACGGGCGTCGTGCTGAACGGCGGCGGTATCGGGATCGCAACTTCCAACTCTCTTTCGCAACCGACGGTAACGTTGCTTGACGGTAGCGTTACGAACAACGGAGCGGTGAACGGCGGCGGCATTGCCGTCTGCGGAAAAGCGAGCGTTATCCTGAGCGGAACGAACGTTGCGATTTCCGGAAATACCGCTACGGCGAGCGGCGGAGGACTGTACGTTGCGGATAAAGATGCAGCGGTAACCCTGTCGGGCTCCCGAATTCTGCAGAATACGGCTTCGGTTGGCGGCGGCGTGTCCGTGCAGAACGGAAAATTCGATGTTACGGGCGGCGATGTTACGCGCAACGTGGCGAACTCTACGGGTGCAGCGCTTTCGGTTGCCGGCGGCTCGGTGAAAATGACGAGCGGCAATATTTCCTCGCACACGAGCGAAGCCAATGATAACGCCGTGATTTCGATTACGGGGGGAAGCACGGAGCTTGCGGGCGGTCAGATTACGAAGAATACCTCGCAAAACGGCGCCATCATTTCCGTGAACGGAAAATTGACGGTTTCCGGTATCGTTACCGGGAATCAATCGAACGTAGGTGCGGTCGTATTGGAAGCGAATGCGGATCTGACGCTTGCGGGGAACGTGTTGCTTGCCGAAAACGGTCTGTTCGAAAACGCGTCAACGCAGCGCAATCTCGTTTTGACGGAGGGCGGCAATCTGCCTTCGTTCGGGACGCTGGGTGCGAACGCGAAGGTCGGTATAACCGTAAAGGACGGAGCAGATTTTAAAGTTTCTACGCAAACGCTTTCGGCGGCTTACGGCGAGTTCAATGCGCAGGCGGGGACGGAACAGCTTTACCGCAACCCGATGGACGTGCTTGTCGCGGACATTGTGGGTCAGAAATTCGTTTTAAACGCCGCCGCGAACGTCGTGGGCGTTAAGGAAACAGTTTCGTTTACCGTAACTTATGGGGACGGTACCGATGAAACCTATATATACGGCATATCCAAGGAAGAGGCAGGGTATCGGGCGTACGTCGGTACGAGCTTCGTTTACGGCGATAAAACCGTAACGAGCGTCGTATATCGGTGCGGCGACAATCAGTCTCCTTCCAATTGTTGGGATACAAGCAATACAAACGCGGGGAGCTACGGTGTAAATTGCGGCGACTATCTCTTTAGCGTCGTTATCGCGCCCTACGCGGTTTCTTCAAACGAGCTCACCTGTACCGTGGAGAATGCGGACAATATCGTCTACAACGGTAAAGCGCAGACACCCGCCGTTACCGTAACGCTCAGGCGTGGCGGTGCGGCAGAGATAACGCTTGCTGCCGACGATTATACGGTGGACTACGGAACGAACAACGTGAAGGCGGGCAACGTTACCGCCACGGTTACTTTAAAGAGAAATTACAGCGGTAAGGCGACCGTCGGTTTCACCGTTCGGCCTTCCGAAACGACTTACGAAATCGAATGGCAGTATTATTCCGAAACGAAGGACGAAACAAATCCGATGCTGACTGTGAAAGAGTGGAAAACGCTCGAAGGCGATGCGTTTAAAAAGGTATTCGTCTACGATCCTTCCACGGTAAACCAGAACGCGCGGATACGCGCAAAGCTGACGGCAGGCACGGGCGACGGGCAAACCGTAGAAACGGTGTATATGTCTTCGGTTCTTACGGGCAGCCTTCCCATAGCGGACACGCAGCGCAACGCGAATATGCGCCTCGTATTGACGCGGAGCGGAAGCACCTCTGAATTGGGCTACTTCGGAGAAGTCCTTTCCGCAGGGATCGACTACATTTTCACCGTTGAGGGTTCGGGTAATTATACGTTACCCGAGAGCAGGTCGTGCAACGTCGTAATGAATACTTTGACGGTGGCACTGAGCGCAGAAGATTTCGAACTTGAAACGACGGAAGAGCAGATTCTGCTCATCGACGGCAGCGAAGAGTTTTTCGATTCCTACGTCGATCCGATCACGGGCGAGGATGTTACGCTGGAAAATTCCGTTGCGCGCTATACGGGCACGCCGATCGTCTTGGAGGTCAACGAGGAATTCAGTTTGTCGGACGGCAGACAGTTGAAGGATTTGGGCTTGCGCTATGCTATCTCGTCCTTGAATATTACCAACGCGGCTGCGGGCACGACGGGCGCATCGGGCGAAGTACACGAAATCGTAACCACGATCACGGTAACGCCGACGGACGGCGTGGCGTTCGCGGGAAGCACGCAGAGCTTTGTTCTGACGAAGGAATGGCGTATCGTTACGATGAATAACGATATCCGTTACGAGGACGGCAGAGAGGTTACCAATTCTTCTTTCTCGGGCTGGAATTACTGCGAGGGGAACTCCGTTACGGGCTTCCGTCCCGAGCACGGCGATACGATCATTTATACTTATACGCAGATCGGGAACGTTTCTCCCGTAAGACAGTTTGCGGTGGTTTTCGAAAACGACGAAACGAACGCCGCCAAGAAATATTACGAAGTCAAGACGGAAAACGGTGCGATCGTCGCCGATACGATGCGGGAAATCACCGTAGAAGATTATTTCGCAACCTTTAACAGAACGCTTGCTGCGGGAACGTACCGCTTGACGGTGCGCGTGCCCGCAAGCGAAGCGTTGGGCGGTTCGCATACCCATTGGTGGGAGGGCGGCAGAGATCAGTACAGCGATCTTGATACCGTTTACAACGAGTTCGAGCGTTCGTTTACGTTCACCGTCGCACCTTATTCGGTATCGAGCGGTCTGGAATGGAACGTCGGGTTCAACTATGAATTTATAACGAACAGGGTCGAATATAACGGGCAGGCAAACAATACGCCGCAGCTCTCGGTAACGCTTCACGGCGTGCAGCTCGTGGAGGGCGAGGATTATATCTTAACCAGCTCGCAGATCAACGTCGGTACGGCAGAACTTACGATCGAAGGGATCAATTCGCTTACCGGCAGACTTAAACTCGAAGAAACTTATAAAATCGTAAAAGCGCACAACGTCTGGTCTCAGGTGCCCAACGTCATTCGTTGGAATTACGGCAGTTACGACAGCGCAGTCAACGTTTTCGAAGCGGTTCCGGCACTCCTCGACGACGAAAGCGACCTCGTGTTCGGCGTGGCGTCGGACGAAGCGGGGCAGGAATTCGTGGAGGGATTGGAAGCATTCAGTCTCGAATACGGTTTCGTGCCCGATGCGATTGCGGAAAAATTGCAGAAATTGCCTGCGGGGATTCCGTACTTTCTCATCGTAACGGTGAAAGGGAACGACAATTACAGCGCGCTCGAGCCCGCAATCGTCGAGTTCAGAGTGTTTACGGCAACCAACTCGTGGGAAGTTACCCCCGGAATTGCGTCCTGGACGACGGGTCGCTATGATGCGGCGCGCAACGCGGTGCAGGGCAGTGCCCGCTTCGGCATGGCGGAAATCGTCGTGAAGGATTCGAAGGGCAACGTCGTATACAGTGCGGTCGGCGAAACGGTTACAGTGGATAAGCTGGCTTCGGCAAAGGCGGGCAGCTATACCCTTACCGCAAGAGTGGCGGGCAGCAACGATTATTCGGCACTTACCGACTATACCTTTAACTTCAACGTGTTCAAGCAGCCCGGTCTTGCGTGGTGGGCGATCATGCTTATCGTTATTTCGGCGCTTGCATTGGCGGCAGCGATCCTTCTGATTCTTTGGAAGCGGGGTGTATTCCGCATCCTTACGCATAAGTTGCTTGTTTCCATCCGCACCCAAGCAACTGTAGACGCCACGATTGCGGCGGTGCGCGCCAACAGGGCGGAAGCGGAGTCGCGCGCGGCGATTGCGGCGGCGGAAGCGGCGGAACGGGCGAAGAAACGCAAAGAGGCTTTGGAAGCGGCAAGAAACGGTACGGCAGAGGAACAGGCTGCATCTGCGGAAGAGAAGCCCGCAGAGCAGACGGCTGCGTCCGAAACGGAACAGCCCGTGGAAGAAAAACCTGCGGAGCAGACGGCTGCGTCCGAAACGGAACAGCCCGTGGAGGAGAAGCCCGCAGAGCAGACGGCTGCGTCCGAAACGGAACAGCCCGTGGAAGAAAAACCTGCGGAGCAGACGGCTGCGTCCGAAACGGAACAGCCCGCGCAAGAGAAACCCGCACAGCAGGCGGAATCCGAAACGGCGGAAGGCAACGCACCGAATGCGGAAGCGGCAGTCGCCGACGCTGCGGCGGCAAACGAAGGGAATGATGCATCGGAAGAATAACCGATGCGGGAAATAAAAAAAGGAGATAAAAAATTATGTCGTTGAAAAAGGAATTGGCAAAGGAAATCCGCGTCCTCGAAGAAGAAATCAGAATGCTCGAGGTAAAGCGGTCGCGCTCTCAGGCGTCGTTGCTCGACGCGCTGATCAGCAAGAAAGATCCCGATGAAACGGAAATCCAGTTTTTCAGAACCTTCACTGCGGATATCGAAGTAAAGCGTGAACGCCTGTTGAAACTCACGAAGCAGCTTGAAAAGCTCATCTGAGAAAAAGAACCGCGAATCATGACCGACTCTTACCGAGTCGGTCTTTTTCGAGGTACCGCTATTTTGCGACGAATGTATATAAAGTTATAAAAAAATCATATTGACGCACGGCAGGAAGTGTGATATAATTAGTCGATTATTAAAAGATTAAGGATAATGCAATGCAACATCAAAGAGAATTTGAAACATTTGAACGCGTCGGCTTGGAGCCTCCGAGAAGCTATTACGTTCCCTTCGGGCGGGAGCAGGAAGTTTCCATGCTTCCCTGCGGGATTCAGGACAGGAGCGCAAGTAACCGCTTCGTATCTTTAAACGGCGAATGGGCGTTCGGCACGTATTCCCGCATCGAAGAGGCGGCGATCGACGCCAAACTTCCCGATAAAATCGACGTGCCTTCCTGCGTGCAAATGCGCGGATACGATCGGATTCAGTATTTGAATACCCGCTATCCCATTCCCTGCGATCCGCCTTTCGTGCCGAAAGAGAATCCCGTTTTTCATTACCGCAAGCAGATTACGGTCGAAAAAGGCGATTTTCGCTGGTATCTGAATTTCGAAGGCGTGGACAGCTTTTTCTATCTCTTTGTCAACGGAACGCGGTTGGGGTACAGTCAGATTTCTCACGCTACGAGCGAGTTCGAGGTAACGGATCTTTTCAAGGAGGGCGAAAACGTTATCGACGTTATCGTTTTAAAGTGGTGCGCTTCCACATATCTCGAGTGTCAGGATAAATTCCGCTTTTCGGGGATTTTCCGCAGCGTGTATCTGTTAAAGCGCCCGCAAAAGCATATCCGCGATTTCAAAATCGAAACGGATGCGCAAAAATGCCTTACGGTTACGAATTTGAGCGAAATCGGCTTTACCGCTACCTTCGAAGAGGAAACGAAAAACGTAGCTGCGGGGAAGAGCGTAACCTTTGCCAAGGCGGATGCCGAGCTCTGGACGGCGGATAACCCGAAGCTTTACGGCGTCGTGATCGAGGCGGAGGGGGAAAAGATTTTGCAGCGCGTCGGGTTCCGTACGTCCGAGGTGAAAAACGGCGTTTGGCTTTATAACGGTAAGCATTTGAAGTTGAAAGGGGTCAACCGCCACGAATTCAGTCCCGAAAACGGCGCGACGGTTACGTCGGAAGAGATGCTGCGCGATTTAAAATTGATGAAGGAGGCGCACGTCAACGCCATCCGTACCTCTCACTATCCCGACGTTCCCGAATTCTACGAATTGTGCGACGTGAACGGTTTCTACCTTGTGGACGAGGCGGACGTTGAAACGCACGGCATGGCGGTGCGCGACGACGGCTATTTGCGGGAGCCGTGGCAGGCGTTTGCCGACAGCGGAATTGCGGATAAGGGTGTGTCGGACAGGGAGATCACCCTCTACGAACGCGACAAAAACTGGACGAGCGTCGTCATATGGTCGCTCGGCAACGAGGCGAATTGGGGCAAGATGTTTTATGAGGGGGCGGATTATATTCACGCGCACGATGCCCGCCCGATCCATTACGAAAATATTTTCATGCTTGCGGAACGGTCGGATTATTATACAAAGCGCATCGATATAGCAAGCCGTATGTATCCGCCGCTCGAAGACTTTGCCGCGTTTTTGGAGGACGAAAATGAAACGCGTCCCTTGATGTTGTGCGAATACACGCACGCAATGGGCAACAGTAACGGGGATTTAAACGATTATTGGAAGATTATCGACTCGAATGACCGTTTCGTGGGCGCATTCGTCTGGGAGTGGCGCGATCATGCGGTCAAGACGGAAAAGGGGTATCTCTACGGCGGGGATAACGGCGAAGAGTTGCACGACGGGAACTTCTGTGTCGACGGCTTGCTGAATCCCGATTGGACGCCTAAGAGCGGCTATTACGAAATGCAAGCCGTCTACGGCGGAAAACGGGACGGCGGGATCAAGCTTCCCGTTCCCGAAAAGCTTGAAAGTATGCCTGCGAAAAATCCCGTTTCGTACGAAATAGACGAAAACGGTGCGCTGCTGTCGCTGGGCGGCAAAAAGTTTTACGAGCCGCTGCGCGTGAATATCGTGCGCGCATATCTCGACAACGATTCGTTTTTGAGGAGCGAGTGGTCGAAGCTCGAAAATGCGAAGCAGACCGCTTATGCCGTTGAAACGCAGGGGAACGTTGTAAAGGTTACGGGCAAAATGCTGAAGGACAGCTTTTCCCCGATGTTGGATTTCGAGCTTACCTACGAATTTTTCGACGGCGGCGCGGACGTGGAGCTGCGTTATCGGGCGCCTTCTTTCCTCGGGTTTCTGCCGCGTGTCGGACTGTGCTTTGCGCTTGCGGGCGAGGACGAATTTTCCTACTGCGGGTACGGACCTTACGAAAGCTACGTTGACAAACATCTTGCGTCGGAATACGGCGCGTATCAAACGAGCGCAAAAAAGGAATGCTTCGGCTACGTTAAACCGCAGGAGTGCGGAAGCCATGTTGCGAGCACGCGCGTGGAGTTGAAGCGGATGACGCTGACGGCGGAACGACCTTTCTCGTTCAGCGTGCTGCCCTATTCTGCGGAGATGCTTATGAACACGAAGCACAGCTTCGAATTGCCAGAAAGCAAGGCTGCATACGTCAGCCTCGACGTTGCGATGAGCGGCGTCGGCTCGGCGTCCTGCGGACCTGCGCTTGCCGAAAAGTACCGTGTACCCGTTACGGGAAGCAATAAATTCAGAATTTTGTTAAAATAAAAGTTAAGAGTCGAACCTCGAAACGGAGGAGAAAGAATGGAACGTTACGCAAACGTATTTATTTTCGATCACCCGCTGATCAAGCACAAAATATCCATTTTGCGCGACAAGAACACGGGCATGAAGGAATTCCGCGAATTGGTAGAGGAAATCACTACGATGATGACGTACGAGAGTATGCGCGATATGAAGCTCGTACCCATTGAGGTGGAAACGCCCTTGGAGCGTACGACGCAGTACAGGGTGCCGGAGGAGAGCATTGCCATCGTGCCCATATTGCGCGCGGGCTTGGGCATGGTAAACGGCGTGCACAAGGTTTTTCCCACGGCGCGGGTGGGGCATATCGGAATGTACCGCGACGAAGAGACGCTCGAACCGCAGGAATACTATTGCAAGCTCCCGCAGGGGATCGAAGATAAGACGGTATTTTTAATCGACCCTATGCTAGCTACGGGCGGGTCTGCGTGCGACGCGCTTGCAGCGCTGAAAAAGAGGGGGTGCAGAAAAATCAAGCTGATGTCGATTATCGCTGCCCCCGAGGGGATAAAAAAGGTTGCCGAAACGTATCCCGACGTGCCTGTTTACGTTTCCACGCTCGACAGGCAGCTGAATGAAAACGGCTATATTCTTCCGGGGCTCGGCGACGCGGGAGACAGACTGTTCGGAACCAAGTAAAAAAACACCGCGGAATCCGCGGTGTTTTCGATTATTTTCGGCAAAACTTCAAAAAAGCCCCGACGGGTTTTGCCCGTCGGGGTTGGTTTTGGTTATAAGTCCTGATTGTCGCAGAGCATTAAAATTCCTGCGATCGTGTTTACGAAGAGCAAGGAGCACACTTTAAAGCCTGTGCCTACGTTTCTGTTCTTCCAATAGTGTACGGTCATCGGAATTGTCCAAGCGAGGGGGAACAGGAACAAGAAAGCGCTGAAAATGCACGAGATGAGCATTAAAATTTTCGCGATGATTCTTAATGCCGATTCGGGCTTTGCCTGTGCAACAGGCGTGGGATTGGGCGCGAATGCGGATTCGGGGTTGGGGGTTGATTTTGTGGCGGAATCCGCGTCTGTGTCAACGGCAGCACAGCCGCAATTCGTGCATACGATTGCTTCGTCAACCAATTGCGTTCCGCAGTGGGTACAATATTTCATATTTTCACTCCTTTTTTAAAATTATAATACAAATTTATCATATTGTCAATACTTTTGCACAGGTTTTTTCTTCCACTGTCCGTATACGAAAAATACGGTATGCGCAGCATAAGCAAATGGAATAACTAATTTCGGATTGCCGATAATGAAGGTATGGCAAGATTACCGAATCACGTCGGAATTATTCCCGACGGAAACAGAAGGTGGGCAAACGGGAGAGGGCTGAAAAAAGAGGAAGGCTATGCGTTCGGGTTAAACGCAGGAATTGATTTGCTGCGCGCGGCAAGGAAACGCGGAATACGGGAGCTTACTTATTACGGTTTTACGGTGGATAATTGTAAGCGTCCGAAAGAGCAGGTTTCGGCGTTTTCGCGGGCGTGCGTAAAGGCTGCGGAAATGATTCTTGCGGAGGGCGCGTGCCTGACGGCGGTGGGAAATACGAAATCGCCCTGTTTTCCGTCGGAGTTATTGCCTTACACAAGGAGAAGAATGCCTTCGCGGCAGGATGAAATGCGAGTGAATCTACTCGTAAATTACGGGTGGGAGTGGGACGTGAAGAACGGTTTTGCATCCCGCGACCTCCCGCGCATTGATTTGGTCGTCCGCTGGGGAGGGATGAGCCGTTTGTCCGGCTTTCTGCCTATTCAGACGGTGTATTCCGATATCTGCGTATTGGAGGAGCTTTGGCCCGACTTCGAAGAAAGCCAGTTTGACAGAGCGTTGGAATGGTATCGGCGTCAGGACGTAACTTTGGGGGGATAAAAATACGTGCGGGAAATGCGTGTCGGACACAGGGAGTATTCCTTTGTAATAACGGATTTCAACGGCTGTCATAGAACGCTTCGAATAAAAAATCCCGTCTCGGAATGGGGCGGGATTTTTTATTTGCGTAGAAGAAGGGAGCGTAGGAGGAAAATTACGGACGAAATGGCGGAAATTGGCGGGAATGGAGATGAAATTGTGAAAGTTTATAAAAAATGTATACTTTTTTTGACAGTGGATTATGTGTAAAAAACTTGTCGTTTTTACAAGAAAAATTATACTTTAACCAACAAAAAATGTCAACAATCTTTGAAAGAAAAAGTATACCTTTTTCGTGCGGGATAAAAAGTGCAGAACGGTGTGAATTTTTTGACGTTTATGATAAAAAAATCGAGGAGTGGAATAAAAAAATGAAATCTGCAAAGTTCATGAAAAATAGAAGTAATTTGTTAAAAATATTGGTATGCGCGTTTACGGCTACGCTGTGCATGGCGGGGCTTGTTTTGGGTGCGCTTCCGACGGCGGTTGGAAAAACGGACAAAGAGACGGTTTTGGCAGTAGAAGCGGACGGCTACGCATCGTTTGCGGAGGGTTCCACCTACAAATTTACCGACCGTGAAAAATTTTTAATTTACCGTCAGAGCGTGCTTGCCGATAACGACGTTGCCGCTCCCATGGACGATACGACTACGGTAACCGTCAACAGCAGAGCCGAGCGTGGCAGTCAAAAAAACCCTTACGTAATCAACAGTTTTGCTACGTGGAAAACCTTTGCGGATGAAATGGCAAGAACGGATGCCGATGCGCTCTACGGAGCAGGCAAATATTACGTGCTTGCAACCGACCTTGATTTTTCTCAATCGAGCACTATCCGCCCCACGGCAATGGAGACGTTTGCGGGAACCTTTTACGGATTGGGGCACACGATAAAAAACTACAATCTGACGGACGCTGCTGGTAGGGGTGATTCGCTTGCGATGTTTTTATGGGACCAATGGACCGGAACAAAAACGGCAGTATTTGCAGATTTGAATTTAGAATTTGATTATTCGGTGCTAAACGCTATCGCGCTAAGCAATATAGGAGGTTTTTTTGGCTGTTGTATCCTCGGCGGCGATAGGATTTCTTTTCTCAACTGCCATACGGTGGGAAAAATTACGAGGTCGCCTCTTCCAAGCACCAGCAAGCTTCAAGTTTACGGCGGATTTGTTGCATATGCGCAGAGCAGGCAAGCCAATACAGGAAGATTAGAATTTTACCGTTGTTCTTCGCAATTGACGCTGAACGTAAAATGGCATCGCGAGGTAAATTCGGGCGCCATGATTGGCAGGGTAACCGATGGGTATGACGCGTACCTTTACGACTGTTACGGGGAACTCGATACAACGTTTGTAGCCGATGCATCCTATAATGAGACCACTCTTACAAATGGAAACGGCGCCATGATCGGTCGTTGTTGCGCTGCAAAGAGCAAGGGCACCATAGGGGAAATCGATATTATTCGGTGTGCAGGCAAGTCGTATTTTTATCAGGCTTCAGGCAATTCGCCGTGGCTCTGGGGAAATTTGTTTACACTCGGCAACTGCGCTACTGCCTTTGCCGTCGGCACAATCAGGGTACGCGATTGCTACGTGCTCACTGACGCTTCATATAGTAATTCGACAAAGGTTAAAGGAAATTTGTGGCAACCGAGCTTTCATTTTGTAACAAGGAACGGGAAGGAAACTCATGTAGCGGATGCAACCAGCTATAATAGTGTTGATGCGTTGCGTGTATATTTTGCGGGCGAAGCGGGCGCTACGGTTTGGGAGCAAAATGAACACGAAACGCTGAACGTCAACGGCTATTACGGCGAAGAAAAGGCGAATTTGTGGGACGCAGCACAGGAGGACGACAGGCTATCGCCGAACGTCTGGACGAAAGCGGATTTGAGTGCGTCTTACGAATATTCGGTGGAAAACTCTCCCGTTAGAAACAGGGCGTTCGACGATAGACAGTTTGAGATTTCTTTTTACAACTTAAAGCAGAGCGGCAGCACGCTTTCGGACGAGGCGATTGCAGGAAGAAATACGATATCGTATGAATATACATCGGCATCCTCGTTAAAATATCTGGGCGCGGATCCTGCCGCATCGAACTCGAATCACGTATTCTGCGGCTGGACGGCGGATAAGACGGGCGAAGGCACGCCCGTCCGCTCGATGGACGTTGCCAACTATTACGGCGACATTAAGGTGTATGCGGTTTGGGAGCTGCAAGGGGTTACGCCCGCAATCTCACAGACGGGCGGCACGTTAAACGAAGAAACGAATACATACGAAGCGGAGAGCGGAGGCGCAGGCATCGTAATCAGCGCAGGACTGACTTTTCCGAGCGGTGTTTCGCACAACGAGTTTAACGTAGTATACAATTGGTGGAAAAACAATGCGGTGGATTCATCGCTCGGTTCGGACGGCGCGATCCATATCGGTTCGAGTAGCCAGAACGGCATGTATTCGTTCGGCTATACGTTACGGGGCAAGGAGTCGCCGCTTATTATGGCGACGGGCGTTTGCAATAGTTCGGTCAAGGTGGAGATTACGGGAAAGCCCACCACGCAGCGGAGTTTTAATCTGACTTCGCCGGCTTATGCGGGTGCAACACTGGACAAAGTTACGTTCAATCTGGTTATGGTGGACGGGAATACGCCTATTTCGGGAAATGCCGTTTGGAAATCGCCTAGCTTCCGCGTGTCGGCGGGCACAAACCAAACCGAAATCATCTTTACGCCCGATAACCCTGCGTATAAGCAGATGACCGTAGCGGTGGAATTCGAGGCGGATCAACTGACGCTAACGTTCCGAATTCCGGATATTCAGAACTCCGATCTCGTAGTGAATATCGAATACG
>CAJUOI010000031.1 GCA_910588615.1 uncultured Christensenellaceae bacterium | reverse complement strand
GAATTTTCTTAAAAACGCTTGCATTTTTTATTGCGGCGTGGTATAATAAATTCGCTTAATCGAAGAAACACTGAGATTGAGAGCGGGTTTCCGCTCTCAAATTTCTTTATAGAGGGGCAAAATGAAGGTAAAACCCGCCAAAGAAATCATCGAATTTTTACAACCGATCGTAAAAACGTTCGGCGCGGAGTTGGTTGACGCGGAGTGGAATTTCAGGGATAATTCCCTTAATCTCACGATCGACGCGGAGACGGGCGTAGACTTGGATCTGCTCGAAAAGGTGCACCGCGCCGTTGACGAGCCGCTCGACGAGTTCGATCCGACTTTCGGCAGCCCCTATACGCTCAACTGTTCGAGTCCGGGGCTCGACCGCCCGTTTAAAACGGAGCGCGACTTTACCAAAAATACGGGCGAGAAAATCGAGGTGCATTTTTTCGCGCCCTTCGAAGGAAAAAAATACTACGAGGGCACGCTGACCGATTACGACGGCAAGACGATTGCCGTGGTAACCGACGCGGGCGAAAAGCGTTTCCCGATCGAAAAGACGAGTAAAATCTGTCTGCTTATCGAAGTATAAATATTCAGTTTAAAAATCAAAAAATCATAAATTACGGTTAAGGAGAAATTATGGTTAACAAGGACTTCTTTGCGGCGCTTGCCGATCTGGAACGGCAGCGCGGAATCAGCGAGGACGTATTCATCGGCGCGCTTTCTACGGCGCTGGCTTCCGCATATAAGCGGTTGGGCGTGGGCAACGGAGCGAACGTCGAAGTGCATCTCAACCCCGAAAAGTGCTCCATGCGCTTTTTCCTCACCTATACGGTCGTGGACGGCGAAGAAGAATTAAACGAGGGGGAAATCACTCTCGAAGAGGCGAAGCTCAGAAAGAAGAGCGCGAAGGTCGGCGACGTACTGACGGAAGAGTTCGTGCCCAAGGATTTTTCGAGAATCGCGGCGCAGACGGCAAAGCAGGTGATCTTGCAGCGTCTGCACGAAACGGAACGCGACAACACGCTTTCGGAATTTACCGACAAGGAAGGCGAGCTCATGAGCGGACTCGTGCGTAAAGTGGATTCGCGCAGCGTGTATATCGAGCTCGGCAAGGGTCAGATCGAGGGCGTGCTTCTGACGCAGGATCAGGTCCCCGGCGAGAGATATAACGTGGGCGACAGGATCAAGGTGTTCGTCAAGCGCGTCAAAAGCGGCGGCAGAAACGCGCAGGTGCTCGTATCCCGCTCCGCACCGGGGCTCGTCAAGCGTCTGTTCGAGGAGGAGGTGCCCGAAATCAAGCAGGGCGCCGTCGTCATCAAGAGCGTTTCCCGCGAGCCGGGGCACAGAACGAAGATCGCGATCGCTTCCATGGACGGGCGCATCGACGCGGTAGGCGCATGCGTCGGCAACAAGGGCGCGCGCGTCAACGCCGTCGTACAGGAGCTCGGCGGAGAGAAGGTAGACATCATTTTGTGGAGCGAAAATCCGCTTGAATTTATTGCCAAGGCGCTTTCGCCTGCTACCGTGATCTCGGTTACGCAGACGGACGAAAAAGCGGCGATTGCCGTCGTGCCGGACGACAAGCTTTCCCTTGCCATCGGCAGGGACGGACAGAACGCAAGACTTGCGGCACGGCTGACGGGCTGGAAAATCGACGTGAAAAGCGCGTCGGCGGCGGAGAAAATGGAACAGCTCTCCGAAGCGATTGCCGAAAATACCGAGGACGGCGCACAGGGAGACGACGCTGCGGAATGAGCGGGGCGGAAAAGAAAGCGGCAATGCGCACCTGTATCGCGTGCAGGGAAAATATGCCCAAACGGGAGATGACGCGTATCGTGCGGAGTCCGGAGGGGATCCGTCTTGATTTTACCGGCAAGGCGCAGGGGCGCGGCGCATATATCTGCAACGGTGCAGCGTGTGTGGCAAAGCTGAAAAAATACAAATTACTGAACAAAACTTTTTCCGAGGATGTCGGCGCGGAAACGTATGCGAGAATCGAGGAGGAACTGCTTGCAAACCGAAAAGATTGAGGCGTATCTCGGGTTTGCCCGTCGGGCGGGGAAACTCACGCTGGGTGTCAACGCGATAGGAACGCTCAAGCGCGGCGTGCATCTGTTGCTTCTGGATGGGAGCATGGCGCAAAATTCACGGAAAGAGATGATGAAATACGGGGCGCAATTCGCTTGTCCTCTGCTCGAAGCAAAGGACTTGGGCGTGCTCGTAAAAAAACAGGGCTGCAAGGCGGCTGCGGTTCGGGATATTTCGCTTGCAAAAGCAATTTTCGAACGCGCGGAGGAAGCGGGATTAACGACGATCGGAGGATTGAACGGGTAAGTTATGGCGTACGAAAACATCGAGAAATTGAACGCGCTGCTCGGCGATAAGGGCGCGGGCTCAGTGGCAAAGACGATTGCCGAAAACGAGAAGAAGATTGCGGACATTCTCAAAAAAATCGGCGAATACGAAGCCGAGGCAATGCGTAAACGCGCGGAGGAAGAGGCGAGACGCAATGCGGAGGAGGCTGCAAAGCGCGCCGAAGAGGAACGCGCCGCCAGGGAGGCGGCGGAAAAGGAAGCCGCCGAAAAAGCGAAGGCGGAAGCCGAAGAACAAGCCAAGAGAGCCGCTGCGCAGAATGCGGAAGAGGCGGCGAAAGCGCAAGCCGAAAAGGAAAAGCAGGCTGCTTTATCCGCTCAGCGCTCCGCCCAGCGCCCCGCAGAGAGGAACGCCTCGCAGCAAAGACCGCAGGCGGAACGCCCCGTATACCGTCCCGCTGCCGACCGCGGCGCGGTGAGAAGCGGCGCACCGCAGGGACAGCGCCCTGCGTTTAACAACGGACAGCGCGCCACCTATACGACCTCCGCCCGTCCTCAGGGAGGGGCTTATAACCGCACGGCGGGCGCGCCTGCATCGCGTCCTCCTTTTGGACAGCGCCCCGCAGGCGCGGGCGCGGGAGTGCGTCCCGCACGCCCGCCGATGTCGCGTCCCACGCCGCCTCCGCCTCCCGTACAGCGCAGGGAACCGCAGAAGAAATACGACAAGACGTACGTCGAGCGCCGCCCCGAAAACAAGCGGGCGCTGCAGCGCAGGCAGGGCGCGGACGTCAACGACTTCGACGAGGATAAGAGCGGCTACCGCAAGGCGCGTTTCGGCAAGAAGAACGCGCACAAGGAAGCCCAGAAAATTAAAATCGATCACGCAGTGGTAACGAGCAAGGACATTCCCATCAAGGTGCTTTCCGAAAAGCTCGGGATTTCCGCCGTGGAAATCACCAAGCGACTTTTCCGTGAGGGGATCATGAAGACGGTCAACGAGAACATCGACTACGACGATGCGGCGTTTATTGCGCTCGAGCTCGGAATCGACCTCGAATACAAGCCGGAAAAGACGGCGGAGGACGTGCTCTTCGAAGAGACGCAGGGTGAAGCGGAGGAGAATACCGTGCTGCGCGCGCCCGTCGTTACGGTGATGGGACACGTCGACCACGGCAAGACCTCGCTGCTCGATAAGATCCGTTCAACCAACGTTACCGACGGGGAGGCGGGCGGCATTACGCAGAGCATCGGTGCGTACACCGTAACTCTCGGCGAGGGCAAGAATATCACCTTTATCGACACTCCGGGACACGCGGCGTTCACGGCAATGCGCGCGCGCGGCGCGAAGGTTACCGACATCGTCGTGCTCGTTGTTGCGGCGAACGACGGAATCATGCCGCAGACGATCGAGGCAATCAATCACGCGAAGGCGGCAAATGCGCCCATCATCGTCGCCATGAATAAAATGGATTTGCCGCAGGCAAATCCCGACAAGGTAAAACAGGGACTCGTCGAACAGGAGCTGCTGCCCGAAGAATGGGGCGGCGATACGATTATCGTGCCTATTTCGGCAAAGACGGGAGAAGGGATCGACGACTTGCTCGAAAATATCTGGCTGCAAGCGGAAATGCTCGAGCTCAAAGCCAATCCCGATCGCAAGGCGCGGGGCGTGGTGATCGAGGCGAAGCTCGACAAGGGCAAGGGTCCCATGGCAAGCGTCATCGTGCAGAACGGAACGCTGCATACGGGCGACAACCTCATTTCGGGCACTGCGATGGGGCGCGTGCGCGCCATGTTCGACGATCGCGGCGTTTCCGTCAAGGAGGCGGGTCCCTCCACCGCCGTATCGGTACTCGGTTTGGAGGACGTGCCCAACGCGGGCGATCCCATCTTCGCCGTCGAGCAGTCTCTCATGAAGAAATTGCAGGGCGAACGCAAGGACAGATTGCGCGAGTCCATGATCAAAGAGGTGAAGGTTCGCGATATCGACGCTTTCTTTCAGGATGCGGCGGGCGGAAAGAAGCCGTTCAACCTCATCGTCAAGGGCGACGTGCAGGGGTCGGTAGAGGCAATCAAAGCCGCGCTCGAAAAGTTGTCGAACGAGGAAGTGGAGGTCAAAATCATCCACGCGGCGGCGGGCGCGGTAAACGAAAGCGACGTTATGCTTGCGGAGTCGGCGAAGGCGATCATCATCGGCTTCAACGTGCGTCCCGACAGTAAGGCGAAGACGCTTGCCGACCGCAGCAAGGTGGACGTGCGCCAATATCATATTATCTACGAGCTGCTCGACGATATGCAGGCGGCGGTGGGCGGAATGCTCGCGCCGAAATTTCAGGAAATCTATCTGGGCAAGGCGGAGGTCAAGCAGACCTTCAACATTACGGGCACGGGTACGGTTGCGGGTTGTTACGTAACCGAGGGCAAGCTCGTACGCGGCGGAAAGCTTCGGATATACCGCGACAACGTAATGATCGTCGAGGGGAACGTCAAACAGCTGAAACGCTTTAAGGATGATGCGAAGGAAGTTACTTCGGGCATGGAATGCGGTTGCGCTATCGACGGATTTAACGAAATCGCCGTGGGCGATTATATCGAATGCTATCTCATTGAGGAAGTGAAGCGCGCATGAAATCTGCAAGACAGGACAGGGTAGACAGCGAATACCGCAAGGAAATCGCGGCGATTCTTTCGGGAACGTTAAAGGATAAAGTGCCCGAATTAAAGGGGATCGTATCGGTAACGGCGGCGGACGTCGCGCCCGATTTCAAAACGGCGAAGGTGTACGTCAGCGTTTTTGCGGCGGACAAAGAGCAGGAGTCGAAAACCTTCGAAGCGATCTGTGAAAACGCGGGTTTTATCCGTAAGGAGCTTGCGCGCGTCATGCGCACGCGCACCGTGCCCGCGCTCACGTTTATTGCGGACGGAAGCATGGCTTACGGCTCGAAGATGGACGCGATTTTAAACGGATTGCATAAGGACGAAAATTGAACGTTTGCGCCGGGAAGCCATGAATAAAAAAACGAATACCATACGACAGATTGCGGATACAATCAAAGGTCTGAAAAGCGCGGTGATTTTTACGCACGTGCGCCCCGACGGAGATACGGTGGGGTGCGCAGTTGCGCTCTCCCGTGCTTTGTCATTTCTCGGAATAAAAAACGAGATGCTGAACGAGGGGGAAATTCCCGAACGCTACGGTTATCTTTCGGGCAAGGACGAATTTAAACGGCGTCCGAGCTTCGACGCGGAGGCGTATATTCTCGTTGATTGCAGCGACGAGACGCGGCTCGGCGGGCTTTCGAAATTTTATCAGGCGGGTGCGGGAAAGCACGTTACGATCAATATCGACCACCATATCGCCAATACCTATTTTGCGCAGCACAACTTCGTGCGCGAGCGTGCGAGCAATTGTGAAAACGTTGCCGAGCTCATTCGGACGTTGGGCGTAAAGTACGACGAGGATATTGCAAACGCTCTGATGACGGGCTTTGTAACCGATTCGGGCGGATTCTCGCACGGCGACGTGGACGGCGATACCTTCCGTGCCGCGGCGCTCGCTATGGACGGGGGCGCAGACGTCGCTCTGATTACTTACGAAACGATGCGCCGACGTTCGCAGGCGCAGACGCGCTTTTATCTTTCGGTGGTGTCGGCTGTCCGGTACCTGCTTGACGGGAAGCTGGGCGTCGCTTCGGTATCGCAGGCGCAGCTCGAAGAGTACGGGTTAAAACCCGATGCAACCGAGGGGCTCGTCGATTTTGCGCTTACGGTCGACGGGGTGGAGGTCAGCGTTTGCCTGCTGGAAATGAAGCGCGGGCAGTATAAGGCTTCCTTCCGTTCGCGCAGCGTAGACGTCAACGACGTTGCCGCCGTTTTCGGCGGAGGCGGGCACGTGCTCGCTTCCGGATGTATGCTGTTCGGCGATTTGGAAGAGGTCGTTGACAGAGTGAGATACGCGGTGTATCAAAGGCTTTAATGCGCGCTTGCGCTCTCGCGACTTCCTTCCGATCATTCTTCGCTGCGCTCAGAATGATCGGAACAACGGGGCGGAATAACCGACACGGCGGGACAGAAACGTGTTTTTGCCCTTCAAAGGAGCGCGAAGCGCGACGAAGGATCCTGCCTCGGATAACGGGCAAAAAGATTCCTCGGCTACGCCTCGGAATGACGGGAAAGAAATCATGACGGGTTTTATCAATATCTACAAAGAAAAAGGCGTCGGCTCCACGTTCGTCGTCAACCGTATCAAGCGGCTGACAAAAACGAGTGCGGGGCACATGGGCACGCTCGACCCTTTGGCGTCGGGCGTGCTTCCCGTTGCGATCGGAAACGCGGCGCGTCTTTTCGACTATTTTTTAAGGAAAGAAAAAACCTATCTTGCCCGCTTCCGTTTCGGCATAACGACCGATACGCTCGACGAAGAGGGCGAAAAAATATCGGGCGGTCGTGTGCCGGGCGAAGCGGAAATCAACGCTGCGCTGCCCGCCTTTTTCGGCGAAATAGAACAGGTGCCCCCGAAGTACAGCGCGGTCAGCGTGGGCGGAAGAAGAGGTTATGAGTTAGCGCGCGCGGGTGCGGATTTTAATTTGCAGGCAAAAAAGGTGCGCATTCTCTCCTTCGAATGCACGGGGCAGACCGCGCCCGACGAATACGCGTTTGAAATCGTTTGCGGGGGAGGCACGTATATCCGTTCGCTTGCACGCGATCTGGCGGTAGCGCTCGGCACCCAAGGTTACATGAGTGCGTTGGAGCGCACGGCAAGCGGCGTGTTTACCAAAGAAGGGGCGGTAACGCTCAATGAACTTACCCCCGAAAATATTGCGGAGCACCTTGTCCCTACCGAAAGCGTATTGCCCTATCCCGTGCTGGAAGGGGCGGACGCGCGCATCTTCAACGGCGTGGCGGTGGAATGCACGCTTGCGGACGGCTTGTACAAGCTTTATCGCGAAAGGGAATTTTACGGGCTTGCCCGCGTTGTGAACGGGTATGCCAAAGCGGAGAAAAAACTGTGCTGAGATTATTCGGACGAATGCCCGAAGCGTGCGCGCTGTTGCTCGGCGGGTTCGACGGATTTCACGTCGGGCATCGCTCGCTGCTGAACGAGGCGAAAAAGAGCGGGCTTGCGGCAGGGCTTACAAGTTTTTCGGGATGCAAGGGGGGCGAAGTCTTTTCGTTCGAGGAACGGGAAATCGTATTCCGCCGCGAAGGATTTGCCTTTGCCGACGAGCGCAGGTTCGACGATACGCTGCGCAACACGTCCGCCGAGGATTTCCTCGGCGAACTGTTTGAAAAATTTCCGATCAAAGCCGTGTATTGCGGAGAAGACTTCCGTTTCGGTAAGAATGCCGAGGGGGACGCCGCACTGTTAAAAAGATTTGCGCCCTGTCCCGTGTATGCGTTGCCGCTGAAAACGGAGAACGGACAAAAGGTGTCCGCTTCCCGCATCAAAGCTTTGCTTTCCGAGGGGAAAATTTCAGAAGCGAACGCCTTGCTCGGGTACGGCTATTTTATGCGGGGCGTCGTGGAAGAGGGCAGAAGGGTGGGCAGAACGCTTGGCTTTCCCACGGCAAACCTTTCTGTCCCGGCTGATAAATTTGCCGTAAAAGAGGGCGTGTACGGCGGCAGAGCGGAAACGAAGTTTGGAACCTTTCCCGCAATTCTGAATTTCGGCGCGCGCCCTACGTTCGGCGTGCGGAAAAAAAAGCTCGAAGTGTATTTGAAGGGTTTTTCCGGCAATTTATACCAAAGTACGATAAACGTTTATCCCGTGAAATATCTTCGTTCGATTCGTAAGTTTGCGTCGGAGGAAGAACTTGCGGCGCAATTGGATCGGGATAAAGCGCAATTGGAGGAGTTATGATCAAATTCGGACCGAGCGGTAATTCGTTAAGCTTTTACGCGGAGGGGTACGCCCATACCGAAGAAGCGGCGCATTACGTAAAAGAGCGCGGGCTCGACTGCTTCGAGTACTCTTTCGGGCGGGGCGTGCGCATGACGGAGGCGAAGGCGCGCTCCATCGGCGAAGCGTTTGCAAGAGAGGGACTGGAGCTGTCCGTGCACGCGCCCTATTTTATCAATTTCGCCAACCCCGACGACGAGATGGTGGCAAAATCCTACGGGTACGTTCTGGACAGCGGAAAAGCGCTTCGGGCAATGGGCGGAAAGCGTTGCGTTTTTCACCCTGCGACGGAGGGGAAGGATACGCGCACGAACGCCTTTTCGCGCACGCTCGATCGCTTGAAAACGCTGCGCGACTATCTGTATCTGAACCAAATGGACGATATGGCTTTTTGTCCCGAAACGATGGGGAAGCTGGCGCAGATCGGCACGGTGGAGGAGGTTACGCAGATGTGCGAAATCGACCCTGTGTTTACGCCCTGCGTCGACTTCGGGCACGTCAATGCGCGCGAGCACGGCTCGTTAAAGACGCGGGCGGACTACGGAGAGCGCTTGTCGTACATGATAGAGCGGCTCGGCTACGAGCGGATGAAGCATTTCCACGTGCATTTTTCCAAAATCATGTACGGGGTAAAGGGGGAGATCAAACACCTCACGTTTGCCGATGCCGTATACGGACCGGAGTTTTACCCGCTTGCCGAAGCGCTTGCCGAGTTAAAGCTCGAACCGTATATCGTAAGCGAATCGGACGGTACGCAGGCGGAGGATGCCGCGGAGATGAAGAGTATCTTCAAAAAAGTGATCGCATCCAAGTAATTCTTGCGAACGGGCAAGCATCGTTTAAACGATTGACAAAGCCCCTTCCTCATGTTATAATGATTATCCGATTGGGGAATGACCAAAAGAGGAAACGTTGTTATGGCAAACGAATATCCCGCCGAAAGCGCGGAAAATAAAATAGAGAACGAATCCGTTCCGCTTGCCGAAGAAATCGCGGCGGAGGAGGCGGGGGCGGAAGCGTCCGCTTTGCAGGCGGATTCCGTGGCGACGGAGATCGTCGATAAAATCAACGCGGAGGAGATTTCGCGTGCGGAAAGCATTCTCGGGACAATGGGCGAGGCGGAGCAGGCTGAAACCGGCGTTGTTCCCTTTCCGCAAGAGGATGCAAAGCCTGCGTCTTACCGTAAAACGGGCTTCCGCTACGGGTGTTACCGTTTCGTTAAACGCACGTTCGATATCGTTTCGTCGGGACTGTTTTTATTGGTTTTTTCGTGGTTGTATCTCATTCTCGTCGTAGTGGTGAAGTGTAGCGACCGGGGTCCCGTCGTTTATCGGCACAAGCGTGTCGGAAAGAACGGAAAAGACATCTATCTTCCCAAATTCCGCAGCATGAAAAAAAATGCGGATAAGCTCGAAGATATGTTGACGCCGGAACAGCTCGAACAGTACAGGCGCGAATACAAATTGGATAACGACCCGCGCATTACGAAGGTGGGAAATTTCCTCCGGAAAACGAGCTTGGACGAGCTGCCGAACGTGTGGGCTATTTTTACGGGTAAAATATCCGTTATCGGACCGCGTCCGCTGATGCGGGAGGAGTTGAACGAAAAATACGGGGAAGATGCCGAGAAGCTTGTTTCCGTGCGTCCGGGAATGATCGGATGGTGGGCGACGAACGGCAGGAACAACACGACTTACGAGAGCGGTGAACGACAGAAATTAGAACTATATTACGTAGAGCACTGTTCGTGTCTTTTGGATTTAAAGATTATTTTCAAGACCGTCGGAAGCGTTTTTAAACGCACCGGGGCCAAGTAAACGAGAGGGCATAGCCCTCTTTTTTATATATTTTTTGCATCGTATTGCCGATTTTTGCCAATTAGGATACGTTCGGTTTACAGTAAATTGCGCAAAACTATTGCAGAAAAGTACAAAATATGGTATAATATGATATATTATCGTACACAATTATTGAAAATTTCGTAATTTTCCGAGGTACGCATGGAAGAAAAACATTACAACGCAAATGACATAACCATTCTCGAAGGCTTGGATGCCGTGCGCCTGCGCCCCGGTATGTATATCGGTTCGACGGGACAGAAGGGTCTGCATCATATCCTTTGGGAAATCGTCGACAACGCCGTCGACGAAGCGGCAAACGGATATGCGGATAAAATCGACGTGCGCATTTATAAAGACGGCAGCGCTTCCGTCGAGGACAACGGACGCGGTATCCCCACGGACATTCACCCCAAAACCAAAGTTTCGGGAGTGCAGGTGGTGTTTACGCAGCTGCACGCGGGCGGAAAGTTCAACGAAAACAACTACTCCTTTTCGGGCGGACTGCACGGCGTGGGCGCGTCCGTTACGAACGCGCTGTCCGAATGGCTGAAAGTGCGCGTGTACAAAGAGGGCAAAACGTTCTCGATGGAATTCCGTTCCTATTACGACGAAAAGAAAAAGAAATTCGAGTCGGGCGTTCCCGTGGCGCCGCTTGCCGATTTGCATAAAAAGACGAAGCAGCACGGCACGTTCGTGCATTTCAAACCGGATGCAAACGTATTTGCGTCTACGGATTTCCAGCTTTCCACGATTTCGCACCGCCTCAACGAGCTCGCTTTTCTCAACCGCGGGCTGACGATCACGCTGACGGACGAGCGTATTACCATGAACGAATTTAAGGGTGAAGATACCGAGGGGGAGGACGTACAGCTCGACCTTCTCGGCGCGACGCAGCCCTATTCGGTAACCTATTGTTACGAAGGCGGAATTTCCGATTTTGCCGCGTACCTCAACGAGGGAAAGAGCAAACTCTATCCCAAGCCCCTGTATATCAAGGGGGAGAAGGACGGCATTCTGGTGGAGTTCGCCATTCAGCACACGGGCGAATATACCGAAAATCTTTTTTCCTTCGTCAACAACATCCCGACCCCCGAGGGCGGGTTTCACGAAGTGGGATTCCGTTCGGGGCTCACGCGCGTTTTAAACGATTACGCCCGAGAAAACAAGCTCCTGAAAGACAAGGAAGCAAATCTCCTCGGCGACGACTTCCGCGAGGGTTTGACGGCGGTTCTTTCGATCAAAATGAAGAACGTGCAATTCGAGGGGCAGACCAAGACGAAGCTCGGCAACCCCGAAGCGCGTTCTCCCGTGGAGAGTGTAACCATCGAGGGCTTGCGCGAGCTGGCGGCAGATAAAAAGAACAAGAAAGCGTTTGAAGAGATCGTCAAAAAAGCGCAGGGTGCGGCGCGGGTGCGCATTGCGGCGCGGCAGGCAAAAGATACGGCGCGCGCAAAGAACAGTATCGATTCATTAATGCTCGTCGGAAAATTGGCGGCTTGTACGGGCAGAAAGCCCGAAGAGAACGAGCTTTTCATCGTTGAGGGCGACTCGGCGGGCGGAACGGCAAAACAGGCGCGCGTCAGGCAGTTTCAATCCATTCTGCCCCTGCGCGGCAAGCCGTTGAACGTGGAAAAGAAGCGCCTCGATCAGGTGCTTGCCAACGAGGAGATCCGTACGATCATTTCCGCGCTCGGCGCAGGGATAGGCAACGATTTCAACCTCGAAAAGCTCAACTACCATAAGGTCATAATTCTGTCGGATGCCGATCAGGACGGTTTCCATATCCGCTGTATTCTGTTGACGTTCTTTTTCCGCTATATGCGCGATCTCGTCAATGCGGGGCACGTGTATATCGGGATGCCGCCGCTGTACAAGGTGTACAAGCAGAACGGAAGTGCGGAGGAATACGCCTACGACGACAGCGAATTGCAGGAAAAAATAGAAAAAGTCGGCAGGGGGTATCTCATCCAGCGATACAAGGGCTTGGGCGAGATGAGCGCGGAACAGCTATGGAACACGACGATGGATCCGATGCGGCGCAACCTCACGCAAGTAACGATCGAGGACGCCGTGGCGGCAGAAAACATGATAACGACGCTGATGGGCGACAGAGTAGAGGGTAGAAAAGAATTTTTAAACAGAAACGCGAATTTTAACAAGACGGATTCGTTTATGGACAAGGTGAAGATCAAGAAGGAGAACGGCGATGAGTAAGAAAGAGCAAACGAACGGGCAGCCGAAGGGCACGCTTTACGTTACCCCGCTCGAAGACGTTCTTCCCGCCTCCATGCTGCCGTATGCGGAGGAGGTCATTCTCGACAGAGCGCTGCCGCGCGTGGAGGACGGTTTAAAGCCCGTTCAGCGCAGAATTTTATATACCATGTACGAAATGGGACTGACGCCCGACAAGCCGCACAAAAAATCGGCGCGTATCGTCGGCGATTGCATGGGTAAGTATCATCCGCACGGCGATTCTTCGGTGTACGATGCAATGGTGCGCATGGCGCAGGAATTCAATATGGGCAAGACGCTTGTCAACGGGCACGGCAACTTCGGTTCGATCGACGGCGACCCCGCCGCGGCGATGCGTTATACCGAAGCGCGGTTGGAGCCGATCGCGCTCGAACTTTTGCGCGATCTGGACAAGAACACCGTTAATTTCGCACTCAATTTCGACGATTCGTTAAAGGAGCCGAAAATGCTTCCGGGGCGCTTCCCCAATCTGCTCGTCAACGGGGCTTCGGGGATTGCCGTCGGGCTTGCGACGAATATTCCGCCGCACAATCTCGGCGAATGTATCGACGGAGTGGTGGCGTATATCGAAAAGCCGTCGATTAAACTCAACGAATTGGTGGGTAAAATCAAGGCGCCCGATTTCCCCACGGGGGGCTACATTATCGCTAACGAACTGAATCAGGCGTATAAGACGGGACGCGGAAAAATTACCCTCCGCGCCAAAATCCGCATCGAGGATGGCGACAACGAAAATAAGAAGAATCTCGTGATTTACGAGCTGCCCTATCAGGTGAACAAGGCGAACCTTCTGCGCCGAATTGCGGAGCTTCGCGACGAGAAGAAAGAGGATTTTGCCTTTATCACCAAGGTCGGCGACGAGTCCGACCGCAACGGAATGCGTGCCGTCGTGGAAATACGCGCGGATTCGGATATTAACAAGTGTCTTGCGCTCTTATACAAGCATACCGACCTCGAAACCACCTTCGGCATGAACATGGTGGCAATCGCCAAGGGCAAGCCTATGCAGCTGGGACTTGTGGAAATCATCAAGCACTACGTCGAGTATCAGCGCGAAGTGGTGCTCCGCCGTACCAAGTTCGATTTGAATCAGGCAAAGGAACGCTGCCATATCCTCGAGGGTCTGATTATCGCCGTACGCAATATCGACGAGGTGATCAAAATCATCAAGAACGCCGAATCCACGTCGGACGCAAGAGACAAGCTCAGAGAGCGCTTCTCCCTGTCCGAAAAGCAGGCGCAGGCGATTCTCGATTTGCGTCTTGCGCGGCTGACCAAGTTGGAAGTGTTCAAGCTCGAGGAGGAGTTGAAGCGATTGCGCGAGCTCATCGAAAAACTCACGGCGATCGTGGGGAGCAACCGCCTGCAATTGCAGGTAGTCAAGGACGAAATTCTCGAAATCAAGAAAAAATACAAGACGCCGCGCCGCTCGCAGCTCGTGTTCTCCGAGGAGGAGGCGGCGCCCGAACGGGCGGACGTCAAGCTTCCCGGCGTTGCAAGCTACGTCCTTGTTTCCGGCGACGACAAATTGAAGTGTGTCAGCGAAAAGAACTTCAATATGTCCAACAAGACGGTGGGTGAAAAGAGCAAGCCCGATGCGGTGGCGAAGCTCATGCTGAACGCGCTGTCCGATGAAACGGTGCTCGTGTTCTCGAACAAGGGCAACTGTTATCCCATGGAAGCGGGCGCGGTCGGCTGCAAATTCGGCGCGGGCGGGTTTGCGCTTAAAGACGTTTTCGAAACGGCCGATAAAACGGAAAAGCCCGTTGCGCTGCTAAAGCCGGAGAAGGAGGGGAATCTCCTGTTCTTCACCAAGCACGGAATGATCAAGCGCACGGCGCGCGGCGAATATCCCGCGGGCAAAAATATTTATCCAGCGCTGCGACTGAACGATGGCGACGAACTGCTCTGCGTCGAGCCCGAGCGGGACGCTTTGTTTACGGCGTTCTTTGTAACCAAGGGCGGTATGTGCCTCAACGCCAAAAAGGACGACGTGCCGCTTCAGGGGCGTATTTCGGGCGGGGTTAAGGGCATGAACCTGAAAGCGGGCGACGAGGTGCTGTTCGCCTCTCAGATAGACGGCGAAGGCGAAATTATCGTCGCGACCTCGGCGGGCAGATACAAGCGCGTCATTGCGGCGCAAATCGACCCGATATCCCGCAATTGCAAGGGGGTGAAGATCGCTTCGCTTACCACCGAAAGCGTTGTTTTCGCCGATTACGTTACCGTACCTTACGTGCTGGCGCTGCTCTTGCCCGAGGGCGGCATGGCTGAGCTCAATACGGAGGATATTTCCATCGACGCAACGAACACGCGCGGCAGAGCGGTTAAGAGCGCGAAGTTCGAACCCAAGGCGGTTTACGCCATGAAGTACCGTACGGAATAACCGAATAATTGCCGTTCGGTTGCACAACATGGATACGGGAGGCAATTAATTATGGTAATCGCAAATTTAATTTCTTACGTGCTCGTCTTGCTCGGTGCGCTGAATTGGGGGCTGTACGGAATTTTCGATTTCAACCTCGTGTCGTCTATTTTTATGGGATGGCGCAGCGTAGGCTCGATCATTCTGTACGTGCTGATCGCGCTCGCGGCAATCTGGCTGATCATCTCGCCCATCATTACGAACGGCGCGTTAAAGCTGAGAGGGGACAGAGTAGTCAAGGAACGGGAAAACGCATAAAAGAAAAACGGACGGCAGCGTCCGTTTTTCTTTTGCTTTTTTTTCGTTCTTCATTCTGAAGAGCGCCGTTTATTGTCGTTCAGAGGAGCGCAGCGACTCCGAAGCGGAGTACACGAAGCGTTCGATATACGCTCTGTCTTTGGTAAAGACGGGTGTGTTTTCGTCCGCCGTCCACTTGCGCCGCACGGCGCCGTTGGGCAGAGTTACCGTTTGTTTTACGGTACAGGTGCCGCGTTTTTGCGACGGGGGATAGTCGTTCCAGTTAACGCCGCATTCCGTAAACAGCGTTTCCTGTAATTCGTCGCATTTCACGCCTTGCAATTTTTCGTGCGGGAAACGGGATTGCGCAACCATTAAAATGGAGTTTCTCGTTGCGTCCTGCTGGCGCCAGATAAAGTAGTTGCATACCTCCTCCTTGGGCAGTAGAAACGCCCGCGAATCGAAGATCGCGCCCTTGCTCTTTGCCTTTGCAAGCGCGGAAAGATAGGGAGCGTCGCTCGCGTTTTCCGATTGCAGAAGCTTTTCGCACCCTTCCGAGAAGGCTTTGTTAAAGGCAAGCGTCGCCATGCTCGCCGAAATGCTGACGAGCTTTTGCAGATTGTTGTCAAACCAGGGCTGCGTGTCCGTTGCGTCGTAGTCGGTAAGTAAAAGGCTGATTTCATCCGACTGCGTATACGCGAGCTTGCAGCCCGTGATGTTTTCGCAGAGAAATTTCGCCGTTTGCAGCATCGTCTCCATAAAGAGGGGATCGAAGGGGCGGCGGAAGCCCTTGGTGAAATTGTGAAAGGTCTTTCCGTCGATGCGGATGATCGCGGGGCAGCGTTTTGTTAAATAGATTCTCGAAACGTCCTCGTAGTTCTTCATTCTCGTTGCAAGCGAACCCATAGTTTTTTCCTCCTTTGTTGTTTATTCCGTCAGCACCGTTTTAAAGTCGGTGTAAATAACGAATCCCGGTTTGGACTTCGGCGGTTTTTTTACGTATTTCAACGCGCAATAGTCCACGGGGATCCTGTCGCCCTTCGCGTCCGAATACTTCGCGCATATGTTAGCCGCAAACAGCAGCACTTCGTCCGGTACGCGCCGTCCCTCCGTTACGATTAAGACGTGGCTCGAATGGTACTTTTGCGCGTGCAGCCACATGTCGTCGGTCTTGCCGCGTTTTATCAGCCTATCGTTTTGCAGGTTGTTTCTGCCTGCGTAAATGCGGAAGCCGCCCGCTTCGAAGGTGCGGAAGGAGATTTCATCTTTCTTTTTCTTCGTCTTTACGGAGGGCGTTTTAAGAAGCCCCGCTTCCGTCAATTCCTCTTCGAGCGAACGCAAATCTTCGCCGTCGGCGGCGCAGGCGAGCGCGGCGCGCAGCGATTGCAGATATTCCGCTTCCGACCGAGCTTCCGCTTCCTGCGGAGCGAGCGCGTCGAGCGTGCGCTTCTGCTTGCGGTATTTGGCGTAGTATTTCTGCGCGTTGTCGGAGGGGGAAAGGCGCGCGTCGAGTGCTATCTTCATTCTCGTGCCGTCGTAGTAGTTATCGAGCTCGCAGCCCTTCGCGCCCCGTTCGAGGCGGTAGAGATTGGCGGTCAACAGCTCGCCCTTGATGCGGTTTTCTTCACAGTTTTCGCATTCCCTCTGCTTTTCGAAAATCTGCAAAAGCCGTTTCTGCGCCTTCTTATCCGCGGCGTTGATTGCCGCGTCGATTTTTCGTTTGGAGGCTTCCCGCGCCTTCAATGCGCGCCGCTGCGCGTAAAAGTAAGACTGTGCCCCGGATAGGGTCGCAAATGCCTTGCCTTCTTCTGCGCGGGCGAAAAAGTCTACGGGTTTTTCCTCACACGCTACGACGCGGGGAGAAATTTCGTCGGAAAAGATATAATTATAAACGTGTTCGGCAAAGCCGCCGCCGCGATAGCTTTTTACGATTTGCTCCGCCGTACACGGCGCAAGCCCCGCCACGCGTTCGAAGAGGAAACGCGCCGTATCGCCCTCGGGTTTCGTCTGAAACAGCGCTTTTAAGGCATCGACGTCCTGCGGATTCACTTTGTCCTGCGGGGCGGGCAGTGTATACTTCGCGCCCGAAAAAATAATTCTCTTGCAGTTTTCGTCCACGGAGGTCGTTTTCAGCGCGCCCAAAATCATACCGTTTTCCGTTAAAACAAGGTTGGAATATTTGCCCATGATCTCGGCGTAAAGCGTACGTTCGGCTTGGGTAAAGTCGGAAACGCAGCGAAAGCGTAGGGCGAGAATGCGTTCGAATCCGACGAGGGAAACGCCCGTGATTTCCGCGCCCTGCAAGTGCTTGCGCAGCAGCATACAGAAGTTTGGCGCAACGAGGGGGTTGTCCTTTTCGTCGTCGCAAAAATAAACGCCGCAGTCGGAGGCGTTTGCGTTCAAAATCAGTTTAACCGTATTTTTTCCCGTGTATATAAGTAAGGACACTTCGTCCTTTTCGGGTTGATTGACTTTGTTTATCCGTCCGCCCGACAGCGCCGCGTTAAGTTCGGCGGCGTTCAGGCGCAGGGTAAAGGCGTCTTGCGGCATATCGGTGCTCCTCGGTTTTTCTGCTACAATTATACCCGAAAAAACGCAATTTGTAAATAAAAACGCTTTCCTTTTGCGAGACTTTATGTTAAAATGTAATTTGCAATTTATTTGGAAAGACAGGAGATAAACTATGAAGTACGTAACTGAACCGTCGGAAAAGAGCACGGTAAAAGTAAGCATGACGTTCACGCCCGAGGAGTGGGCTGCGGCGAACGACAAGGCGTATCTTGAAAACCGCAAGAAGTACGCCGTAAACGGATTCCGTAAAGGCAAGGTGCCCAAGCACGTTCTCGAGCTGTATTACGGGAAGGGGCTCTTCTACGAAGAGGCGCTGGGGATTCTGTACGGCGAGCATTATTCCGACGTGCTCGAAAAGGAAAAGGATCGTTTTACGGCGGTGGGCGAGCCTTCGCTGTCGGTGGACGACATTTCGGACGAAAAGGTCGTGCTCGTAGCTACCGTGCCCGTTCTGCCCGACGTGGAAATCCAGACGTACAAGGGTATAAAAATTACCAAGTTTGAGTATACTGTTACGGATGCCGACGTAGACAAAGAGATCGAAGGCACGCGCGAACGCGTTGCGGAGAAGGTGGAAGTTACCGACCGCGCTGCAGCGATGGGCGACACCGTAAAAATCGACTTCGTCGGCACGAAGGACGGCGAAGCGTTCGAGGGCGGTACGGCGGAAGGCTACGATCTTACGCTCGGCTCCCGTTCCTTCATCCCCGGCTTCGAAGAGGGCGTCGTCGGCATGAAAATCGGAGAAAAGAAGGACGTTGCCGTCAAGTTCCCCGACGACTATCAGGCGGAGAATCTGAAAGGGCAGAACGCGACGTTTGCGGTTACCCTGCACGCGATTACGGGCAAGAAGCTTGCCGAGCTCAACGACGAGTTTGCCAAGAAGATGGGCAGCGAGACGATGGAGGCATACCGCGCGAAGGTGAGAGAGCGCCTCGAAAAGAACGCCGCGACCCGTTCGCGCAACGAAACGGAGAACGCCATTCTCACGGAAATCGCCAAGGGTGCAAAGGCGGAAATTCCCGATGCGCTCATCTCCCGTCAGGAGGATATCTCCCTGCGTAACATGGAATACAACCTCATGTATCAGGGCATCAAGCTGGACGATTATTTGAAATATATCGGCTCGACGCGCGAGGAATACAAGAAGAACTTCGAGGAAGAGGCAAAGACGAGCGTTCTGCATCAGCTGATTCTCGAAAAAATCATCAAGCTCGAAAACATTACGGCGAGCGAAGAAGAAATTAACGCGAAGGTCGAAGAGCAGGCGAAGAGCGTCGGCAAGAGCGCGGAGGAGTACAAAAAGACGATCGATCCCCGTCAGCTCGATTATATCGAGAACGACATCAAGGTAACCAAGCTCTTCACCTTCCTCGAAGCCAACAACGAAATGACGGCGTTTAAGGAAGAAAAGCCCAAGTCCGCGCCCAAGAAGAAGGCGGAAGCGGACGGCGGGACAAAACCCAAGGCTGCTCCCAAGAAGAAGGCGGCGGCAAAAAAGGAGGATTGACATGAGCGCAAAAAACGTACTCATCCCTTACGTCGTGGAACGTACGTCGGGCGGCGAACGCTCGTACGATTTGTTCTCCCGTCTGTTGGAGGACAGAATCATCTTTCTGAGCGGCGAAATCGACGACGCGCTTGCAAACACCGTCGTTGCGCAGCTCATCTATCTCGAAGGCAAAGACCCTTCGAAGGATATCAGCATCTATATCAACTCCCCCGGCGGTTCGGTTACGGCGGGCATGGCGATTTACGATACGATGAATTACATCAAGTGCGACGTTTCCACCATCAGCGTCGGATTCTCCGCGTCCATGGGTGCGTTCCTGCTTGCAGCGGGCACGAAGGGGAAGCGTTACGCATTGAAAAACAGCGAGATCATGATCCATCAGGTGCTTGGCGGCGCGCAGGGTCAGGCAAGCGACGTTAAGATCCACGCCGAACAGCTGTTAAAGACCAAGGCAAAGATGAACCGTATTCTTGCGGAAAATACGGGGAAACCCATCGAGGTGATCGAGCGCGATACCGACCGCGATAATTATCTTACGGCGGACGAAGCGCTTGCTTATGGTATCGTCGATAAAGTGTACGAAAAAAGATAATACGGAGTAAAAATGGCAAAATACGAACAATTCTGTTCCTTCTGCGGCAAGGAAAAGGCAAAAACCAAAAAACTGATTGCGGGGCCCGACGGCATTTTCATCTGCGACGAGTGCGTAGCGCTCTGCAACGATATGCTTTCGAAGATGCCCGCGAGCGATACGCCCGCGCCCGTCGAACTGAAAAAGCCCGCCGAAATCAAGGCGGAGCTCGACCAGTATATCGTCGGACAGGATAAGGCGAAGAGGGTTCTTTCGGTTGCCGTCTATAACCACTACAAGCGGATCAACGCTTTGAGCGCAGGAAAGCAGGACGACGGCGTCGAAATCGAAAAGAGCAACATCCTGTTGCTCGGTCCGACGGGAAGCGGAAAGACTCTTCTTGCGCGTACGCTTGCCAAAATATTGAACGTTCCTTTTGCAACGAGCGACGCCACCACGCTGACCGAAGCGGGTTACGTGGGTGAGGACGTCGAAAACATTCTCTTAAAGCTCATACAAAATGCCGACTACGACATCGAACGCGCGCAGCGCGGCATCATCTATATCGACGAAATCGACAAGATCGCGCGCAAGGGCGAAAACGTTTCCATTACGCGCGACGTGTCGGGCGAGGGCGTGCAGCAGGCGCTTTTGAAGATTATCGAAAGCACCACGGCAAACGTGCCCCCGCAGGGCGGCAGAAAGCACCCGCAGCAGGACTGTATGCACATCGACACCACGAACATTCTGTTTATTTGCGGCGGGGCGTTCGTAGGCTTGGATAAAATCGTATCGGCGCGGAAGGACGATTCGGGCTTGGGCTTCGGCGGAACCGTAAAACTCGGTTCGAACGAGGTGGACTACACCCTGCTCGAGGACGTAAAGCCGCAGGATCTCACCAAGTTCGGCTTGATCCCCGAATTTGTTGGGCGTATTCCCATTACCGTCAGCTTGCAGGCGCTCGACGAAGATGCGCTCGTTAATATCCTGACCCGCCCGAAAAACGCGATTATCAAGCAGTATCAGAAGCTCGTCGGACTTGACGGCGTAAAGCTTACGGTGGAGGACGGCGCGGTGCGCGAAATCGCCAACACGGCGATCCGTTTAAAGACGGGCGCGCGCGGCTTGCGAACGATTATCGAAAGCCTGATGATCGACGTCATGTACGACATTCCCTCGGTAAAGAACGTAGAAGAAGTGATCATTACCAAAGACTGCGTAGACAAGGGCGAAAAGCCCCGCTTGATTTATAAGGAAACGGCTTAAATAAAAAACCCGCGCTCGGCAGCGCGGGTTTTTACATGCGTTCGGCTTCGTCCGACAGCCCGAGCAGATAATCGCTCGTTACGTCGAAATATTTTGCGAGCACGATAATGGCGTTCGCGTTCGGTATTTTCGTTCCCTTTTCCCAATATCCGAGAACGCTTCGGCTGAATCCGATTTCTTTTGCAAGCCGAACCTGCGACAAACCTTTTTCCGTGCGCAACTCGACCAAGCGTTCACTGAAATTTCCCATAGTCAAATATTACCACTTTTGAGGCATAAAATACTTGACTTGCCTCTATAAAGGCAGTATAATGGGAACAAACGAAAGAGGGAGGCGGGCGATGGATTCGGTAATCGAAGAAATTTACTATGCGACGCGCGGCATGCGCACGGAGAGCGCGGACGGGCAGGAAGCCGAAGAGCGGCTTTCCCTGGCGGCGGGGTACGACGAAACGCTGAAAGGGCTTTTAAAAGACAACGCAAAGGCGTTGGAAGCGTTTGAAGGTTATAAGGAAGCGCTTGCAAGTTGCGGCGCGTCGGAGGCGTGCGAAGCGTTTAAGGAGGGCTTCCGCTTCGGCTTGCGCGTCGGAATCGAAGCTAAGGAAGAGAAATAACAATGTAAACCGAACGCCCCCGCAGGGATTCTGCGGAGGCGTAGTTTATTTATCGATTCAGATATCGGTCGTCTTCGTCCAGACGTAGCATTTAAAGTTGACCGCCTCCGTCAACAATTCCGCCGCACGGGCAGGGTCGCTCAACTCTTCCGCCGAAACGGGGGAAGTTTCTCCGTTTTTGTTCGTACGCTGCCAATTTTCGGGGGCGCGGAAAACGACGCTTTGCAAAGAGACGGAAGTGTATTCATTTACTTCGGCAATACTGATCAGACTTTGGGGAATCACGACGCTTTTGAGATTGTGAATCGCATTATGTGCAATCGTAAGCGTTCCCTCTTTAATTACCAATGGTTCGGGGCAAATACCCGCATTCGTTGCAACCAAGTGGCGGTTAATATATAACGCCCCGTCTTCCCAATTCGCCGGATCTTGTACGTAAGCCGTTTGGTTGAAAGCGTATGCGCCGATATACCGTAAACTGTCGGGAAGGGTAATTTCGGAAAGTTCGCTGTTTTGCGCAAACGCATTTGCTTCGATTAAGGTAACGCCTTCCGGAATCACGATTTTTTGCAGTTTCGTCTGCGCGAACGCACCGTGTTCGATGGCGGTTACGCTTCCGTCGGAAGGGATAATGCTTGCGGCGCACCCCCAAATCAGCGTTTTCGACGCCGTCGCTATAATACAGTTGTTTGCGCTGTGATATTTCGGGTTTCCTTCCGCTACCGTTAATTTAACCAAATTGGCTTGACCTCTTGAAAGGGTGGGGACATTGTTTCCGTATTGCTCGTTGAATTGAGTAATTGTTTTAGGGAACGTAAATCCCGTAACGTATTTGCAGTTTGCTACGCCGCCGCGTTGAATTTCTGTAACGGGCAGTCCTTCGTGCGTTTCGGGGATGACGATTTCTCCGCAGTAATAATCGCGTGTGTCGGGGTGGACGCGTACCGAATAGGCGTTATCGTCGTTGAGAGAAAACATAAATTTTGCTTCTTCCATTGCGCCGCAGTAAATACAGTAGCCCTGTTCGTACAAATGCCCGTACTTTTCAATGATCTCGGCGTTGCTTTCTCCGCACGTCTTGCATACGGAAAGTGTCAAGCCGTTTTCCGTACAATCTGCATAGAATACCGTTTGGGTTTTTCCCCAATCGTGCCCCGTCGCCTGTAAAAAATCGTAGTCGGTATCGCCGCATTTTTCGCAAGTGCGCGTACGGTAGCCGATCGAAGCGCAGGCGGGCTCGCACGCCGTCTCCCAAGCGGAATAGGCGTGACGGCAGACGAAAACGTTGCCCAGATTCGTGCTTGTTCCGTCGGTATATTCGACGATAAGTTCGTTTTGCGCGTTTAAGCCGACGGATAAAATACCTTTTCCGTCGGCGCCGTTTGCACCGTTTTTCCCGTCCGTACCGTCTATGCCGTCCTTGCCGCGGATCTCCGAAATAAAGTCGTCTAACGAGCCCGAATAGCCTAATTCCACAGCTTTTTCGTAGGCGGCTTCCAAGGCGGATGCGTCGCCGGTTCCGCTTTGTTTATGGCAAGCGGAAAAGAACGCACTGCATACAAGCGTCGCCGCGGCAAAAATAACGATTGCCCGTTTCAATTTCATAAAAGTTTCTCCTTTGCGGTAGCAATATTATATCATACTTTATTATATCATACTTTACAATCATGCGCAACCTTTTGATAATATTTTGTATCGGGCGGCGAAAGACAACGTTATTCGTGCATTCTGCCGTAAAACGGGGGAGAAATGGCGGTAATGTTTTGTGCAGTTTCGACAAAAGACAAACGCATATTCGTTGAAAATGCCTATTGAAAAATCGTGCGTTTTGTAGTAAAATAAGGGTAATGAAAATTCGGAGGAAAAATTCATGTCAAGTCTTTTGCTGAAAAACATCAACAAAGTGTATCCCGGCGGAAATCAGGCGGTATTTAACTTCTGCCTCGACATTCGGGATAAGGAATTTATCGTATTCGTCGGTCCTTCCGGTTGCGGAAAGTCGACCACGTTGCGTATGATTGCAGGTCTCGAAGAAATCTCTTCGGGCGAGCTGTACATCGACGGTAAGCTCGTCAACGACGTCGTTCCCAAGGACAGAGATATCGCCATGGTATTCCAGAACTACGCGCTTTATCCGCACATGTCCGTTTACGACAACATGGCGTTCGGCTT
>CAJUOI010000030.1 GCA_910588615.1 uncultured Christensenellaceae bacterium | reverse complement strand
ATATGTAAATAAAAACGAGGTTTGACATTTCAAATCTCGTTTTGTTTTATTATTAAACAAAATATGTCCGTTGCGGACTGCGGCTTAAAAATTTTGTTGTTCGCTTTGGTGCTTACCGTCTTAACCAGCCAAAAATGCCGCCGCAGATAAATTGTCAAGGGTTTGCGCCGTAGGCGACGACGGTTTTATGCCTTACGGGAGATAAATCGTCGCCCTTTACAATTTGTCAAGGCGGCGTATTCCGTCCACGTTCAAACGCAATTACCGCCCGCCAATTTCGGGCAAGCAAATATAGATAACGTACCGTGTTTGTTGCGGTAATCCCATCCCCGTGTCGTGAAATGCAAACGTAAGCAGTGTGGAAAGATGGTTTTTGAAATTCGACACCATAGTTGAGTTTTGGTGAAAAAAAGGGCATATGGGGTGCAAAACGGCATAGATATAGTAAGAATTTCCTTTAAAAAACGCATATGGTTGAAATTTACTAAAAAAGTTGTAGATATATGTGAATAAATGTCGAATTTTGCTTGACGGCGAAAATTTTTTGGCGTACTATATAATTATTCGGTAATAAATATATTGTAATTTTAAATTCTCGAAAGAGAAAACTATCGGGTTATGTTTTGATTTTTAACAAATTTAGCGTTCGGCACGCTCAGAAGAAGTTTTCGTTTTCAAGGAGTGAGGGTATGAGACAAGTAAAATCAAAGAGAAAATCAGTTACGGTAATCGTCGCAGTGCTTGCGGCGGTATTTTTGGCTTTTGCCGTTTTGCTGACCGTGTTCGTTCCGAAACGGGAAACAAAGGCGGCGGAGGGCGACAGGGTAACGATGCTCGATTTGATGGGGCGTTATCCTATCGACTACGTTTTGGGTCCCGTCGACGTCGAGGACGAAAACAACAATAATGAAATCGGCGACCGCGGCGATATGTACCCCGACGGGATACACGCCGGACAATATCATTATAAAAAGACCAATTACGAAAAGGATGTTTTTGGAAATAAAGTAAAGGATACGTGTGAGAGCGACGGAATCTACTGCACGCACCAAACGGATGAGGACGGCTATAAGCTGACGAATAATATTTACGGAATTCCCGCTAATCAGTATTTCAACGTGGAATCTTATATTTATACGACCGGCGAAAAGGACAGCGAGGAGGGGCGTGTTCTTTACGGTTGGAAAGCGGATATTCACGGTGTTGATTATTCTAAGCTCGACCAACCAGACACAATTGCCGAAAACGGTGAAATTAAAAGCGGTATGCTTGGAGATACCGCATCTTCTACGGGCATTTATGTGAAATTTGCCGGCACGACGCAGCTTGCCGGCACGAGTGTTAAGTATGCTTTGATCGTGCCTAAGGACGTCGTTGGGGTGGGAAAAGGCAGTGCCGCATATGTTGCAAATCATTGGAAGTATTTTGCTGAGTCCGAAGAGAATTTCAATACAATAATTCGTGAGCCTGCGACCGAAACGGACTTTACCGATTTTGGTTGCTTTTTGACTGGGCAAATCGGTTTATGCGATACGGAGCCTTGGTTTTGGCAACCGCGCGAGCGTTTGGCGGGCGTGTATTTCCCCGAGGACAGTAGATTGTCTTACATTGAGGGGACCGACGCGGCTCATGCGGAAACGGAACAACGCGTTAACAGGACGACGAAAGCAGATATCGGAAAGAGCGCGTTTATGGGCTGCGGAATGTCTTTTATGATTTTGCCGGGTGCAAATTCCACTGCAAATACAACGGGCGTTATGACCATAGAAGATTATGCCCTTTACAGAATGGGGCTGATTGACGTAAATATTCCGACGAGCGTTACGTCTTTGGGCGATTACGCATTTGCGTCGTGCGAGTCCTTACTGCACGTGGAAACGCCGAGCGGACTTGCAATGGAACCGAACGTGTTTAAGGGGTGTACGAAATTAGAAGCCTATCGAGACAGTACCTTGTACGTGTTTGGCGGCGCACCACAAAACGGCGTGCTCGATACGGGACGGAGCGGTTTTTTATTTTCAAAAAACCCCTCGGGTTGGTTTGCGCTTTCGCTTGCGGGGGAGACGGGTGAGAATACGAGTAAAGTGTTCGTGTTTCCCGATAAAGAAGACTTTTCGGAGCTTAGCGACCGCCGTCGCGGAGTAGCGTATGATTATATCGACTGCGACGGGCAAAAAAGAAAAAATAAATTTGACGATGAAGTGAACGAATACGGGATTGCCGATAATTTTGCAAACAACGTTTGGTGCAGAAAAGTCGTTCTGCCGGAAATTTGCAAGTCGATTGGATCAAATGCTTTCTATAATTCACGCGTGAACTATTTGGAAACGTATGCGACGAAGATTGGCGCAAACGCTTTCGGCGGTGGAACGGAAACGGTTGACCAGTGGTTTTATTTTCATAAGACGAAAGGAGCGAACGGAAAGTACGATGTTTCCGATTATTCGATTGCATCGAATGCTTTTGTGGGGTCGGAAACGCGGCACGTAATTTTTGAGGACTACGAATTATATAAAGCGTTTAACGGTTCATACGGGTATTTGCCTTCCGGTATAAAGCATTATCAGATTCCTATTGTCGCCAACGTTGCCAACGCGGACAGCGTATCGCTTACTTTAAACCAGAACGATATGGCGGAACGCTTTTTTAACGATTCCGATTATGTAAAAAATCCTAACTCGACGATAGCGCCAAACGGCAGTTCCGCCATTACTTACACTAAACGATTGAGCGGTTATGACTATACTTACATTAAATATCCTACAGGCGATTGGGCGAACGGGGGACAAGACAATGCCAACGCATTTGCAAGTCCCGTACTGAGCAACATGAAAAGTACCGTTTGGTACGGCAACGCCGATTACAGCGGTGAGGCGGTATCTGTCCGTACGATGTTTACGGGCAAAGAAACGGGCGCGATCAATCTTTACACGAAAAATATTGCGAAACCTACCGTCAACGATCAAGACTACGCATTTGGGGAAACGAATTCCGTTAACGGCAAGGACTTCGTTTTGGATGATAACGCCTTCGCAACGTTCGAAGCCGCGCTTGGCTTACCCGAAGCGGACAACGGGGGACAAGACTACGTCGTTGAGTTAAACGATAGGAACAATTCGGCTTATATCGGATACGTCAACCCCTTCGTTTACGCCAGTAATAATTCGCCTCGTTCGGGCGATAAATTGCCTACATACGTTCAGAATGCGGGAACGTATTATCTGAGAGTGCGGCTCGATCCCCGTTGGGGCGAGTGGGACACCGCATACAACGACGGCGAGTACATCTTTACTGCAACCGTTACGGTTGCCCGTCGGAAAATCGATTTGTCCTCGCTCGGGAAGCTACCGAGTTTCGTAACTGCAGGCGCAGACAGCACGGAGCTGCGCGGCGAAAATACTCAGCTATACCATTATAGTACAGGTTACTTCCTTACGCAGCAGGAGGGACTGGATCTGTTCGATGAAAACGAGGATATTCACGTTACGAACGCCTACGTTTATTATACGGGAAATAACGTTTCCATCGAGTTGAGCGGCATAAACGAGCTGAAATATACTGCCGAGCCGAACGGTGAATTTTCCGCAATCGGTTCGAACGTTTACGTTTCCTATTTCACGCTGCGCCCGAATCCCATCAGCGAGGCGCTGTCGGGAAACAACTACGAAACGAACTATGCGTTCGATTTCGGGGAATCGAGCGATACGATGTCCGACGCCCAGACGGGTGTTACCGTCGACAGAAAGGACGAAACGAGTGCGCGCCTGCGCAAGCGTTGGTATATCGTTTCGCAAACGAATTTCTTTGTAGACAGCAGCGTTACGGGCGAAGCCAATGACGAGACGCCCGTATATTCGCTTGCTTTTCAGGACAACGTTCCCGTAAACGAATGGATTTACGAGGACAAAATCGACGTAAAAACGCCGAGGCTTGCTTACGGCGCCAAGGCGGATAATTCGGATATTCAAAGTGAAATCGTCTATAAGCCCGTGGGCGGCGGTTCGGTTACGCTGAAATCGAAGGGCGCGCTCGACGATATGAGTTACTATATCAACACCGCAATGCCTGCGGGCGTTTACGTCGTTACGTTCTACGGCGACGCGGCAAAGGACGCGGAGGGAAAATCTTACGATGCAATTACCAACTCGTACGAAATTACCGTAAAGCCCAAGGAGATGGGTGCCGAAGCGGTTGCCGGGTTGCACGCAGCAATGCAGGGGGGGGGTAACGCTTATGCGCTGGATGCGAAGAAGCTGCACGGCAGCATCGCGTCGGAAAAAACGGCGCTCGAAAACACGCTGAATCACTGCCTCGACGCCAAGTCCGGCTATTGGGCTACGGAAGCGGCGCGGACTTATTACGATTCCGAGGTTGAAATTACCTACAACCGCGAAGGATCGGGCAATTTCGTTTACAGTTCGGAAGAAGATATGTTGAAGCTTGTAGCAACGGTCGCTGCGGGGGAATACACCTTCTACTTCCGCATCGCCGCCCAAAACTACGTTACCGTAGGCGGAGCGGAAAGCGGGGCGGATTCTCCCGACCGTTTGAAGTACAATTTCAACACCGTTTGGTATCAGGATATCAAAGTTGCGAGTTTTTATAAGGAACTTTTGGATGAAAACAGGCTGTATTTGCGCGACGTGGAATACACGGGCTTGCCTGCTTATACGTCTATCCAGCCGAACCAATATTTTAGGCATTCCTTCGACGATGCGGATTACGTCAACGTGGGCAAAGTATCCGTTACGTTTACGCTTTACAACAACGTGTTCGCCCGTTGGAACGCGACGCTTACGCTGAAATCGGAGAGCGAGCCCGACGGCTTTACGCAGGAGCAAATCGACAAAGCGGGCGACTATTTCCAAATCGTAGACGGTAAGTTAAAGCTGTTCTATCATATAACCCCCGCAGACAACGGCTGGCGCGTATCGCCGCAGATTCCCGCATGGTCGTTTAACGGCTTCGATCCTGCAGTCAACTTTATTTCTTCGGGATTGAAATTTACGGGTGCAAGCTACCGCTTTGCGCTCATTCCCGAAACCGTTACCGATCCTATGGCGATTGACTTTAATACGGCAACCGTAAAGGACGCAAACGGCATTGTTTACTTCACCGTAGACGGCAGAGGGCAAGTGGTGGGGGCGGCTGCGAAAAACGAGCTGAACGCACTCAAACCGCAACGGTATTATTTGAAGAGCTTCGTCGATCCCATCGTAGAAACGGTGAACGGAAAAGAAGTGCAAAACGTAAACGGATTCGAATTTATCAGCAACATCGAATCGACGGGCGATGACGGAACGGTCGTAAAGACCTATCTTACGGCGGTTACGCTGTCGAAGGCAACCAACGGTTGGGCGAGCACTCCCAACGTGATGCGTTGGAACTGGGGCGCCTATAACAAGGATCGGAATACGATTTTCGCAGCCTCCGTTTATCCTACGCTGAAACCCGCGGGCTTCCTCGATTTCTCCTACGGAACGGATTTGCCCGAAATTACCTATTATATCGCAAATGAAGCAGGGGAAACGATCACGGGGAATTTCAAGACGGTAAACGACACCGTTACCGTCGACGGCAAGAGCAAAACCGTAGCGGAGATTCTTGGCGGCCTTGCTGCGGGCTCGTATATATTGCATACCTCCATCGGCGGTACCGATTATTACGAAGAAATCAAAGATTCGTCGCTTGAGTTCAAAATCTCGTCGGCGGTCAATACCTGGGAAACCCAGCCCGGCTTAACGGGCTGGACGTATCGGGCGTTTTCCGACTCCAACTTCCGCGCGGGCGTTCCTACGTTCGGTGCCGAACGGACGGTCGTTTATACGCTGTACCAAGGCGACTGCACCTTCGGCGATCTGCCCAATACTTCGTTAAAAACGCTTACGGTAATCGGCGGCGCGCTTTCCGCGGCAGACATTGCGTATCTGGACGAGCTCGCCGTTGATACCTATACGCTCGTTGCATCGCTTTCCGAAGATGCGCAGGGAAACTACGGTGCGCTCGAACAGCGCATTTCCTTCCTCGTAACCCGGCTTACCAACAGTTGGACAACGCAGCCCCGCCTGACTTCCTACCCGTACCACGGGTTCGTAACCTCGAACTTCCTTGCGGGCGTTCCTACCTATCCCGAGGAAGGAGGCACCGTCTACTATGCTATTTTGAACGCCGTACCGACGAGCGTGCCTACCAAGAAGACGGAGTTTGACGCTCTCGGCGGAAAATCCTTTACTTCGATCAACGACGTAAAGGATTACCTTAACGGGCTCACCTTCGGTACTTACTACTTCGCGGCGTTTGCCGCGGGGGCTGATAATTATACCGAGCTCTTCCTCTACGCTTCCTTTGACGTAACGGGCACGGGCAATACCTGGACGGAGGGAAAAATCCCGTCGATCACGGGCTGGACGTACAACGGTTTCGACGCAGGATTATTGGGCGACGCCGACGCGCTGTACGGCACGGATACGCTGCGGTATTCCGTTTTGAACGTAAACGAAGAAGGCAATATCATTCAGGGTTCGTATGCTTTAAGCGAAACGCTTGAAGGCGGTGAAACAAAGACGGCGTTTACTGCGGGGGAATTGGTTTTAAAACTGAATTCTTTGGGCGCGGGCAGGTACGTTCTGGTCGCTTCGATTGCAAAGACGGAAAATTACGACGCGCTTACGCACGAGGTGCGCTTTATCGTAACCAAGGCTGCCAACGCATGGGAAAATAATACGCCGCCCACGATCACGGGCTGGACGTACGGTGATACGCCTCATTCGGCTACTTCGGCAAATCCCGTTGTGAAGGAAGGCGCAAGCATAACAACGAAATATTTCAAGGCGGAAAACGTCAACGGCGAATGGGTCGCCACCGCGCAAGAGGTTACCGATCTTGCTTCGGCGGGTTACGGCACGTACGCCATGGTCGTTACCGTGTCCGTCGACGGGGATAAGAACTATCTGCCCCTCGTTCATACGGCAATCTTCGAGATCGCCCGCGGTAGCGGCCACTGGGCAATCGCGCCCGAGTTGACGCTTACGTGGAAGTGGGGCGTTGCCGTGGAGGAAATCGAGGCGACGGCTTTGTATAACGCAGCGGTAAACCCGCCCGAAACGCTTAAAATACGGTATACGATTCAAGGCGCGAGCGGTACGCAGTTTACGGAGATTACGGTCGGAAAAGAAGATTTGCTCGATACGCTTCGGAAGCTGAGCGTCGGCGTTTACGACGTTACCGTGTTCGTCGATACGGCGGATAACGACAACTACACCTACGAAACCCGCCCGTCGCGCATTACCGTAACGGAAGCGGAATTCACGTTTACGAACGCTTCTACGGACGGCTGGACTTGGGGCGCCGCCGACAAGCTATTTACCTTGGCAGAGGTGGGCAAAGTACTTTCCGGCGAGTTGGCGGAAGCCGACGCTGCGGTCAAATACGGCTACCGCAAAAGCGGCGACACAAACTGGACTGCGATTGCGGATATTTCCACCGTTTGCAACACGCTGTACGGGCTGAACGCAGGGACGTACGAAGTAAGAATTGAGGTCGGCTTTGCGAACTATACCCCGATTGACGAAACCGTGTCCTTTACGATAAGCAAGGCATCTTATACGTGGGGTACGAATCCTGCGGGCGCTACTTGGGAGTGGGACGATAAAGACCATTCCGCGCAGACGCTCGTCAAACCGACGGTAAGCGACGTGGACGGTGCGGAAGTTACGCTTGAATACACCTTAAACAACACCACTTACGGTACTTTCGAAACTTTGTTGCAATTCTTGCAGACCGAGGCGACAGAGGGCGAATATAAAGTTTTCGTCAACGTTAAGACGGTGGCGGGGCAGAACGATCCCGCAACGAATTACGAAAGCCTGACGGGAAATATGTTTACCGTCAAGATCAATGCGGCGACGAATGGTTGGAAGAATCCCGCGCCCGCAGCCAACGAAGTATATACGAGAGTGTACGGAACCGATTTGGAGAATAAAATTGCGGACGCGGAAGCGGATTTCGGTACCGTTGTGTACTCCCTGAATGAAGACGGCACGGGCACGATTACGTTCAACGGATCGACCGTTAAAGATATTGACGGTTTGAACGCTTGGGCAAACAGCCTTAGCAAGGGCGAATACGTATTCTATACCGTCGTGATCGGCGAGGCGGGCAAATACAACGGGTTGAGCGTTAAGAGAACGATTCGCGTAAACGGTTTACCGAGCTACTGGGCGAATGAAAGCGTCCTTCCCGGACTTGCTGCCAACGAGCACAAGCACGAGTTTGTCTATACCGACGCTCTGTCCTTCGGCGCAGGCAACGTAACGCTTCCCGTGGGCAAAGAAGGAACGACGACCTATACGCTGCAATATAAGAATTATAAGGACGAAGCTATCAATCCTACGACCCGTTCGAGCGTTACGGAAGTTTACGCTTGGATGAACGATACAACGGGCAAGGCGATAGCGGGGACTTACACGATCGAAGCAACGTTTTCGCCTTCGAATGAGAACTATGCAACGCTTATTTATACCGTAACGGTCGTTGTGGAGCGTGCGCAGCTTGTTTGGGACGTTGATTTCGAAAAGACGGAATACGACGGCGCCTACGGTGAGATCGAAGTGCCCACGCCGTCGATTACGGGCGCAGGCGTAAAAGCGCCGATTGCAATTAAAATCACGGACAGCCGCGGCACCGAATACGAAATCGAAGGAACGCTGTCCGATTTCGTCAAAACGTTGAACACGGGCGACTACGTCATTACTTATTCCGTAGCCGATACGCTCGACTATATCGGTCTGAAGGGCGGCACGGTGCGTATGTTCATCAGAGCGGTCAACAACGTCTGGAGGGCTACGGACAACGTGAGCGCGGCGCAGTGGACGGACGGATATACCTGGACGTATAAGCGCGGCGACGATACGCTTTCGGATCGTCTGCAAATTAACGTAGAGTTTGCCTCTGCCGTCATCGGCGCGGTACAGGTGTCGTTTAACGGTGCGTCGTTGACCTATCGGGACGCCGAAAGTCTGAATGAGTATCTTACAGGTCAGGATCTGGCGGCGGGAAGATATACGCTTCGCTTCTCTGTGGAAGCGGGCGAAAACGGTAATTATAACGGGCTGGTCAGCAACTGTACCGTCGTCATTGAAAGAACGGTCAACGATTGGACGAATAAAGACGCTATCACGAACTATGTCGGAACCGGTAAAGTCGATATTGAAAAGCTCGTTGTTCCCCAAGCACGGGTTTTCGGAATCAACGGTCAGTCGCTCGTTCGTTACGAAATCAAAAATCTGGACGGCACGTCCCGCGGAACCTATACCGCGGATGGGATACGGGATGCGATTGCCGCGCTCACCAACGGCACCTATACCGTAATCGCGCGTATCGGCGTCGGCGAAGCGCCTGCGGGTTCTTCGGATGCGTTGACGGGCGCATGGAATCTGTATAAAAAGAATTACGAACCGCTCGAAACCTCTTTTACGATTACGCTTACGCCTAATCCGAACGGCTGGACGACGCCCTTCGAAGGCAACGAGTGGGTCTACGGCGAGAAAGTAAACCAAGCGGGCAGCAAGGTTACGATCGAAAGACCCGTGGCTCAATACGGCAACGACGAAATCAGTTACACCCTCAGCGGGAAAACGGTGGATGGCAAGCCGATCGATCCGCAAACCTTTATCAATACGGAATGGCTGCCCGCCGTTGCGGCAGAGAAGGTATTTGACGCATTGATCGCAGCGCTCAACAAACTGTTGCCCGGTACTTATACCGTTACGGCGTCCATTGCGGGAAACGACGTCTATTACGCGCCCGAAACGGCAACCGTGCTTTTCGTGGTCAGCCGCGCCGCAAACGGTTGGAGCGACGATACCACCGCCGATAATGAGGACGTCGAATGGATTTACGAAGCGGGCGTCGGCGCAGGCAAGAATCAGGCTATCGTCTTTAACCAGAACCACGGTACGTTGAAGATCACCGTAAACGGACGCAACGTTACGGAAGATATCAAGAACCTCGAAGGTGCGACCTTCACCGATAAATTAAATAAATATCTGTCTACGCTCAGCGCAACGGCGCAGGGTACGGCGCACACGATTATCGCGTCGGTGGAAGCTGACGGCGAATATTCGGGGTTGACCCGCACGGTAAGACTTACGGTGAAACGGACGAGCAACGATTGGACGCAGAGCCTCGGTCTTACCGCGAAAAACGGAACAACGAATAAATGGACGTGGGACAACAAGACGGTCAACGGGTATGACCAGTTTGTCAACGCAAACTTCTCGTTCGTTGCGCCCATTCCCGTGCACGGCGAAAGCGTCGTCATTTCCGTATATAAAGTTACGGTAAACGGCGGCATAGAGAGTGAGGCGGAAGAGTTTACCTATACGCTCAATCTTATCGGCGAGAACAGACAGCTGCTCGAAAGCGAACTCAGCGCGCTCTATAACCGAATCATCGGTTTAGACGTCGTAAGCGGAAACGATTATTACTATATGGTGGCAACCGTTGCTTACAGCGAAAACTACGACGAGCTCAACAGCGGAAGAGTTCAATTTACCGTAACGCAGGCTACGAACGCTTGGACGACGACGCCCCGTATTCAGGGCTGGGACTACGATGGCACGACTGCGCAGCCGACGAGTGAGGCGAAATACGGCGCCAATACCGTCAAATATTACTATGCGGCGGTTGCGGCGGAAGAAGTTGGCGAAAGCGTTAAGGAACCGATTTCCGAGAAGTCGTGGACGGAAAACCTTCCCATGGCTGCCGATACCTATTGGTTAAAGGCGGTCGTTGACGCAACAGACAACTATGCGGTGTTGGTAGGCTACTGCAAGTTTGCGATTAACCAAGCCGAAAACGCATGGGTAAATATGCCGGGCGTTATTCCTTGGGCTTGGAACGGATACGATATCAACGCAAACCTGTTCAGCGGCTCTGCGCGCAGCAACCGGGAGGTAACGTTTAAAATTACCGTTGACGACGGCAGTCAAACGGGCCTTCCCTTAAAAGAGAGCGATTTTACCGCAAACGTTTCGGGGCTTACAGAGTTTAATGAAAAAGGATTTACTCTGATTACGGTCGAAGGTTCGGACATGAAGATCGTATCCGATACCGTTGCAAAGCTTTTGAACGTGTTAAGACCGGGAAAGTACCTGCTGCTTGCAAACGCTCCGAGCGGTGAAAACCTTGCTCCCATAGAAGGCACCGCAAAATTTACGGTTTCTCCTGCGAATAACGAGTGGAAGACGGAAGGAAACCAGACGCTTACGCCCAACGTGCTCTCGTTCGTATACGGGCAGTTCGCGGCCTCCGATTTCAGAGCGGGCGAAACCAAGTACGGCACGGGCAGCGTGCTGTACAGCGTAACAGGACAGGACAACGACAAAAATTCCGTCGGCGGAAAGGAGGCGGGAACGAAGCGGTCGGCAGCCGACATTGCCAAATATATCAAAACTCTTCCCGCAGGCTCTTACGTTCTGCGCGCGTGGAATCCCGCAGGCGCAACGTACGGCGCGTTTTATTCGGAAGAGGCTTCGTACCTCGTCGTATTCAACGTAACGCGCGCCGAAAACGCATGGAGTCAGGGCGGTAAGCCCGCGGCAAGCATTTCCATAGATTATACGGCTTTGCGGGATTTGACGGATATCGGCGCTCTTACTGACTTCGTCCGCCCCGTGGCGGCAAGCGGAACGAACGTTATGTTCTCCGTTCTTAACAGCAGTCAGGGAAGCATCGGGGACGGTTACAATGAGTTAACATACGCGGATTTACTGAAGGCATTACAGGAGATCGGTTACGGCAGCTTCATTATCCGTGCATACGTAGGCGTGTCCTGCAATTATACGGCAATCTCTGCGGATACTTCGCTGACGATCACCCGTTTGGGTAACGCATTCCAAGGCTTGCCCGCACACAACAGAGTCAGCGGCAGCTGGCTCGCTGCGACGGAGGGCGGAAACGATCTTTCGGACTTTACGGAAATTAAGGCGGATCGCGGCAAAGTCGTTTATAATTACAACGGAACGGATTACGATTACGCCGGTATCGTCGGTTATTTGAAGGAGCAGAATGCGGGCGCGTACAATATTACAGTATCCGTTACGGGGACGAATGAATACGAAGGTTTGGCGGATACTACCATTCGAGTCGATATCGAGGCGGCGACCAACAGTTGGAAGAACGGTTGGACGGCGGATAGTTCGCTGAATATTCCCGAAGCAACGGTGCGCGCAAACGCAACGTGGGCGTGGGGCAGCGCCGTTACCTGGAACAAAGCAGTTCCCGTGTACGGCGACACCGTATTCGTTGAGATCCGTAAGCAGGGTGCGGCAAGCGCAACGTATTACATTACCGTAAATTACGGCACGGAGAACGGCGGCGACGGCGGCGAGAGCGCAATCAGGAGCATCAACAGCGCGCTGAAATCGCTTGACGTCGGAACGTACACGATCACGGTTACCGCACCTGCGGGCGCCAACTGGAATCAGCTGTCCAAGGGTAAGGACTTCGTGATCGAAGCGGCGGCGAACCGCTGGACGAAGGATCCCGTAATTGAGGGCAACGGCGTGAAGGAAGAGGAAGGAAGCGCGAAGCGGGCTTACGTCTGGACGTACGGCACGTCGGTAACGTTTTCCGCGGCAGATGCGTTCGGCAGCAAAATCACGTTGGAGTATTTCGGTGCGGACGGTACGAGCAAGCTTTCCGAAATGCCTACGGCGGCGGGCAGTTATATCGTCAGATTCATCGCGAAAGAAGATACGCCCGAAGGGAAAGCGCCGAATTATCAGACGATCACGCAGGACGTAAAGATTACGATCGATAAAGCGAGCGGATTCTTTATTGAGCATATCAGTGCGAACGGTTGGGTTTGGGAACGGTTCGACCGTACTGTCAACCGCTTTGCGGCAACTGCGGAGGAGGGTGAAGTAACCTTTGCTGTGCTGAACGGCAGAGGCGAAGTCGTCGAAATCGAAGGACAACGGCTCGAAGGCATGAAGCTCGTAGACGTGTTCGGCGAACGGCTGGTGGAAGAGAAGTTCGTTCCCTATCTCAACAAGCTGACGGCGGCAACCTATAAGTTGCGCGCAAGCGTCTCCGAAACGGAGAATTACCTGCCCGTTCACGAGGAGGTGGATTTCGTTATCACCGTTGCCACGAACACGTGGACGACGATTCCGTCGGTGGTGCCTTGGGCTCTCAACCAGTGGGACGAAAAAGTAAATTCTCCCGTTGCGGAAGCGCAGTATGGATACGTTACGATCAGCATTACGCAGGAAGGCAGCAACATCCTTTACTATTACAGCTATTACGATGAGACGGAGGGTAAGTACGTCGTTAAAATCAACAAGCTCAATCTTGCCGAAATCGGCTGGTACACCATGACGGCGGAGGTCCCCGCGGCGGAGGGCAAGTATCAGGGAACGCAGAGCGACAAATCGCTTCGCGGTTCGATGCGCTTCCAGATTTTCGTTCAGGGTTCGTCGGACGAAGTCAATTACTGGACCGTCAACCCCGCGATTTCCTACTGGACGGCAACGACGGATAAAGAGGAGATCCTCGACAGCTATCTGCCCATCGGAAAACCCGCCCGCGGACTGCCTTACTTCGTGTTCTATAAGGGTGAGCTGAACGCATTGACAGGCAAGTACGAAAGGGGCGAGGAAATTACGGCGGCGTCCGATTACTTCGTCAGGATCGACAAGGGTACAACGTACTTCAAGGATTGGTATCTTCCCATGGCGCCCGGACACTACTTTATGTTTGCATATGCGGAAAGAGAGGGCGTTGCTTCCGATAAGCTCGAGCCGCAGAGGGCAATCGAGTTCGACATTTACGAACGCGCCAACCGCTTTACGCAAGACCCCCGCATCGATACCTTGCTGTATCTCGGCGACAGGGCAAACGAGGGCTGGGGCGCGCATTCCGCGGAAGTTCTCGAGGGTAAAGTTACCTACTCGTTTATCAACCTCGGCACGGGCGAAGTCAGCGACGCATTGCCTTCAGCTCCCGGTCAGTACCGTCTCGTCGCTACGGCAACCGCGTTGTTCTGCGGAGAAATCAGCAAATATGCAGACTTCACGGTAGAGCTTTCCCCCAACAGCTGGGTAAGTGCTCCGAGCATTAAGGAATGGACGGCGGAGTTCGCGCCCAACGATCCGACGGCGGCGGCGCTGATCGGTTCGGAACACATCAAATATTCTTACGCCCGCGCGGACGCGCCCGATGTAAGATTCACCGAAAGACCCACGGAGGAAGGCAGCTACATCATGTACGCCGAACTCGCCCTCGACGGTTACGAAACTCTTACCGCCGAATATGCATTCACCGTAGCGCCCGCTTACGACACCACGTTCTTGATCGTGGACATCGTGCTCGGATGCTTGGTGGCAATCTTTACCGTAGTAGTCATTTATTATGCAATCAGGAGGTATAGAGAATGTTAACTTTACTTGCAGTAAATCAAGCTTCGCTTTTGATTAAAAATCAGACTTTGCTTTTGATACTGATGGTCGTGCTCGGCGTGCTGTTGGTGCTTATGACGGTACTCGGGATCGTGTTCATCGTAGCGTTGCGCAAGCGCGCGCCCGTCATCAAGGTGGTGATGGCGCCGCCCTCGCAGAGCGCGTCGGAACCGGAGGAAGAGGACGACGAGCCCGTCGGGGAGTCCGAACCCGAACAGCCCGCCGCAGAGCAGCTTACGATGGAGGGATTGCCCGCCGAGGAGCCCAAGCCTGCGGAAGCCCTGAAGCCCGCGCCCGCACCCGAAGAGGACGGGGACGATGATGACGTGTCCTTCGTTACGGAGGGACAAGATCGCGTCCATTACGACCGTAGCTTCATGGCGAAGATCATTCAGTTGAAGGACGATTCCAAGGAATGGTATACGCAGGTCAAGAACGAGCTGCTTTCCTATCAGAAAGTAAAGAGCCGTATCAGCTGGAAGCGGGAAACTTTCCGTTTGGGCAGAAATACGGTTGCGCGGTTCGTTGTCCGAGGAAAGACGCTGTGCTTGCTGCTTGCGGTGGAGCCGAGCGGATTTGCGGGAACGAAATACACGGTGGAGGACGTTTCGTCGACGGCTTCCATGGAAGACACGCCCTGTCTGTTCCGTATCAAGAGCGCGCGCCGCGCGAAGTACGCAAGAGAAATGGTCGATGCCGTAATGAAGGAGCTTGCTATCCGCAAAGACCCGAATTTCGAAGCGCAGGATTATTACGTTGCCTACGAAGGCACGATGGGATTGATGAACCGCGGACTTGTCAAGCGCGTCGTTACCAATTCTTCCCGTACCTTCGAAGTACGCGAGGTGAATGCGGGCGAAGTCGGAGCGTCGCTTGCCGAAGAGGTGGCTGCGGCAAACGACGGAGCGGTAACTGCGGGAAACGCAGAGGATACGGCGGACGCGAGCACGGGCGAATCCGTGGAGTGAGGTGAAGCATGTCGAAGAAAAGAGATTTGAAGAAGGCAATTGCGGAAACCGAGAGCGAAATCGAGGCGCTGGAGAAGAAGCGCGCGCGTTCGCAGTCGGTGCTGTTAAAGGCGGTCGTCTTAAAGCAGGAACCCAATCCGACGGACGTAGAGTATTTCCGCGTATTTACCGACCTGATCGACGAACGGCGCGAAACGCTGAGAAAGCTCATCGAAGAGTTGAACAACTTATAACGGTCAAAATCAAAGCAATGATAAAAGGCTCTTGGATAATTTCATCCAAGAGCCTTTTGTGTGATTTCGGTCGATTATAAAATTACGTTAATATTGCGTCGTCGGCTATTCCGACCGTACCTGCCGCAAACTACGGAGCGATATCATCGCTGCCGTCGTAGTACGGACGATGACGGGATAGAAAAGTTAAACTTGCCTATTTTCGAAAAATTTTCAATTTTCATGGGGATTTCATTGTAAAACGCACTAAAATTTGGTATAATACTCTGGATCAACAACGGAGCAATATGAAAGCGATTTCATTCGAGGACGTGAGTTTTGCCTATGAAGAGGGCAAATATCTGTTCGAACATCTCAATTTTTCGGTGGAGGAGGGCGAATTTGTTGCCGTTCTCGGGCATAACGGAAGCGGAAAGAGCACGCTTGCGCGCCTTGCCGACGGACTTTTGGTTGCGGACAAGGGTGAAATCCGCGTTTTCGATAAAACGTTAAAAGATAAAAATTTGTACGAAGTCCGTAAAATGGTGGGCATCGTCTTTCAGAACCCCGATAACCAGACGGTCGCTTCCATCGTGGAGGACGACGTGGCGTTCGGCGCGGAAAACGTGGCGCTTCCGCGGGAGGAAATCGGCGGGCGCATCGACTTCGCGTTGAAAGCGGTCGGAATGGAGGAGTATCGAAACGCCGCAGTGTCGCGCCTGTCGGGCGGACAGAAGCAGCGCGTCGCCATTGCGGGCGTGCTCGCCTTAAAGCCCCGCATCATGATTTTAGACGAATCCACCGCCATGCTCGACCCGCGCGGGCGGCGGGAAATTACGGAGGTCGTGCGCCGTCTGAACAAGGAGGAGCACATCACCGTCGTGCTCATCACGCACTTTATGGAAGAAGCGTTGCTTGCGGACAGGGCGATCGTCATGAACAAGGGCGAAATCGTGATGGAGGGGACGCCCGAGGATATCTTCGAGCGGCACGAGGAGCTGTTGACCTACAATCTTTCCCTGCCCCGCATCGGGTACATTTCGAAAACGCTGCGCGAGAACGGTTTCGGCGTCAATGACACGCTCGACGTTGAAACGCTCGCCGAGGAGATAGCAAATTGCGTATTGTCGCGGAACGGTTAACTTATACTTACAATGCAGGCTCGCCCTTCCGCACGACCGCGTTAAAAGGAGTAACGCTCACCGTCGAAGAGGGGGAGTTTTTCGGTATCATCGGGCATACGGGCAGCGGAAAGAGCACGTTTGTACAGCACTTGAACGGACTGCTGCGCCTGCCCTCCTCTCTGAAACGGCGTAAAAAGCGCAGGAAGGAGGGGGAGGAAGAGCCCGTTCTCCGCGTGGGCGAGTTCGATTTGTCCGACAGAAAAACGGATTTCCGCGCGCTCAGAAAGAGCGTCGGCATGGTATTCCAATACCCCGAATATCAGTTGTTTGCCGAAAGCGTCAAAGACGACGTCGCGTTCGGGCTGAAAAACTTTACTAAGGAAAAGCTTTCGAAGGAGCAGATAGAGTCGGCCGTACGGGACGCGCTCGAAATCGTCGGGCTCGACTATCGCGAAATCAAGGACAAGTCGCCCTTCGACCTGTCGGGCGGACAAAAGCGGCGCGTCGCCATTGCGGGCGTCATCGTAACCCGCCCCGAGGTGCTCGTGCTCGACGAGCCTGCGGCGGGGCTCGATCCCGTGGGCAAGCAGGAAATCATGAACCTTTTGCACAGGCTGCACAAAGAGTGGTGCAAAACGGTGATCATCGTGTCGCACGATATGGATGAAATCGCGGAAAACTGCACGCGCGTCGCGGTGTTTGCGGACGGGGCGGCAAAATACGTTCTGCCGCCGCACGAGCTCTTTCGCAAGAGCGAAGAGTTGCGCGCGCTCGGGCTGGACGTGCCGCTGACCGCAAAGCTTACCGACGCGCTGAAAAGACGCGGCGTCAGCCTGGACAGCGACTTTACGACGGACGGGTTTATTCGGGCGGTGATCGCCCTGAAAACGGGGGAGGGCGAAAAGCCGTGAAGGACGTTTCGTTCGGGCAGTATTATCCCGTAAAATCTTTCGTGCACAACGTGAACCCCGCCCTGAAAATTTTGTTTTTGATCGCGTATATCGTAGCGATATTCTTAGCGAAAAACTTTTACGGGCTGGCGGCGTGCGCGTTCGTCTTAATTCTCATCGTCGCGTTTTCGCGCGTGCCTCTCGGAAAGGTGCTGCGCTCGGTGAGGGGGGTGTTGTTCCTCGTTGTGTTTACGGCGGCGATCAACCTGCTCTTTCACGGGGGCGACGAAGTATATTGGAAGGGTCCCGCCGTATATTGGCAGTGGAAAATATTCTGCGTTTCGCAGGCGGGCATCGTCTTTTCGGCGTTCCTGATCATAAGGCTGGTGTTGCTCGTTACCTGTTCGAGTATGCTCACCTATACCACGACGCCCGTCGCTTTGACCGACGGGATCGAGGCTCTCTTAACTCCCTTGAAATGGATACGCTTTCCCGTGCACGAGCTTGCGCTCATCATGAGCATTGCGCTCCGCTTTATCCCCATTCTCATGGACGAAACGGAGCGGATCAAGAACGCGCAGAAGGCGCGCGGGGCGGATTTCGAGAAGGGCGGACTCATTAAGAAGGTGCGCTCCTTCGTGCCCATTTTAGTGCCGCTGCTTTTATCGGCGTTCCGTCGGGCGGACGAGCTCGGCGACGCGATGGACGCCCGCTGTTACACGGGCGGGAAAAAGCGCACGAAATATAAGAAGCTGCGTTTTTCTTGGCGCGACGGCATCGCGTTTTTCTTGGGCGCGGTGCTGATTGCGGGCGTCGTCCTCATGGGCATTTATCTGAGGGCGCCGCTATGAGATACGTATTGTCCCTCAGCTACGACGGAACGGAGTTTTCCGGCTGGCAAAAGCAGTCGAACGCGCGTACGGTGCAAAGCGTTCTCGAAGAGGCGGTTGCGGAGATTTTTCGCGGTGAGGTCAAAATTACGGGTAGCGGGCGTACCGATGCGGGCGTGCACGCGCTCGGGCAGATATGCCAGCTGGACGGCGAAACGAATATTCCTGCCGAAAAGCTGCGCGAATGCTTCAACCGTATTCTTCCGCCCGACGTGCGTATATTAAAGAGCGCGCGGGCGTACGAGGGCTTCGACTGTACCCGCGCAAAAAAGAAAAAGACCTATGTCTACCGCGCCTACTTTGCCGAGAGCGAATTGCCGCTTTCCGAGCGCTTCGCGGTGCGTCTGCCGCAAAAGCCCGACTTGGCTTCCATGCAGGCGGCGTGCGCGCTCGTTACGGGCGAACACGACTTTGCCGCCTTTCGGGCAACGGGCTCTTCCGCAAAGACGACGGTGCGCACGCTGTATTCCGCTTCGTGCCGCGCGCGGGAAGAGGAGGGGGCAACGCACTACGAAATCGAAGTGTGCGGCAACGGTTTTTTATACAATATGGTCCGCATTCTCGCGGGCGAGCTGTTTCAAATCGGGTTCGGAAAGAACACCGATTCAATGTTGAGGGCGTTTGAAACGGGCGAGCGCAAGCTGCTTGCTTCGACGATGCCCGCCAAGGGCTTAACGCTCTTAAAAACGGAGTACGAAACGCCGGTGTTCGGCGGGGGAGATTAAATGGAATATTTCAATTGGTTACTGATACCGCAGTACTTTATGCAGTACGTGTTCGGCGGCATTACGCTCGATCAGATTTATATTTGCATGGGCGTTGCGGGCGCGCTGTACCTCGTTTGTCTGCTGCTCGGCGGGCTGGGGCTTTGGGTGATGGGCACGCGGCAGGGTATAAAACACGCCTGGCTCGCCTTCCTTCCCTTTGCCAACACCTATTATGCGGGCAAGGTCGCGGGAGAGTCGGCGCTCTTCGGTCAGAGGATGAAGCGGAGCGGGCTGTACGCCATGCTGCTTGAAATCCTGTACGTCGCGCTGCAAATCCTTTCCCTCGTTATCAGCATTATTTTGTCCAATCCCGCTTACTACGAAACGAGGTCGGTGGGCGAAAGCTATACGCGGCAAATGGTAATGGAAAATATTCCCGCACATTACCGTTGGATGGTGGCGGGGCTGAGTTGGGTGCCCGGCGTGGCGATGGTGGCGTTTCTCATTCTCGTGGTGTTTCTGTGTACCGTGTACAACGCGCTGTTTCGCAAGTACTACGTGCGTTCACCCTTCCTGATGACCTTCCTTTCCGTCATGCTGCCCGTCCGCGGAATCGTTCTCTTTGCGGTGAGAAGAAACGAGCCCGTCGATTACGAATCGTATATCCGTGCGCGGGTGGAAACGATCATGGGGCAAAACGGCGCGCCGACGGCGCAAGGCGGCAGCGGACAGAGTGCGGAAGGCAATCCGTTTTCCGACTACGCCGATTCGCCGTTTTCCGAGTTTGATTCGCCTTCCGACGTCGGCGCGCAGCCGCCGAGCGGGGGAGAGGGCGCCGCGGACGATACGGACGGCACGAAATCGTAAAAACTTTATAATTTACCCGTAAAAACCGTTGACAAACGGGGTGGGTTCTGCTAAAATATAAAAGCTAAGCAGAGGATAACCCTTCTCTCCGCGTTTGCAATCGGCAAAGCGGGTCGATATTTCGGAACGGTACGGTTTTGTCCGTATACGTTATTCGGGAAATTTGCGGGTTGTGCTTTGCACGACCCGTATTTTTTTGAGAGGTGGAATTATTAAAACGCAGAATCAGTTAAACGGAGAAATTCGCGACCGTGAAATCAGAGTGATTTCGTCCGCGGGGGAGATGCTCGGCGTGATGTCGCCGCGCGAGGCTTTGCGGCTTGCCGAGGACGAGAGCCTCGATTTGGTTAAAATCTCGCCGAACGCGGTTCCGCCCGTCTGCAAGATCATGGACTACGGCAAGTACAAGTTCGAGCTTGCCAAAAAGGAGAAGGAAAATCGCCGCAACCAGAAGGTGGTCGAACTCAAAGAAGTCCAGCTGTCTATGACGATCGACGTAGGCGATCTGAACGTTAAGGCAAAGCAGGCGCGCAAATTTCTCGAAGCGGGCAACAAGGTCAAAGTATCTATCCGTCTCCGCGGCAGGCAGATGGCGCACGCTTCTCTCGCGCGGGACGTGATGAACAACTTTGCCGAGTCGTTAAAGGACGTGTGCGCCGTAGAAAAACCCATCAATATGGAAGGGCGCAATCTTATTTTGATATTGGGACCCGTAAAGAAATAAGCGCGGGAAACGATAAATAACATCGTATAAAAATTGGAGGACAAGAATATGCCGAAACAGAAATCGCACAGCGGTTCGAAAAAGCGCTTCTGGCTCACGGGCAGCGGAAAGGTGAACAGACCTCACGGCGGCAAGAACCACAAGGCGGAAACCAAGAACAGAAAGAGAAAGAGAAACCTGCGTCAGACGACGCTCGTATCTTCCACGCAGGAAAATACCGTAAAGAAAATGATTCCTTATAAGGACTAAGGGAGGGCGACGATGAGAATTAAGAGAGGCGTAAACGCCGTTAAAAAACGCAGAAAGATTTTTAAACTTGCAAAGGGCTATTTCGGAAACAAGAGCAAGAACTACCGTATCGCGCGCGAAGCGGTAATGAAGTCGCTCAACTATGCCTATATCGGCAGAAAACGCAGAAAGCGCGATATGCGTTCGCTGTGGATCGCCCGTATCAATGCGGGTGCGCGCCTGAACGGACTTTCCTATTCCAAGCTGATGTTCGGGTTAAAGACCGCGGGTGTCGAACTCAACCGCAAGATGCTTGCAGAGCTTGCCGTGAGCGACGAAAAAGCGTTCGCAGAGCTTTGCGCCAAGGCGAAAGCGGCAATCTAACGAAGAGAAAAGCCTTGTAAAAGGCTTTTTTTATCAAGTAATGGTTATCGTATCCAAGAGCAATCCGCTCGTCAAAGAACTCGTTTCCCTCAAAGAGAAAAAGGGCAGGCAAAAATCGGAAACCTTTCTCGTCGAGGGGATAAAAATGGTGCGCGAATGCGTTGCGGGCGGAATGCAGATCGTCCGTCTCGTCGTGCGGGAGGACTACGCGGGGGAAACGTATTCCCTTCCGACCGTTACGCTCGGCGTGGATGCGTTTTCCGCCGTGAGCAACGAAAAGACGCCGCAGGGGATCGCCGCGGAAGTCAAGCTTCCCGTTTGCGCGCTGGCGCCGCCTTCCGGCGCGTGTATCGTTCTGGACGAGGTGAGCGATCCGTCGAATACGGGCGCGATCGTGCGCACCGCGGTGGCGGCGGGCTACCGTGAAATTTACTGTATCGGCGGGGCGGATCCCTATTCGCCCAAGAGCGTGCGTGCGAGCATGAGCGGAGTGTTTTTCGCAAAGATCATGCGAGGCACGCGGTCGGAGGTGCTAACCGCATTAAACGGTGTTCCGCTCGTGGCGGCGGATATGAGCGGAGAAAACGCGTTCACGGCAATCCTTCCCGAAAAGTTTGCGCTGTGCATCGGCAACGAGGGGGGCGGGCTTTCCGAAGAGGTTGCGGCGAAGGCGCAAAAGACGGTGCGTATTCCCATGGGCAAGCACACGGAGAGTTTGAACGCCGCGGTTTCGGCGGGAATTTTGATGTACCTATTAAAAAAGAAAATGTTTGAACAGGAGTAAAGAAAATGTCCGGTCATAGCAAATGGCATAATATTCAGGCAAAAAAGGGCAAGGCGGACGCGGCGCGCGGTAAAATTTTTACCAAGCTCGGCAGGGAGCTGGCGGTTGCAGCCAAGGGGAATCCCAATCCTTCGACAAACAGCAAACTTGCGGACGTTATCGCCAAGGCGAAAGCCGCAAATATGCCCAACGACAATATCGAACGCTCGATCAAGAAGGCGGCGGGCGAAGTGGGGGACAAGGACTATAAGGAACTCACGTACGAGGGCTACGGCGTCGGCGGGGCGGCGGTGATCATCACCACGCTTACCGACAACAACAACCGTACGGCGGGCGACGTGCGCGCGATTATGAGCAAGCACGGCGGAAGCCTCGGTATGACGGGTTGCGTTTCGTATATGTTCGACACCAAGGGCGTCATCGTTGTAGAGCGCACGCCCGACCTTACCGAGGACGAAGTTACCGATTACGCCATCGAGGCGGGCGCGGACGACGTGGTTACCGAGGACGACGCGTTTGAAATTTACACCTCGGTTGCGGCGTTTTCCGAAGCGCGTAGGTTTCTGGAAGCGAAGGGCTTAAGCTTTTTGCAGGCGGAAATTACGCAGATACCGCAGAACAAAATTACGCTTGCGTCCGAAAAGCTCGAAACCTTCCGGAAGATGCTCGACAAGCTGGAAGAAAATGACGACGTGCAGAATATATACCACAACGTGGAACTGCCCGAAGAGGACGAAGAAGAGTAAGGTCGGATTTTATACGGGGCATTATAAAGGGACTTGTGAAAAAGCGCACTTCCCATAGAGAATTAAAAAACTAAATTATTAAGAGTTATACTTTCAAGCAAGGACAAAAGCTCTCGAACGATATGTTCGAGAGCTTTTTACTACAAACCTTTTAGAAAGATAAATTGAAATTTAACGTTCAAATCTAAAATATTTGAAACCGTATTCTTCTCTAATAAACTTAAATCCGACTCGTTCAAGCACGTGTTGACTACGAGTATTTTTTATAATCGTATCAGCATTTACAGCAACCATATTCAACACTTCAAAGGCATATTGTATTGCCAACTGCTCTGCACGTGTGCCATATCCTTTACCTTTCACACTATCATTTTGCAAATGTATGCTCAATGTACATTCCCGACTTGTTCGATTTATGTCTTTTAATTGCAACTCTCCAATCGGTTTCCCATTTTTCATTATTGCAAACAGAATGCGAGATGGATTTTGTTTTGTTTCAAAATATTTATTTACGGCGTTTTCCTCATATTCGTATGCTGTAAACAAACGCATATCCATATAAATCGAAGGGTCATTTTCCCAATCTCTGTATAACTGATGACAAAGTTCTCTTGTCATTATACGAAGAGAAATTTCGTCCATACATACCTCTAAATTACTGTTTATCGTAGTTACATTTTCGGCATAGGCGCATTGTAAAAGCCGA
>CAJUOI010000029.1 GCA_910588615.1 uncultured Christensenellaceae bacterium | reverse complement strand
TTCGATTTGAAATCCTGTTCTTTTTCATCGCTTGAAAGTGCAACTCTTATAAAATGTTTGTTTTTTAATCCCTATGGGAATTGCGCTTTATCCGAAAGCCTCTTCTGTTCGACTTGTATTTTTACTTAGTTCTGTTCATTTTTCCCGATTATATTTTCCTACATTTCATTATTTATTCCTATGTGCGGTTATCCACGAGTCGTTTTAAGTGCATTGACGATTTCCGTCTTTTGCGATTGAATCTCTAATAATAAAACGGTATCCGTCCCTTTCATCTCCTCGAAGACATCGTCGAGCGACGGAATCGGTTCGTAAGGTTCAAACAAATCGAGATTAAATTTTTGTAGCTTTTCAAGGGTGTAATTTTCGACTACGCCCTCACCGTCCGATGTTCTGTCTATCGTTTAGTCGTGCATCATTGCAATACGGTTATCGACGGTTAAGTATCCGTCTAATTCAAGATGCGTAGCTCCCGCCGCAATTGAGGCTTTAACGCAGCTCACGGAATTTAGTTATAGGAATTAGGCAAGCCGCGGTGCGCGACGACGAAAGGCATTCTCGCAGAAGAAAAATCGTCATATTCTCCGAGCGCTCTTGTAACGCTTTCGTAATCTTGCGAAACGATCCCGTAAGCTCCGCTGTTGATTGAGTTATACAAATTGAGTTTTTGCGAATTTTCGGGGCGTACCCAAACCGTTCTGAACCGCGCTTGCAGATAGAATACGTTCTCTTTTGTAGCAATGCTCTGCGGGATCACCGCAACCGAAGCAAGGTTTGCTTGACCTCTCTGCCGTCGCATTCCTCGCACGTCTTTTTATACCGCACGCGGCTTTTCGTTTTCTTATCGATCATATTGAACCCGATATTATATGAATATGCCATAACGTTAGTGTGGACGAAATACAAATTTTCATGAAAATGTTGACACGAAATACTCCGTGTCAACATTTTCTTGGCTATTTTTTAGGTTAAAACCGCCCGCCGAACCACACACTGTTTTTTACGGTCTCTTCAAATGTTGACACAATGTTGACACGGCGAAAAGTACAATCCCATGGTCGCTGTTTTTGTTAAAAAAGAGCTCCCACATTTTGTGTGAAAGCTCTTGTAAAACTCTATATCTTGTAAAGTTACTTACTCATGCCCTCTTGAACGGCAACGGCTACCGCGACCGTTGCACCGACCATGGGGTTGTTGCCCATACCGATCAAGCCCATCATTTCGACGTGCGCGGGAACGGACGAGCTGCCCGCAAACTGTGCGTCAGAGTGCATTCTGCCCATCGTATCCGTCATGCCGTAAGACGAAGGCCCTGCCGCCATGTTGTCGGGATGCAACGTTCTGCCTGTGCCGCCGCCCGAAGCGACCGAGAAATATTTCACGCCGTTCTCGTTGCACCACTTTTTGTAGGTGCCTGCAACGGGGTGCTGGAAGCGCGTGGGATTGGTAGAGTTGCCCGTGATGGAAACGCCGACCTTTTCGAGTTTCATAATGGCAACGCCTTCGGGAACGTTATCCGCACCGTAGCACTTAACCTTGGCGCGGGGACCGTCGGAATAAGGAACTTCCTTGGTAACCGTAACCGTTTCGGTGTAGGGATCGAATACCGTTTCGCAGTAGGTGAAGCCGTTGATACGGGAGATAATGAACGCCGCGTCCTTGCCCAAGCCGTTGAGAATGACGCGCAGGGGATTTTTACGCACCTTGTTCGCGTTCATGGCAATGGAAATCGCGCCTTCCGCCGCCGCAAAGCTCTCGTGCCCCGCAAGGAAGCAGAAGCAATCCGTCGATTCGGAAAGGAGCATTTCGCCCAAATTACCGTGTCCCAGACCCACCTTTCTGTTTTCCGCAACCGAGCCGGGAATACAGAAGGACTGCAAGCCGATCCCGATTGCCGCCGCCGCGTCCGCCGCCTTTTTGCAGCCTTTCTTGATGGCGATCGCCGCGCCTACCGTGTACGCCCAGACCGCGTTTTCGAAACAGATGGGCTGCGTGCCGCGCACGATCTTATCGCAATCCACGCCCTTGGCAAGGCAGATTTCTTTGCACTCTTCTACGGACTTGATGCCGTATTCCTTTAAAACCTTATTGATTTTGTCGATTCTTCTTTCATAACCTTCAAACAGAGCCATGCCGCACCTCCTTATTCCTTACGAGGGTCGATGTACTTCACCGCGCCCTGTTCTTCCGAGAATCTGCCGTAATGACCCATCGCCTTCTTCCAAGCGGAGTTGGGTTCGTCGCCCTTCTTAATGAAATCCGTCATCTTGCCGAGCGAAACAAATTCATAGCCGATAACCTGATCGTCCTTGTCGAGCGCAAGACGGGTAACGTAGCCCTCCGCCATTTCGAGATAGCGCACGCCCTTCTTCGCCGTGCCGTACATGGTGCCGACCTGAGAACGAAGTCCTTTGCCCAGATCCTCGAGCCCCGCGCCGATCGTAAGACCGTCGTCGGAGAACGCCGACTGCGTTCTGCCGTAAACGATTTGCAGGAACAGCTCGCGCATCGCCGTGTTGATCGCGTCGCAGACGAGGTCGGTATTGAGCGCTTCGAGAATGGTCTTATGGGGAAGAATTTCCGCCGCCATTGCCGCCGAGTGCGTCATGCCCGAGCAGCCGATCGTCTCCACGAGCGCCTCCTGAATGACGCCCCCCTTAACGTTGAGCGTCAGCTTGCACGCACCCTGCTGGGGCGCGCACCAGCCGATGCCGTGCGTGAATCCGCTGATGTCCGTGATCTGTTTTGCGCACACCCATTTGCCCTCTTCGGGAATGGGAGCGGGATCGTGTTTGGGTCCCTTCTGTACGCAACACATTTCTTCTACTTCGCGTGAATATTGCATTTTGTACCCTCCATAAAATTTTTCGACTTGTCGGAATTTTAATCCATCTCATATTTTACCATATTTTAGCGGAATTGACAAGGACTTGTCCGAAAATTTTTTTAAGAATTTTTTGCGGGGGGGGGTATTGACGTGTTGAAAAGTTTATAGTACAATAATATCAAATAAATTTTATAAGGAGAATCTTCGTGAAAAATTTATTTGCCATGATTGCACTCTGCTTCGTTTGCGCGCTCGCGCTCGTCGGGTGCAACGTGCCGAAAGATTTTACGCCGAAAGAAAGCGATTTCGAGGTATCCCTCGAAGTGGAAAAGGCGGAAATTTCGGCAGGGGAAAAACTTTGCTTTACCATCCGCTTTAAAAACAACAGCGGCTACGCCTTAAAGGACGTTACGCACGGCGGCGTTTTCCTGCGCTACTCGCTTACGGACGGCACGCGGAGCTTTTCTCCCGCATACGCCGACGACGCTATCGTGGAAACGCTGACGAAAGAGGAACGATTGCTCGCGGTGAAAAGAGACACCGCGGAAATCCCCGCGGGAAAATATTCGCTTACGGGTTACGCCGAATTTACGTATCACGGAAGCAATTATAAAATTTCTTCTCCCGTCGTTTACGAAATCACGATTCTTTAAAACCCGATATAAAAAAGCCCGCCCGCGCCGATATTCGGCGCGGGCGTCGTTTATGCTTCCGTAAACAAAATTCTTCGTCGCGCTACGCGCTCCACCGAACGAAAAAAAAGCTTTCCGCTCCGAATGGAGGACAGCGGGCAAGTGCGCCGTGATTTATTCCATTAAGTTTAACAGTTCGCCGAGGGTGGGCAGGTCGCTTTCCGTCTGGTAGGAAAAGAACGCGCGGAGCAGGCGCAGGGCGCGTTTTTTACCGTCCGCTGTGGGCGTTCCCTCTCCGCTCAACACGAAGCGCAGCGTTTCCACCGTGCTCTCGCTGACGGGCACCCCCTCTTCCTCCCGCTCTGCGGAAAACGAGCCGCTCGTAAAACCGAAGCGTTTGACCTCGCCCTTGGGAATTTCAATCGGGTACCCGGCATAGCGGAGCGCGGAACACAAAAACCTGATCAGCGCGTACTCCTCTCCCGCGCAGACTTCCCGAAGCGCGCTCACCGCAGCTACCAGAAATTCGCCTGCGCGCATCTCTTCGAGCACGAGCGCGTCGCACGCCTCCGCCACGCAGATCGCCGTATAATACTTCGTCATGTCCTCGCGCAGCGCGTAGAACCCGTCGTAGAGCGAGGCCCCCGTTACCGTGCGCCTGCCCGCGCGCTCCGCAATGGTGTATTCGGCAAAACAAAAAGGCTGCGCAGCAAAATTCAGCCTTGCCGCCGCCTTTCTCACTCCCTTCATCGCAGCGGAAATCTTACCTCTGCCCGCCGTTAAAAGAGTTACCATTCTGTCGTTCTCGCCGAAATTCACGGTGCGCAGAACGAGTGCGTCTTCCGTATAATCCATAAATTACTTAAAGTTCTTTTCGTCCTTTAAATTTTTATAGAGCATATAGTAACTGAAATTTCCCGTTTCCTCGAACATCCGCCAAGCGATTTCGCTTGCGCTCTTATCCTCTTTCATATCCGCAGTATGCGCAGAACGGTCGGGATTATGCGAAATTTCATAACGGACGCCGTTACGGCTTTGGAAACTCGGAAAATTCAGTACCCGAACTGCGTCATCAGACTCGTGCTGTCGCGCCAATCCTCGCGCACCTTGACGTAGGTCGTTAAAAAGACCTTCGCGTCCAAAAATTTTTCCATTTCCTTGCGGGCGCGCGACGCCGTTTCCTTTAACGCCGAACCGCCCTTTCCGATCAAAATCGCTTTGTGATTCTTCTTCTCGCACACGATGTCCAGATTGACTTCGTACACGCCGTCCTCACGCTTTTTAAATTCATTGACGACGATTGCCACGCCGTGCGGGATTTCCTTTTCGTAGCCGAGCAATATCTTTTCGCGCATGATTTCCGAAATCATAAACTTTTCGCTGCGGTCGGACACGATGTCGTCGGGATAGAGCGGCGCGCCCTCGGGAAGCATCGAGTAAACCGCTTGGAGAAGCTTCTTCAAGTTCTTGCCCTTACGCGCCGAAACGGGCACCACGTCCGCCGCGATCCCCGCTGCGCTGAGCGTTTCGAAGTCCTTTACGATATTCTCTTCCGGCATGATGTCGATTTTGGTATATGCGATCACGGCGGGAAGCCCCGACGACAGATACTTCTTCATCATCGCGACATCGTCGGGCTGTACCCCCGCGTGCCCGTCGTGCACGAACAGCACCGCGTCCACTTCCTTTGCCGTCTCGTCGGTGGTGCGCATCATCTGCGCCGTCAGCTCGTTGCGCTGTTTATACAGTCCGGGGGTGTCGGCAAAGACGATTTGCCCCTCTTCCCGCGTTAAAATCCCCAAGATCCTGTCGCGCGTCGTCTGCGGCTTGGGCGACACGATTGCCACCTTCTCCCCGACGAGCACGTTCACAAGCGTGCTTTTGCCCGCATTTGCTTTTCCGATTACCGCTACCGTTCCGCTTCGCATATTATTCCCTCGCAAGAGACAGCGCGCGCATCACGCTCTCCTCCCGCTCCCGCATGATTTTTTTATCCTCTTCCCGCTCGTGATCGTACCCCAGACAGTGCAGCACGCCGTGTACGGCAAGATAGGTGAGCTCGCGTGCATACGAATGCCCGTACTCCGCCGCCTGCTCCTCCGCACGCTTTTTGCAGATCGCAACGCTGCCCAACAGTAACGCCCCCGCCTCCGTTTCGACCGGATAATCGGCTTTCCCGATGCTTTTGCCCGCCGCCAAATCGAGCGCGGGAAAAGATAATACGTCCGTTACCCTGTCGATTTTGCGGAAACCGCGGTTGAGCGCTTGGATTTCCTCTTCGCCGACGAGCGCAAGTTCTACGACGAGCGGGACGTCGGCGTCCGCAACGGGCGCAAGCGCACGCGAAAGCCTCCGCTTGTCCTCCTCGGAAAAATCTTCGCTGTCGATGATAAATTCGCCCATCAATCTTCCTTCTTCTCATCCACCGCCTTGCGTTCGCGGTTGAAGCGGATGGCAGGATATTTGACTCTGTGGTGGTGCACGCCAGAAAGCGCTTCCACAAGCGTTTCTTTGATCGTGGTAAGCTCTCTCATCGTAATGTTGCAGTCGGAGAACTGATCCAAATCCATTCTCTCCTCGATGATCCCGCGGACGACGCGCTCCACACTCTCGGGACTGCGGTCGGCAATCGCGCGGGACGCCGCCTCCGAGGCGTCGGCAATCATGATGATCGCGGCTATTTTCGAGCGCGGGGTCGGACCGAGATAGGAAAAGTCCTTGGGATCCACGTCGTCGCCCGAAAGCTTGACCGCCTTGTTATAGAAATACTTAATGGGCAGCGTGCCGTGATGCTCGCGCGCGATGTCCGCTATGTCCTCGGGCAGATGCGCCGCTACCAGCAATTCGTAGCCGTCCTTGGCGTGCGAACGGATAATGTCCGCCGAAAGCTCGGGCGAAAGCTCGTCGTGCACGTTGTAGCCCGACTGGTTTTCCGTAAAACAATCGGGCTGTTTGAGTTTGCCAACGTCGTGGTAATACCCCGCCGCACGGGCAAGCTCCGCGTTTTCACCGATAGCTACGGCGCACGTTTCGCTCAGATGCGCCACAATCAACGAATGGTTAAACGTGCCGGGAGCTTCCTTTTTCAGCCGCACCAGAATGGGCGCGTTGGTACTCGTCAGCTCTCTGAGACGAAATACGGTCAGTCTGTTGAACACGCGTTCAAACACGGGCAAGAAGGCAAGCGCGAACATGGAAGAGAGCACGCAGCCCAGAATCCCGAAACCCGCCGCCGCGACGTAATCGATCCACCCGATGGAAGCGATTTCGGGGATCTTTAACAGCAGCAGCACGATCACCGTGGGAATGGATACGAAAATTCCCGTTAGCATGAGCCCGCCCCTCGTCTTGGTTCCGCCGACAAGGAAAATGCCGAACGTTCCGCATACGAAGGTCAAGAGCAACGAGAAATAGACGACGTTGCCCGCGTCGTAGCTGTTCGTGTAGGTGTCGATAACGAACATCAGGAAGGAGAATACGAAATTGAGAATGATCGCCTGTCTGCGGCTCAGCAAAAATACGAACATAAACGCAAGCATCGCCACGGGGCGGGCGTAGATATTGACGTATTTTCCGACGAGGTAGCACGCGACGACGGAGAAGAGAATGACCGTCAGAATGAGCAAAACGTTCTTTGTCTCCCCCAAAAACTCTTTATTTTCGAAGTACAGATAATAATAAATTATTCCGAAGAGCAAAAAGATACACACGCAGAGCAACAGAATATCCGAAAAGCGCGTGCGAAAATAGCTCGTCCAGCCCGACGTGTCGTTGAGTACGATCATCACAAAAACGAGGGCGAGCAAAATGACGTAAAACAGCACGAAATACAGCGCGCTGGTCAGTAGCCGTTTTTTGCTGACCTTTTCCTTCATTTCCTTTCTCCTTTGCCTTTCCCGTCTCTTTCGTACGCTTTGACGATTTTACCCACGAGCGGATGCCGCACCACGTCCTTTTCCGAGAAGGCAACGATTGCGATATCCTCGATTCCCTTCAACAGCGTGGTTGCCTGTTTAAGTCCGCTCATCTTTCCTTCGGGCAGATCCGTCTGCGTCAAATCGCCCGTAACCACCATTTTACACCCGTCGCCAAGGCGGGTCAAAAACATTTTCATCTGCTCGCGCGTAGCGTTCTGCGCCTCGTCGAGTATCACGAAAGCGTCGCTCAGCGTCCGTCCGCGCATATAGGCAAGCGGGGCGATCTCGATCGCGCCCTTTTCCATCAGCTTCTGATACGTTTCCGCGCCGAACATCTCGCGCAACGCGTCGTACAGAGGGCGAAGGTAGGGATCGACCTTCGTCTGCAAGTCGCCGGGGAGAAACCCGAGCTTTTCGCCCGCTTCCACTGCGGGACGGGTGAGAATGATCCGCTCGACCTCCTTCGCCTTAAACGCCGCCACGGCAAGACACACCGCAAGGTAGGTCTTGCCCGTACCCGCAGGTCCCACGCCGAAGGTGATCGTATTCTTCTTTATCTTGGAAACGTACTCTTTCTGCCCGACCGTCTTGCATTTTACGGGTTTTCCCGCAAAGGTAACGGCGACAACGCCCTTCATGACGCCCGCGATTTCGCCCGATTTTCCTTCGCGTGCAAGCTCGATGCAGTACAGCAGGCTGCTCTTTTCGATCTGCTCTCCCGCGTCGACGATCGCCAAAAGACTGTCGAGGACGTTTTCCCCGACGGCAACGCTTTCCTCCTCCCCTTCGAGAAGGACCTTCGTTCCTTCCACGCGGGAAATCAGCGACAGTTCCCGCGAAATAATCTGCAAATTTTCATCGAAAACGCCGAGCACCTTCTGAAGTCTGTCAAGGTTCCCCGTTTCCACCGTAATCCGTTTAACCGTAATTCCCTCCGCCGTAATCCGCGCGTATTTCTTCCGTCATGCGAGGTTGATTGCCGCAACGGCAAACGCCGTCCCCGTAACAAGTACCCCTTTGTCCGTTTTTTGCGAACTAATATCCCTGATTTCACCGAATTCCGCCTGCGCGCGCGAAAGAGCCCCCTCTTCGTCCGCCTCGTATTCTGCGGAAAAGAAATAGGCGATCTTCGCACGGGCAATGACGAGCACCTTGCGCGTTTCCTCGCCTACGGCGACCTCGTCGCTAACGAGCATTCCTCCCGCGCTTACGGCGTCTCCTACGGCGACGCACGCCGTGCCGCGCACGACGACGAGTTCTTCCACCGTACCGGAAACGGGAGATGCGAGCGGACCCGAAGCGCGGTGTCCGTTTTCGTCCGTAACCTCTACCGTAACGGTGAGCACGCCGCCCTTCTTTCCGATGGTGCAAAAGCTCACGCGCGGCAGAGACAGGATTTCCGCCGTCATCTGCGAAGTATCCTTCGGCAGCGAGCCGAATCTCTTCACGCCGCCGCGGGCAAGCACGTCGCTCACCTCCGCGGCGTAGTACGCGCCGCTGCCGACGATGCGGACGGAAAGTATTGTCCGTTCGAAAAGCAAAGTGCCGAGCACAAACGCCAGCGCGCCCGCCAGAAAACCCGCACGCTTCACGGCGACGGCGATTGCCCGCGAAACCCCGCGAGGGCGTACTTTTTTTATATTATAGCACGAACCGCGCAAAATTGCAAAAACTTTTTGTAAGTCTTTGCGATTCACCTGCAAAGTTATCGAATTTTTTTCGTTTAAACGGGCGGAGAACACCTCGATTCCCGCTCGCGACAGCTTTTCCACCGCCTGAAAGGCGTTCAAAGCCCGAATTTCAAGTTCTGCCCTTCTCACCCGATACCCGCTCCACTTTTACGATATTGCCCAGCACGGCGGCGTCGCCCGCAAAGTACTTGCCGAGCGTCAAGTTTTCCCCTTCCACCGCAACGCCGTCCTTCCGCCCCGCAAATACGATTTTGCAGTCGGTAAATTCGAGGATTTTTTTCACGTTCTGAAAATATCCTCCCTTCCCGTCGAGAACGGTATACTGCACGCGGGAGGAAACGATCTCGTCCGAACCGAGTGCTTTGGCAATTTCCGAAAGAAATCTCATACGGTATATATTGTATGCGTTTTTCGGGCATTTTAACACCGAAGAATCCACGCCCCGCGCAGTTCTCCGCAATAATGCCGTTTCGATCGTACAGGTTGCCTCGGCGCCCCGTCATTCCGAAGCGTCCCTCTTTTCATTCCGAAATCGGGCAACCTTTGGGTATCTTCTCAACGGCTGCGCCGCTTCGAGATGACGGAAAAAACGCGCTGAAGCAAACTGCGTTTGTAAAAATTGCCCCGCCGCGAACCGCGGCGGGGCAACAGAATTTTTAAACTCAGTTGAGCTCTGCGAAATACTTAATGGTGCGAACCATCTGGCTCGTATAGGAGTTCTCGTTGTCGTACCAAGAAACGACCTTGACGAGCGTGGTGCCGTCGCCCATGGGCATACATTTCGTCTGCGTCGCGTCGAACAGCGAACCGTAAGTGATTCCGACGATATCCGAGGAAACGAGCTCTTCTTCCGTATAACCGAAGGAAGCGGAAGAAGCGTCCTTCATTGCCTTATTCACGGAATCCTTGTCCACTTCCCCTTGGCAAATCGCAACGAGCTGGGTAAGAGATCCGGTGGGCACGGGAACGCGCTGAGCGCAGCCGTCGAGCACGCCGTTCAGTTCGGGAATTACGAGACCGATTGCCTTTGCAGCGCCCGTGGAGTTGGGAACGATGTTAACGGCAGCGGCACGCGCACGGCGCAAATCGCCCTTGCGGTGAGGCCCGTCAAGCACCATCTGATCGCCCGTGTAGGCGTGAATGGTGGTCATATAGCCCTTTTTGATTTTAGCGAAGTGGTTGAGCGCGTTCGCCATGGGCGCAAGGCAGTTCGTGGTGCAGGAAGCAGCCGAGATAATGTTGTCGTTCGCGGTCAGCGTTTTTTCGTTTACGCCGTAAACGACGGTAGGCAGATCGTTGCCTGCGGGCGCGGAAATAACGACTTTCTTTGCGCCTGCCTTGATATGCGCCTCGCTCTTTGCTTTGGAGCAATAGAATCCCGTGCATTCGAGCACGACGTCTACGCCGATTTCACCCCAAGGAAGATTTGCCGCATCCTTTTCCGCGTAAATCTTAATGGTTTGTCCGCAAACGGTGATCGTACCCTCTTCGTCGTTCGCCGAAACGGTGTCGGAGTGCTCGTATCTGCCCTGTGCAGAATCGTACTTTAAAAGATGAGCAAGCATCTTCGGGCTCGTGAGGTCGTTGATGGCAACGATTTCGTAACCCTTCGCACCGAACATCTGACGGAATGCAAGACGACCGATGCGTCCGAACCCGTTGATAGCAACCCTAACGTTTTTCATGAAATAAATCCTCCGAAAAAAACTTTTATTTTTGGTTTCTTGACGAAACCTTTCTACCGCTCTTTATTGTAGCATATTTTCTGCGATTCGTCAATGCTTTTTCCGTAATTTTCCTTTTCCGTACCCAAATTTCCTTTTCGGCAAGATTTTTCCGAATTATACTTGATTTTTTCGCTTTGTTGATTTATAATGAAAAAAAACCTTAGGAGGATAGTTTTTTATGCCCTTGGTAACCACCAAAAAAATGTTTGAAGACGCCTATAAAGGCGGCTACGCCGTCGGCGCGTTCAACGTGAACAATATGGAAATGATTCAGGCGATCGTCGAAGCCGCCAACGAATGCAAATCCCCCGTGATCCTGCAGGTGTCGGCGGGCGCGAGAAAATACGCGAATCCCGTGTATCTTCGCCACCTCGTACAAGCCGCCGTCGAAACGACGGATATTCCCGTTGCCATGCACCTCGACCACGGCGCGGATTTCGAAATTTGCAAAGCGAGCATCGACGGCGGATTCACCTCCGTTATGATCGACGCTTCCTCGAAGCCTTGGGAGGAAAACATCGCGATCACGAAGAAGGTCGTGGAATACGCGCACGACCACGGCGTTGTGGTAGAAGCGGAGCTCGGCAAACTTGCGGGTATCGAGGACGACGTGAACGTTGCGGCAAGCGATGCGCAGTTCACCTCTCCCGACGAAGTGGAGGAGTTCACCTCGAGAACGGGGATCGACTCCCTTGCAATCGCAATCGGCACCAGCCACGGCGCGTACAAGTTCAAACCGGGACAGGATCCCAAGCTGCGCATCGACATTCTCGAAGAAATCGGCAGACGGCTTCCCGGCTTCCCCATCGTTTTGCACGGCGCGTCGAGCGTTCCGCAGGATCAGGTTGCGATCGTCAACCAATTCGGCGGCTCCATGCCCAACGCAATCGGCATTCCCGAAAGCGAGCTGAAAAAGGCGGCGAAACTTGCGGTATGCAAAATCAACATCGACTCCGACTTGCGCGTAGCGTTTACGGCGGCGATCCGCAAGCATTTTACGGAGCATCCCGACCATTTCGACCCGCGCCAGTATCTCGGCGACGCGCGCGCGAACATGAAGGAAATGGTAAAACATAAGATTATCGACGTTTTGGGTTCGGCAAACAAAGCGTAAGAAAGAAAACCGAAACCGCACCCTCGGGTGCGGTTTTTTTTATAAAAAATATGGAATTATTAAAAATTTCGGAGCAACTCGGCGAGCTCATGACGGAGGACGGCTACACGCGGCTCACGCTTGCGCAAGCAATGGATACGGACGCCGCAAAATTTTTGGGGTTCATGAACGACGAAAGCTTTCCGAGCTTCCGCACCTTCGTATCGCTGACGGATTTCTTTCATTGTTCCGCCGATTTTTTGATCGGGCTTACCGACTATCCCAAGCGAGAGGCACGCTATCTGCTCGCCCCGCCCTTCTGCGAACAGATCAAAAAACTGCTGCACGCGGAAAAACTGAGCATATACAAGCTGCACCGGGGCGCGGGTTTAAGCGACAGCGTAATACGGAAATGGCTGAAAGGACAGCTTATGCCTTCCCTCCCGAGCCTGCTTCGGATCGTCCAATACCTCGACTACCCCTTGGACTATATCATAGGACGGGTTACTTGATTTAAAAATCCCCATTTGTCCCGCACGTTTGACAAATTTTTATTTTTTCTGCTTATTCGTAAACGCAAGAATTTTTTCGGTATTGCCGAACACCACGAGCTGATCCTCTTCACTGAACACGAAGTTCCCGTCGAGCGAGGAAATAACCTCTTTCCCGTGCTTTACGGAGAGGATATTCATGCCGAACTTCCCGCGCGGATTAACGTCCACGAGCTTCTTTTTGATCCACTTGGCGGGCACGGCGATCTCGAATATGGAATATTCCGAATCCAGATCGATATAGTTGATAACCTTGGTGGAATTGATTCTGACGGCGAGCTTTTCGGCAATATCGCGGTCGGGATAAATGACCTCGTCCGCACCCGTACGCATGAGGAACTTGCGCTGGATTTCGGTGGACGCCTTGGAAATCACTCGCTTAGCGCCCAAATCTTTTAAGTTAGACGTGATTTCAAGCGAAGCCTGAAAGTTGTCGCCGATGGTTACCAGGCACACGTCGAAGGACGGAATGTCGAGCGCCCTCAAATTGTCGAACACCATACAGTCGGTAATCAGGGCGTTTTCGTACTTGGGAGCAAGCGCGTCGATCACATCTTCGTTTTTATCGACGACGACGACTTCGTCCCCCATTTTAAGAAGCCTTTCCCCGAGCGTGCACCCGAATTTTCCCATTCCGATCAATAATACCGATTTCATACTTTCTCCTTTTGCTTTGAAGGGTTAGCCGATAAACAGCGATTCCGCGGGTTTGCGCACCGCATTGGAACTGCGCTTTTTTCCGAGCGCAAGCGCGAGCGTCAAAATACCTACCCTACCCGTGTACATAAGTACGATCAAAATAATTTTAGACGCGATCGTGAGCGATGGCGTCAGAGACACGCTCAACCCCACCGTTCCGATTGCCGACACCGTTTCGAACAAAATTTCTTTAAACTGCCCTTCGGGTTCGATTGCGCAGATCACGACGGTCGCAGTCAAAGCCAACATAAGGTACGCCGCAAAAATGGCAAGCGCCTGCGCTACCAGTTCGGGTTCCAAACGCTTTCTGCCGATGTTCACGTCCTTCCTTCCGCGGAAGGCGGCAAGCATTCCCATCACGATGACCGCAAACGTGCTTACCTTGATCCCGCCCGCCGTCGATCCCGAGCTGCCGCCGATAAACATGAGCACGAGCATCAGCAAAAATCCGCTGTCCGAAAGCGTGTCGAGAGACGTGGAGGCAAATCCCGCCGTGCGGGCAGTCGCGGCGTTGAAAAAAGAGCACATCAGCTTCTGCCCGAAATGATAACCCGCGTAGGAGGGATTGTTTCGCTCGAACAGGAGAAACAGCCCCGTGCCGCCGACGAGAAGCACGGCGGTCATAATAAGCACCACCTGCGTAAACAGGCGGAATTTCTTGAAGTTGAACTTGCAGTCGATCACATCCCCCCAGACGCAGAACCCGAGCCCGCCGAGGATAATCAGAACGGGAATCACGAGCGACACCACGGGGTCGGTTGCAAAATGCGTCAGCGATACAAATTCACCGTACTCCGCCCCCATTAAATCGAAGCCCGCATTACAGAATGCCGACACCGAATGAAACACCGCGTAATACACCCCCATGCCGCCGAATTTCGGCACAAAGCTGATACAAAGCAAGCTCGCGCCTATAAATTCGATAAGTAGAGAGCCGATCATGATACGCTTGATGAGCGTACCGATCCCGCGGTAGCTTTGTCCGCCGTACGACTGCATGACGACTTTGCGTTCCTGTACGCCGAGCTCGCGCCGCGCAAACAAAAAAACGATGGAGACGAACGTCGTAAACCCAAGCCCGCCCATCTGGATGAGCAGAAGAATGACGATTTGTCCGAACGTGCTCCAATGGATTCCCGTATCGTAGGGAACGAGCCCCGTAACGCACGAGGCGGAAGTTGCCGTAAAGAGTGCGTTTAAATAGTTGGTCTTTTGCCCGTCCTTCGTCGCGAACGGAAGGATGAGCAAAATACTGCCGAGCAAAATGATAATGAAGTAGCCGAGCGCAAGATACCGCCACACGGTGAGCCTGTGCCCCTTCTTCGTATTTTTTACCTTAGTGATCTCCACGCGAAAATTTTAGCACGCCCGACGGCGTTTGTCAACTGTTTGCACACAGCCGCCGTTAAATCGGGAAAAGCCTTCCTCCGTCATCCGAAGGAGCGCAGGAGGATCGCATCCCGAAAAAGCAGTCCGTCGTGCTTCGCTTCGCCTCGGGGGATCTTCTCAACGGCTGCGCCGTTAAACTTCGCCGCGGCTCGAACCGCAGTTTACGGCACGCCGCTACGCATAAAAAAATCCTCCCCCTGCGGGGAGGCATTCGTTCTGTTTATTCTGCCGCTTTGCCCTTTACCTTCATCAGCCGCACCACTGCGGCGCGTTCGTTCTCGTCAAGTTTATCCTTGATATAGGCTATCGTCTCTTCGAGCTGCGGGATCATCACGTATTCGAGCGCGTTGACACGACGCTTGTTCCGTTCGATTTCGGCGGCGAGCAGACGCATCGTCTTTTCGGTAACGGCAAGCTCTATCATTGCGGGCAGAAGCTTTCCCGCCTGTTCGACGGCAGCGTCCGCCTCGCTGGTGATTTCGGGAAAGGCGTACGGAAGCCCGCCGCCCCGCCCCGCCGTAACGGACACCTCGGGCACCGCCACGCCCATGACGGAAGCCACGCCGCACTCCGCCGACACAGGCGCGGAAGGCATGGAAAACGCCGCTTCCGCCTCGTTGACGGGGACGAGCGAACGCGCCACGGAGAAAGCGCGCAGGGTTTCCGATAATTCCCGCTCCGTTTCCGCGCGCAACTTGTAATTTTTCCTCACGATTTCCGTAAAGCGGCGCACCATTTCGTCCGACTTATCCTTTAAGAGCTTGTGCCCCCTCACGGCGGTCGACAGGCGCGCTTTCAGCTTTTTCAGCTCCATACGGGTGGGATTGACGTTGAGTCTTGCCATTATTGATTCTCTGTGCTCTCCGAGCCTGAATTCAAATATTTATCGAGATATTCCTTTCTGATTCGTTTCAACTCGCTTGCGGGCAGAATTTTCAGTAAATCCCAGCCCAAATCCAGCGTTTCCTCAATCGTTCTGTCCGTTTCGAAGCCCTGCGACACGTACCGCTTTTCGAACTCCTCGGCAAACTTCGCAAAAAGTTTATCCGTATCAGACAGTGCCGCTTCACCCAGAATTGCCGAAAGCTCCTTGCACTCCTTTCCGCGCGCATACGCCGCAAACAGCTGATTCATGGTGTCGGCGTGATCCTCGCGCGTCTTGCCCTTGCCGATGCCTTTATCCTTCAAACGGGAGAGCGACGGCAAAACGTCGATAGGAGGATTGATCCCGCGCTTATATAAGTCGCGCGACAGGATGATCTGTCCTTCGGTGATATATCCCGTCAAATCGGGGATGGGGTGCGTTTTGTCATCCTCCGGCATGGTCAGAATGGGAATCTGCGTAATCGAACCCGCGCATCCGCGGATTCTGCCCGCGCGCTCGTAGAGCGTTGCAAGGTCGGTATACAGGTAGCCGGGGTACCCTCTTCTGCCGGGGACTTCGCGCCGCGCCGCCGAAACCTCGCGCAACGCCTCCGCATAGTTGGTGATATCCGTCATAATGACGAGCACGTGCATACCGCATTCGAACGCAAGGTACTCCGCGCAGGTCAGAGCCATGCGGGGGGTAGCGATACGCTCGACGGCAGGGTCGTTGGCAAGGTTGGTAAACAGCACCGTGCGCTCGATGGCGCCCGTCTTTTTGAAATCGTCGATAAAGTACTGCGCCTCTTCGAACGTAATTCCGATTGCCGCAAACACGACGGCGAAATTACTGTCGCCCGAACGCACCTTCGCCTGACGGGCGATCTGCGCCGCAAGCTCCGCATGGGGCAGACCGCTCATGGAGAACACGGGAAGCTTCTGCCCCCTGACGAGGGTGTTCAGACCGTCGATCGCCGATACTCCCGTCTGGATAAATTCGTTGGGATAATCACGTGCGGCGGGGTTGATCGGCTCGCCGTTGATGTCCAGCTTCTTTTCGGGAATGACGGGCTCGCCTCCGTCGCGGGGGTTGCCCATGCCGTCGAATACTCTGCCCAGCATATCGCGGGAGACGGCAAGCTCCTGCCCGTGTCCCAAAAACCTTGCGCGGGAGTCGGAAATTTTCAGTCCCTGCGAATTTTCGAACAGCTGGACGACGGCTTTGTCGCGGTTGACTTCGAGCACCTTGCCGCGGCGGATTTCGCCGTTCGCCGCAATAATTTCCACGAGCTCGTTATACGTTACGCCCTCTACGCCGTCCACCACCATCAGGGGACCCACGACTTCGCGAATCGTCTTGTATTCCTTAAACATCTTCTTCCCCTCCCTCGGCGATCGCTTTGAGCTCGCGGTTCATCGTCGCAAAGATTTCGTCGAACTCGGCGATATTCTCTTCGGGAATATATTTTGCGCGTCCGATTTTTTCCTTGCAGGAGCAGGCGAGAATCGCCTCGATATCCGCATATTTTTCCACGGCTTCGCACGCAAGGCGGTTAAATTCGTAGATTAGTTTGAGCATGAGCAGCTGCTTTTTCAGCGAGGTATAGGTGTCTACCTCGTGGAAGGCGTTCTGGTGCAGATAGTCCTCGCGAATCATTTTCGCCGTTTCCATAGTAAGCCTATCCTTTCTCGAAAGCGCGTCCATGCCGACGAGACGCACGATTTCGTCGAGCGCCGCCTCCTCCTGCAAGGTCGCCATGACGAACGCACGGTACTGCAAAAATTCTCTGCCCACGTTTTCGTCGTACCACTCCTTCATGCGGTCGGCGTAGAGCGAGTAACTGATCAGCCAGTCGATCGCGGGAAAGTGCCGCTTGTAAGCAAGCGATGCGGACAATCCCCAGAACACCTTGACGATCCGCAAGGTCGCCTGAGATACGGGCTCGGACAAGTCGCCTCCCGGAGGCGACACCGCGCCGATCGCCGAAACCGACCCGGTGCGCTCCTTACTGCCGAGAATCTTTACGATGCCCGCCCGCTCGTAGAACTCCGCAAGGCGGCTTGCAAGGTACGCGGGATACCCTTCGTCGCCGGGCATCTCTTCGAGCCGCCCGCTCATTTCGCGCAACGCTTCCGCCCAGCGCGAGGTGCTGTCCGCCATAATGGCTACGTTATAGCCCATATCGCGAAAATACTCCGCAATGGTGATCCCCGTGTAAATAGAAGCTTCACGCGCCGCTACGGGCATATCCGAAGTATTTGCGATCAGCACCGTACGCTTCATCAACGGCTCGCCCGTTTTCGGGTCTTTGAGTTCGGGAAACTCGTTCAGAACGTCCGTCATTTCGTTGCCGCGCTCGCCGCAGCCCACGTAGACGATGATGTCTGCGTCTGCCCATTTTGCAAGCTGGTGCTGCACGACGGTCTTACCGCTTCCGAAGGGACCGGGTACCGCCGCAACGCCCCCCTTGGCAATGGGGAACAGCGTGTCGACGACGCGTTGACCCGTAACCATGGGCGTTTTGGGAGAAAGCTTTTCGCGGTACGGTCTGCCCTTGCGGACAGCCCACTTTTTCAACATACAAACTTCCCGCTCGCCCGCGTCCGTCTTGATTACGGCAATCGTCTCTTCAACGCTATGCTCCCCGTCGGAAATTTTTGCGACCTTGCCCTTGACGCCGACGGGCACGGTGATGCGGTGCTCCACGATTTCCGTTTCGTTGACGATTCCTAAAACGTCGCCCGCCTCCACCTCGTCGCCGACTTTAACACGGGGAATGAATTTCCATTTCTTTTCACGGTCGAGGTTGTTTACGGATACGCCGCGTGAAATCCGCGCGCCGTACTGAAAATACAGCGACGTCAAGGGGCGCTGGATCCCGTCGAAAATACCCGTGATCAGTCCGGGAGCAAGCTCCGCCGAAAGGGGCGCGCCCGTGGTTACGACCTCTTCGCCGATTCCGAGTCCCGCCGTCTCCTCGTACACCTGAATGGACGCCTTGTCGCCGCGCAGCTCGATGATTTCGCCGATCAGCTGCTTTTTCGACACCTTGACGACGTCGTACAGTTTGGCATCCGCCATACCTTCCGCAACGATCAGCGGACCCGAGATCTTAATAATTTTCCCTGCCATAAGTCCTTCCTTTTTCCATTGGCTGATTCTTCCGCACTCCCCTGAATCCCCCGCGCCGACGCAGGGAGGGGCGGCATTCTGTCAATCGTTTTTAAACAAATCCACGCCGAGCGCGCGCTCGGTGGCGCGGCGGATGCACTCCTGCCCGTAACCCGTACTGCCGCTTTTGGACGGCACGGATAATATTACGGGATAGGGCTCTTCGTCAAACCGCTTTAAAAAGTCGTTCAGCTCCCGCGCAAGCTCCTCCGTCAAAAAGATGACGGAATATTCCGAGGCGATCGAGCGCAGAATTTCGCGCGCCTTCTTTGCGTCGTTTGCCGCAAACGCGGCAACGCCCGCCGCCTTAAACACCATAATGCTGTCGCCGTCGCCGACGAACGCCGTCTTTCCCGTCATATCAACCCCTCAACCGCCGAAGGATTTCTCCTTCCTTCAACCCCGCCGCAAGGGACGTGAACACGATTCTCACGTTTGCGTTTTCCGTGCGGCGACGGAAAATATAGCGGAGGAACACCCCGTCGTCGCCGAGCTCGAACGGCTTTTCGTTGAAATAGCGCAACTCGCACGAAGCAAGCGCCTTTTCGGCTTCGGAATAGGGCCGTCCCTCCTCCTTTGCCGCAACCAACATATCTGCAAAATCGGAATACACCGTGCCGCGGAAAGCTTTTTTTATCTTTTCCGCGTCGCCGAACGCAAGCGCAAGTTGCTTTTTCGAAAGGCTGCCCCCTTCGAGCAGATACTTTTCGGCTTCCTCCGCGCTCTTCGAGCGGAACGCCGTCAACAGATTGGTCATATCCGTGCGCAACGCAAACAGCTTTCTGCACGCACCCCGTTTCAGGGTGCGATTGAAAAACGCCGCTTCCGCCCGAGCAAATATCGCGCCGACGCTTGCCCCGTCCGCGCCCTCCGCAAGGGCGGACTTCGCGTTCCTTACCGCCGCGGCAAGCTCTTGGGGCATATCCCCCAAGTCGTCCGCGCCGATTTTCTTTTGCAGCGCTTCCACGGAAAACAAGCCGTCCCCCGCCGCCATGGGCGCGCAGTCCGTCTTTAAAAAGTCCGCCTTGACGATTGCCTTGGCGTTGTAAAAATCGCGGGAGGCAAGCAGATAGCTTAAAATCTCTTCCGAAGGCGCGTATTCGAGAATAAAACGGTCGATATCGCGATCGTCCGCTGACACGAGTTTTTCAACGTCCGATACGCTCTCCGCGTCTCCCCCGCCGAACCCTGCGTCCAAAAGAGCGCGAAACGCCTCTTCCGCGCCCATTGCGCAGAAGCGCGGCAGCCTGTCTTTCAACAGCTTCGTCTCTTTTACGGCAATCACACCGCCCGTATACGCCCCGTCTTTTTTCTTCATTGCAATTTAAAGAGCTTTCTCGCAAGCTCCGATTGATACTCTTCCCTGTCGCGTTCCAGAAGCGCCGCATACGAAATATCGCGGTCGGAAAATTTTCCGCGCAAAATAAATCCGCCGTTGATTTTCGCACGTTCGCGCGAAAGCCTCAGCTTCTTTTTTTCCGCGATTTTTTCCGCGCCGATCGGAAAAGCGAATTTTTCGGACAGCACCACCTCGTCGCCCTCCTCGGCGTACTCGTCGAGAAGGCGCGAAAAGAGCGCAAGCGTCTCTTTTTCGCCAAGCGCGTTCAACTTGGCAAGCGCGCCGTTATAGATACCGTCGATGACCCGCCGCCGCGCCGCAAGCGCGATTTTCTTGCTTTCGAGCCGCACGGTAGCCGCACTGCCCTCGTCCATCGCGCGGATACGCTCGGCAACCGCCGCCTCTTCCTTTTCCCGCTCGCGCGCAGCCTGCGTTTCGGCAAGCTTCACTTCTTCCGCCGCCCGCTCCTTTGCGGTGCGGATAATTTCCTCCGCCTCCGCCTCTGCATCCGCGCGGATCCTGTCCGTAAGCGCCTGAATACTCATGATTTTCTCCTTGATCGGGGGAATCTTAATTTACGAAAATTCTCCGATTATCCCAACATGATGGAGATAAGCATACCGAGGATCGCGTAGAACTCGATCATTGCAGGGTAAATAATGAGCTTGCCGCCGAGAGATTCCTGCTTACCGACCGCGTAAATACAGTTTGCCGCCGCCTTCCCCTGGAAGAAACCGGATACGAGACCGGACAGCGCCATAGGCATAACTTGCGCGAATACCGACAGTCCTTCCCAAACGTTCATCGTCTGCGCGTTCAGTCCGCCCGAAGCGATAATGGCTACGATAAAGCCGTAAATCCCCTGCGTTGCGGGCAAGAGCACGAGCACGAGCACTTTTCCGAACTTCTTGGGATCCTCGCCCAGAACGCCCGCAGCCGCACTGCCCGTCTTGAAAAGACCGATGCTCGACCCGATGCCGCAAAGGATCACGCAGAGCGCAATTCCCGCCATAGCGACCGCATAACCAGCTGTAAACATAACTAACTTCTCCTTATATCTTCACGGAAGCCCGTGAGTTTTCCTTGATTTTTATTTTCTTCGCTTTCTTAGCCTGCGGCAAGGGCGCTACGGGCACCCAAACGTGGCTGTGGCGCGAACCGAACGGGGTGAACAACGCGCCCTCCCCTTCGTAAAATTTCCCGTAAAATTCCACATACTGCAATCTCGCGTCGTGGATATACGCACCCAAAAGACTCAGCGCCAGATTGAGCACGTGTCCCGCTATCAGCAATACGATGCCGAGCACGACCAACCCCGCGTTTCCGCTTACGATCATGCCCGTACTGCCGTTCCAGCCCGTCAGCGCGTAACCCGAAACGATTTGCGCGATCACCGCGCCCGACAGCATCAACCCGTACAGACGGGCGTAACTTAAAATATCCGACGCGTAGTTGATCACGCCGTACGCCGCGCCGAAGCCCTTGGTGAATTTACCGAGCAGCTTTTCCTTCCGCCCTGCCGTCAACATGGCGACGAGGAGCGTAACTCCCGCCGTTCCCCCGCCCACGTACACGAGGATCTTCGCATGAAATTCTTCGACGAAGCCCGCAAGCGCAAGCCCCACGCCTACGGAAAAGAGCGCCCAGACCACGCCGTCTAAAATGCCGTCCGTGATTTTCCCTCTGCGCCAAGCCTGAATCGCGCGGCACACGTAGCCGGCAAACAGCTGAAATACGCCAAGCTCAAGCGCAATCACGAGCAGCGCGGGAATGGGAATCCCCAAAAACGACCAATTTACCTTTGCTTCCGTGTCGCCCATCTGCAATAAGTCAGGCATTATCTTAAAGGGTAAAACGGAAATTCCGAACAGGGAATTAAACAGGATTCCCCAGACGAAAGCAAATGCTCCGCCGATGCAGAACACCGCCGCCAAACGCTTCAAGCCGCCGTCGCGCGTCCTTCCGCGGTACCAAAGAATCCCGCCGCCGAGCGCCATCAGCAGCCCGTAGCCCATGTCCGCCATGATAAAGCCGAGGAAGAGGCTGTAAAAGAACGCCATGACTGTACTCGGATCGAACTCCCTTGCGTTGGGCGGGGAATAGAGGTTTGTAATCGCCTCGAAATTCTTCACCACGCCGTTGTTACGCATCAGGGTGGGCGGCGTCTCGTCCTTCTCTACATCGAGGAAGGATACATACGCCGAATCGGTAACCTCTTTCAGCGCGTTCTCCACCAATTCTTCGCTGCCCTCGGGCACGTACGCCTCCAACAGGAAGGTGCGCTCCGTCGCGAGCATTTTGCCCGACTCCGCCGCCTTCTCGCACTCGAACGCAAGACTGTCGCAATACACCTTCAAAGCGCGGATTTGCGCGGCGAGCCCGTATTCCGCCTGCTCGCCCGTTTTGATTTTTTCGTTTAATTGGTTTTCTCTTTCGAGTAAGGCGCAGTTGAGCTCCCGCCCCGTGCGCGTTTCCTTACGGAAGGGACAGACGGAAAACAGCGCTCCGCGTAAAATTTCTTCCGCCTGTTCCGCAACGCTTGTATGCGCCGCCACCGCGACCGCCACCGTATCGCCCGCACCCGAAACGGAAAGCGCCGCCATGTCGCCGAGCGCAGTCTCCGTTTCCGCAAGCTTGTTTTTCGGCATTGCGCCGAGCTGAATTTTTACGTGCTTTGTGTTGCCGAATTCGATAAACGGCTCGTCGATTTCCGCGTAAGGCTTGGCGGCAAGCGCGTCGCGGCGGACTTTTACAAGCTCCGCCTGCGCCTCTTTGCGCTCTTCCAGCAAAGCCTCGATCTTCTCTATCAGCTCTTCCGCTTCGCCGCGTTTTTCTTTGGCGGACATGAACTCGTCGTATGAAATTTCGAACCCGTCCTTGCAGAGCGGATATTCGAGCTTCGCCTCCTTCGCAAAGCGTCGGGAGGTCGCCTCCAATTCCCCGAGCGCACGCTCCGCGCGTTCGAGGCACGAAAAAAGCGCATCGGTGTCCGCTTGGGGGCGATGCGTATTTTCTTTATCGGATAACGGCTTGATCTCAACCGCGCCCGTCTTTTGCAGCGCGTTGAGAATCGAATCCCTGTCGGAAGAGATTGCCGCAAGCCGCAACTTACGCATGACGGCTATCGCCATCGCATATCCTCCTTACGATCGTGCCGACCCGCTTGTCGCTTCCGCGCAAAATTTCATCCGCATATGCGGCGTTCGCTTCCCGTTCCCTCTTCAATGCTTCCTGCGTGCGCGCTTCGAAACGGCTTTCCGCCTCTTTCAAAGCGGTTTCCCGATACCCCTTCAAGGACTCCTCCGTGGATGTTTTAATATCGGCAGCTTTCAACGCAGCCTCTGCCGCAATCTTTGCCGCTTCTGCCGACGCCTCGGATTTTATCTTTGCAGCAGCTTCTTCCGCCGCCGCAACCGTTTTTAAAATTTCGTCCATGAAGCTCCTCCGTCCGTAATCGCCCGATTACGCGCCGCCGCGCCGCAAACGCCGATAAGTTCCGCTTTCGGGTACCGTATTATTTTAACAAATCGCCAAACGTTTTGCAAGCAAATTGACAAAACTTTCCCGCGAAATTTTTATCGGGCAGTTTATTTATACCCGAAGAAGAACCCGACAAAACGCTTCCGAACGCATATCCAGTCCGTTTCACAAAGCGTTCAACTTTGCTTTCGATCAGCAGTCCGTTAAGCATCCGTCGGCGACAAATGCCGAAACGACCGCGTATTGATTTGGGCTACATTCGGACGGAAGAACGTTTTTTCGGCATTTTTGAAATTTTTTATAAAACGAGCATAAAAACGCTTGATAAATTTTTGCGGGTTTGGTAAAATATACGGGAATTTAATAACTCATTGGGGTGTCGCCAAGCGGTAAGGCAACGGACTCTGACTCCGTCATTCG
>CAJUOI010000028.1 GCA_910588615.1 uncultured Christensenellaceae bacterium | reverse complement strand
TCGTTAGCAGTTATTGTTATCACTATTAGTGCTATTTTACAACGAATGAATGTCTTATCATTAATAGTAATTATTTTTTCTATAGCTCCTTTATTTTCCTACTTCTATAGCGGATTCCAAAAATTGCATAAAGACATTGCTTCACAACAACAATTATATGATATCATTAGTTCAATTGAAGGTAAACTTAAAAGTAAGAAAAAAATTTTGGATGAAATAGAAGAACTGCAAGTGGAAATTTTTGATTATAGAAAAAAAGCTTATTTAATTCCTAATTGGTTTTATAAACTATTTCGTAAAAATATGCAAACAGAAGAAGATAGGCTAGCAAAAGAAATAAGCAAAGGTAACAATGAAAATTCTTAAGTTAGTTCATTAATTCGCAATTACAAGGCTGAGAGAAATCTCTTAACCTTATTATTTATTAGGGAATACTAAAATGAAACAAAATCGGGGAATTTGCTCCGATTTTGTTTCCTAATTTTGTGTGTTTTTTGTTTCTAAAATGTCCGTTTTTTAGCAGAAAAGATGAACGAAAAGGACAATTAGTCCGTCACTCCCAAAAATTAGGGAGGTTTTTGGGAGTAAAGTTTTGAAAATCGTTTGGGAGCGCAATATATTGTGCGTTTTTATTACATATAACCACTATATCTTGTGGTTATAATTTTGATTAATTCCTCTGACTCCGTCATTCGTTGGTTCGAATCCAGCTACCCCAGCCAGTTTAGGGCGATTTTTAGCGTTTTTAGGCTAAAAATCGCCTTTTTTGCTGTCCTTTTTCCTCTACTCACTTCAAAATTGTGGGGTAAATTGTGGGGAAAATGTGGGGTAGTTTTATGTATCCTAATTATAACGGATAGTCAATTTTTTGAGCCTCTTGAATCAAGTATTCATTGGAGTAGTCTGTATAGCCTCTGTCAACGGCGGAACTCTTTACGTCTTTATCGAAAGAATGTCCTGCCCAGAGCATAACCGCTTCCAAATTGCAACCCGATTCTTTGGCTCTCGTAATAAAATTGTACCTTAGTTCATGCGTGTGGCGTTTCGGGAATAGCCGCTTGAAGGTCGTGTAAATCGTGTTCACATTAGTATTCTTTGCCTTCTCAAAGTCTACGTATGGCAATACTCGCTTGAACACGGGCGTGAAAGGAATACTCCTTTTAACTTCATTTCGCCCCATTCGTTCCTTACTCGTGGTACAAGAAAGCATTTCGTTTTCAACCTCTAAGGTTATCAGCTCGGAACGACGTAAACCGAAGTAGAGCAACACAAGCAATGCGGAAGCCGCTTCGTTATCCTTGTGAGCAATACACCAATCTACAAGTTGTCGTTCTTCCTCTTTCGTAAGTGCGGAACCCTTCTTCGCTTCGTGATACGGCAATACGATCTTCTTCATCGGGGAAACGATATTCAAATCTTCCACTGCTAAATCAAAGACGCAACACAGGATTTGCTGTAATTTCTCCGCTGTACGGTGTTTCCCTTCTTCTACCAAATCAAACAAATACTTTTGAAGTACAGGACGAGTTAATTCGTCTAAACGCTTTTCTCCGAACGCAGGTATTAAATTGTAACTACATAATCGCTCGTATTCCTTGCAAGTAGAAGGCTTACAGGTTTTACGCTTGATTTCAAGCCACTCGTTCAGATAATCGCGGAATAACGCGGCGCGATACGGCTTTGCCTTCTCAATAATAACTACAGGCATTTCTCCGTTCATCTGCGCTAACAGCTTTTCTGCGAACTTCTTGCGCATTTGGTTAAAGTCTTTTGCGCAAGCGAATACTTTGAAACCGTCTCTGCGGTAATGTGCTTCGTACACGCCCTTATGAAAGCGATACGGAATGATCCTGTTTTCACAGGCAAATATTTTTCTGTGTTTTTCGGGCATACTTTTTATCTCCTTTTTCGTTAAAGTAAACCCGAGTTTTGACTTTCTTCCCAAAGGTCTGACGGCTTCCTCGAATACGGGTGTTGCCGTCTGTTTTGATTTGTCGGATACGAGTAACGATTTCAGCGTTTCGAGAGTAACGGAATCTGCCGCCATCTGCAATACTTTCGCTGTCATTTCAGTTTTCTGTTCGCCCTTCAAATCAAGAGTGTTGAGTTGCGTTAAAATTTCAATTAGTTCTTGTTGTTTCAAATCTCCTTACATTGTTATTTGTGTAGCTACAATGTTCTCTCGCTAAATGGCTACTATGTTCTCTTACCATATTCACAAAACTTCTCCTTATAATTTTTCAATTATTCAGTTGTCATTTTGTATTAAGTTGTATGAGAGATACATTCCCGACTGGGTTTGTATCCTACCTTATTTTTCTGCAAATTGCAAGCAATTTGCACTATAAATTTTTATAATTTATAATTGCCGCTTGTCTTTATTTTGATTGGCGGTTTTGGTGTATTCCTTCTCTCGTTCGCCGCTCGTTTCGCTTCCTCTAATTTATCGGGCGCATAATCGACTAAAAGGGAAACGAAGGCCTTATACTTTTCCAATTCGGGAATACGTTTTTCTACTTTCTGCAATTCCTCAAAAAGATTTTTTCTGTCCCTGTCGGTAATTTTCTTTTCGCTTTCAAGCCGCTTATATTCGGTTGTCAGCCCTACTATCATTTTCCGTAACTTCGTAGGTGAAAGTGGCAAATCACCCTTCAACGCCTCTTTGAATGCGTCTAAATACTTCTGTAACGGTTTGAGTTCCTCACTTGCTATTTCTTTCCGCTCATTAATCTCATTCAGCTCATTCATCGCCCTGTCCCGCATAGCGGTAGCAAAGCTCGCCTGATCTTCACGGATTGCTGCCCGCGCTTCTATTTTCGCAAGCTCGGCTTCCTGTTGTTGCTTCTGCCACTCATACTTCGTGGTATGTTTTTTATTGCTGCCGACTTCGCCGCGTTCCAATCCGTATCGAATACTGACCTCATCATAGAATGCGTCCTGTAAATTACCGAACGATAACTGCCCGCCTCGTTGTTCCCAAAAATCTGACGAACACACTTTGGGTTGTTCCAATTCATTCAATTCATAGATTGCTCTCCCGTGTTCATCCTTTGCTTGTATCGGTGAACCCTTCTCGTTCCGCAAAACTTTCCCGTCCACGCCTTTGGCATAAACTTTCTTCTTGCCCTTATCAATGATAGGCAGATAATAAAGCTGTAAATGCGGCGTGGTTTCGTCAAAATGAATCACGGCAGAGATAATGTTTTGATCTGTGCCGTGATACCCGATTTCTCGCAATATGAAATTGTAAGCCCGATTAAAAAATCTCATCACCTCGGGTGGCGGCTCGTCTCCCGCAACGTAACCAAGCCGCTGAAAAAATGCCTTATCCGAGGTTACTATAATCCCTTCAAACGCCGTCGACTTCTTCGTTTCCTTGAACGTAGCATTCAGCTCATTCAAAATACTTTTCCATGTGGATGTAAACCCGCCGTCTGATTTTTTAAAATAGTAATTGAGCGGCGTTCTCTCGCTGTCAATATCTTCGTTGCGGTGTCCGTTGCTTGTCCGTTCGGATTCTCCACCTATTTTACCTAACGATCCCTTTGTAAATTTTTGCACTCGTATAACTTGATAACTTATAACTGTTTTCTCCTTTTTTTAATGTCGGTTACTTTGTAACCTTATCTCACTAAGATACAACGCTTCGCTTTTGTATCCCGTTCGCCCTTGCAGGGGGCTTTTGTTTTCCACTTGTCTGCCGATTAAGGCGGTCTAATTGTCATTGTTTTAACCTCCAAATTGTATTCTCTTTCACTCTCAATAAAGCGAAAGACACCGAAAAAAGAGCATAAAAAAGTCGCTGATAAATTCTCGTATCACCGACTTTAACCTTATTTAGCAACTATTTATTTGCTCTATGGTGGTTAACCATTCAATAGATTCAAAAAAATTATTTATATGATTTTTTCTGTTAAATTCTTTATCTTCGCCAAATCAAACTTTGGCGTATGATCGGCACGCAAAAGCCCGTTCACCTCTTGCTGTACGTCGGTCAACTGCGTATAACAAAAGCCCTGAAACTCCGTTTGTGCAATGCCCTTAACAAGCTCTTCGAGGTGCTTGCAAAAGGATTCTGCATTCTCTTCACAGCCGTTATAGCCCCAGCCTTCGACGCCTTGTTCTTTGAGCATCATGCCTCCAAACTCTGTGAACAGTACGGGCTGTCCCTCGTAAGAATTGCCCTCGGCGAATAATTTCCAACCCTGCGGACAGAGTCCGTTATAATCCCCCGCTTTGTACTTTATGGGGAACTGCTCCGCCTTGGCAATGTCGTAATCGTGAATGGAAACAATATCCGTCGGATTGACGTTCTCGAATCCGTCGTTCGTGGAAATGAGCTTTTCGCAATCTAAACACTTGGTTAAATGATACAAACTGCGCGCGAACTCTTGTTGCTCTTTGTTTACGCCGATCTCACGCACACCCCAGCTTTCGTTGAGCGGAACGTAGACAATATTGCTCGTAAAATTTTTGGCAACTTTGATAATCTCCTGCCACTCGTTTGTAATTGCCGCGACCTCTTCCACGCAGAACGTATACGCGCTCGGCATTTCGCACCAAGTGAGGAAGCCTAGCTCTTCCGCATAATAGTAAAAATACGGATCTTCAAGTTTCTGATGCTTTCGCGCGCCGTTAAATCCCATTGCTTTGGCAAGCTCAATATCCTTTTTGAGCGCCTCGGCACTTGGCGGTGTTAAGCCGCTCTCCACCCAATAGCCCTGATCAAGAATGAGCCGTTGAAAATACGGACGGTTATTCAGACAGATTTTTCCCGCTTTGTCGATATGAATTTTGCGCATTCCAAGTCGGGTATGCGCCTTGTCGCACTCCACACCGTTTGCATAAAGCACCACATCCACGTAAATCAAATTTGGCTTTTCGGGCGACCAAAGCATGTCGTTAAAATCGAATGCGCAGTCTGCAAGCTCGATTGCAAACCTTGTGCGTTTCTGCGGCAACACAATGCGCTGCTTTTGTAAAAGCTTCCCTTGAAAAGAAAGAGTGATTTCCGCCTCGTCTGCCTTTCCGTACAGCGTATGAATTTCACCCCTGATTGCTCGATTGTCTATATCTGATTGTAAGGTATAGCTTTCCACACAATCCGTGCCGAAGAAGTCCAGCCAAACACTCTGCCAGATACCCGTATTGGGCACATAGTAACAACCGAACGGTTCGGCCTTCCAGCTCTGCTTTCCGCGCGGAACAGCTGTTTCCAAACTATCGTAGCACCGTACGACGAGGACGTTTTCTTCCCCATTTAGATAATCGGTTATATCGCAAGAAAAGGGCGCAAACCCACCCGTGTGCGTTGTAGCGTGTTTACCGTTCACCCATACGTCGGTAATATAATCGCTGCCGTTAAAGCACAATAATACACGTTTATTGGGCTTTACTTTGAATGTTCTTCTGTACCATACACGTTCGTGGCAAACGGTATCACCGATACCGCTTGCTTCGTACTGATAGGTAAACGGAACGTTAATTTTAAGGGGGAGTAAAACCGTTCCCGTATCATACCCGTTTTTAATTCCCTCGTCGGAATCGTCGTAGGCAAACTCCCATTCGCCGTTGAGGGACAACCACTCTTCTCTTTGAAATTGAGGACGCGGATATTCTGTTTTTTTCATATAACTCTCCGTTTATACTTTTTTCAGATGCCACGCCCAACTGCCGAAATCGGAAAGCTTCGGCAAAAGCAAGCCCGCGTTTTGAAGCGCTTTACCGCTTGCCGTAATGTTCAGCTCCTCAATTTTGTAGAGCGCGTTCTCATCTAAGCCGCACAGATAGAGGTATTGATTATAGTCGCATGGAATTCCCAGAATACGTTCTCCCACAACGTAAGCCTCGCTCTTATCCTTGCTGACGACCATAACACAGAAATAGTTCTTTTCAAGCGGATTCATCAAGCGGTACAAGTCACCTTTCAAAATCAGCTCACTCGTGCGCTTGTAGCTTTCTATCTGCGCTTTGGTGAGCGCCTTTTCCTCTTCCGTCATCTTGGAAAGATCGAGCTCGTACCCGAACGCGCCGAGGCTCGCTACGTTCCCGCGCGTTTCAAAGGGAGTGATTCTCTGCGTTTGGTGATTGGGGCAGACGGAAACGTGACAGCTCATGGCGGACAGCGGATAGCAAACAGAAGTCCCCCACTCGATCTTTGTACGCTCGAATCCGTCGGTGTCGTCGCTCGTCCAAATCTGAGAAAAGTAATAGAGCATACCCGCGTCGAATCTTCCGCCTCCGCCTGCACAGCCTTCGAAAAATACGTTCGGGAATGCGGAAGTCAGCCGCTCTGCCAAATCATACACGCCTAAAATATAGCGGTGCATAAACTCACCCTGACGGTGCGCAGGAAGCTGAGCCGAATACACCTCGGTAATATTGCGGTTCATATCCCATTTCACGTAGGAAATTTCGTTCTCTTTGAGCACCTTGGAAACGACGCCGAAAATATAGTCTACTACATCTTTGCGCGTGAAATCCAATACAAGCTGTTGACGGCTTCTGCAAGGCTCTACCCCGTCTTTATGGATCGCCCAATCAGGGTGCGTGCGGAATAAATCACTGTCCTCGTTCACCATCTCCGGCTCAAACCACAAGCCGAATTTTAAGCCGTTCTTCTTACAGCGGTCGATAATCGTTTTTAACCCGCCTTTCAGCTTTTTCTCGTTCACGAACCAATCGCCAAGTCCCGACCAGTCGCTGTCGCGTTTTCCGAACCAGCCGTCGTCCAATACAAACGTATCGATCCCGAGCTTTCCCGCTTCGTCGATGATCGGGAAAAGCTTTTCTTCGTTAAAATCGAAATAAGTTGCCTCCCAGTTATTCACCACGATCGGGCGACGCTTATAGACGTATGCGGGGTTGATTACGCGCTCGCGCAAAAAGTCGTGGATGCTCCGCGACATGCCCCCGATTCCTTCGCCCGAATAGGTGAGCAAGGCCTGCGGCGTAACGAATTCTTCTCCGCCGTTCAGCTCCCATGAAAAGCCCGTATCGCAGATGCCGCCCTGCAACGTGAGCGGACCGTTTTTGCACCACTCTGCCGTTAAGGCAAACGAGCCGCTGTATATAAGCTGTATGCCAAAGCACTCGCCCGAATCCTCCGTGCAGCCCTCTTTGAGAATGCCCATAAAACAATTCGTGTTATGGGAAGTACAGCCTTGAATGGATTGCAAGCGGGTAATTCCGTGCGCGATAGGCGCAATTTCGGGAATGCGCTCCTGTCCCCAAGTGCCGGCAAGACGCATCATGCGGTAATTGCCGTTTGGCAGCTGCGCGCGGAAGGAGAACGCTTTTTTAAGCATGATCGCCTCGCACCCCGTGTTGCGAATGACGGCGCTGCGGACAAGCACGTCCGAATCGTCGCAGACAGTATAATACAAATCCACCGCGATATCGGAAAAATCGTCTTTGAGGGTAATGACAAGCGTCTCGTCCCCTTGGCGCACGTGCGGCATACCCTTTACGTTCGGCGCGCCCTTTTCCACACGATAGCTTTGATAGCGCAGACGCGACATACTTGCCCCGTCTTTCCGCTCAAAAACGGCGGTCGCTTCCCTGTAATCGCCGCGCGCGTAAAAACCGTATTCGGAGAGCATTCTATCGAACGCCATGTCCATGTTCATATCGATATGCGGCGCATTGGTATCGCCGATTTCGATTAAATAATCCAAATCGGTTTCCGTAATTTTTCCGCCGTAATACAAGTGCTGTAAAAAGCCCGATTCCAGCACGTGCATCGCATAGCTGTAATTTTTTCCCTGCAATAAAAAGGTTTTTCCGTTTGCTTTGATCATACTATTTACTTCCTTTTTTCAATACAAAAACTTCATAGGGCGAAACCTCGATTTTGCCCGTCAAATTTTTTCCTGTTATTAGATCGGTATATTCTCCGTCCAATACTAGATATCCGCTCTTATTTTCGATTTCCACGGCAATCATTCCCTGCTCTTCTCCGATCCGCTCTACGAGTACAACGTTATCGCTTGCTTCCGCAATCGGCGCACGGCCCACAAGCCGCAGTAAATCGCCGTCCGAAATAACGCTTCCCACGAGAATGATTTTTCCCTTTCCTACGTTCCGCTCGGTAATCACCGAGAGCGACGTGAACTCGCCCGCCGTATAGTGCGCAAGACTCTTCGTCCCCTCTAAGCACTCGTAAGCGTCGTAGCACATGCCGATTTTACAGTCGCCGTCGTTCGTCCACTGTGCCTTGAAAACGTCGTTTGCAACAGGCTTCTGATACTTCGTATACACCCCCGCAAGCTCTTCCAAAAAGCCGTACGGCGCGTGCGTGTAGCGGCTCACATTGCCGTCCATGATATCGCTCATCGGGCCTACGATCCACGTGCCGCCCTGCTTTACCCATTCGGTGATACGTTCCTTAAAACCGTTTTCGTCCGCACACGCAAGGAAAGGCGATACGATTACTTCATACTCGTCGAGAGCGTGCGGCATATCAATGACGTCTACGTTATAGTGGCGCAACGCCGCGTGATATTTTTCAAGTACAGTTTGACGGTAGTCAAAATCCTTGATGAGCGGCGCGAAGGAAAACGAATTCATCGCCGTCGCCGAATAGTGCAAAGCAATTTTGCTTTCAATTTTTGTTTCAGTTAAGAATTTTTCGCATTTTACAAATTCTTCGCCCGCCTTCTTCACTTCTTCGCTTACGCGGTAGCTTCTGCCCGCCGTGGAGTACAGCGCACCGTGCCCGATTTCATGCCCGTTCGGGTGCGTGCGAAACAGCCAGTACAAATTCATCTCCGCGCCCTTTGCGATCGGCAGCCAGGTATTCGCATAGCAAGCCCCGACGGCGCGGTATCCGCAGTCGGCATAATTGCTCCCGTTCCAGCCGACCTGCGTCTCCGTTACCCAAAATGGTTTATCCTTTACACAACGCAGAAAATCGTATGCAAAGGCATTCGTATAGAGCCGATCCGCCGTATCGTAATGATTGTACTGTACGACGTCTAATTTCTCGTTTACGGCATAATAGTCCAAATAATTTTGCGCCATCATATCCGTGCCGACGTTCCCGCAACCGTAGTTATGTAAGATTTGCGCCTGTTCTTCAATGAAAGATTTTATAAGCCCGCACTGATAAGCCCACCATGCCTTTTGTAAGGAAGGGTGCCGCCACTGCGCGGGGTAGGGCGGTTCGACTTCTTCAAACGAATCGTATTCAAGCGACCAGCGCGCCATGCCCCAAGCCTTATTGAGTTTTTCCGTTGTGCCAAATTTTTCTTTTAAGTACGCACGAAAACCCTTTGTTTTCGCAGAAACAACCGTCGCCGTAAGGGAAAATTTCGTTGTCGATCTGCCAACCGATGATTCCCTTGTGCCCCGCAAATACCTTCGCCATTTGCGTGACGATTTGTTTGTTCTTCTCCCGCGCTACGGGCGACGACTTGCACACATGACAGCGTGAGGATACGTCCGATTTGATCAAATCGGGCATAACTCTGCGCATTTCGGGGTATTTGTTCAGCATCCAACGGGGAGGCGTACAGGTGGGCGTGCACATCACGGTTGCGATTCCGTTTTCGTGCAGTTTTTCTACCACGCGTAAAAGCCAAGCAAAATCGTATTTTCCCTCTTTCGGTTCCATTTTGCCCCATGCGAATTCGCCCACGCGCAAGCAGTTTACGCCTAACTCTTTGCAACGGGCAATGTCCTTTTCCACTTCGCTCTCATCCCACAGTTCGGGATAGTACGCCGCACCCAAATAAATTGTTTTATCCACTTTTATCTCCTTCCGTTATAAACACTGCTCAGTTCCCGCGTAGCGTAAGCAACACCGCGGGGGCAGATTTATCGTCGGCTTTCCATATTTTCTGAATATGTTCCGCGTCGAGTTGAAAGCTGTTGCCCTCTTCCAAAAGCGGAATCTCGACTTCGCTCCCGCCGAGCATACTTACCGCCGTAAGGCTTACCGCTTTACCTTGGCGCCACTGAAATTCAAAACTGTCGGCAAAGCCGAAAACGGCAATCTTTTCGGGCATCTTTTTCAAAGAACAAATAATATCTCCCCCGACGTAAGCCCGCTTCCCGTTCAACGTGCGGAGAAGCACAGCGACGGAATAAGCGCCGCTTTGATTAAAAGAACAAACAACGAATGGTTTTGCACCCGTTTGTCCTGCCGAAACCTCGGGCAACGGCGCATTGCGCGATACGACTGCGGGCGCGCCCTGACGGATCGTCCGCCCGTTTATCGGTTGATACCAAAACTCGTTTTCTTGAAACGTCCACTCGTCCGTAAGAATTTCTTCGCTGACTTCCACGCTTCCGCCTGCAAACGGCGGCGCGATTCTCTGCCAGAACAGCGCGGCGTCCGCTTCCTTTAACCTGTCGCTGTCGTCCCAGTCGTCCAGTCCTTTTCCGTAAACCGAACGCATAATGCCCATCTGACAGCCCAGAGCCGCCGCAAGGTATAATTCGTCCTCCACATTTAAGTAGCCCTTGGCATAAGGCAATAAATATGCGGCTCTGTCCAACGTACTCGCCACGGTAAACTGCGGCGTTACGTCGTACGTGCGGAATACTTCGCTGAACGATACGGCTTGCTTGGAAAGCCCGCTGATTTTTTCATCGTCTTGAAATCTTCCGATCCCTCCGTGCTGTAATTCCTCGGTCACACCATTGACGGGCGGACAGCAAATTGCCTGTTCAATCGTAAGCTCGGGATATAGCTCCCGTGCAGTATCGGTTAAAAACTTACGAAAAGCGACGTCGTGTTCCGACGTTCCCCAGTCCACTTTCCAATACGTTACGCCCGCCTGTTTGCACCAAAGTATCCGCTCCCGCCAATATTCTTTGTCCGCCTCGGAAAAGGGCGAATTATTATCCTTGCCGCACTTTTGCGCCGCTACCCAGATACCGATTCCTTTCCAACCCAAGCCCTTTGCTCGCTCGTTGAGTATTTTCAGCCTTTCCGCGGGGCTACCCTTTGCACAGGGAAAACGCTGCTCATTCACTTCGAGCGAGCCAAAGTAATCCTTATGTACATAAGGATCAAAATCGAACGGCACGTCCCAGCCGTCGTCGAGCACGAGATAGAGATCTTCACGCGCATTGACTCGCGCCATGCCGCCCTTACCAAACACTGTGTGTTCGTTCACCTTGTCGCGTGCGCAGTTTGCGCCCTGATCACCCGTAAATTCGGGGCGCACGGCGGCACGCTTTTCTCCCGCTTCCGACGCAATAAAATTCTGCGCTAACCATGTGCAATAATAACTTTTTTGTTCGCACTTTTGAAGTTTTGTCTTTTCCAATGCCAAACCCATATTATTTCTATTTATTTTCCATCTCTATTTTGCTCTGTGCAAGCGCACCCATAAACACACTGTAAGTCTCTAATTTGGGATGAATTCCGTCCGACAAAAGCGTGTCCACCGTCAACGCCTGTTCGGTATCGAGGAAGGTCATCCAGGAATACCCCTCGCACCATGCCTTCATGGCGGCGTTCGTTTCACTCACACCCGATTTATACGAGGTATCGCTCCGTTGCGTAATTGCAAAGTAGTAGATATTCGTATCGGGCAAAATGCTATGAATAAGCGTGAACATTCTCTGCAAACTCTCGGTTGCCGTTTCCGACGAATCGTGATCGTCGTAAAAATTATTCGTGCCGAGATTTACAACAAGATTCTTCGGTGCGGTTTGCCTTAAAAACGTTTCGGCATACTGTTCCCAATCGTAAGTCGTCGCACCGCTGATTCCTGCGCAAATCGCGTCTTTCTCTGCGTACGAACTGTAAAAGTTCGTCCAGAAATAGCGGACGTCGAAGAAGGAATCCCCGATAAACAGCGTCGTCTTCCTGTCGTTTCCGCTCGTATCCCACTTGTTTTTCATCTGATTGGCATAATCCGTTTTATCCTGATCGAGCTGCCATTTTTTGCCTGTTTTCGAAACGGACCTTACGGTAACGTTATAAATCTCGGAATAACCCTCGGTCTGCGCGGTGAGCGTAAACGATCCCGCCGCAACCGCAGACAGGGTGCGCTTCGTCTTATCGAGCACGGCGATATCGGGATTTTCCCCGTTCCACGTAATCGTTTCGCCCTCTTTGAAATAAGACACGTCGGGAAGCGGACTGGCGGGATATCCCACCCATGCGGTTACGTTGCGCACAAGCGTTACAGGGCGCACAGTTTTTACAGTAAACATAATTTCATGATACCTCGTTTTTGCGGTAATTTCAACCGTTTTATCGGGAACGATTGCCGTAATATATCCGTTTGAAATTTCAATATCATCCCCTTCGAACGTATAAGAAATGGGTTCGTACACGCCGGTCGGCGTGAACACTGCGTTTATTTGCACCCTCTGCCCGACGGGAAGATTTTCGATATTTTCGATCGTAAGCGTGCCGTTATCGTACCGCTCGGTAGAAGTTTTTACCGTGAACGTCGTTTCGTGGTGCTTTGTCTTTGCCGTAACGGGCACCGTCCGCCCGCCCGAAAGCGCGGTCACCTTTCCTTCCTCGATTTTGATTGCGTTGCCCTTGAATTCGTATTCGATTGCCGAAGCGTATTCCCCGTTGGAAAACACGGCGGAAATTTCCCGAGTTTCACCGATTTTTAAATTTTCGATATCGGCAACCGTTAGCGTGCCGTAGTCTTTTTCACCGCAGGCGGCAAAACAAAGAAGACACACCGCGGATAAAAATATACCGAGTATTCGTTTCAAAAATTTCATAAATGCCCCTCAATTATTGTCGCGGCGGGCATTGTTCCAAAGCGCCTCGCCGAAGCGTTTGCCGAGCGTACGGGAATCGTTTTTATTAAAATGATATTGGTCCGTTCCGTTTACCGTGCCGTCGGCATTTACGATGATCAAATCATCCGTCTTGACCGTATATACGTTTTCCATTTCAGAGGCGACGGCGCGCTGCATTGTTACGAACGCGGGTACCTGCGAATTATTTGCATAGGCAAACGAAGTTGCAATTTCCCCGATTACAAACGGCATACTTTCAAGACTCTCGTCGCCCGTGATTTCCTTTAAGTCGGTGCGGATATCCGTGATTAACGCCTTCAACAGCGTTTTATAGCCGTTCGGATTGCCCAAATCCGCCTCGCCCTGCATCCACGCCATACCCTGCACACGCGGCGTATATCCGTATTCGACAAGCTGTGAATAAACGGCAGCAAAATTATCGACCAGACTCTGATAGAGTACTCCCATCGGACTTGCGGAAGCGTTCACGGTATTTCTACCCCATTGTGAACGGGGATACCAATTTCCCCAATCGTTGTTTTCGCCGCCCGTCGAATTGAAAAGACTTGTACCGCCCGCCGCCGTTTTCAAAATCATAGCGCGATTGCCTTCGGAATAATGACCGTTCAACGCCTCCGCCATACCGTATTCGGGACCGATAAACGACGAGCCTTTTCCGAGCCCCTCTTTCACCTCCGATAAAAACGGATAAGAAAGATAGCTTTGCGCAGGAGTTCCGCCGTTGCGCGGCGCATTGACTTCGCCCGCATAGCTGATATTTTCGAATACGCCGCCGAGATTTCCCCCCTTGGAGGAATAGCCCGCCGCATTGCTCTGCCCCGCAATGATATAAATATCGTAATATTTTACCTCATCGGGGCAGACGGTCGACACCGTAAAGGTCACTTCGTGATGAGCCGTTTTCGCCGTTACGGTAACCGTTTTATCGGGCACACGCGCACGGACGTAACCGTTTGAAATCTCGATATCGTTTCCCTCAAACGTATAAGAAATGGGCTCATACACGCCCGACGGCGTAAATACGGCGTTTATTTTTATTCTCTGCCCGACGGGAAGATTTTCGATATTCTCAATCGTAAGCGTGCCGTTATCGTACCGCTCGGTAGAAGTTTTTACCGTGAACGTCGTTTCGTGGTGCTTTGTTTTTGCCGTAACGGGAACCGTGCGCCCGCCCGATAGCGCGGTCACCATTCCGTCTTCGATCTTGATCGCGTTTCCCTTGAACTCGTATTCGATTGCCGAAGCGTATTCTTCGTTAGAAAACAAGGCGGAAATTTCCCGCGTTTCGCCGATTTTTAAGTTTTCGATATCGGCAACCGTTAGCGTGCCGTAGTCCGTTTCGCCGCAAGCGGCAAAACAAAGAAGACACACCGCCGATAAAAATACGCCGAGCATTCGTTTCAAAAATTTCATAGCAAACCTCTTAAAATTTGCTCCCGCCGTTTTAACGGCGGGAGTGTCTGCGCCTGTATATCGGCTTACTCCTCGATTCCGAGCGCCTCGTTCAACGTTGAGCCACAGTTCATTTGAATGTTGAGCTGATAAGACTCACCGCCCCACTTGAACCCATCACCGAAACCGATCGCCGCTAACGATCCGTTTTGGGGAAGACCCGTATCCCATTCGCCGATCTTCGTAACGGTTTGAGGGGTCAAGCCCGCATAAATTTCATATTTTCCGCTTTCGGTATTGTAAGCCCAAACCACATAGAACCCGTCGCCGTCGATAAACGCGTTTTTCAACTCGGCAGATAGATTGTCGGTTCCTTGCCAATTATCAAGCGAGAAGAACTTGAACGCATTCTCATCCTGCTTCCACCAAAGCGTAACGTTCTTTTCCTCATTGCCGACTTTCAGGTAAATACTGAACGTTTCATGTTTATCGCCCGAATTTTTCAAAAATTCCTTCGATTCAGCGGGAAGAGAAATTTTAGTTGCGACAAAGGTGCTACCCTGTGCAATATCAACCGTATTGAGCCACAGTGTTGCTCCATCAGGCTGCGTATTGTAAACAAATTCGCCCGTAGCCAGATTTGCACTCACGATTCTGTTATTCGCAAGAGCGGCGTCATTGAACATCTTCGCCAAATCGAGGGTGATTTCTTCCGCGTCGATATAAATTTCGCCGAGCGAAACGGTCACATTTCCGACAACCGCCGTCGCCGTCCAGCGATCCATCATCATGTTTTCAATCACGGCATTGTCGCCGAGCGTAACCGTTTTCGTTTCTCCGTTTCTTTGGAACGTTATAACAAGTCCGTCCGCATTCCACTTATCGTCCGCACTAAACGAAACATTGCCGTAAGGAATTTGCTCGAACTCCGCAACTACCGTGTTTGCACCAGCTACGGGATAGAAGGAATATTCCGTCTTGTTGCCCGTGATCACAACGCCGTTGACGGTGAGCTGTTTTAAACGGTAGTTCGATGCAGGTTCGATATTGAGCGTGATCTTTTCCCATACGGAATAGGTGTCGCCCGAGGTCTTTGTCACCGTGCCGTTCTGTCCTTGCGTGAGCTCGAACGTAGGAGTTTCAAAATTGGGAAGCATTGTCGTGATCTCAAACGGAATCTGCATGGGATTTACCCACTCCGCAAAGAATCCAAGCTGAACGGTATCCGCCGCGTACTTCGAATCCACTTCAACCGCACCGACGATTTCGCCTTCCACCATCGCGAGAATCAAGTTCGCCTTTCTTACAAGCGAAACTTCCAATCCGTCGCCGTTGAATTTTGCAAGCCATTCCGATTTTAACGGAGCGCAGCCGTTTAAGTTAAACTTCCCGTTCAAACGAGCAAAGCTGTCTTGCTTGAAGTTATAATAATCTCTTACGCTCGCATATCCCGAATGATGTTCTCCATCATACCAGAAGTGAAGCGTAACGTTGCTTGCGTCGTCGAATGTATCGAAACCGAGCTGTACGCCCTCTTTATCGGAGAACGCAAGCAGGAAGCCCATACGCTGATTCCAAATATTTTCGCGTTTGAAGATCGCCGTTACCATCACGTCGTTATATCTCTCATTGGCGGTCACGTTGAGATGTCCGTCGCTACCCGTCACGTTAATGTAGCTCTCTTCGTCGTTCTGATGCGAAAGATCGACTTTATCCGCACCGATTCCGTTGGTATTGTTCACTGCAAGCATATCGTATTCGAGCACTATCGCCGTTTCGTATGCCGTATCTTTTTCCACGCTAATCGTTCCGCTAAGGTGATTTGCAATTTTCAGCGTATATTCGCCCGTAAGTACTTTATTTACGTTCAGTTTCCCATTCGAAAGCGAACCCGAATACGTTTGATTTTTGCCAACCAACTCGAACGCAGCGTTTTCGGCAATCGAATTGCCGGTAACGCCGTGCTTTTTGCCCGTAACGGTCGCATTCACCGAGCCGTATTCTCTTGCCTTGAACACGACCGAAATGTTTACAATATTCGTCGCCGTGGTCGTATACGTTCCGTCCGTAAGCTTGATGATCTCCCGCCCGTTCACAAACAACGTATCGAATACATAATCGTCGGTCGGCGTAACAGTGACGACGAGCTCGTCGCCGTAAGCAAATGTCTCCTTGTTGAGCGTAACGCTGCCCTGCGCCGCATCGACGGGAGCAACCGTAACCTTAGGCGCCTCGGGCGCTTTCGCCTGCGCCTCTGCGCGGAAGTAATATTTAACGCTCGGAACGGCGTTCCATACAAGCATACCGCCCTTTGCAAGCGTCGCTTCATACTCGTCGGCAAGGGTTACGGAATGAACTACCTGCCCGTTTACAAGCACCTTTACCGTTTTGCCTTTGCGCGCAAGCGTCACTTCTAAGCCGTTGCCCTCGTAACAGTCCTGCTCGCCCGCGGAGAGCGTATGCTCCCATTCTCCGTCATTTAAGTAAGAATAGCCTTGCTCCGTTCCGTAACCCCAACCCGACATTTCGCTGTCGCACTTGATTTTACCGTTATCGACGGAAACGGAATAAATCGCCTGATTTTCGAAGAAGAGGACGATAAACTGTCTATTTACGTTTGCCTTCTGCACGCGGGCGGTGTACGCGATATCGGTATAATACTCGTTCGTTGCCACGTTCAAGCCGTTTTCGCCCGTGATTGTAACATACGGGTCGGCATCGTTGGTATGAGAGAAATCGTGATGCACGTCGTACCAGCCGCTCGGCGCGGTCGTGAGCATATCGTATTCGAGTTCATGCCTGTTCTCGTCCGTCACTTTTTTGTCGCCGAAGCTGTCGAAATATTCCGCGTCTTCCCGTTCGCAACGGTAATGCGCCTTAACGCCGGGGCTTCCCGTTACGGGGAGAACCTTTTGAACCGGCTTCATGTCGTGCCCGAGTGCGTCGATCACTGCGTCCTCCATGGGGGTTGCGCCCGCCTCGTCCGCAAAGTCGTTCTCGCAACGGTTACAGTGATAGTGTTCGTTTGCGCCGCCCTCCGTACAGTCCGCAGCCTTTGCCTCCACATGGGTCATGCTGTGTCCGAGCGGATCGGTTTTATCCACGTCGTCCCACTTGATTTCGTGTTTCCCCTCGATATCGGAAAAAATCTTGTCGCAGCCTTCGTCGGTGCATTTGTAATATGCCGCATGCCCGCCCTCGGTGCAGGTTGCCTGCGTTTCGGCCACCCGCTCGATCTTGTGTTTTTGTCCGCCGCACGCCGCAAACGTTGCCGCAGAACCGAGCAGAAGCGCGCTCGTTGCCAAAATGCCGATCAGTTTTTTGTGTTTCATAATTCCTCCTTATTTCTATCAATCTTCGATTGACGCTTCCTGTTTAATTTTCGTCGGCAAACATCGCGTTTACCGAAATATCGCCTTTACACACAACCGAAATTTTTCCGTTCTGCACGGAAGCGGTGAGATCCTGCACTGCGCCGCCGTTTTCCACTTCGATTTTTGCAAGTTTTTTACCGCTCTCGGGCGTTATGATAAACTCAACGATATCGCCCGTCACCGCATATTCGTTTCTGTGGCTCTCCGCAACCGTTCCGCCGCCCGTCGCAGAAATCGCAAGCTTGTTGCTTACAAAGCCGTTTGCATTGAACGTATAACCCCCCTTCGGATTCAGCCATCCGTAGAAAGAAAGCTCGTTTCCGCCGAAGTCGTAGCGATCACGTTCGTTTTTCAGCGCCGAGCTCGTCGCGGCGTGATGGCAGATGTCGATATTCATTGTGTCGGGACGGGTCGTCCGCCCAAACAACGAATAAGGCAAGAATATCTCGAACTGATATTCCTGACACGTTTCGCCCAACAAATCGCCCACGCGCTTTACTGCAATTTGGGGCGTGGTTTCCCTTGTAAGCGCCATGTTGCGGAAACTCCCGCCTGCCGAAATCTCCGCCCTGCGCACGTCGAGCTGTTCGCCCGCCGTTGCGGTGATCTCGTAAAAGCCGTCCTGCCACGTATTTGCCTCGCCGAACGCGAAATAAAATTCAAGTCCGCTGTTCCACGAAGAGATTTTCGCAGCATTGTAGTAGACGATCGTGCTCTCCTCTACGTGCGCGGCAAGATAAATGCCGTTTTTACCCGTGTAAGTCGTTAGCCTTACGTCCGCCGTGACCTGACCCAAACGCTTTTTTCCGTAAAACCAATTTCTGCCCGTGTAAAAATCTTCGGTAAATTCGCCGTCGAGCGTGACCTCTTCATCGAGAACGGCAGTACTTTTTTTATAACGTTCGAAAGTATACTCCCGATTCGAATTTATTACGTTGTACTGCGTTTCGCTATTGCACGCCGCCAAAGCTCCGCATGACGCCGCAAGCGTAATTGCCGAAAGCGTAACCGCAAGCAATTTCTTTTTCATCTTCTTCCCTCCTTATTGCACCTTGCCGAGCACGGCGATCTCGGCAATGCCGACCTGCGTTTGATTTTCGGGAACTTCCACCGTGAATTTGATCTGCTTTACCTTGATTGCATCGAATTCCGCATACACTCCGCCGCCGCGTACCGTGTTGCGCACCGAACCGTCGAAACTGCTGATGACGATATTCGAGCGCTCGTCGAGGTTTAATTCGGCAATGTAATAAGTGATTTCCTGTCCGTTCTCCTCGCCGATAAATTCGATATTCTTGATCTTACGGAATACTTCTTCTTTCAGCTTAGAGTCGTAAACCATAAATCCGCGCACGGTTTTCAGTTCGTTGAACGTGATAGAGAACGTGCTCGTTTGAGTAATCTGCGTTTCCTTCACGTGTGCGTTTACAAAGTCCTGATTGACGACAGTATTCATCGAAAGCAATCCGTCATTCATATACTCGGCGGAAGAGCCGTTAGCAAACTTGCCCTTTTCCAGCTTTACCGTTCCCTGCTCTGCAATGTTTTTGTATTCCGCTTCGTTATCGAATCTGGGTTGTACGGTCACGGTCGGTCCGTTCACGTACATGACCTCGATCTCGTTTCCGTCGATATCCTCGGTTTTCAACCATTTTATCTCGTCTAAGGCAAGCTCTCTTCCGCCGTCCGTCGTACCGTATACCGAATGGCGGTGATAAGCAATATACAACTTGTCGCCGATTTCAAAGAAAGAATGGTGTCCCGTTCCCGAAGCCTTAGTGTTTCCGCCTGCATCGTAGCTTAAGAGCACGCCGTTTTCTGCTTCGGTGAGTTTACGGAAAGGTCCGAGCGGCGAATCGCCGACCGCCTGCACGACGCCGTATCCGGGATCACCGTATCCGCAATAGGAGAGCGTGAGATAATATTTCCCGTTATGATAATAAGCTTCGGGTCCCTCGTTGACGAGCGCCGTACCCGCCAGCTCGAACCATAACGTCTTCACTTCTTCTCCGGCTTTCGCCCTATTATAATCCTCTATCGTCGAATAACCCACGCGCGTTACCACCTCTGCCGTGGAATAATCGGGCTTGAACCAGTTATCGCATCGAATAGCCAAGATTCCGCGATCCAATCCCGAATAATAGGGATCGTCAAGCGAAACGTAGAGATACTTTTCGCCCCCGTGCGCCTCGTCCGTTTCGGGAACGATAAACGGGTGCGGATCGATCGTGGGAATATGCGTCGTCGAAATCGACGTTCCGTATTTTTGATTCAACACCGCGCCGAATTTGACGGGATCAAAATAAGTGTATTTGTCGAAAGCGTTCTGAAAATCGTCCTTCGTCAACGGCGAATCATTGTCGGAGTACGTATGCACGTTCTCTGCGCCGAAACAGCTATCCGCGTCCGAAAAGTCCACGAGCTCGAATGGCCCGTAAGGACGATCCGAAGTTGCAAGATATAACACGCAGGACGCACCCGATTGCGCGGTCGCGCTGAAAAAGTACAAGTACTTTTCCGTTTCCTCGTCGTAGATTACTTCGGGAGCCCACCGGTCTGCCCAACCGCTCGGCGTTTCCAAAATCGTGCCCATGAATTCCCACTCGATAAAGTCCTTCGTGCGGGAGGTCGTCATATCGTTTGTCGCATAGATGTAGTAGTATCCGTCGCGCGAGGTATTGTCGAAAACCTGCGGATCGGCAAGCTCCATGATGCGCGCTGCATTTACGTTGGAACGCCACAGCTCGCGGTTGTATTCGGGAACGTCGTGAAGCTCGCTCGTGTATTCCGTGCCGTCGTAATATGGCAGTTCGAGCACGGTTTTTGTTTCCGACCCGCAGCCCGCAAGCGCCGCCGCGGCAAGACAGCCCGTGAGCGCGATACAAACTGTTTTTGTTATTTTCCTCATAGTTTTCTCCTTGTTTTTATTCTTTTCCGCCGCCTACCGCGATTCCCGCAATGAAGAACCTCTGCACGAAGCAATACAGCAGGAGCATGGGAAGAAGCCCGACGAGCGCAGAAGCGCACTGCACGTTTTTGTAACCGCCCTCCGAACCGACGAACGAAACGATCTGCGACATGGAAAGCTGCAACGTCCACATAGATTTATTGCCGACGAGATATAATAGCGGTCCCTGATAATCGTTGTAGCCGCCCACAAACGCAAAGATGAATTGCGCTAAAAACGCGGGAATCGAAAGCGGGATCATCATGCGGAAGTAAATTCCGATCGTACCGACGCCGTCGATTTTAGCCGCCTCCACGATTTCTTTGTTGATCCCCTCGAAATACATTCTCAAAAAGAAAATCGTTCCCGCACTTCCGAACATTCCCGGAATAAATAGCGGCAGAATGCTCTTTTGCCAGCCGATTGCCGAATAGAACAAATAGCTCACCATGCCGAACGCGCCGAGCGGAATACTCATGGTCGCGATTTCGATCATAAACAGAATGTTTTTCCCCGGCACTTTCACTTTGGCGTAAACATACGCCGCCGCACCCGAAACGAGCAGTCCCACCACCGTAGGGATGGTCGTCATCCAAAGCGTATTCAAAAATCCGCGCAAGATGGACGGCACTCCGCCGACCGCATACGGATCGTTTTTGAACAGCACCTCGTACCCTTCGGTAGAAAACTTCGGCGCCCATACGAATCCGATGCTGTGCGAAATCTCGTAGTCGGAAGCAAACGAAGTGATAATAATGATAATAAACGGCAAAACGAGAATCAGGAAATAAATTGCCAATCCGATATAAGTGACGATATCGGCAATCAGTTTCGTTCTGCGTTTCGAGGAAGTTTTTTCGTTTCTCATAACGCTTCCTCCTTTTTATTCCGCCAGCGTAACAGCAGGAACGACGGAATAAAGGTAATGATAAACATAAACCAACTCATAACCGCCGCAGTCGGCATACGCGCCGACTTTACGCCTTCGAGATAGATATAATACATGGAGGTAAGTCCCATATCGTTCCGCCCTGCAACCTGATCCCAGTTAATGGGCGCCATGATCGTCGCTTCGCCGAAGATCCCCATTCCCGCCGTAACGCCCGCCATGGCAAGATAGAGCGTAGTAGGCGCAATTCCGGGAAGCGTTACGTGTACAAAACGCTGAAAGCCGTTTGCTCCGTCAAGCTGCGCCGCCTCGTGAAGCGCAGGATTTACCGCTTTGAACGCTGCAATATACATAACGATACCGTATCCCGGCGCGCGCCAGACGATCGAAACGAAGATCGCCCAGGTAAGCGTTGCGGGATTGTCGGGATTATCCAGCCAGTTGATATTCGTACCGAGAATACTGTTGAGAACTCCCCCGCGCGTGATTCCGTCTGCTTGCAGACTTCCGTCGAAAATCCACATCCACATGACCGAAATGGCGATCGTAGAACAGATATACGGTACGAAATAAATGATCTGAAAAATTTTCGAACCTTTTACGTCACGAGACAAGAACGCCGCCATTACAAGAGCGATAAACAGCGATACGAACTGCGTCGCCAGCAACCAAAGCGTAATTCCGATCGAATGCCAGAATCTTCCGTCTGTAAACACTGCGGAAAAATTCGCAAAGTTGTTCCATTGGAGCGTTCCGAGATCGAAACGATCCATATCGGCGAACTGAATGATGAAGGAAATGACAACGGGAAAGCCGCTGAAAATCAGATAGCCGACAAGCGGGATCAGCAGAATAATCAAACCGACAATGCTTTCCTTCGTCCACTTTGTCTTTTTACGCGGCGGCTTTCGGGTCTCGCTCCGCCCCTCAGCCGATACCGCCGTTATGATTTCTTCCCTCGTTTCCATTTTAATATCTTCCCTTTATCACGATCTTCATGCCGTTGATCGCCGTCTCTGCCGCCGACTTTTTATTTGTGAAGAAGTCTGCAAACGCCATGTTCCCGAAACGAACTTCGTCGTTAAAATCACCCGACCAACCTTTGACCCAATTGCCGTTCTGGAAGTAAGCCCAGTCGCCGATTTCGCCGCCGGTCGCAGTCAAAGAACGCGCGTACAAATTGATATCGGCGCGCGTTTTCAGATAATCGTCGGAAAAAGACACGCTCGTCTGATTGGGCACAACGCCCGTTTGCGCTAATATCTTCTGTCCGTCGGGACCCGCCGCCCAGCGAATAAACTTCCAGCTCGCTTCGTACATTTCGGCGTTGGAATTTTTGGGAATTACAAGCGTCTGCGCCTTCGAACAAGCGGCAATCTTTCCCTTTACCGGCGTACCGGTTTCGGTGCCGTCGGCAGTTTTGAGCGCACCCGTATAACCGTCTTTCCCGATGACTTTCAAATACTCGTTCTCAAACGTTTTTGCTCCGTTATAATAAACGCTTCCGCCCACGTACGCACGGTACTGCTGGCAAGGTGCGATATCATAGTTCCCGCGCATATTTCTATCCAATTCGGCAAGCGTGACGTCGCCGAGCGTTGCCATCGCCACCAGCTCCGAAGTAAACGCAGTGGTCCTGTCCGCAGAATCGGGATAAGAAATACCGTAACCGGGTACGCCGTCGTCGTAAGATTTACCTTCCGGTATAGGGAAACGGTTGATCTCCGCAATCGCCGTATAGGTAGAAGGCAATTCGTAGAGCCCATCCTTCGAAGTGAGCTTTACTTTATCTTCGTAGCGCAACGTCTCGCCTGCCGCATAGTGAACGTTGTTTACGGTCACGCCGTCCTTTGCGGTTACAAGGTAGTTCGGCGTTTTGTCGCCGAGCGTGAACTCGTACTTTTCGCCGTTATAGCCTACGCAATCGCCGCCGACCGACCAGGCATAATTGAACCACCATTCGGAGACGTAACCGTATGCCGTAGGCGATGTCGGATTATATCCCGTTCCGTTTTCCTTCGTCTTTGTAAAACATTTTGCGAGATAGCGCATTTCTTCCCAATTCATGGAAATGCGGTTGTTGAACACCTTATAAACCGTTTCGCCCGCAAGATTCGTTGACGAAACCGCCCCATCGAAAGGCGAATTCAGATATTCCGCATAGCCGTGCGGCTGTAAGGAAGGATACTGCGTTTGCAGATTTTCTTCTTCGCAGGAAACGATATTGATTTTATAATCGTTAAACGCTTTTTTGTTGTATAAAACGACAAACGGCGTAGAACCGAACGGCAATCCGACAAGTTTTTGTCCCTCGCCGGCATACGAAATTCCGCCCGCGTTACGCGTGAAACGGTTGCGGTTTGCAAGACCTGCGGGAACGTCGTTCTCGTTATAGAACTCTTTATCGTTTTCGTAATATTCCGTCAAATCGGTATACAGACCGTCGATTGCAAAATCCTTGAACACCGTCTCGTCGATCGTCATGACGTTGGGGGAATCTTTGGTAAGGTACGGACGCGCACCCGTGCTGATGCCGCCCGTCAATTCGGGACGGACGTACACGCCGTCGATTTTTCCCTGTCCCTCGTTGTAAGTACGGGCAAGCTCTTCGTAGTACTTGTTTGCCGTGATCGTGGCGTCATACCAGAACGAAATTTCCGTCGTGCCCTTCGGAACGTCGTCTCCGCACGCGGCAAGCGGCAAAAGCATGCACGCGCCAAGTGCAAGAGCGGCAAGTTTCAGTGATTTTTTCATGACTTTTCCTTCCTTATACTATTTATTTCCCGAATCCCAATGAGTCGCCTCAACAGAAATCAAGATTTTTTTCCTTTAACCATTGATAGGGATCTTCGCAAACCTGCGCCTTTTGATATTCGCGCGGACTCATCCCCTTCCATTTCGTAAACATTCTCGTAAAATATGCTTCATCTTCGATCCCCACCATTTGGGAAACGGCTTTGATCCCTACAGAAGATTCCGACAGTATCACGCACGCAGTGGATATGCGGAAACGGTTGATATAATTGACGGGAGTCATGTCCGCAAAATCGTTAAACATCGTAATAAGCTGCTTTTTGGTAACGTTCATTTTTTCAGCGATTTCGTCGAGCGTAAAATTCATGCGGTAATTATTATTGATAAAGATGAGAATATCCCGAAAGACTTTGAACCGCGCCGATTTTACGGTAAACCTTTTTTCATATTGATTACAATATTGGATCAGGTTCTGAAACAATAAGAGCGTATACCCCATACAACTGAGCGAATTCAATGAGCTGCCGTCGTACTCTTCCGCAAGCGACCGAAAAAGATTGTATATATTATTGGCATTATCACCTAAATAAATATAGGGTTTTTCTCTTGAAAACCCGCAAGCGGCAAGCACTTTTTCCACGCCTTCGCCGATGAAATCAATCCAATAATAAGCCCAAGGTGCCATCGGATCGGGAAAGTATTCTTGTTCCTCGTTTTCGTAAAGCAAAAACATATTGCCTTTCGTCAAGCTGATTTCTTTCCCGTTTTTAATCAACGTGCCGTAGCCGTAAAAAATGCAGTGCAAAGAGTACTTTCTCGCCTTCCGTTTTTCATGCAACTTTCGGGGCAGACAATGCTCCTGCCCTACCCGCGATATTTCCAATTCGCATTTGTTATCATTAAAATCGAATACCAACTTACTCACAATATCCTCCGTTAAAGATATTTCATTCGGTATATCATACCGAATGCGGGCTATAGCCCGCGCGATTTTATAATACGATAACTAACCGTATTATAAAATACAATCATTTCATTGCCAATAGCTTTTGAAAAAAAGGTAAATATAATCCAAGTTTTGAAAAGCTCATTACAATTATAAATAAAAAAATGCCGTTCCCTTTCGAGAACGGTATCCTTAAAAAATATTTATTTTCGATGTTACATTTTTTATTTGACAAACCACTTTGTTTTGAGTATAATAAAGTTACACTTTATTTTTCTCGGAATGGTGATTTTATGTATATTCGTCGACATCTGGAAGAGCAAGTGAAGCTCGCTTCAAAAAATTATCCCGTCGTTATGGTCTGCGGACAACGGCAAGTTGGGAAGTCCACAATGCTCAACCATATCAAAGAAACCGGGCGTAAATATGTAACGCTTGACGATATGAACGCTCGTCGGCTTGCCGAAACGGATCCCGCGCTTTTCTTCGAAACATACGGCA
>CAJUOI010000027.1 GCA_910588615.1 uncultured Christensenellaceae bacterium | reverse complement strand
CGTATCGCAAATTGGAAGATTTATATTACAGTCTGATTCGCGATCTTCACCGTAAGCATGACATCGAGCGCAACATTTCGGACGGATACGACTTTGTACAAACGGCAATTTGCTTTCTATGCGAACACATGGGAAAGAAACTCGGCAATACGATATTGAACAGATTCAAAAAGCCCGTAACGATACGGCACGCCTGTTACAGCAAATTAGGGAACATGGTATATAAACTTTATCGGATACAAATGAATACTTGCGGAGAGCACCGTAATGACACGGTAAAAGTACCCCAACCCTTTGAGGAAGACACGACGGAAGAAAGCTATAAGAAGGTAGAGCGAATCATCCGTAAAATGAAGTTGACGAAAAAGCAAAAGGATACATTAAACTGCTATCTGAAATGTATGGGCGTATGCGAGATCGCCAGATTGTTATGCGTCAACAATACAACGGTATGGCGTAGCAGAATGATATTACAACGTAAATACAACGAAGTTTGCGGAAGAAGCTAAAATATTCTCATATTAAATGGCACGCAATGCGTGCCATTTTTCATGCTGATTATTTTATTTGAATATCCACAGTTACGCCGCCATTACACCGTGTTAAACGGGCGTAGAAACGCCGCTACGAGAATACCCGTCCCGAAATAAAAGCCGTTGTAGGGCGCATTAAAAAGGTTATTTTAGCAACCGCAAAACATTGGATTTTCCTATTGTTAAACACACAAAAAAACGTGCTTTTTTGCCTGTAAAAATAGATTTGCTCCCGTTGGGTTAACGTTTAGATAGCGTTGGGGGCGTGAGTTTGCGGCGTGTGCTGGTCTTGATACAAGCGCGGCGGCTTCGCCGCCGCGGACCAGCACACGCCGTAACGCAACTGAAACAACCGCTAAAAATACGAAAATCGGGCGCAGACGGAGCGGGGCGTGCCCGCTAATCCGCTTGGGCATCGCCCCGCGCTTACCGTCGCGCAATACCAGATTTTGAACCGTATTTTAATGCCGTCCTTTTCAGTAAATAGTAACGTTTGCTTATTGCTTTTTCGATGCTGTTCCGTCGGGATCGCCGTCGTCCGTGCTATCGGGAATAGAAGATTGGATTTCAAGCGCAGGCTTATTGCTTGCATTTAACGGAGATATTACCGATTGCCCTAATTGGCTCTCAATGTCCGTTCTTGCATTTTTTGCAACACTACCGCCGCGGCGAGCAATCCTTTTACTTTCGTCAAAAGTTTCCGGCTGTTCTTGCCGTGAAATCGCTGTCGTCGTTACTTCTGCAAGCATATTCAAAACAAGTTCGATGTTTGTCATATTATCGCGCAAATTCTCTTTCTTCAAGCCTTTGACTTGCTTGTATTCCTGAACGGTGAGACCGCTCCAAGCCTTTGTCATTTCATTCGTAAGAATCGCGTAATCCTTATCTTGCTGAATACCGCGCGCTCTCCACTCATCGGTAAGCTCTTTCCGCATTTCAATCGTCTGCAAGCGTTGGTTGATCCAGCCTTCGGTATAGCCCTTCGCACGATAATAATCCGCGCCGCGAAGGATTGCTTTTTCGGGATCGGCTATTTCGTCCAAACGTTCGCTGCCGACTTGCGCCAACCACATTTTGAACGGCTCTGCTTTCGGAGAAGGGATAGATTGCACAAGCCGCAAAACGCCTTTTGTGTCGAGAACGTCCGTCATTCTCATTTTACCGTCTGCAGCAGGTAATTTCAACCGGTTACAATTTGTAACCAGTTCGCTGCCCTCTGCGGCAAGCCTACTTTTTAACACTTTCCAATAATTTCTTGCTGTTTGGTAATCTTTGCTGTCAGTTAAGACTTCCACAACGTTAACGACCGAAAAATACCATTCTTCGGCTTCCGCATCCCATACGGTACGCACCTGTTTGCTTTCAAAAACTTTTATCTTATTTTGCATATAGTTTTCTCCAATGTACTTACAAAAACAATTATAACATATCACAAACCTTTTTTCAAGCCCTTGAAACACTTTATCGTGTCACTTGACAAATCAGTTGCTTTTCCGCAGTTGTGATATCGTGTCGGCGTTTACTTTGCCGACGCTTACGCCCTCGTCCCAACATTCAAAGTCATCGAATAATAACAATTTCCTATCCTCTAATCCGATTGTCGTAACCACGTCTTCGTCCATGATGTCCGAGATAAAATATTGCGGCAGACCTTTGCTGTAAACGATCTTCTCTCCCGTCTTTTCAAGATACTTCATGAGATACGCAACCGAGCTTCCGAGCATGGTGTAATCTTCTATTTTCTCGAAATCGGAACGCCCGAACCGTTCGTTGAAATAAGTATTCTGCACCGTAATCTGTCTGCGGTGACTTTTGAAACTGTAATCACTCTTTTCAAACAATAGCCCCGGCATTGTGCTTTCGGGGATATTAAATAACCCGTGAAAGTGTAACCGCTGTTTTTCCGGAGATCGTTCCCATACGCCGACGTATTTCCAGCCTTTCCGTGAAGCGAAGTTCGCAAGAGTCTTTTTCAAGCCTTTACGAAATGTTTCCTCGGTATGAAGTTTTCCGTCGTAAGTAAAAGTCACGAAATGGGTAAAGGTCTGTAAATTGATTTTCCTTGTCAACCTTATCCGTCTGCAAATGAGATTGCGCCGTTTGCGTTCGATATTACTGTCTACATAGTTCTTCACCGCATTGTCCGTCTTAAAGTACGGGCGTAAAGCTGCAATGAGTTTTTCCCGCCGTTCGCTTTTCTTCAAATAGAGATACTGCTGATACAGTTCATCAAACAGTTCTTTCTTTGTCATAAGCCGCTCGTTCGGTTGCAAGATATTCGCGGGCTGTTCTTCCTGTGGCAATTCTCCCGTGACGGCAATCGTTTCAAGCGGCGAAAGCGCATCGCTCTCTTGCGGTGCGCTATTTGATTGCATTTCTTTCGTTTCGGTAGATTCGACGGAAAGCTCGCTTGCATTGCCTTCCTTTACAACGATCACTTCTTCCTGCTTCTTCGGACGGGGACGGTAACGCTTTTCCGTATGCGGAATTGCAATATAATGACTTCCGTCGAAATATACTTTACATTCGGGATAAGGCATGATTATTCTACATAAGTGCGGGCGTACATGGTGGTGGGCAGACGCCGCCCGTCCTTATTCTTACGCTCACGAAAATGCTTTTCATAAATCCTATCCCGCTTTGCCGTGCGGCGGTAGTAGGTATCGAAAGAGAATATCACATTGTTCTCCTGCTCGCTGCAACGCACGCCGATAATCTGCTTGACGATATAATTCTTCGTCCTGTAAACGTTGTTCGCTTCGTATAAAAAATCGTAATCCTTTTCCATGTCAGTTTTCCCCTTTGAAGTAGTCTAAAAGAAAGATACACAACTGCTTATTGAGCCGCCTGATATACTCCACGCAACAATCCCAATCGAAAGAAACCGTCTCCTGCGTGTTGTTATGAACGTACAGCTCGACGTACACCTTGTAGAGCCGCGGAGAAGCGTTTGTAACCGCTTGATTGTATCGCTTGACCGTTTCAACAACCTTGCTTGTTCCGACCGTCTCCGCCGCTTTCTCAAACTCTTTTTGCTTGGAAAAATAGTATTTGATCGCCCTTAAATCACTCCGTATCTCTTGTATCGTCATGCCCGTTCCTCCGAAAGCGTTTTCTGTAAATACAGCAACAGCCGCTTATTGAGTATCTGGATATACTCGGGCGTGTAGCATAGCTCGATCGACAGAGCCTCCTGCGTAAGATTGCGCGCATACAGACAGACGTAGATATCGTACAATCTGGTAGGCGCAGACTGCATCACGGTATTGTAGCGTTTGGCTTTGCCTACGATATCGTTCGAGCCTACCACGCGGAAACCTTGCTCGAAGGCTTCCTTGCGCGAATAGTAGTAGCGGATGTCTTTCAGATCATCCCGAATTTGTTTTAGCGTCAACATTATTGACCTCCCGTTTTTTAGATAGAGCCGAAGCCCTTCACCTAATAGCCACGGGAACGACCGTTTTGGGGTATGCAACGATAAAAATTTTTGTAATTTTTTCACCGCATTATAAAAATAGTCCCGCACTGTATACGTGCCGAGACCTAATTTTTCTCCGATTTCGCGGAAGGACATTCCGTCCGATATTCTTAATAATACAACCCTTCGTTGCTTGTCCGTTAATTTATGTAATGCATTCCGTATTTCTTCGGACAACTCTCTCCTCTCGATTTCTTCCGAAACTTTTGCTTGCGGATCGAGAATATCAAACCCGTGTTCCAAGGACTTGTCCAACGACTGATGCCGCCGCGTTTCCTTCCGCTCAATTAAAGCGCCTTTGTGTTCCATTTCTTCATATTCCGCCGCAAATTCTTCCGTTACTTCGATATCTTCACAATGTCCGTCCACAAATCGGTATGTAATAAATGCCATGAAACCCTCCGATATTGATTTTTGTTAAAAATCGCTATCGGCGGATTTCGCCTTATATATAAAAAACGCCCCCGACAGCGTTGCAATACGCCGCCGAGGCACGGAACGGTTAAAAAGCCGAGCAAAGCAAATTAACCTTCCGTTAAGGAAGGCATATTGCTCTGCTGCCGGCTTGTATCTTTTTTTCGGATTTTAGCTCTTAACAGTAGAATCAGCCTCTTCCGATTATGGATGTCGTCACACCCCGTGGGGGCTAAATTCATACTATCATTTTTATTATCGCAAAAAATGAATTTTTTTGCCGAAATTACGCTAATAACCGCGAAAATATTAAATATTATTACTATGAATTTTTACGTTCGACAAGTACGGTATCGTCCTTGATCTCCACATGAAGAAAATTGCCGCATTTCGAGCATTTGATAAACGTATCCGTCCCGTTTTTCCCATGCACCAAAGTCGTCTTGCAATGAGGACAACAGGCATAATAATATCCTTCAATGATCGATTTATGTTTTTCTCTCAATTCCGACATTTTATTGCTCCTTACATTACATTATTTTTACTGTAAAAACAACCTATTTGCCCGCTGCAACATATCTGGAAAGTCAGATAGCTTCATCTTCTTTTCCGAATCTCGAAACCACGCCATAAAGCCGAGCGTTTTGGGCTCGTTCTTCATCCAGGCGATTTCGCTGCCTGTAAATATTCCGCCGAACACCTCGTTGAACGCCTTTACCGCTTTCGGGTTGTCGAACACCTCCGTCACGTAGCTTTCGGGCGTAAACGGCTCACCGTCCAAGTTCTCCCAATCACGCTCGTATTCGTACTTCCCGCCCGTTACGGGAATCGGCTGTTCGTTCGGCAGAATGATTTCCGCCTGTACCCCTTCGGGAATTTCCGCCGTGAATTTGATTTGTCCGTCCTTTTGCTCGTAGCCCGAAACGATTTTGCCGCGCACACTCTCATACTCCGCTTTGAACTCCGCAAGCCCCTTACAGGGGTTAGGCGCGATTCTGATTTTTGCAAATCCCGCTTCCGTTGCCTCTATCCCCGCGATACGGCGGTAGACAAACTCCATGACAGAACCGTAGGCATAATGATTGTAACTGTTCATGCCGTCGGGATTGGGCGTGCCGTCGGGCATTAAACTGTTCCAACGCTCCCACATCGTGGTCGCGCCCATATCCACCTCGAACAACCACCCGGGGTAGCCGTTGTTCATGAGAACCCTTTGCGCCGTCTGCATATGCCCGTTGTCCGCAAGCGCATATAAAAAATACGTCGTGCCGATAAAACCCGTTATGATTTTGTATCCGTGCCGTTTGACGTTCTCGTTTAACGCCTCCGCCAATTTTTTGCGGTGCCGTTCGGGCACGATTCCGAAGTATAGCGCAAGCGTCTGCGCCGTGACCGTATCCAAGCAAAGCCGTCCGCCTGCCGTAAAATACTCGCTCCGCACCCTTTCGAGCATTTCTCCGTGTTTTTCCAGATATAGCTTTTCATCCGCCCTTTCGCCCAAAATCTTCGCCGTATCGGCTACGATTTTCAGCGAACGCACCTGAAACACGTTGGTAATATAGTATAAATCCGTTCTGCCGATAAACGTTTCGTTGCTCGTCTTTTCCTGATCGAGCGCAAGCCAGTCGCCGAACTCGTGCCCCTTGCTCACAAGCCCGTCCGTCATCGTTCGCTCGCGTGCGGAAATAAACTTTTTCATCGCCCCGAAGTTCTCCGAAAGAAAACTCTTATCGCCGTACATTTGATAGAGCTTCCACGGCACCATGGTGACCGCATCGCACCACATCGCCGCCGTGGATCTGTCGCTCTCTCCGCGCAATGCGTTCGGCGCAACGTGCGGAATTCTTCCGTCCTCCGTTTGATCGTTTCGTAAATCGGCAAGCCACTTTTTCATAAAGGCGCGGATATCGTAGTTATATGCCGCCGTCGTGCAGAAAGCGTTGATGTCCCCCGTCCAGCCCAGCCGTTCGTCCCTTTGCGGGCAGTCGGTGGGAATATCCACAAAATTCCCCTTTAGCCCCCATATCACGTTGTCCATTAAACGGTTGAAGCGGTCGTTACTCGTGTGTATATGCCCCGTGCGCTTCATGTCCGTATACCGCACGATCGCCGTCACATTCTCTTGGGGCAACTCCGCGCCCGTCAGCTTCATATAGCGGAAGCCGTGGAAGGTAAATTCGGGAGAAAGCGTTCTTGCGCCCTTCACTGTGAACGTATCCGTCGCCTTTGCGCTTCTTAAATTATCGGTATAGAAATTCCCGTTCACCAAAATTTCTGCAAACTGCAACGTAAGCGTGCCGTTGAAATTTTCGGGCGTTCTGATTTCCACTACGCCCGCCATGTTTTGCCCGAAATCGTAAACAAGCTCACCCGCGGGCGTATGTATCACTTCTTTTACGGGCAATCTTTCGACATTGCGCACAGGCTCGGAAATCTGCGGCACAAGCACGCTCTTATCAAAGGCGACCTCGCACACGGTGAGCGGTTTGCACTCCGCCGTAAAGTCTTGCGTTTCGCCGTCGTAAATGCCGCTTGCGCGAATTACACTCTCCCGCGCCGTCCAACTTTCGTCCGTACTTACCGTTCTGTCCGCAAAAATCAAATCGGCGCAGACGGCGGATTGTTTTCCGTAAAAACTTCTCTTGCGCTCCCAAGTGAGCGGACCGCAATACCAGCCTTCGCCCACGGTGAGCGACAACACGTTTTCACCCTCTTTTAAGAGCGCCGTAACGTCGTACTCCTGCACCTGCAACATTTTATTGTACGAGGTCCAGCCGGGGGTTAAGTAAGCATCGCCCACGCGCACGCCGTTGATTTCGGCAAAATATAAGCCGAGCGCCGTTACCTTTAAAACCGCACGTTCGCCCGCATGCGCCGTGAACCTCTTTTCAACGACGAACACGCCAACATTTTCTTTGACCCCGATAAAGTTACCTTTTAACATATTCATTCCTTTTTAACAACAAAATAAAGCAGCCGCCCTGCACGCTGCGGGCACGAAAATGAAGATATGCACCCGTATCCGTTTGATACCAATCGGAAAACGGCACGCGGTCGGGCGATTCTTTTAAAAATTTTGCAATGGGTGCCAACAGCTTTTCCCTTTTCGACTCGTCATCCGTAAGGAATGCGACCCAGCACAGCCAATCGCTCTTTGTGTACGTTTCGCGGTTGTCGAGCGGGGTGCCGAACCCGTTTACTCTTTGCAGATAGCAGTCGATTTCCCTCTCGAAAATTTCCTGCGAGAACAGATTTAAGTCCAGCAGTTTATCGAACGCAAAATTATATTTTAACGAGAACGTGCTATCGTCCTCATCCCACGAAATGGGCATATGCGAAAACTTCTTTGCAAACGCCGTGATCTCTTCCGCAAACGCTTCCGCCGTGTTGCGGTATTTTTCCGCAAGCCCCGCTTTCCCCGCCGCTTTTACAAGCTCTGCGTAGCATGCAATGCCTACGGTAGCTTTGATCGCAAGATTGAGATTGTTTTTCATGTGTCCCGCAAAGTCGTCTGTGCAGAGCTGTTCTTCGGGCTTCAAGCCGTATTTGACGAGATACTCCACCCACTTCTCCGTCAAATCGAAGTTCTCCGCAAAGAAAGAACTATCGCCGTCGCGCTCATAGCAAGCGTACTGCATAATGAGCAAGTTGGCGCATTCTTCAACGGGCATCTGGTCTTTCAAATCGTAAACGTCGTAATCGGCAGGTAAAAGGTAAAACGGAAACCAGGTCTCTTCGTTTTCTTTCTGAATGAGATTGCCCAAAAACTTACTCTTATCCTGATTAAATCCGTACACGTGCCCGCAGCAATGCGGATAAGTGCCCGCGTCGTGCGGGGCAAAATCGTATTTCCAGACGGGCATCCGCGCAAACTTTATAATCGGGCGCATCATGCCCTTGATAAGCTCCGTGTTATAGAGCAAGAACAGCGGCACGGACGGATAGCTGACGTCTACCGTGGCGATACAACCGTTGGAGCCGCACTCCTTGGAAAGAAACAAAAGGTTCCCCGCACCGTCTTTTACGATTTTATGCGCAGACATGGTCTGCCGCAAAGCGGCGCAGAGAATATCGTAATAATCTTTTCCGAAAGGCTTCGCCCGTTCCTTCAAGTCCTCGTTAAAGGAAAAAAGCCGTTCGTCTATTATTTTGTATTCGCGCCACACCGTTTGCAACGCTTGCAAAATCGTATGATCCTGCAAGTAATATCCCTTACGGAAATCGCCGAAATAATCGATGGAAACGATATCGTCGAAGCCGAGTAAAACAACGCCCTTTTGCGCGTGATTAAAAGTGCCGAGATACCGTTCTTCTTTTGCATTCGTAAACTGTTTATTCCCGCCCGCGAGATAGGCGGCAAGGTCTGTTTCGTCGAGAATGAAGCTCTCTTCGCCCGCCAGATACCAATACCCCCAATCGGCGCCGATGAGATCGCCGTTGTTCGAAAGCGGCTTTTGCCGTCTCAATCCGAAAAACGCGCTCTCGAAACCGTTGCCTTTTACAACGCCGCCGCGCACGCCGCGCTCTTGATTGCACGCATTGCTCGCGACGTCGTAGCTTATAAAGAGCGAAAGCTCGGCGTGTTCGTCGCCCTCGATCTCGTATTCCATATAGCACACGGGCATCGCGGTCAGCGTTAAATCGTCGGGCGGCAAAGGAGAAACGAATTTTACCGATAGCCTTGTTTGCCCCGCGCGGAATATGTAATCGGTCGTAAACGCCGTGACCTCCAGCCCCGTCTGTTCGGCGTTCAAAACTCCGCAGGCGGAAAAATCTGCGCCATTCCCTAAAAAGCAATACGTCTTGCCGTGCGTTTTCAAAAAGCCGTAGATCCGTTTTTCTTCGCCCCACCACGTTTGGGGAGTACTCTTATTCAGCTCTTCCGTAACGCTCCACAGCGAATAATTCGGGTCTTTTACGAATAACGGATAAGCAGGCAGCTTTCTTTCATTGCTCATTCTTCACCTCAATCAACAAGCTCAAAGTTCATTTTCAGACAGTCGCGGGAATTGCCGCCGACAAACAGCTCGAACGCGCCCGTTTCCGCTGCGTACTCCCCGCCGTCCGTATAATATTTCAGCATTTCTTCGGTAATTTCAAAGGAGATACGTCTCTCTTCTCCCGCTTTCAAAAAGACTTTTTCGTACCCTTTCAGTTCCTTTACGGGACGCACGACGGAAGCGAACAGGTCGCGGATATACCACTGTACCGTTTCATATCCGTCGCTGCTCCCGACGTTTTTCAAGTTCACGCTCGCCGTAATTTTCCCGCCGCGCTTCATCTTCGCAGCAGACAGTTTCAAATCGGAATACAAAAATTCGGTATACGACAGTCCGTAGCCGAACGGATAGATCGGAGAATTATATTCGTCGTCGTAACCCGTGCGCCATTCTTCGCCGCTCAACGCCGAAGGCTTATCCTTCTTTTTCGGTCTGCCCGTCGAAAAACAGTTGTAATAAATCGGACACTGCCCCGACGAGCGCGGAAAACTCATCACCGTCTTTCCGCAGGGAATTGCTTTGCCGTAGAGCAGGTTTGCGATCCCGTTGCCGCCTTCCGTCCCCGGTTGCCAGACATATAAAATTGCATTGGCAAACTCTTCGATTTCGCTCAATACAAGCGGTCTTCCGCCGAATACGACGAGCACGAGCGGTTTTTTGAGTTTATGCAACTTTGCAATCAACTTACGCTGTATTTCGGGAATGCGGATGTCGGCGCGGGAATGTGCCTCGCCCGAGTTCATCATGTGTTCGCCCACGCAAGCCACGATACAATCGGCTTGCGCGCAAATACGCTCCGCCTCTTCGAATCCGCCCTCGTCCGTATCGAACAGCTTCCACGAACAGCCGTTCGCATACGGCACGGCGCGCTTTATGAGCTTTTCTACGCCCTCTTTTACGGTAACGCACTCCTCGATCCGCCCTTTCCCCGCCCAGTTCCCGATGATCTCGCGGGTAGACGCAAACGGACCGACAAGCGCAATCTTTGCATTTTCCTTTAACGGCAACACGCCGTTATTTTTCAACAACACGCTACCCTCTTCCACGGCTCTGCGAGAAAGAGCTCGCCCGCTTTCCGAAAGCGTCACTTCGGCCCGTTTTTGAAGATCGGTATTCCGCTCGGGATTTTCGTACATGCCTAGCTTGTTTTTGAGTTCCAAGACCCGCAATACCGCTTCGTCGATTTGCTCTTCCGAAACAACGCCCGTACGGACAAGCTCGGGAAGATAGCTTGCATAGACCGACGAACCCATTTCGATATCGAGCCCGCTCGAAAGCGCAACAGATGCGCAGTCCTTGCCCGTTTCGCAATAGCCGTGCTCGTGCAGTTCCTCCACCGCGCCGAAGTCGGAAATGACAACGCCGTCGAAGCCCCACTCCTTGCGCAGCAGATCGAGCATAATCTCTTTGTGCCCCAAAATCGGCTTACCGTTCAAGAGGTTAAACGAACTCATGAACAGCTCAGGTTGTTCTTCGAGACACGCGCGGTACGCCCGCAAGTAATACTCGCGTAAATTCCGCTCGGAAATATCCGTGGTGTTGTACTCTCTGCCCGCCTCGGCGGCGCCGTAACCCGCAAAATGTTTTACGCAGCAGGCGATTCCGCCCCTATGATAGCCACGGATCATCGCCTTGCCGACCTCGCCGCTCCAATAAGGGTCCTCGCCCGCGCCTTCCATCACTCTGCCCCAGCGCGCATCCCGTCCCAAATCGACCATAGGCGAAAAGGTGACGTCCACGCCGTCGTAGCGCGCTTCGGTTGCGGCAAGCTCCGCACAGTCCTCTATGAGCTTCAAATTGAACGTGCACGCCATAGCAAGCGGCACGGGATAAATCGTTCTGTACCCGTGAATCACGTCGAGCATAAACGGGAGCGGGTCGGCGATTCCTTTTTCGCGGCGCGTCTTGCGAATCGATTGCACCGTTTCACCGTTCGGCGCATTCAAAATTGTGCCCGTACGCCAAAGCGCCTCGCGGTCTATCCCGCCCAAATCGCACAACCCCGTTACCACCGCTTCCGCACTTTCGTCGAGTTCATACACGGGATACTGCGTCAACTGCAACGCTTTCTCTTCGAGGCTCATCGCCGATACTAACTTTTTCAACGCTTTCTGTTCCATAAATTAGGACTTCCTTTTCAATACCAAAACGCCGTAAGGCGAAATTTGCGTTTTTCCCGTATAGGCTTTGCCCGTTATGAGGTCGGTATAGCTTCCGTTTAAAATAATAAATCCGCTCTTATTCTCGGTTTCTACGGCAATAATGCCGCTCTCTTTTCCCGTGCGTTCGGTAAGAATAACGTTTCCGCTCGCCTCGGCAATCGTTGCGCGGTTCACAAGCCGCAGAATATCCCCGTGCGAGAGCACACTGCCCACAAGAATAACTTTGCCCTTGCCCACCTTCCGTTCGGTGATAACGGACAGCGGCGCGAATTCTCCCGCCGTATAATGCGCAAGACTCTTTGTCCCCTCGTTGCACTCGTAAGCGTCATAGCACATACTCACGGCACATTCGCCGTCGTTCGTCCACTGCGCCTTGAACACGTCGTTTGCAAGCGGCTTCTGGTATTTCGTATACACGCCCGCAAGCTCTTCCAAAAAACTATAAGGTGCATACGTGTACCGCTTTACGTTTTCGTCCATGATATCCGACATCGGTCCTACGATCCAGGTGCCGCCCTCTTTCACCCATTCGGTGATGCGCTCCTGAAAGTCGTTTTCGTCGGCGGTGACAAGAAAGGGAGATACGATAACCTCGTATCCGTCGAGAGAATGCTGCGTATCGATCACGTCCACGTTGTAATGACGGAACGCAGCGTAATATTTCTGCATGAGCGTTTCGCGGTAATTAATATTTTTTAAGAGCGGCGCGCACTCCAAGTCGTTATACGCCGTGCTCGAATAGTGTAGCGCAATTTTACTCTTAATGCAAGTCTCTGTTAAAAATTGTTCGCATTTTTTGAAATCTTCGCTTGCGCGTTTCACTTCTTCGCTCACGCGGTAGCTTCTCCCCGCCGCAGAATACAGCGCGCCGTGCCCGATCTCATGTCCGTTGGGGTGTGCGCGGAACAGCCAATATAAGTTCATTTCCGCGCCCTTGGCAACGGGAAGCCATGTATTCGCATAGCAATTCCCCGCGGGGCGGTAGCCGCTCTCCGCATACTCGCTCCCGTTCCAGCCCACCTGCGTTTCCATGATCCGGAACGGTTTGTTTTTGATGCTCCGCACGAAATCGTAGGCAAACGCCGTGTCGGGCAACCGCTCGGCGGTATCGTAATGGTTATACTGCGCAACATCTAACTTCTCGTTTAATTTATAATAGCTCAGCGAATTGTGCTGCATCATGTTCGTACCAACGTTTTCGCAGCCGTATTTATGTAAAACCTCAGCCTGTTCTTCCGCGTAGCTCTTAATTTGCGCACACTGAAAATCCCGCCATGCCTTGCGCAAAGAGGGATGCCGCCACTGACGGGGATACGGCGGTTCCACTTCGTCGAACGAACCATAGCAAAGTGACCACCGCGCCATGCCCCACGCCTTGTTGAGTTTTTCCGTCATGCCGAATTTATCTTTCAGATACGAACGGAACGCGTGCTTGCAATTTTCGCAATAGCACCCCTCGGAATACGGAAACAATTCGTTATCGATCTGCCAACCGACAACGCCCTTGTGCCCCGCGAACGTCTTTGCAAGCTCGGTGACGATACCGCGGTTCTTCTCGCGCGCGACGGTAGATGTCTTGCAGACGTGGCAACGAGACGATACGTCCGCCCGCACTAAATCGTGCATGATCATGCGCATTTCGGGATACTTGTTCAGCATCCATCGGGGCGGGGTTGCCGTGGGCGTGCAGAGCACCGTGAAAATGCCGTTTTCATAGAGCCTGTCTACAATGCGCACAAGCCACGATAAATCGAACTTGCCCTCTTCGGGTTCCATTTTACCCCAAGCAAATTCGCCGATCCGCAAGCAGTTCACGCCGACTTCTTTGCACCGCGCAATATCCTTTTCTAGTTCATCTTCGTCCCATAATTCGGGATAATACGCCGCGCCCAAATAAACTTTATCCATATTCCTTTCCTTTTTGATTTTGTCTTGTTGTCCTTTAACGAAAAGATTCTTCGACTCGCCGCAAGGTCGCGGCGGCTCAAAATGACAGGCTCTGCTTCTTTCCTTTTTAAAAACAGGGCAGCAGAAAGCCGCCCTGCAATTTGCATCCCGTTTTTTCCGTTTTATTCGGAAACCGTGTCGGAAACCGTTACAATCGACATATCCGAATAGACGTACGTTCCGCCCGCCGCGCTGAACCCGAGCTGCGCCGTGCTACCGTCTGCAAGACTTACCGTATAAACAGATTGCCATTTCCCGTCTATTTTTGCATACATCGTGGCACTGTTACCGTTACGGATAATTTGAATATCCACTCCTGCCGCAAACATTGCCTCGGTCAGAACCGTTTTATCCGAAGGTCCTCCGCCGCCAAAATCGGGATAATTAGCCAAATTTCCGAAACAGATTCCGTCGCCGCCTTTATCCCAAATCAAGAAACCCGCATTGGCGTTGTTATCGTTTTCTTTGGAAACCACGCGAATCCCAAAGCGCTCCGTCCAATTTCCTGCCAAAGTAGCCGTAATTTTGAAACGAACGATATAATTCGTGCTGTCGCCCAAAACATCGCCGACGTTCACATAGACTTCATCGCGTTTCCAATCATTATTATCCCACGTCGCCGCAACGGTAACGGATGTTTCGTCGTGCGATATGACGACGTTGCCTTGATCCGCAATTTTATGTTCGGTAACCTCGCCCTCTTTGCCCGTATACGTCCAAGCCGTGCTTATCGACTTGCTTACCGTAAGCGAATCGGCGGAGAAATTGACGACGAACATCGTACCGTTCACTTCTACGATAAAATCGCCGAAATAAGGAGATTCCAACGTAACATTACCCTGCGCGTCCGTCGTTTTGGAAACCGTTTCTCCGCGGGGATTGGTGAGGAGAACCGTCGTGCCCTCCGAAAGCGCGTTTCCTTCGCCGTCTTTCAGCGTAAGCGAGAACGTCTGATCTTCCGCCGGCTTTATGTCAAGCGCAACGTCCGTATATTCGAAGGTCCCCTGCGACGCCGAGAAGCCGAGCGCACCGTAGCCGCCCGAGAGCGTCACTTCGGCGGAAACTTTTTCCCATTTCCCGCCGATCTTTGCATACAGCGTCACTTTATTCTGCTCGCGCACTGCCTTCATTTCAAGACCGTTTACAAACATGCTTGCATTTAAGGTGCTCGCGGCTTCTCCGCCGTTAGTGTTAAAATCGATCTTTCCGCGCAACGCGCCCACTTTAATCGCACCCTGATCCTGTTGGAAGAAGTAGAATCCGACCACGCTCTCGCCCGTTCCTTCCGTCAAACGAATACCGAAACGGTTTTCCCAACCGTTCGTACCCGTCATTTTCAGATTGAAATACAACGTATAGTTAACCGACCCGCCGAATGACGTGCCCGTATTTACGACGACCTCTTTCGACACGGGAAACGCTGCGGTGAAAGCGATCTTATCGTCGGTCGAGTCGTCCGTAAGTGTGCCGTTTGCCCAATTGCCGCTGCCTGCTACGACTTTAACGGAAGAAGCGGAGGAATATTCCCATTCGGGAAGAACAAGCGTCTCGATCGTCGCGGTTGTTCCCTCAAACGTGATTGTATACGTACCCGCATAACCTTCTACCTTAACGACGTAAGGAAGTCCCGCATATACGCCCGTCGTACCCGCAAGGGTGACGACGCCGTTTTCGCCCACCGTCGTTTGAATATCGGCAATTTCGCTCAAAACGTTCGAAATCTTTACGTTTGTACCTGTCGTAACCGCATTTCCGCTCTCATCCTTTAAGGTGAGCGCAACGCTCGTAATGGGACTAAGCTGAGGAATCGTAAGTTCTTCAAGCGAACTCAACGTGCCGTCCGGGTTGAAATACATATCGTCTATCGCAAGATACGCTTGATGCCCCGCCTCCGTCACAGAGGATGCCTTATATGACTCTTCGGTCATGCTTCCGTATTCGATATTCGAAAATTCCCATTTATGACCGTTTATAAGCAAGCGGATATCGGTCTCCGCATTTTCGTCACATTCTGCAACGCCTGCGACGTTCATCACCTCTACCCACGCGCCGTCGAGTTTTAAGAACATACGAATATACGTCTTTGCGCGAACCATGCGAATCTGCAAGCCGTCGCCTTTGAGCGCCTCGGCAACCGCCGCGAAACGCCCTTCATTGGCATTATCCCAGCCGTAGAACGTTCCTTCCACTTCCTCCTTTCCGTCCGGAACATAATCCTTCGGCTGAATCGGGCAGACATACAAAGCGTCTGAGGGATTACCCTCTCCGTCGTTATGCCACTTTTTATCCATCATCATAAAGAACACGCCTTTCTTGTCCGCCATCTTCACGCCGACACGGGAAAGCGGGTTGAATCCGCTGTCGCCGACGTTCCCCTCGTACATGCTGTTATCGAGGAATTTCAGCGTGAAGGATATCGACACGTTCTTCGAACCCTGCACCTCGCTCGGAAGCGTGAGCTTTGCTTCGGTATAATCTTTCGTCGCATACGTTCCGTCGCTCAAAACGATGGTATGGTTTTTATCGTTCATCTTCGAAAGATCGACCGTACTCTTCTTATTATCGGGGATCTCGGGATCGGTCGTCGTTGCGCTTTCGCCCGTAGACGTCGCATAGTTGTATTCGAGCGTGAGCTCGTATACCGACTTGCCCGCCTCGAACGCAAGCTTGCCGACGTAACCGTTGCATTCCACGTCGTATTCCATGGCATAAACGTTTGCAACCGTGCCCACGCCGTCCGTTAAGCTTCCGCTCGCCGTCTGATCGTATTTTCCCGTAAGCGTAACGCCACCGGAAAGATTACCCGTTTCGCCCTCTCTGTACCCTTGCAGTTTGAGGGTAACCGAATCGAGCTTTGCAATCGCGGGAATGGTCACGTCCTCGATTTCTTTATCGCCGTAGCTGTTATTGTAATTCTTTTCGCATCGATCGCAGTGCCAATGCTCGACGTTGCCCTCTTTGTCCGGCTCGGGATCTGTTGCGGGCGTTACATCGGTAAAATGATGTCCCGGGTGCGCGAGCACGGGATCGCCGTTAAACGGCGTTTGATTTTCGTCGGCAAATTTTGCGTCGCAACGGCTGCATCCCCAATACTCCGCGTTACCGTCCTCGGTGCAAGTCACATCCTTTTCTTCGTGATGCACGGGATTGTGCCCAAGCGCGTGCAAAACGACATCCTCTTCCGATAGCTCCTCCTTGCCCTCTGCGTCGGCAAAATACTTACCGCAGCCGTCGTCGGTACACTTGTAATAAGACCTGTGACCGTCCGTCGTACACGTCGCCGCCACTTCGTTTACCGCAGAGAGGTTGTGATCCTCATTTCCGCCGCAGCCCGCAAGGATACCGCCGGCAAGAGAGAGTGTTATTGCCGCACTCAACACCGTTAAACCTTTCAGTTTCTTTTTGTTCATAATTTCCTCCTTATTTTAACCTTTCGGGTTATTTCCTTGTGTAAATTCCGCCACGACGTTCAAATCGTCGCCCGTACCGATAAATCTATAAACGTTTTCCTTTACGTCGTTCACATGCTCCACGCCGTTGACTTTAACGCTCGAAAGCGCTTTTCCATCTTCGGGCGCAAATTCCAAAATGACGGGATCGCCCTTCACCGCCCAATCGCGGCGGTATTTCTCGGTTACGCCTCCGCCCGTTGCGGTAATATTGAGCTTATTGCAGACAAAACCGTTCTTATCGAAGCGGTACATTTCCGTCTTGCCCCATTGACACACGGAGGATTCGAACTCTCCGCCGAACACGTAATAATCGCGCACCCATTCGGTATCGGAAAGCGGCGTGATCATGCCGGGATTTAGATTGATATATTCGGGACGTCCGTCTCTTCCGAACAGAGTATAGGGCAAATACAGCTCCATTGTATAGCCCGTGCAGTTTCCGCTCTCGATCGTGCCGCCCTTCAACTTCACGGCATGGGCGGGCGCATTTTCAAAGGAATAGAGATATTGCAGATAACCGTCGTTGAAAATCCCCGGACGCCATACGCGCACGTTGACGTCGTTGTGCGCTGTCAGATCGATCTCGAACAAATTATCCACGGGCACGGTTTCGCCGCCGAATGCGAAATAAAACTCGATTCCGCTGTTCCAAGCCGTCGGCCTGCCCGCGCTGTATGAAATAGTAAATCCTTCGTCGACGTCGATTCCGAATAAAATGCCGTGCGGCGCGATCTCCGCCGTCGTTCTGAGCGTCGCCTCTCTGCCCTTCACGTTCTTATGTCCCACGAACCAACTCTTACTTTCGTAGAAAGATTCGTCGAGAACGCCGTCGAGGACGATCCCGTCGTCTATCTGCGCACCGCTCGTCGGCTTCTGTACGGGAGCGTAGCAATCCTGCGTGCCGATTACGTTGTATTGCGTTATTGTTTCTCCGCATGCCGTCAAAGCGAACAAGGAGCACAGACAGGCGGCGATTCCCAACGCCAACCGTTTTCTTGAATTCTTCATAACTCCCCTCCTTAAAGAACCTTGCCCATCACGGCGACTTCGGAAATCCCCACCTCAGTCTGCCCCTCAGGCACTTCCACCGTAAAACGGATCTTTTTCACTTTCGTCGCGGCAAACTCCGCATACACTCCTCCGCCGTAAGCCACCGCTTCCACAACCTTGTTGCCGTACATCAATTCAAACTCGTTAAATTTGAAATTGGATTGCTCGTCGATGTTCAACTCTTTGATAAAGTAGGTTTTCCCCTCCGATTCGAACTCGACGTTCTTGATTTTATAGAACACCTTTTCAAGGTTCTTGGAGTTGTAAATCATGAGTCCGCGAATCGTCTCATGGTCCGCAAACGAGAGCTCAAACGTCGTATCGCTTGTGATTTCCGTTTCGCGCACGTAGGTGTTCAAAAACTCCTGATTGAGCTTCATGTTATAAGAAAGCAAGCCGTCGTTGAGCCACTTTGTATCCGAGCCTTCGGCAAGCGTGCCGCTTATCACGGACACCGACTGTAATTTATCCGAAATATCGGCGTATTCCATTCCCTTTACAATAGCGGGCTGAGGGGTAACCGTGGGACCGTTGACGTACATAACGTCCAAATCTTCGCCGTTTTGATCCTTTATCGTAACAAACTTTACTTCGTCCACCGCCGTGTATCTGCCTTCGTCCGCATAGGGAACGGTATGCTTGTGATAATAGATATACAGCTTTTCGCCGATATGGAAAAAGCAATGGTGTCCCGTACCCGAAGCAAGCTTGTTCCCGCCGTCGTCGGCGCTGAGAATGAGTCCGTTCTCCGCCTGCGTCAGCTTCCTGAACCCTTCGGTCGGAGAATCGGACACGGCTTGCGCAACCGCGTAAGTGGGATCCATAAACCCGTTGACGGAGTAGGTAAGGTAATACTTTTTGTTTTCCGCATTGTAATACATGCACGGACCTTCGTTTACCTTATTCGTTCTCATTTCAAAGTCGGACGTTTCGACCGCTTCGCCCCTTTGCGCCTTTTCGTAATCCTCAACCGTATAATAACCGCAACGCGCGATCACCTTGGTCGTTTCGGGAAGCGGTTTCAGCCAATTCTCCATCTCCATGATGAGAATGGGCGAAGGCTGCCGCTCGTGATTGAAAATGAGATATTTCTTTTTGGTGACGGGATCGACGAAGGGACTTGCGTCGATATTGTTGCACAGCTTATCCGAATTTTCGGGAATGCGCTCGGGCATAATCTCATGCCACGCCCTATTCGTTTCGATCGGCTCGAAGAGCATATATTTAAGATAATCGCAGGTATAGCCGTAATCGCCCGCATCAATCGTGCGCACGTTCTCTTCGCCGCAACTCTTTGCATCGGTGAAATCGACCATCTTAAAGGGTCCCGCGGGGCTTGACGACGTTGCCACAAAGAGCGAGTGTACGTTATCCGTATTGCCGTTTTCGTCCTTTTCCTTGTTGTAGCCATCCGAAGTCGCGTAGCCCGGAAAGCACATACTGAAAAAGAAATAGTACGTTCCGTTGTTCACGCCGTCATCCGTGGGATCGTCGTATACGACCTCGGGCGCCCATGCCGCCGTCCAACCGATATTTTCCAAAATGATGCCGCAGGGGATCCAAAAATCGAGATCGGAGGAACGGTAAGCGGAAAACTGATGGGCTCCGCCCGTACCGTAGCGGTAATAAAATCCGTCTATTGCCGTATTATCGAGAATGAACGGATCGCCCGCGCCGTTGTTCACGTCGTTCCTGCGCCAAAGCTCGGAACTATAAACGGGCTTCTCCGCCCCTTCCTCGTACGTCGTTCCGTCATAATACGGTATTTCGTATACCGTCTTTTTCTCCGTTTTGCCGCAGCCCGCCAAAGAAGCGCACACCGTTACGGCGCCAAGCGCAACCGCTGCCGCTTTCAAATATTGTTTCATAAATTTCCTCCCGATTTAACCTTTTACACTCCCCACCGTAATGCCCTCGATAAAAAATTTCTGGACAAAAGCGTAGAGAATGAGAAGCGGCAACATCGACATCAGCGCCGCCGCGCAAGCCACGTTGTTATATCCGCCCGCGCCCGTAATATAGGAAACGAGCTGGTTCAAAGCAAGCTGCAACGTCCATAGCTGCTTTTGATTGGCGAGATAGATGAGCGCGCCCGAATAATTATTGTAGCCGCCGACGAACGCAAAGAGAAACTGCGAAAGAAAGATAGGCGTCGACAGCGGAAGTACGATCTTAAAAAAGATGCCGAAAAAGCCCATGCCGTCGATCTTCGCCGCCTCCAACACCCCGTCCGGAAGCGCTTTCAAATAGGGATAGATGAAGAAAATCGTGCCCGCGCTCCCGAACAATCCCGGAATAATCATGGGAAGCACCGAAGCGCCGCCCGTCGTCCAACCGAGTTGGGCAAAGAATAAATACCCTGTAATACCAGCCGAAACGGGAATGGTCATCATGAAAATGATGGAAGCAAAAAACTTACTCTTCCCGGGGAAATCGTATTTCGCATATGCGTATGCCGCAAGTCCGCTTATCATCAGCCCGACGACGGAAGGTAGCAGCGTCTGCCACATGGTGTTGATGAACCCGAGCAGCAACGACGGCACGCCGTTCGTCTTGTTGGGGTCGAATTCAAATACCATACGGTATCCCTCGCCTGAAAGTTCAGACGGAAACCACACGAATCCCGTCGTCGACGCGATTTCCGCATCCGACGTAAAAGAAGTGAGGATGATAACCATAAACGGCAGAAAAAGAAGCAGAAAATACGCAATCAAACCAAAATAAATGCCGATTTTGGAATAAATGTTTTTTGCCTTTGCCGAGGTGAATTTATCGAATGTTTTCGTCATCCCAAATTATCCTCCGCTCTCTTTCTCAATCTCAGGAACAAATAGGCTCCCGCAAAATTGATGATTGCCGTCATCCAATTCATCACCGACGCATAATCCATGTGCGAGAACGACATTCCTTGAATATAGTTATAATACGCAAGCGTCAAGCCCATATCCTCGGGACCCGCCGTGCCGCCAAACCCCACAGGCGCCATGACCTGTGCCGCATCGAAGGTTGCAAGCCCGCCTTGCCAACCCGCCAAAGCGAGAAAGAGAATCATCGGCGCGATCTGCGGCAGAGTTATGTGAAAATACTGTTTCCAGGCGTTTGCCCCGTCGATTTTCGCCGCCTCGTAAAGCGTGGGATCGACCCCGATGAACGCCGTCGTAATCATAACGATGCCGTATCCGGGCGACTGCCAAACGATGACGGTAAAGATACACCAAGTGAGATACTTCGGATCGCCGCGCCAGTTGATATTCGTATTGAAAATGGTATTGAGCACGCCGTCGTCGCCCGTCAAAAACATTTGATTCCACATGATCGTAACCGCTACGATCGAGCAAATATAGGGTACGAAATACAACGTTTGCATGAGTCGCGAGCCCTTGACCTTGGTCTTGATGAGCGTTGCTATCACAAGCGCAATGAAAAGCGATAAAAACTGTGCGCAAGTGAGCCAAAGCGTAATGCCGAGCGCCTTTAAGTATTTTGCATCGTGGAAAAACTTGACGAAATGCGCAAAGTTATTCCACTTCATCGTCGAAATTTGATTGTGCTGAATATCCGTAAACATCGACGCAAGCGAGATCGCCACGGGAAAGGCGTTAAAGAAAACGTAACCGATAATCGGAATCGATACGACGATCCAGCACCACAGCCACTCTCTGCGGAATTTGTGTTTCCGTTTAACGGGCTTTTCGCCACGAACGGCATCGCCTGCGTCGATTCTCCCTTCGCTTGAAGATAACGCCGTCTTATTTTCCATAGCGCTTACCTCCCGTTGATGATAATTGCCGTTTTCGCGACGTCTTCGCTTGCTCTTTTTTCGTTTGCCGCCAAAAATTCGCTAACCGTCATCGTGCCCTCGCGCACGTTATCGTTATAATCTCCCGACCATCTGTTCACCCATTCGCCGTTTTCGAAATATGCCCAATCGCCGATATCGCCGTTGACGGCGGCTTGCGCAAACGCCGTAAAATTGTAATCGTTCGACAGCGCGGGATAATCGTTTAGCGTCACGCCTTTGCGGACGGGCGCAAGACAATTCGTCTTGGCGAGAATTTTTTGCCCCTCCGCCCCGCAAGCCCAGCTGATAAATTTCCAGGACGCGTCGAATTTTTGCGGATCGGAATTTTTGGGAATGACGAGATAGCTGTACGACGCCGAATTTATTCTTTTTCCTACGATTTCCGTGCCGTCCTGCGTTTTGATTTCACCCGTATATTCCTTACCCGTTTCGCTTGCGCTATCACCGTCATATTTCTTTCCGATAACCTTCAAATACTCGTTTTGAAACGAATTATTCCCGTTGTAATACACGCTTCCGCCCTCGTATTCGCGGTACTGCTGTTCGGGCGCAACGTCAAATCCCGTTCTCATGTTGCGGCTGAAACGGGTAAATTCGTCCAAAAACAGGTTGGTCATTGCAACCTTGCCGCTCGTAAAATTACCGATACGTTCCATATCGGAAGGACAAACGCCGTAGCCTTGAACGTCACCCTCCACCGGTCCGCTCTTTGAGGTGCAAAGGAATTCGATCTGAGAATCGTATTGAGAAGGCAACGCATAAAGCCCTTCCAACGCCTCGATATCCTTCTGTTTTATCTTATCCTCATAGGATACGATCTCGCCCGCATGATACTCCGTTCCGTTCACGGTTACGTCCTTTACCGCAAGGTAATTATCCGTTTTGTCCATAAGCGTAAAATTATATTTCTCGCCGTCCCAACCCACGACGTCGCCGCCGACCGACCAGCCGTAGGAAAACCACCATGCGCTCACGTATCCGTATTGACTCGGCGAATCGCTATTATAAGACGAAGTGAACATCTTGGAAAGATACCGCTTTTCTTCCCAGTTCATGGGGATTTTATTGTTGAATACTTTATAGACCGTTTCACCTGCCAAGTTGGTCGAAGAAACCGCCGTATCGAAAGGTTTTACCGCGTATTCCGCGTAGCCGTGAGGCTGCAAATTCGGATATTTCGTTTTCAAATTCTCCTCGGCGCAGGAAACGATATTGATTTTTTGCGACGTAAAATGATTTTTATTGTAGTAGATAACGGCGGGTGCGCACCCGAACGGCAACGCCTGCAAATCCTGCCCTTCGCCCGCGATATATTTTTCGCCGCCGATTGTCAGTCGGGCGGAATTTAACGCTCCCGTCGTAAAATCGGATAAATCGTAATTATCGTTCTTTACGTACTCATTCAAATTAACGAACAAACCGTCCATTGCAATATCTTTGAAAACCGTTTCGTCCGTCACGGCAACGTTGTATTCGCAAGTTCCCTCATAGGTTGTACGGGTTGTGCCGACTCCCGAAACTTGCGTGGGATTGACCTTCACCTTATCGATTTGCCCCTGCGTATCGTTATACGTCTTAACAAGTTCGTAAAACGTAGGGTTCGCATACATATCTGCTTCATATACAAAGGTAATGCCGGTAAATCCCTCCGGCGTATCATCGCCGCAGCCCGCCAACATTCCCGCCGAACCGACGCACATACAAGCGCCGATCGCCATCGCCAAAATTTTTCCAGCTTTTCTCATAACAATTCTCCTTATTCATATATTCAACGGAAAAATTTCCGTAATGAATTTTACCTGAAAAACATACCCTTTTCTTTTAACCACAAAAACGGATCTTCGCTTATCTTTCGCTTTTTGTACTCCTGCGGAGATATGTCTTTTATGCTTTTGAAAACCCGCGAAAAATAGGCTACGTCCTGAAATCCCGCAATATGGGCAACCTCTTCAATCGAAGAATCCGATTTTTGTATCCGCTCGCAAGCAACAGAAATGCGGTAAGAGTTGATATATTCCACAGGCGACATGGAAAGCATTTCCGCAAAAAAGCGATTGTAGGAACGAATCGAAAGTCCGAATAATTTCGTAATCATCTCGCTTGTAAGGTCGGAAACCCAATTGTTATTCAGATAAATCAGAATATCCCGCAATAGTTTTTTGTTCTTTGTGGCTTTGGGCGGAAGCTTGATTGCCTGTTCCTGATCGATAAACTTTCCCAAAACCAACATGAAGTAAGCCGAACAGCGCAGTTGTTGCGTTTCGCTTGCATCGTAAGATTCGTACATATTGCGCATCAGCATGATAAATTCGTTAAAGTCTCTTACGTGCTTTACGACATTATCTTTTTCGAACCCGCAAAGAGAAAGCAGTTCGTCAAGCCCCGCCCCGCTGAATTCTACCCAAATATAAGACCACGGATCGCTTCTATCCGGAAAATACTTATATTCTTCCTTTTCATAGAGCAAGAAAGCATTGTTTTTGGTGATATCGTATGTTTTTCCGGTTTTATCGACCAGCGTGCCTCTGCCGAACAATACAAAATGCAATGCATAACACGGACGCACGCAATTCGTCGGACTCTTGTTGGGGGCGCAAAATTCCTGTCCAACTTTTTTGATATCGATACAAATATCCGTATCTTTTATCAAATTGCTGTTTAATTTTATTTCCACCTTTAAGCACCCCCTCCGATTTATAGTTTAATGATTCAAATAACAACAGTCAATAAAAGCTTTTTAATTTGGCTAAAAAATCCAAATTCCAAATTTTTCCATCCTCACGTTCGCGCATCATTATACAAAAAACTACCCCTTTTTTCAAAATAAAAAATACCGCCCTCACACGAGAACGGTATTCCCTATTTCATGCGGCTCTCGATATTGCTACATATCACCATTTCTCATAAAGGGAAATTGAGAGCTCACACTACAAGGCGTAGTATGTCCCTTTATGAGTTTATTATTGGTAATATGTAGCTTTTTTATTATACCGCAAAAAGCCACACAAGTCAATCATTTACTTCCTTTTCTCTTTCGACGGGTGGTTGTATCGAAAAAAGCCTGCGCCGTGGATTATGAATTGAAATACGCCCGAATTTACAAGGGAAAAAACATTGATTAAAACATTGTGAGAAAAGCCGTTCACGCAATGTTTTTTCTTTTTCCTTGACGGCTTGTCTTTTTTCGATTTTCGTTTGGTTGTCGAAAGAGAAAAGTTCGGCAAAGGAGGTTACGGTTATGTATCGGTCAATCAAAGGTAAAATCGCAAGTTGTTCGGGTTTGTTGGGAAAACGTAGGCGTGGCGTTTCTAACATTCTCGATCCCCCTACCGTATGCTGTGCGGTAGGAGGTATTTTATGGACACAGCAATGTACGCGCAACAGAACCGCTCGGAACACGGGACCACCACTACCCGTGTCGAAGTAATTTACGGCAAAAAATATATTGTCGTAAGTCATTATGCAGGTAAGAAAAATTACAGAAAAATTATCTGCGATCACGCTTTCAAACAAGCGCTTGCGGAAAACAAACAATCCGCATAATTACATAGGAGTGATTTAATATGCAAGCAAAGCTAAACAGCAAAGACTATATCGTGGGAATGTATTTAAGGCTTTCCCGCGACGACGAACGGCAGGGCGAATCCCTGTCTATCGAGAACCAAAAGGCTATCCTTTCGGAGTATATCGAAAAGCAAGGCTGGACGCTCCACGATATTTACGTGGACGACGGTATTTCGGGAACGACCTTCGACCGTCCGGGCGTAAAGAGATTACTCGATGATGCACAGCAAGGCGTTATCAATACGATCCTCGTCAAGGATATGAGCCGTTTCGGAAGAAATTATATCATGGTGGGACAGTATCTCGATTATGTGTTTCCGTTATACAACATACGCTTTATCGCTTTATCCGACAATATCGACACCGAGAACAAAGATACCGCCGCTATGGATATGATGCCGATCACCAACGTGTTCAACGAATGGTGGTCTGCCGCTACGAGCAAGAAACTCCGTGCCGTGCGTCTCCAAAACGCAAAGAACGGGAAGAACGGTATGTCGCACTCTCCCTACGGTTATATCCTCGGAACGGACGAAAAACGAACGTTGCAGATAAACGAAGAAACTGCCCCTATCGTCAAACGTATCTTCGAAATGAGAGCAAGCGGTTTAACCCCGCGAAAGATAGCGGATATTCTGAACGCCGAAAAGATTTTAACACCCAACGATTACAGAATAGCGACAACGGGCGTAAACACCGTGAGAAATCCTTCGCATTTATGGCATACCACCGTTTTAAGAACGTTACTTTCTAACCAAGCGTATATCGGCAATTTGGTTCAGCACAAATCTACGACTGTTTCGTATAAGAATCATAAATGGATATACCGCCCGAAAGAAGATTGGATCGTAACGGAAAACGCGCACGAGGCGATCATATCAAAAGAACTATGGGATAAAGTGAAAGAAGTCGAAAAAGCCGTGGGGCATGGAAAGCATACCCAACGCGGATTTATGCACCCGTTGTCGGGACTGATGTTTTGCGCGGACTGCGGCGCAAAAATGCGGCTCGGTTGGAATATGCCGAAAGATATTCCGTATTTCAACTTTAACTGCGGAAACAAATCCCGTTTAGGGTCGTCCGCCTGTTTCAGCCATTTCATTACCGTATCGGTATTAGAGCAAATCGTGTTAAACGACGTGAAGGATAAAGCAAAAAAGATAGTCGTAAACGAGGCGGAATTCAGACGGAGATATTTGGAGCATACCGCCGCGCTTGCGGATAAAAACCAAGCCGACGTTAAGAAAGAATTGCACAAGGACGAAAATCGTCTTGCCGAACTTGACAAGTTGATTGAAAGCGCGTTCGAGGAAAAGGTTGCGGGTAAAATTCCAGAAAGCGTTTGCGTGCGTTTAATAGAAAAATACACCGCCGAACAGTCCGAGCTGAAAGAGCGCATGGCTTATCTCAAACAGGGACTCGAAGAAGCCGAGAAAGCCACGACGGACATTGACGAATTTATCCAGCGGATGAAAAAGCACCTCTATGCCCCGAAGCTCACGCGCGAGCTGTGTTTGGAATTGTTCGAGAAACTTATCATTGACGGCAAGGAAACAGTTACGGGCAAGCCGCAAGAGGTTCATATCTTCTACAAAATTGATATTGACTCAATTTCATAGCCTTTTACCCCTAAATTCCGCCTAAAATACTATGTCCTTTTGAACTATCGGAAGGCATGGCGGAATACTACTCCGCCGAGCTTGCGCAGAAGGTTCGCCGCGGACAAATCGAAAGTCTTAACAAAGGACACTGGCTCGGAGGTCAAACACCCTATGGATACAAGGTCGTAGACAAAAAACTGGTAATTGATGAAGATCAAGCAGAAATCGTAAAATACATCTATCGCCAATATGCCGCCGGCGTTATTGTAAAAGACATCATTAAAGACCTCACGCAAAAAGGTATTTTCAATAAAGGAAAACCGTTTACACGATCTACTATGTACTATTTATTAGCGAACGAAAAGTATTCGGGTGTATTTCGCTACAACGGTGAAACGTATCTGAATATCTGCCCGATCCTCTCTACAATAAAGTACACGCGCTTATGCTGCAAAATCAATTCGGAACAAAAAGCGTTGAAGTCAATTATCTGCTTCGGGGAAAAGTTTACTGTGGTTACTGCGGGCACCAAATCATTGCAGAGAGCGGCACTTCAATGACGGGCGTTGTAAAACGGTATTACAAATGCGGAGGAAGAAAAGCAAATAGCGGATGCCAAAAGAAGAATATCCGAAAGGAGGATTTAGAAAATTTAGTAATTAACGTAACCGTAGAAATGTTTCAGCAAGAGAACAATTTAGAACTGATTGCCAACGAAATTATGAAAATCTATGAAAGCAAGAAAAAGGAACAATCCGTTTTGAATTTATTAACTTCCGAATTACAAGAAACGCAACGATCTATCGAAAATCTTTTAACGGCAATACAACAAGGGATTATAACTTCTTCGACTAAAACAAGATTAGAAGAATTAGAAATGAAAGCAGACGAGCTGAAACTTCAAATTTCCAAAGAACAATCAAAATTAGAAAATCGCATTAGCAGAGAACTAATCATGCAATATCTGCGAACGGGAATTAAGAAATCCGCACAGGTTCTGATTGACTGGTTAATTGATAAAATCGTGCTTTATGACGATAAAATTGAAATCTTTTATCTCTATACGGAAAAAACAGACCCCGACGACTGTCGGGGTTTTGTAATTCGTTGGCTGATTTTCTGCTTTGAAACACGTCATTATAGCAAAAATGAGCTGAACAAACGAGTTCAACTCATTCCTACTTGGCTGCTCCTGTCAGACTCGAACTGACGACACCGCGGTTAACAGCCGCGTGCTCTACCGACTGAGCTAAGGAGCAATAAAAAAGGCGGCAATTACCTACTCTTCCGCGGTCGAGCCGCAGTACCATCGGCGTAAG
>CAJUOI010000026.1 GCA_910588615.1 uncultured Christensenellaceae bacterium | reverse complement strand
TGCAGGTAATGGACAGCTCGACGTTCGACGTCGCCAAAGAGGTCATCAAGGTCTGTATGGAGCAGATCGACAAGGACATCGAATATATCAAGGCGCAGAAAGCCGCCAAGAAAGCCTCCGCGAAGGTAGCCGAAGGCAAGAAGAAAACGGAATAAGTTGTATGCGGATAATATTTACCCGCCCCCGAATTTATTCGGGGGCGGGTATTATGTATTGCGTTCGACGGGGTTTAAGAGTGTTTGGCTATCGTTTTTGACGTACCAATCTCCAAACGATTCAGCGGACTGAATTTCTCATGGGGAAGTTGCCTGTAAAAATTTTGATAAAATTTTATGCTAAACGATTGACATATTGTCAAAATGGGTGTATAATGGTTGCAGAAAAGGGATAAGGGGACAATTTTATGATTCTTTGTATCGGTGAAATTTTAGCTGATATGATTTGTGAGAGGCGCAACGAAGGCATCTTTTATAAGAGATGCCTTGGCGGTGCGCCTTTTAACGTCGCCTGTGCGGTGAAAAAGTGCGGCGGTACAGTCGGTTTTTACGGAAAAGTCGGCGATGATAGTATCGGCAAAGCTCTTATCGGTGCCGCGCAAAAATGTGAATTGGATTATTTGAACATTATATGCGATCGGAACAGGAACACGACTCTTGCATTTGTCGACCTCGACGAATACGGCGACCGCTCTTTCACCTTTTACAGAAAAAATACGGCGGATTATCATTTGCAACTTAACGAAGTACGCGACGTTATTGCAAAAGCCGATATTGTGCACCTCGGTTCGCTGATGCTGAACGAAGATAACGGACGTGAATTTGCAAAGAGCGTTTACGAGGAAACAAAACGACAAGGGAAACGGTTCAGTTTCGACGTGAATTTCCGAGAGGATATTTTTCGCGATCGAGCATCGGCAATCGAAATATATAAAGAGTTTGTATTTTGCGCCGATATATTGAAACTCTCGGAAAGCGAAATCGGCATGTTTTCTTCCGCCTCTACATATGAAAGAGCCTTAAAGGAGATTGCCGCAGACGGAAAATTTGCCGTTCTCACTTTGGGTAAGGACGGCGCAATGTATTGCTATCAAGGAAAGTGCGAACGCGTGGAGACTATACCATTGAAGCCGATTGATACAACGGGTGCGGGCGATGCGTTTTACGGGGCGTTGCTCTCGCGGCTTGATCGGAACGGCTTCGAGCATCTCAGCCAAAGCATTTTTTTCGCAAACGTATGCGGGTCTATCACGACAACGCGTAAGGGTTCTGCGGAAGCAGTGCCGACATTTGAAGAAATAAAAAAGTATTTATAAGTATCCGTCAAAGCAGTTTGACGGAAAAAATTATCGCCGATATGTCAAACGATTATCATATTTGTCAACAAGGAGAGGGAAAATGATAAATGGAGCAGTGTTGGAACAGAAGAAACTGAAAAAAACGGGCTTCTATAAAAAACGAATTCTGGAAATTCAAGAAAACTTCAAGTTGTTTACAGTTATTATCGGAGTGATTTCACTTATCATGCTGATATTAAATATCGTAAATGCCTGTAAGGGAAGTATCGGACTCGGATGGATTATTTTTCTTAATATTTTTTGGGCGGCGTGTGCGGGAGGTTTTGTTTTATACGTACTTTTAAGTGCGAAACGAAAGCAGGATTATTTTCGTAAAATCGACGAGATTAATTACGGAGAAACAGATGGGGCATACGAGTTATGTCTGGTTGATAAAGTAGCGGAGCCTTTGGAAAAAGGAAGCGTCGTTCGTCTCTATGAAACGGAGAAAAATTTTTGTTTGATAACGGACGGTATTCGCGAAAAACTGAACAGCTTTTGGACGAAGTATAATTTTAAGCAGGATTTCGGGGCATTGTATTTGTCAAAAGAAGCCTTTCGGAGTTCGGAAGATAACGGACTTATCATTCTCGAAGGTGAGGGTGAAAAGATATATTTAAGGAGGAAAGAAAAGTGAAGAAGTTTTTAACGGTTGGTTGTTGTGCGGTTTTGGCGTTTTCCTGCGTTTGGGGAACGTCATGCGGAGAAACGGGAGGAGCCGACAAAGGGGAGTTCCTTGGTTTGAAAGAAGGAGAGGAATTTACCACGGACAGCAAAGTTTCTCTTACACTTACCCGTCCCACGGGTAATGATGCTCAGGAGAAATGGTGGACGGATATGATCGCTGCTTTTAACCAAGAATTCAGCGGCAGAATCGAAGTTTCTTGTACTACGCTTACGCGCGGAAACGGACGCGAATACGAGCAGAACGTGAGTTTGCAGGCAAGCTCCGGCACGATTTCAGACGTGCTTTATCTCGACGGACCGTTCATTGCAACCTATGCGAATGCGGGCGTGATAATCCCGATCGACAACTATATCTATGAGGGCTATACCGACGATTTCCTGCCCTACGTTAACGAACAGAATACATACAACGACAGATTATATGCGCTCAGCATTGTGGATTCCACCGTCTGCTTATTTTACAATAAGCAAATCTTAAAGCAGAAAAATATCACGGTTCCGACCTCTATCGGGAATGCTTGGACGTTTGACGATTTGAAGGAAATAGCGACTTCCCTTACGTCCACTTCGGGAAGAACGACTTGTTACGGTTTACAAATCGCAGGCGATGCGGGCGAGTGGCTTTCCTACGCGTTTACGCCGCTTTGGACGGATGGCGTTATTGATTCGGAAGGAAAATTAACAACGGGATATCTCGACGGCGCCGCAGGAGTGGAAGCGGGAATGTATTTGAGAAGTCTTGTCAAAGACAAAGCGGTGTCCGCAAGCGCTTCGGGAAAGGATTTCTCGGCAACGACGCCGCTTGCGGCAATGGCACTCACGGGAACGCAGAATATTTCGGAATATCTTGCTCTCGGGGATTCTATGCAGGATTGGGGCGTAACGTTCTATCCCGCAGATGAAGACGGCAAGATTGCTGCTCCGTGCGGAGGCTGGACGCTCGGAATTACCAAGAATTGTTCGACGGCAAAGAGAGTCGCGGCAGCCGAGTTCATCAAATACTGTACTTCCAAGGAAGCGTGCGAGAGCTGCGCGCGCGATACGGCGTCGCCTCCCAGCAGACTTTCGCTCTATAATTCTATGCCCGAATACAGCGACGGCACGAACGCCATGAATCCCGTATATAGCATCATTAAAGAGCAGCTTCTCACAAGCGCGCAGCTTCGTCCCCAAACGGTTGGCTATGAGGTGTTCTCCACCCAGATGAGCAATGCTATCAGTAATATTTTGAAGGGAACGGATTACGACAGTCAGACGAAAATTAAAGATCGTTTGACGACGGCGGCGCAGCTTATCGATAAGAGTATCGCGCAGATCACTATTTATTGATACGAAAGGGGCAACTATGAGCAAAACTTCTTTACGGCAAAAAAGAATTGACCGTACGGGTTGGCTGTTTATGCTACCTGCCCTTGTGTTCGGTACTGTCTTCCTTGTCGTTCCCATTATCATGTGTTTCGGTTTCAGCTTTACCGATTTTTATATGCTGCGACCGGAAGCCATGAAATTTACATTTGAAAACTATGCGAACATTTTCCACGACGAGCTGTTCGGTAAGGCAATTACAAATACGCTTTTATTTGTCGTAATCACCGTGCCCGTACAATGTGCCGTTGCGTTGGGGCTTGCCCTGCTTGCGAATAAAACGTTCAAGGGCTACGGCGTGTTCAAGCTTGCCTACTTTGCACCCGTTATCACTTCTATGACGGTTGTCTCCCTCTTGTTTGAAATTCTGTATAAAGAGGACGGCGGTGTGTTCAATTTGATTTTAAACTCGCTTGGAATTGCGTCGCAGGGCTTTTTGAACGATCCTTCGCAGGCAATGCTCTGTATTGTGTTCATGTCTGTTTGGCAGGGTGCAGGTTATCAAATGATAATTATTCTGGCAGGGTTGCAGGGAGTTTCCAAGGAGCTTTACGAGGCCGCGGAGCTCGACGGCGCGTCGGCATGGAATAAATTTGTGCATATTACGCTTCCCGGCATTGCGCCCATATCGAGTTTTGTGCTTATTATAACGCTGGTCGGCGCGTTTAAGATGTTCACGCAAGTGCAGATTTTAACACCCGACGGCGGCGTGGATTATTCCACGATTACGATTGTGTATTATATTTTCCAAAAGGATATGAGCGAGAAACTCGTCGGATACGGTTCGGCAATTTCCATGCTTTTTACCATCGTGTTTGTGTTGGCGACCGTCGGAAAAAACTTTGCGATGAAGGGCGTTGGGAAATATAAGGAATACCGCGAACACATGATAGGAGGAGCTTATTGATATGACGGAAACCGTTATGACCGATAGCAAGCATCCCGAGAAGAACCGCAAGACAAAGACGAACGGGAAGACCAAACGAACGGTTCACAAGGTTATTATGTATATCGTTAATACCTTGCTGGGACTTATGTTTCTTTTCCCGCTGATTTTCCTTTTTGTTTCTGCGTTCAATCCCGCAAGAGATTTGCCTTCGCAAATCACTTCGTTTGCGGATTTGTTACCCGAGTATTTTACGTTTTCCAACTTTGCTTCGGTGTTTACGCGTATCCCCATGTTGCAGTATTTCGGAAATACGCTTCTGTATGCGCTCGGGACCGTGATCGGGGTACTTATCGTAAACTCCATGGCGGGTTATGCGCTTGCGAAAATTAACTTCAAGGGAAATAAGTTGATCTCGACGTTTATCGTCATTATGCTTATTATTCCCTTCGAAGGGATCACGCTTTCGCTCTATTTGGTTGTGCGGGGTTTGGGTATGTTGAACACGCCGTTTGCCGTGATCTTACCGAGCTTTTTCAGTTGCTTTTATATCTTCATGTTCCGTCAGTTTTTCTTAGGCATTCCTACAGCGCTCATCGAGGCGGCGGAAATCGACGGCGCGGGACCCTTTAAGACCTATTTCAAAATTATCGTTCCCACAGCGGTTCCGGTTTTTGTAACGGTGTTGATTTTGGAATTTATCGGAAAGTGGGGAGATTACTATTGGCCGTTGTTAACGCTCACGAGCAGTCAATGGTTTAACGTACAGCTTGCCATTAAATCGTTCAGTACCGCTTCGCCCTATCATTGGGGCACGGTGATGGCGTCGCTTGCCGTGGTAACCGTTCCCGTACTCATTGTGTTTATGTGCTTGCAGAAATATTATATCGAAGGAATTGCCACACAAGGCATCAAGGATATGTAAGGAGTAAAACATGGAAAGACCGAAGATACATTTTGCCCCCGCAAAGAATTGGATGAATGACCCCAACGGTACAGTGTTCGACGGGGAAAAATTTCATCTGTTTTATCAGTACAATCCCCAAGGAAGCGATTGGGGGAATATTCAATGGGCGTATGCGACCAGTGAAAATTTAATCGATTGGACGCGCAAGGGGATCAAGCTCGCGCCCGATATCAAAAACGGAGAGCGGTATTGTTTTTCGGGTTGCGCTACCAAAGTGCAGGACGGTTATAAAATTTATTATACTTCGATTGGGTTCGAGGACGATGCCGTTCAGCGCCGTGCAAAACAGTTTATTTGTGATGCGGACGAAAGTTTTTCTGAAATCAAACGCAACGGTTGCGGGATTTTTTCGGACATTCATCCGTTTCCCGTAGTGGAGTGGCGCGATCCGTTCGTATTCGAATGGAACGGAACGCATTACATGGTTATGGCAGGGATTTCCGACCGCGGACATATTTTCTTGTACCGCGCTACGGATAAGGAGCTAAACCACTGGGTTTATGAGGGGATTCTCTTTACGCCCGAATATGAAACGGACATTCCCGAATGTCCCAACGTGGCGGTATTCGGGAAAAAAATCGTACTTCTCTATTCGCTCGCAAAGGAGAACGTAGTAAAATATGCCGTCGGTGAGTTCGACGGTAAAACCTTTACTTTATTAAATGAAGATTATGTGGATTACGGGGTAAACTGTTTTTATGCGACTAATCTTGCAACCGGCTTCGGCGGGGAGGTAGTTCTCTTCGGCTGGCAGAAAGAGAGCCTCATAGGAACCTCGTCCGTAGACGGTACATACAGCGGCTGTCTTGCAATTCCGCGCATCATGCGCCTGAACGGCAACAAGCCCGAATTTCATTTTACGAACAGCTTATTGAGTCTTTATAAAAGAGATTTGTCTGTTACGACGTTCAACGGAAAAGCCGTTTGCAACGCCGACGCGGAGATTTCTCGCATTACTTTTACGGCGGATAAAAATTCAAAGGTTGAAATTTTGAAGAGTGAGCACGGAAGCGTTTTAATCGAATTCGGAGAAGGAAAGACGAAGATTATCCGCAACAGTCTCACCAAGCAGGCAGACGAGCGAGAGCTGGAAGTAAAGTCAAACGGAAAGAATTTTGTGGAGATTGTCTGCGACGGCACGATCGTCGAAATGCTTGTGAATAATCTCGCGGTCAGCTTCCGTTTCTACCGTCAGAATAAAATCAAAACGCTATTCAGGCAGCTCGAAGGAAACGTATCCGACGTCCGTGTCGCAGAACTGAGCGCAGCGAAATTTTCGGAAGAATGAGGGGATAGCAATGAAGGGGAAAAAGATTTTGAGCGGAATCCTTTCGGGGATTTTGGTGCTATCCGTATGCGGCTTGGCTGCGTGCGGCGGAGGAGCGGAGAAGGATTATGAATACATCTCGGAAGATTTGTCCGAGAAGAACGGCGCGGAATTGGAAGCGCTTGCGGACTACGAGGTGTTTTATAAACCCGCCGATGGCAGCAGAGTCGGCGATACTATGCCGTTTTATGAAAACGGCGTGTACCATATCTTCTACTTAAAAGACGGTGGCGGTGTTTCTTCGCATCCCGTTTACAGAGTTGATACCACAGACTTCGTACATTATGAAGAAAAAGGACTTGTTCTCCCCGCAGGAGATTCCAACGGCGGCGAGGCGATGATCGGTACGGGAAGCATCGTAAAACATGAGAGCGAATACTTGTTCTTTTATACGGGGCATCTTGCATCGGGTGCGGAAACGATCCGCGTGGCAGTGTCCAAAGATAATCTCGAAAATTTTGAAAAGCAGGAAGATTTTATCATTTATCCTTCCGAATACGGTTTTACCGACGATTTCCGCGACCCCGAAGTGCGGTGGGATGAATCGGACGAATGCTTCTATTGTATTGTTTCGACAAGAAAGAACGATAAAGCCGTGCTTGCGCAGTTCCAATTGAGCGAATCTCTGGAAGTTGTGGGAGAGCCGAAAATTCTCTATACCGATACACGCGGGTTTAACGTGCTTGAATGTCCTACTTACTTCGAGTGGAACGGCAAATATTATATCACCTATTCCGCACAGGATTTGAATATGGGCGATACGGAAGAATTGGCAATTTCTTCCTATGCGCTCTCGGGGAGCAAAGCTTGCGTTTATTATCTATGTTCGGAGAATCCTTCCGAGGGCTGGCGCGAACCTGCGAACCCGCAGCTTGACAGCAAGGTGTTTTATGCGGGAAAGGTTGCGCAAGGTAATGAAACCGTGCTCGTAGGCTGGGCGGCGCAGCGCGACGTCAACGCAACGTACAAATATGCTTGGGGCGGAAATCTTGTGGCGCACACGCTTGTTCAAAATGCAGACGGCGTACTGTCGCTTACTTATCCGCAGTCGTATGCAAGCCATTTCGACGTAAAGCAGCCGCTCTTGATTGAGAACGACAGTCTGCTGTTCGTCAGTTCAAACGGGTCGTACGATCCGATTGCGAGCGAAAAGTTGGAATATCGCCTGAGCATGAAAGTAAACTTTTCTTCGGAGGCATCCGAGTTCGGGCTCGTGTTCGGGTTAAAGGACAATTTATACGATGCGGTGAAGGTAACGATTGATCCGTCCGCGGGAAAGATTAAGGCGCAGTACGGGCAGAACAGCGAGATGGCGTCGAATTTCCTTTCTCTCGATGCAAATACCGATTATCAAATCGACGTTTTTGCGGAGGGTTCGAATTTTGTGCTCTATATCGAAGGCGTAGCGTTTACCTTTAAGGTGCGCAATGCGGGCAACCGCAGAATTGCCTTGTTTGCGCAAGACGGTATCGTGGAATTTACGGATATAACAATGTTCGCGCCTTCACAGGAGGATTTGGATTTCCAAGGTGGTTTTTCATTGCAAAGCGGAGAGAGCAGAGAATTTACGATTACGCCCGATACAGATTGCTATGTGAGCGCAAACGTTGCACTCCTTGTAAACGGCGATACGGACGCGGAAATTATATACGATGGAAAGACGGTTGCCTCGGCAAGCGGAAAAGCCGTTCTTTCGCTCTTCGGATATGCGAACGTGAAGGCGGGAAAAGCCTTTACCGTCCGTGTGAGCGCAAAGGAGAACGTGAACGTTACAGGCGCAATCGACGGCGCACAAACCTATTACGTTCCCGTTCGTAATCTGCAAACGACGCTGGAAAGCGAAAACAAAGGATCTTCCGTTACGGTAACAGACGAGGGGGATCGTTATTTTAACGCGCTTGTATCCCTTAACGACAAAACGATTGAAGGAAGGCTCGTTCTGCAAAAGAACGGCGCAACGATTTCTTCCGTCGAGGTAAAGGAAGGAACGGCGTACCTGCATGGCGCGGTAAAAACAAATATCGGCGATACGCTTACAGCGTATGTTGATTTCAACGGAGCGATCAGCGCATATACGCTCTCTTTGCAAAGCGGGGTTTCCGAATCTGAGAGCAATCTTCTGCCTCTTGGCGTCAATGAGAGAACGTTTGAAAATCCCTTTGACGTGGAAATTTCACCGAGCAGCCATTCCGTCGTTACGGCGCAGAGTAGCTTCGGTAAGCAGGGAACGAACGGTTTCGTCTACACTTACGGCAAAGCAATCGATGAAATGCAGCCGTGCTCCAACTTCAATGAAAACGCCGTCGAAGAGTGGGAGATTCAGTATACCGAACCTACGGTCGGAGACGATCTTATCGTCAGAGCCGATTGGATTAAGACGGGCGCGCACTATTCGGCGGGCGTTACTTATATCGCAACGCAAACGGGAACGATCGATATCGGTCTCGGCGTGAATCCTACGGAAGCGGACGGCGGCTATATTCTCGTTCAGCTCTATCATAACCGCAACCGTGTTCTGGAATACCTCACGGGAGCTGATTGGGGTTTGCGTACCGATACCGTAACGCTTTCCGTAAAAGAGGGGGATTGTATTTCGTTCGCAATTCGAAATGCGGGCTATCTTTCGGACAACGGCGTGGCGGCGGCAAATTATAGCTTTTCCGTGTTGCGCCGTTCGGAGTCGGGTAACGACTTCGAGGGGTTCGAGAGGGTTGCAAATTACAACGAAGATTTTGATACAAGCGATTCTTCGGGTAGTTGGAAATACGGATATATCGACAACTTTTTCGCACACGAGGGAGAAGGGAAACTTTTCTTCGAGTCATGCACGCAGTTTAACGGCGACGCATGGGTGCAAGACGGCGTGAGCGGAATCGAGATTAAGAGCGACTGGATCTGTGCAGAGAATTTCGAGGTATACGACGTTGCGCTCGGCTATACGTTCTCCAAATCGGGGAAATACGCGTTAGAAGTGAAATTTTCGGGCGAGCATGAGGAGGAAACGCGACTTTCTGCAAGAATCGTGCTTGTCGATTCGGAAGGAAATATAAAAACTGCAAAGTTTATTGATTCCGGGAAATATAGTAAAGATTGGGAATACAATGAATTTTCTTATTCGGCAGAAGAAGGCGATACGGTGTATCTTATTTTCTTCCGCGAAGGTGTAGGCTATCATAAGGGACACGTAGCGTTCAATATTTACGAATAAATTAAATAAGGGAAAAATTTATGAAAAGGAAAGGGTGTATTATAATTTTGACGGCGGCGCTTGTAACGGCTTCCGTGTTGGGGCTCGCTGCCTGTGGCAACGAAGAGGAAGAAGCTTGCGTCGAGCATAACTGGGACGGCGGAAGAGTTACGCGCGAAGCTACCTGTGCCGTGCAGGGCGAATGGACTTTCACCTGCACTGTCTGCAACCAAACGAAAACGGAGAAAATCGCAAAGCTCACAACGCATTCCTGGGATGAGGGCGTTTTGGAACAGCCCGATCTCTCGCAAGAAGGTACGATTACATATAAGTGCACCGTGTGCGGAGAAAAGGATTACGAGGCGGTTCCCGCTCATCTCGAACACGTATGGGACGAGGGCAGTCAGTTAAAAGCGCCCACCTGTTCGGAAACGGGAAGCATGAAGTATGAGTGCGAAATCTGCCACATTACGGAAACGAGAGAGATGCAGGCAACGGGCGAACATCATTTCGAAAGGTTTATCAAAACGGTTGAAGAGGCGACTTGCTCGGCGGCGGGGAGTGCGCTGTACGAATGTACGGATTGCACGGCAACCACAGAGAAAGAGATTCCCGTTACGGGCAAGCATTCTCTTGTTTGGCGTTATACGGACGAGGAGCATTGGCAAGAGTGCAAATATTGCGATTATGGAACGGATAAAAGCGCTCACGGCGTTTGGAAGGAGACGAACCGCGTTCCCGCCGACTGCGCCGAAGACGGACGTATAGATTATGAATGCGAATGCGGTGCGACCAAACAGGAATCGATTCCCAAAGGCGAACACAACTTTGTTGTGAAAGAAGTTCTTACCCCCGCAACCTGCGGCTCGGCGGGAAGCAGCTTATACGAATGCAGTGGCTGCCATGCGCAGAAAACGCAGGAAATACCCGCGACCGGTGAACACAACTATATCTTACATCATTCCGATACCGAGCACTATTCGCAATGCACGGAATGCGATGCGATCGACGAAAGCTCGCGTACTGCGCATGAAATGCAGTACATTGTCGATACACCCGCAACATATTATGCAACGGGAATGCGGCATTTGGAATGTTCGGGGTGCGATTACAGCGAAAACGGCGTAGCGTACGAGCTTGACGGCTACGTGTCCGATTACAGAAACGGCGTTTCGGGTAGGGAAAGCGGCTGGACGTTCGGGCATTCGGATTATAATTGGTCTGCGCCGACCGAGGGCAGATTGCCGGGGAGCACGGGTAATAACGAATCGTTCTTATTTACGGAGAGCAAGGAATATAACGGAGAGGCTTGGCTGGTCAAAAACGAAAACGGCGACTTGATATCCGAAATCAAGGCAGGTTGGCTGAACGGCTCTTGGTCGACGCTTTCGTATACGGTTGGCGAAAACGTATCAAATACAAGCTATACGATTGCGCTTAACTATAAATATTTTCCCCATGAATCCCATGCAAACCTTTATACCAACGCCAATGTACGCATTGCGGTGCTTTCGCAAGACGGCGTTTGCAAATATTCGGAGTTTATCAGTTTAGACGGACACGGTGCGGATGCAACACGCGATATTACGGGGTTGAATTCAGGCGACAAGATATACGTATTTATTGAATTCTCCGAAGCAAAGGAAACGGACGACAAGGGCGCTACCAACAGCAGTTGGTCAAACGGAGACTTTGCCTGCCGTTTGTTTGAAAAAACCGATCCATCCGTATAATCCATCCTATATATGCGGAGAAAATAAGACCCCTCTCACGCAAAGAGGGAGAGGGGATTGGCGGTAATTAAGTTGTTTCGCCCCGGATGAGCCTGACGTCGAGTTTTACGACGCCCCGTTCCGGGGAGCCGCCGTTCTGCATTTCCAAAAGCGTATTTACAAGGTGTTCGGCTATCAGCGGAATATTCTGCGCAACGGTCGTGAGCTTTGGGGAAACGGTCTTGGTAAATATCGTGTGGTCGAATCCAACGACTTTGAACGCTTTGGGAACGGGAATATTTTGTTCCTGAAGGATCTGAAAGAGAGCAAATGCAATCAGGTCGTTAGAACAGAACGCTCCGTCAAATGAATCAAGACTTTCGCGTACGCTTGACAGAATGAATTCGCGGTAATACTCCACGGAGAAATGGTTTTCGGTTGAATAAGTCACAACGTCGATCCCGTTCTTTTCGCAATAGTTCTTAAAGCCGAAAAATCTTCCGTGTCCCAACAGGCTTTTGTCGGTCAGGGGACCGGCGATATGCAGAAGGCGTTTACAGCCTTTTTCGTGCAGGTGCTGCGCGGCAATCGTTCCGCCGAGATAGTTGTCCGAACAGACAATGGGGATTTTATCGTTCCTGTAATCCTTATCGAAGGATACGACGGGCAAAGAGATATTCTTATAACTGTTCTCGTCGAGAATGTGCGAGCAAGCGATCAGTCCGTCGATATTCTGTTCCTGCAACAGTTTGAGATATCGCGATTCCTTTTCGTAGGTGTCAAAGGAGTTGCACAAAATCAAGCGATAGTTGTGTTTCATACATTGCCGTTCCACACAGGTAACGAGTTCGCCGAAAAAGGGGTTGCTTGAATCGGGAACTAAAATCGCAATCAGATTGGAAGTATTGCTCTGTAAAGACCGCGCAATCTTGTTGGGGTGATAATTGAGCTTTTCCATCGTATCGTAAACGAGCTTACGCGTTTTTTCGCTGATATATCCTCGATTATTCAATACGCGTGATACGGTGGTCGGAGATAAATGTGCTTCTCTCGCAACGTCTTTAATGGTAAGCATGGGTACCTCTATATGGCAATCGTTTCACCTAATTATAACACGAAACTAAAAAATCACAAACTGATTTTTGGGGAGAAAAATATGAAATCATTCAAATTAAAATCCTTTGCGGCAGTCCTTCTCATTTTAATCTTTTCGGTATCGTTCTTCTTCGGCATCATGCCGGCAGGAGCGATTACTGCTTTTGCTTCGGAGAATACCGATTACGGTGAGGGGTATCGAAACCGACTTTCCTATTCCGCACTTCGCGGTTGGAATAACGACCCCAACGGACTTGTTTATGCCGACGGCGTTTGGCATATGTACTATCAGTATACATGGAATGAATCAACGCAAAGCACCAAAGTGTGGTGGGACGACATGAGTTGGGGGCACGCCACAAGCGAAGACTTGATCCATTGGGAGGAACAGCCCGTTGCGATTCCCGCTTATCAATACGATGAAGAGGGTAATTATTACGCAATGATGTTCTCGGGTAGCGCCGTATACGATGAGAACAATACGAGCGGATTTTTCGATACAAACGCAAGTACGGGGAAGGTGGTGCGCGGACACGGTATCGTAGCAGTATTGACGCAACCGCTTGACGAGGCGGGCGGGCAACGTCAGATTCTCGCTTACAGCAAGGACGGCGGCACGAGCTTTGAAATCTACGGCGAAATTCTCGGCGCGAAGGACGACGGCGGCATAGGAGACGGCGAATTCCGAGATCCCAAAGTTTTTTGGAGCAAGACGCATCGGAAATGGCTTATGTCGGTGGGCGGCGGTTCTATCCGTATGTATGCCTCCGACAACTTAACGGAATGGGAGTATCTCGGCGAAACGGGTTATTGGGGAGAATGCCCCGATTTATCCCGCTATTATATCGGTACGGAAGAAAAGTACGTTCTTATTTGTTCTCCGGAAGATAAAGAGAATAGTCATATCTATAACGGCACGACGAGGGAAGATACTTATTATCCTGCGGAATATTACGTTGTGGGGCATCTCGATACAAACGGTTTATTTATCGGCGAAACGCCGCTCACCCGTTTGAGCGAGGGCATCGACAGTTACGCGTTTCAGTCCTTCAACAATTCTCCCGATAACGGCGTGTATGGCGTGAGTTGGTCGGCGAGTTGGAAAACGGTCGGGGATTACGAGTCGTTCCGAAGGAACTACAACGGTGGAATGACGGTAATTACTCAGTTAAATCTTACTCGCGAAAACGGCGAATACGTGCTAACGAGAACGCCGGTAGATGGTTATGCGGATTTGCGGAATGGAACGTTGAAATCGTTCGACGGCGTTTTGTATGAAGGAGAGAATGCCCTTTCGGGAATCAATGCTTCGGTAGCTGATTTGGAAATTTCGCTTGATTTTGAAAACAGCGAGGCATCGGAAGCAACGCTTTTACTGCGCGTATCCGAACGGGAAAAAATTGTGCTATCTTACGATTGGGCAACGGAAATGCTCACGCTCGACCGTTCGCAGAGCTCTTTACTTGCGGGAGAAACCACGCTCTACAAAACGCCCTATACGGCGTGTGCGCCGCTGATCGACGGGAAACTCAATTTGAGAATCCTCCTCGACAGAGGATTTATCAGCGTCTTTGCAAGCGGCGGCAGGGCGAGCTATTTCTCGGCGGTGTTCCCGTCGGCGGGCTCGGACGCAATGAGTTTAACGGCGGACGCCGATAATCCCGTTACGGTAACCGTATATGCCATGAACGATATTATTGGCGGAGTGAACGAAGAGGGCGATATCTTTGTAACGATGAGCGATGCACACCTTAACGTTGGCGAAGAGCGCGAAATTGCCGTGTTCTCATTCGGAGAATTTGATCCCGATAAGGTAACATTTGAAGAAGTAAACAATGAAGAACGGATTTTCGAATTGACCGTGGACGGCGCACGTGCAACATTGAAAGCATTAAAAGCATATAACGGTGCTGCAAACATTCGGGTTAGGTATGGCGGGGTAGAAATCAAATGGATGAACGTATACGTTCATGAGAAAGGACTTATGAGCGATGTTATTTATCCTATCAAGTGGGGCGGAACATCCTATGTAAAAGAGGATGGGTTATATTTCTCTACGGGGGATTCAGATGCCTTCCTGTTCTCCGAATCGGCTGGCACAGATGTCTACTACTCGGCTACTTTTACGCCCGAAAACGCTTCTGCGCAGGCGGCGGCGCTTGTGTTCGGCGTTAGCGATAATTATACGGGATATTGGGTCGTCACTGCCGATACGGCTGAGAACAAGCTCAAGCTTTGGCGTTCGGGCGTGGGCGATCTTACGACAGCCGATTACTACTTCAAGGCGGGCGAGCAGTTTACGCTTTCCGTAGGGATTATTCAAAATACGGTGAGCATATATGTAAACGGAGCGAAACAGCCGAGCATCATCTATGAACTTAACGATTATAGCGGCGGAAGAGTCGGACTGAATGTATACAACGCCGCCGTTACGGTAAATAATATCATATTTATGAACATGACGCAGGAGAATGGTTTGTATTTAGGCGGTTGTGAAATTTACGGTGTTCTCAATCTTACGGACTCCGGCGCAATTTTAGGAAGCAGTGATTATACGTTTGCCGACGGTGCGTTTGTATTGAAAGAAGAGTATTTACTTTCGTTATATGGTCGAACAACGTATAACTTCAAAATCAATACGTCGCTCGGCTCGTTCGAATATTCCGTGCGAACTTCTTTTACCTCTGTTACGGTTATGGCGGATAAGGAGAAAATCTATACTGACGAGGGTATCACACTTACTCTGTCAAGAGATACGGTTGTAAGCAAAGTATTGATAGGCGGAAATGAAGTTAGCTTCATACAGGACGGTCGCTTATTGAAGATTGAAAAAGAGGAAATAGCCAATGCGGAACTTGGAGACAATTCCATTACCATCTATTCTGCAAACGGCAGAGCGGATACAAATATAGCTCTTTCCGTTCGTGATATGTCGGCGGTGAACAATTCTAAAACCGTGAGTATCGTTTGTCTTTGTTTTGTTCTGGTATGTGCGGTGGTCGGCGTAGGAGGATATTTTTTGATTAAGAAGAATAGTCAACGTTGAATGGTAGATCCCTTGGGGAAAGAGGTCAACAGCGGGTGAAAACAAAGCTTTTTTGGAAGGATATTTTTATGCTTGTTGCCCTTTATTCCTTAATATTTGTTTCTCATAAATCTTCCTCCGCAGGGGTGAGTTTGCTCGCAGTTTGCTAAAGGGTAAAAACCGGAAGTCAACGGGCGGACGAAAAAATTGCATAAAAAGAAAAAACACCGAACTGAAAAGCTCGGTGTTAAAGATATAAAGTTCGGTTAAAAAGTCAAAGCATATTTTTCGGGAGCCGTTTACTTCCGCGAACCCTGTGCTACGATGCCCCAAACGAAAGGAAAAAATTGGAGTTCGCTCTTGCACAACGGGTAGTTCACATTTCTCCCATAGCAAATAAAAAATCCCCCGCCGTTTTTTGGTGAGGACAGTGGGGGACAGATTTTAAAAATGTTGAATACTAGATAAAAGCGAATAGCAAAACTATAAAATTCTTATGCAAGAATATGCAAGAGTTTTTTCCAACGTATAGCTTAATTTAATTGCTTATTTACTATACTTTTTATCGAATAGTTTGGTACGTAGCAACAGACAGTTGCTTTATTTTTAGTTTTGTTTGTGCTATAATTAACGCAGTTTAAAGTAAATAACGAAAAGAAATATCTTTCGCCTGTAATGGATTTATACAACCGAGAGATAATCTCTTGCTCCATATCGTTAAGACCTAACTTGGAGCAGAAATAAACTCATAAAGGGACATACTACGCCTTGTAGTGTGAGCTCTCAATTTCCCTTTATGAGAAATGGTGATATGTAGCAATATCGAGAGCCGCATGAAATAGGGATGTCGTTCTCGAAAGGGGGCGGCATTTTTATGTTACAGAGAAGTCGATATTATTAAAATATTAAGAAAAACAAGACAATTTTTGTCTTGTTTTTCTTTTTTTGATAATAATTAAAGAAAAAGGTGGACGATTTAATCAAGTTTATCGGCGGTTATTTACAGTCATGATTTCATTCACTACAATAAAACCGTCGGTAAAACTCAGAGGCATAAAAGGGGAGAAATTATGGGTTTTACAATTAAAGATACTATTTTAGAAAACGGTGAATGCACGTTTGAAATTAAAAAGGTGAGTACGGAGCATTGCTCACCGCGCAAACAAACCGTTGACTGCGTTCGCCCCGGATACTCACTGCATTTCGTTTTGTTCGGGCGCGGTACGCTAATCACGGAATACGGTAAAAAATATGTGTTAACCAGGGGCTATTCCTTTTTACTGTATAAAAACGAGAAATACAGTTATCAGCCCGATCCGAAGGATCCGTGGTCTTATACTTGGGTAGAATTTGACGGGGATAATTTAGATCAACTGTTGTCTCTTTGCGGATTTTCAAGAGAAAATTGTTGTCAACAAATTACTAATTTCGATGATTACGTTGCGCTTATGAAGGATTTGCAGAATGCGTTTGATGCGCGGCAAACGCAACAGCTTCGGTGTTCGGCTTATTTTGTGTTGCTTTTAAGCAAATTTCTTGACGGTAGGTTTGTCGGACAGGAGGTGAAGTCGCACAAGATGCGGTTAATGCGCGACATATTAATTTACATTAACAACAACTGTTTAAGCGAACAGTTAAGCACGCGAGTGATTGCTTTGGAGAACGGTATTTCGGTACCGACGCTGATGCGCCTTTTTAAGGAGCATATGGGAATGTCGCCCGTATATTATATCAACGCTTACAAGGTTGCGATTGCGTGCGAGAAAATGCTAAGCTCGGATATGAACGCTTCGGAAGCGGCAATGTGGTCCGGATTCGATGACGAAAAATATTTTTCGCGCATTTTCAAGCGAATAAAGGGCATGACACCGACGGAATACCGTAAAAGCAAGCCCGACGAGGATCCCTTCTTGTGGATCAAAGAAAAGGGATTGTTGTTTCGTTAGTTGAGTTTAAGGCAGAAAGTTTTGAAAACGAGAAGTAAAAGTGAAGGAGATAAATTATGAGAAAGGCAGGGAAGTTGTTGGCGGTTGCGCTTGGCGCGTGTATGTGCGTCGGTGCGGCGGGAGCTTTGGCGGGTTGCGGCGGAGACGTCGGAGACGGAGAAATTGAATTTTGGTACAGCGCTTCCATCAGCGATAACAAAATCATGCGGGAACTCGCGGAGGCGTATAACAAGGGTCAGGGTGTAACAGATGGCGTAAAGGTCAAGACAAACAATCTGAAACAAATCGATAAGAGCTCTCTGTTTAATAATGCGCCGAGCGTTCTGATGATCAGCGATGAAGACTTCAAAGCATTTGCGATAGAAAATCTCTTTTTGGATTTGGATGGCTATTATAACGATATGCCGGGGGAATATTCGGAAGCAAAAATTCCCGCAACGCTTACCGAGCGTTTCCGTTTCGACACGCAGGACAACGCGCAGGGCAAACGTATGGCGGGAAAGGGCGCGGCGCTTCAGGGGATTCCGTTCGGGAATACGCCTATGATTTATTATTACAGTAAGCCTGCGTTCGCGGCTCAGAATATTTGCGTGATTTCCTGTGAAGAGGAAAAGCTTGCCGAAACGTATCCGAACTTACAACCGCACGGCTATGCGGAGTATACGGCGGAGAACGGAGCGCAGGCTCCCTGCGCGGGGGCGGTGGCTTCTCAAAATCTTGCGGGGAAACAGGTATACAAAGTATTTAATAACCGCATTCCGATGAACTGGGAAGAATTCCGTTATTTATCCAAATGCTTTACGAAGAACGATGCGTATAATCCGAATTCTACCACCGAATACGGTAGCGGCACGCATTGGTGGTTCTCATACGGTTGGTCGGTCGGCGGCGACTGTATCGGCTATAACGGCGAGAAATACGAATTTACCGTTGCGGACGATGCAAAGAATTATCTCGTAACGGCGGCGGACGGCATAACGGTAGGCGAAACGCATTATGCGGCGGGTGAAATCGTTCGTTATGAAGATAAAAAACTCATTTCGGACAAAACAGGGCTCTACGAGCTTCCTTCCCAACGGCAAGCATTGGAGGAATTCGTAAAGCTTTCGACGCCCGCCTCCTCGCAGAAGGGAGAACAGGGAGGATACGGCATTGGTTTATTTGCGGAGGATAATGTCGCCGCAAGCCTTTTGAAGGGAAAAGTCGCCATGCTTGCAAGCGACGGATCGCAAATCACTTCCTTGAATGTTAATTATAAACAGAATTACGATTTTGCTCCGACGACGCAATACCGCGAATATGCAGGCGGTAGCGTTTATTACGAAGGTGCAGAAACGTTTGCAAACGAATACTTAAAGGTAATTGGAACGACGTATGCGGGGGACAGCTCTCCTTATACAGGCGAATTGAAAAAAGAAAACGGCATTGCGATCATTGGACGGCGCGCGGCATTTTCGAGCGCGGACGCGCTTACGATCCCGAAAAATTCCGATCCCGAAAAATATGAAGCCGCTTGGAAGTTTATCCGTTGGGCGGCAAGCGAGGAGGGTCAGAAAATTTATGCCAAAACGGGAATGGTTCCCAACCAGACTTCTTTGGCAATGAGCGAAGATTATCTTTCCGCCGTGGATGCGACGAAAAATTACTGGGCGTTTGCAGACGGTTCGGCGCACGGGGAAATCGGAGACTGGGCATATTTTGAAAACGGTCAGTGGGTTACGGATTGGTCGGGCGTGTTCAACAATCAGCTTCGTGCGGGATATATGACGATAGACGGATTTTTAAGCAGTAAAAAAGATGCAGCCGACAGAGCAATAGGAGCAGTGAAAATCGTTCTGAACGGGAGGGGCTGAAATGAAAGAGCAAGTTTCTTTTGCAGCCGTTCCCGCAGAGAAAAGCGCGGAAACACAAAACGGGAAACCGAAAAAGAAAAAGTTTAACCGTACTTACCTGTTTTGCTGGATCGGCGCGGGGATTCCGCTTCTCGGGTTTCTGCTGTTCAGCGGGTTTCCGCTTGTTATTTCAATCTTGGCAATGTTTTCCGATATGAAGTATAACAAGATTGAAACGATGGTTTGGAACGATTTCGCGCATTTTGCAAGGTTTTTTACCGATCCGAAGCTGTTGCAGGCAATCAAGGTCACGCTCATATTGGCGTGCGCGCAATTTGTATCGCTTGCAATCGCGCTCTTAATGGCGGCGTTTTTAAGCCAGAACGTAAAGGGGACGCGGCTTTTCCAAACGTTATATTTCGTTCCATATATCTGTTCGACGGTCGCGGTTTCGATTATGTGGAACAATATCTTCGGGATAGAGGGCGTGATCAATACCGTTTTAGGACTGGATATCAATTGGTATAACAATCTCGACAACCCCTATACTTTGACGCTTGCCATCTTTATTTCTATTATATGGCAGGCTCCGGGTTACGGCATTGTAATGTACTGTTCGTCGTTTAAGGCAATCAGTCCGTCCCTATACGAAGCAGCAGATTTGGACGGCGCAAACGCAGTGCAGAAATTCCGATATATTACGCTGCCCGGGATTTCGTCGATCACGTTCTTCCTGTTGCTTGCGGGTATTTTGGCGGGGCTTACCACGTTCGACGCGGCGAAAATAATGGCACCCGCAGATTGGGACGGAAATGCGGGCTTAAACAATGCGGGACTTACCGTCATGTATTACATCTATATCGAAGGGATGCAGTTTTCCAACATGGGTTATGCTTCGGTGATGAGCTGGATGCTGTTCATCATCATGATGATTCCCTCGGTATTCCTCATTAAAAAGCGGATTTTAGAAGTGGAGGATATGTGATATGTCAGAAGTTCAAACCGTAAACGTAGAAGTTTCTCCGCAAGAAAAGCCGAAAATCGCAAAAAAGGTGCGTCCCGTAACGATCGTAACGTACTTGATGTTGGCACTCTATTTGGTATGTTTGTTTGCGCCGTTTATCATTATAGTGTTTACTTCTTTCACGTCAGACACGGAGCTCACGGGCAGGGGAGGCTTTAAGCTGTTTCCGCAGGAATGGTCCTGGGAAGGATACGAATTGATTTTCCAAGACGATCCGAATGCGGTGAACGGCGTTCCGTCGCTTCTTGCAGGGTTCTTTAACACGATGTGGCAGACGCTTATTCCCACGGTCGGCGGTCTGCTCACCTCGGCTTTGGCGGCGTTTATCTATTCGAAATTCCGTTTCCCCGGCAGAAAGGTATTATTCCTTATTACCGTTCTTACGATGATGCTGCCACTCGGTGCATTCGGGTTCGTCAGTTATTTGTTTTACATGAAATTAGGCTGGACGGACGGCGCAAGCGGCGTGTTACCGCTCATCATTCCGGGACTGTTCGGCAGCGCAAGCATGGTATTCTTCCTGCGTACCTATTTCGACAGTGCGCTGTCAAACGAAGTTCTGGAGGCGGCAAAGTTGGACGGGGCGAGTAATTTACGTGTCTTCTTTTGGATTGCGCTTCCGTTGAGCAAGCCCGCGCTGATCGCACAGTTCATTTTCGGATTTGTGGGAGGTTACAACAGTTACGGCGGTGCGTTGCTTTATCTTTACAAAAACAAAGAGTTATGGAACTTACAGCTTGCGCTTTCCGAACTTGTGTTGATGCTTTCGGAAGAGGGCGGCGGTTATGGGAACGCGCAATGCGCTTCGGCACTCATGGCGATCGTACCTTTGTTGCTACTCTACGTGGGGGTACAGAAATACTTCATCGAAGGTATCAATATAGGAGGCGGGAAAGAGTGACGGGAAAAGATAAGGAGGATTTATGAAAAAACAGTTAACGGCAGTATTGGGGACGGCGTTTCTTGCAACGTGTGCGTTGGGAATCTTAACGGCGTGCGGGCACGCGCATACATTTGCGGATACGTTTTCTTACGATGAAACGCATCATTGGTATGCGGCGAACTGCGAACATAAGAACGAAGTAAAGGACAAGGCGGAGCACGTGATGAGCGGCGACGCATGCACGGTGTGTCCTTATACCGTAAAAAATCAGACGGGGTCGGATCTTTCCGAGGACGAAAGCAAACCTGTTACGACGCTTGTGTACGGGAACCTTCGTTTGCAGCTATTATCCGATTCGCTCGTGCGGATCGAGAGCAAGGGCGAAAAAGGGTTTGAGGACAGAGCGAGTTACACCGTTTTCAATCGCACAGACTGGGGCGATAAGATAGCTTATACGGTAAGAGAGGAGGAAGATTCCGTATCGATAGCAACGGCGGAATATACCGTGGTATTGCCTGCAAGCGGCGGTGCGGGCGAGGCGTTTATCACCGATAAAACGGGGGAAACAATCTATACATACCGTGGATTGACGAACACCAACGTCTATTTGCCGTCGCCCTCCGACGAGCTCACGAGCTGGTATTTTACCGACAGTCCGCGCGTGATTCCCTCTGACTACGGTTATTCCGTCTCCCAAAGCAGTGCTCCTTTGCAGGGTTGGGATTTTAATAGCAATGCAACCGATATCTTCGCATTTTTGCCGAACGGAGATTATAAAACGTTCATGAAGGATTTCGTCAAACTGACGGGACAGACCGAAATGGTCGAGCTGAAAACCTTCGGACAGTGGGATTCGCGCTACTATCAATACAACGAGCAAACGGCTTTGCAGCAAATCAAAGATTATCAGGATAAGGGATTTGCGATCGACGTGCTCGTGATCGATACCGACTGGCGGGCGAAAACGGGAGGGAGCGGAATCGGATACGATATCAACACTGAGCTTTTCCCCGATATGGAGCGTTTTTTGGACGAAGCGCACAAGCTCGGCGTAGATATTTGCTTTAACGACCACCCCGAACCCGTAAAGGGCACGGGCAATCTGCTCGACCAAAACGAGGTTGCATACCGCAACGAAAAACTGACGATGCTGCTTGCTATGGGTGTGGACTATTGGTGGTACGACCGCAACTGGTCGGTTTCGCTCAATCAGGTTGCACCCGAGTATTCTCGTTACGCCACGGGAATGTACGCCTATCAATGGATCACGAGAGAATATCTCGAAAGCATTCCTGATTTGAACGGATATGCAAAACGTGCGCTTATTATGGCGAACGTGGACGGGTGCAACAATGGCTCTTATACCTACGCCTCCGATTTGTCGGCGCACCGCTATTCCATTCAGTGGACGGGCGATATCGGCGCGCAAGGCGACTGGCTCAGACAAGAAATCGAAGGCGCGGTTTATGCGGGTGCGGAATTGGGGTTACCCTATGTTTCGGCGGATATCGGCGGACACAACGTAGATCCCTCCGATGCGGAATATACCCGCTGGTTTCAGTTCGGCGCACTCTCGTCTATTCTTCGCGTGCACTGCTGGGATCAAACGCAAAAGGGAGGAAGAATGCCGTGGAATTATGGTGCGACGGCGGAAGAGGTCGCCCATACCTATCAGGATATGCGTTACCGCCTGTTGCCGCTCTACTACGCGCTTGCGCATGAGAACTACGAAACGGGCTTGCCGATCATGCGACGCCTCGATATCGAATATCCGCAGTACGTAGAGGCAAAGAATAACGACGAATACCTCTTAGGAAATTATATTCTTATCGCTCCGATTTTCAAATGGACGGGGCGCGATTCGCGGGAGGTGTTCTTCCCCGAAGGAACCTGGATCGACGTATGGACGGGCACGCGTTACAGCGGACCGCAGACGGTGGAAGTGACGCACAATATTAAAACCTCACCGATTTTCGTGCGCGAGGGCGCGCTCGTTGCGTTGGCGGAAAACATGAAAAACGTGGACGAAAAGGATTGGTCGAAGATGTCGCTCGAGGTATACCCTTCGGTGAATTATACGGCTAAGACGACCGTTTACGAGGACGACGGAAAGACGGTTGCCTATAAGGACGGTAAATACCGTACAACAGACATTCAAATGAGTTGTACGGGCAACGTGTTGAAAATCGAAATCGGTGCGGCAAATGGCTCGTTTACGGGCGACAGGGCGTTTGCGAACAGGACTTGGAACGTGCGGTTGCATACCAACCCGAATTGGGGCGCAATCAAGAGCGTGAAGGTGAACGGCGCGGCGGTATTGCCCGAAACGCTTGCAAAGCTAAATTACGAAAACGGCGGCAGACCGTTCGCCTTTACGGGCGGTGCGCTGGACGGATCGTTGGCAACGTTTACCGTTTCGACGGAAGTGAGCAAGGCGTACACGATTGAAATCGAATACGAAAGCGTAGAAAACTCCGCAACGTTTGCGGGTTATAACGCGACCGAAGTCAAATTCAAGGCGACGGCAAGCGAATGCACGGAAACGAGCGTGAACCTCACGGAAGCGGGTACGACCGATTGGATCTCTTACGGTTATAACAGCGGCACGAGCGTCGATTATAAAAAGAACGGTCCGCGCATGTTTTCCGCTCCTGCGGATATACATTTGATGCTCGATCAACCGACGCAACAGTACAAGGCTTCGCAGGTCAAGGCGGGATTGGAAAAAACATACACCGACGGGCACAGAAAAGCCTCGAATACGGTTGCGGGCGGTACGAAGAATTCGATCGGCTATGATTTTTCGGTAACAACTTCGGGAAAGAAAGAACAAATCGTTCTTTACCTCGGCGGCGGATATACGCTTGCAAAGCTCACGGTGCGTGATCGGGCGGGGAACGTGAAAACGCTCATGCTCGGAAACCGCGAAGAAGCGGGTTTTACGCAAAAGGTTGTGATCGAGGTCGAGGCGGGAGAAACCGGAACGCTTTATCTCAATTATGCGCCCGTTGCCTGCTCGGTTACAAATCAGGCGACAAGCTCTTATGTTGTTATGTATTGCGGTTATATCGCAAATAAAAATTAAGGAGGAAAAACATGAAAAAAATTCAAACGGCGGCAGTATTCTTGACGGGCTGCCTTGCGCTTGCGCCTTTGGCTGCGTGCGGTACGGAAACGGTGAATAAAATTGCCTATGAATTGCCCTACTACGACGGCAATTACAAAGAGGAGTTAGACGACTTGGATAAACCGAAATACAACAACGAGCTTTGGCGTCGGGGAGAGATTGCGGTCGAGGGGGCAGATCCCCTTGTGTTGGACGATACCGCCAACACCGGTTATTATTACGCTTACGTTACGGGGTTTAACTATTACTATTCCGAAAATCTCGAAGATTGGTTCCACGGCGGCGGATTTATGCAGCTTCCCGAAGATTTGAACGGTTCGGAAGCGCATTGGGCGCCCGAGGTCATTTACGACGAAACCGAAGAACAATATTACGCCTTCTTTACGCTTACGCCGCCCGCAGACAGCGCGATGGAAGGCGCGCCCGGTCCTACGTATCTGTCTATGACGGCAACTTCCAAAACTCCCACGGGTCCGTTCATTCCCGTGGATATGAGCACGATACGCACGTTAGATCAAACCAAATATCCGCAAAAATATGCGAAGTACGCGTTGCTCGACAGCGGCGAATATCAGAAGGCGTTCCAAAAAGAGGGACTTCCGTACAGCGGGAATTATACGATATTTACGGTGGACGGCGGAATCATCGATAACGGATACGTTCGCGCGATCGACTTCCATCCATATATCGATCCCGACACGAAGGAAAAATATCTTTTTTGGAGCCAGACGCCCGGCTCGATTGCAGGCGTTAAAATGACGAATTGGGTTACGCCCGATTGGTCCACTTATAAAACGTTGACCGCTTGTCGCTATTACACGGTTGCCGATTATAAAAAGGCGCAAAACGGAGAACAGGTGCAAACAGTATCGTATGAAGAGATGGCGGCGTATTGCAACGAAGGTCCCTTCATGTATAAGCACAACGGAAAGTATTATCTTACCTTCTCGATCGGCGCATATGACGAATCGTCTTACGGAGTGATGCAGGCAGTTGCTGATAGCCCTTTGGGCGATTTCAGAAAGCTTTCCGACAGCGAGAACGGAATGCTTTTGAATAACGATATCGGAGAAAACCGCGCCATCGCGGGTCCCGGGCACCATTCCTTTATCACGTTGAACGAAAACGGCGAGAATAAGCTTCTCATCGCCTATCACGCGCATAACAACCCGAACAAGTATACGGGCAGACACGTTCGCTTCGACGAGGTGAAATGGATTACGGTAAAAGACGTCAACGGAAACGATCTCGACGTGATGCATGTCAACGGACCGAGTTATACCGTTCAACCTACTTTCGGAATCGGCAAAGAGTACGGCGATATTACTTCTGCGGTCTTAAAATGCGAGCTTGTCCGCGGGTCTTTAGCGGAGAAGGGCACAGCTTATGCACTGACGGACGGACTGATTTCCTACTATAACCGCGTGAGCCAACCGTTTGACGGCACTTATGTGAAAGAGGTGGGCGCGACTGTAACCTCCACGTTTGAGATTACGCTTGACGGCGCGCACGACGTGCGCGGTATCATGTTCTATAATTCCAAGATAAAGGAAAATATGTTCCAAAAAATCAAGGATATCGCCTTTATTACGGAGGAGAACGGTGCGGAAAAAATCTATCTTATCAAGGAATTGCTTGTCAACAAGAATACGGCGTATTTTTACAGCGAACTGAACGACGAATTTTATCCGATTTACGGCGGAAGCGTCTATGCCGATTTCGACGCGATTTCGGTGAAGAAAATCCGCTTTACGGTAGAGGTGCCCGAAGGACAAAAGGTTGCGGCGGTTTCCGAAGTGGCGATCGTCGGAAAGAAGTAACGGGAAATAAGGAGGAAAACCGATCATGAAGAGAAAAGGAAAGATTTTTGCGTTGGTTGTTTCGGCAGTTGCGGCTGTCGCTGCCTGCGGCGCGTTGACCGCTTGCGGAAAATTGCAGGCGGACGGACCGGAATATGAATATAAAATGGCTCCGTCCGATAAAGCGCCTTATGAGTTTACGGGGAACGTAACGTCTACAGTCGTGCCCGATGCGGAGATCACGATCGACGGGAAGTTCGAAGAAGGCTTTTACGAAGGACGCAAGTGGTTCAAGGGAAAAAAGATCGAAGGAAGCGAAACGGGCACGCTCGAAATGACAACGTATTTTGCGGAAACGGGGATCGTCGTTGCGGCGCGGATCGAGGATAGCCGCCTTGCCTATCACAGTAACACTGTCGCGACGGGAAACATCACTTGCTTTAACGGCTATTTTGCGTTCGGCGATGCGAAGATGCAGACGGACGGCGTGTACGAGGTGGAGTGCACGGCGGGCAACCGTTTCAAAATTTCGCAGTTTACGCCTACGGGCTTGAAGGTGCTCGTGACAGACGTCGATAAGACGCCCATATCTGCCGTCGTGCGCGAGGGCGATATTCTCAAAGGCGAGTGCTACAATTATCAAGTCGAATATTTTATGCCGTATTCGCTCTTCGGGCGTAAGACGAGGCCGCAGTCGGTATTCTTCAATCCGACCATGATATCGAGCACGCTCGACGATTACGGAACCGTATTGGTGCGCACCTGGTATAACTTCGGTTATAATCAAACTCCGACTATTTCAAGTTGGGGCAATCCCGATCAGGGCTATGTGTTTGATAAAGACGGCTTTATCAGCAACAAAATTACGATTTCAGCGGCGGGCGGCGGAAAGGTAACGCAGCAATACGGCTACGAATGGTGTCTGACGAGCGATAAAGTTAATTTTTACGTCGTGCCCGATAACGGCAAGGAACTTAAATCCGTCATCGTAAACGGCGTTGACAGAACGGAATCGGTGAAAAACGGACAATTTTCCGTGAATTGCAACGGCGATATCGAAATCGTTGCGGAATTTGAGTAAGAGAAAGACGGGGAGGAGTGATCAATGCGAAGAAAAACATTGGCAATTTTTTCGGTGGCATTTGCGCTGACCTGCACGTTGGGAATCTTAACGGCGTGCGGGCATGAACACACGTTTTCTAACGAGTGGTCGAAGGATGCGCAATACCATTGGCATGCCGCGACCTGCGAGCATAAAGACGAGGTGAAAGACAGAGCCGAGCATGACTTCGGCGGTAACCGTTGCGGCACGTGCGGTTACGAAAGACAGTCGGCTGAGGCAGAATTGAAAGAAGACGAATCGGCGAAGGTCACTACGTTCGTTTATGGCGATACGCGGTTGCAGCTTTTGTCCGATTCTCTCGTGCGGATCGAGGATAAGTCGAACGGCGAATTTGAGAACAGGGAAAGCTACGTCGTTCTCAATCGCGACGAATGGGGCGAAAAAGTTACTTGCCGCACAGAAAAGACGGAAACGGGCTATAATGTGATCACCGAAAATTATACCGTTGTGATCCCGAAAAGCAGTAAGGCGGAAGGGATTTATATTGTAGACGGCGAAGGAGAAAAGCTCTTTAACTATCTCGGCGCAACGGGAACGAACGTCTATCTGCCGTCGCCCTCCGACGAGCTCGCGAGCTGGTATTTTACCGACAGCCCGCGTGTGATTCCCTCCGATTACGGTTATTCGGTTTCCGACAGCGACGTGCCGTTGCAGGGTTGGGAGTTTGATAAGAACGCGACGGATATTTACGTATTTTTGCCGCACGGCGACTATAAAGCGTTTTCGAAAAATTTCGTTGCGTTGACGGGTCAAACCGACATGATCAACTTAAAGACGTTCGGATTCTGGGAGTGCCGTTATACCGCTTATACAGCAGAGGGCGCGCTGGCGCAAATTGAAGAGTACCAAAAGCGCGGTTATTCTATCGACGTGTTTACCGTCGATACCGATTGGCGCGTGGGCGGCGGCGACGGATACGAAATCAATAAAGAACTTTTCCCCGATATGGAAGACTTTTTGAAACAGGTACACGATCTCGGCTGCGATGTTTTCTTCAACGATCACGCAAGACCTGCGCCCGGAACGGACAATCTGCTCGATAAAGAAGAGGTAGAGTTCCGCAACCATAATCTCGTACTGCTGATGCAGATGGGCGTAGATTATTGGTATTACGACAGAAACTGGGGCGTGCAGCTCAACCAGCTTACGCCCGAATATTCCAGATTCGCAACGGGGATGTATGTTTACACGTGGATCACGCGCGAATATTACGATAGCCTTGTGGAAAACAACGCCGTGGAAGAGTACGCGCGGCGCACGCTCTTGCAGGCGAATGTTGACGGGTGCTTTAACGGTTCTTATGTATACGCTTCCGATCTTACGGCGCATCGCTACGCAATTCAATGGACGGGCGATACGGGAACGGACGCTTCGTGGTTGCAACAGGAAATCGAGGGTGCGATCATGGCGGGCGCGGAAATGGGAATCCCTTACGTCAGCTCCGATCTCGGCGGTCACAAAGAGCAAAAATCGCCCAACAGCTACATACGTTGGATGCAGTACGGTGCTCTCTCGTCGATTATGCGCACGCAGTGTACGAATACGGAACCGGGGCGCATGCCGTGGCTCTACGGCGACACGGCGGAGGAGGTCGTTCACGTCTATCAGGATATGCGCTATCGCTTGTTGCCGCTCTACTATGCGCTTGCGCACGAGAACTATGAAACGGGCTTGCCGATCATGCGACGCCTCGATATCGAATATCCGCAGTACGTAGAGGCAAAGAATAACGACGAATACCTCTTGGGCGATTATATTCTCGTTGCGCCGATTTCCGCTTCGAGCGGAAACGATACGCGCAAAGTGTTTTTCCCCGAAGGAACCTGGATCGACGTTTGGACGGGCACGCGTTACAGTGGTCCGCAGACGGTGGAAGTGACGCACAATATTAAAACCTCGCCGATTTTCGTGCGCGAAGGCGCGCTGATCGCGCTTGCGCGGAACATGAAAAACGTGGACGAAAAAGATTGGTCGGAAATGTCGCTCGAGGTCTATCCTTCGGCAAATTACACAGCTAAGACGACCGTTTACGAGGACGACGGAAAGACGGTCGCCTATAAGGACGGTAAATACCGTACAACAGACATTCAAATGAGTTGTACGGGCA
>CAJUOI010000025.1 GCA_910588615.1 uncultured Christensenellaceae bacterium | reverse complement strand
GCGTTCGTTCGCCCGCACCCGATATCACCTCCTTCTTCGTTTTTCTGCCACCATTCTGAATAAGCGTTGCGCAAGGTTATTTCACAGCTAAAAAAACATATAAAAAATCCTCGAAGGCGTTTTGCCGTCGAGGATTTTTTATAGTTCATTTATATCGCCATAACGGGTAGAAAAACCCTCTTAGATGAAAAGCGAATTACTAAAAGACTATCGAGTTTCGTTACATTCTAGTTGTATACCAAGGGAAATGCGAACTGACGCATATAATACGGCTCGTTCTTCACGCCGCAAGTCTAATGCTCGATACTTATTTCCCAGCTATTTCAATACGAACGCTGAATCCCTTAAAATAACACTTACGATTCTTCGCTTATTCTCAGCAATAAGCTAACTCATTGTGTTTCTTACAGATAAAATTTTATTTCATAATCTTTTGATACGTCGGTTTTGATTGGTACGCAGATTACGTTGCCATCGGGTGCGGCTTCACCCGCGTTCAAGGGGAAGGCGAAAGCATCCTTTTTTACAACCTTAAAATCAACTTTTTTTCCGTTCACGGTCACGCGCTTGATTTGCTCGCTTAACAAATGCACCTTGAACGTAATTTCACGCTCGTTAAAACATTTCTCTCCCGCGAACGTCCCCTCTGCTTTGGAAAGATTTATAACGTAAGCGTTGCATTCTTTGCAATACTCCACTCTGTATGCACTCTTGCGGAACTGCCCGTATTTGTATGCCGTCGTTTCGGTATCGTCCTCGTAAAGATATCCCTCGTCCGCCGCATCCTTGCAGGGATAAAAGTCGTATACTAATTTATCCCATTTCTGCTCTTTGGTATTATGCGCCGCGTATGCAAGCGGGATCAATGCGCCGAGACGCACAAACAGAGGCGTTTCACGCAAACCGTATTCACGCGTAACCGTTCTTTCTCCCGCGTAAATTTTGCCGTTGAACGGAGCCAGCCATTTTCCGGCAGGCAGATAAACGCACTTGCCCGTTTCGCTTTGTACCTCCTTAGCGCACAAAACGCAGCTTGCTTCGCCGCCCGCTTGAAAATATTCGATCTTGATTTCATGCTCTTCGTTCGCGCTCACTTCGCAAAGCGGGAAGAGCATGGCGGAATGCAGCGTATGATCCTCGTGAACTTTCTTTCCATCTACCCACACCGTGCAACCATCGTCACATTTGATATAAAGCTTCGTTTTCGTTTTGAAGCACAACGACGTTTCAAACCGCGCGGAGAAATTATAAACGGGCACGCCTTCTTCGGGCGATACGTGATTGAGCACCATTTCAAGCGTTTTCCACTTGGTTTGGGCGATCGGATCGCCTTTTAACTCCGTGCCGTCGAAGAACGTCGCTTTTACCGAAATTTTATAATTTTCGCTTGCAACAGGCGCGGGATACGTGCCCCCAATCGGCGCAATCAACAAATTACTCCCGAGCATATATTCGTCGTTCCGCTTTAACGCCTCTTTATCGTTCGGATACTCGAAGCCGAGCGCCTTAAAAATCGGCTCGCCGCTTTCGTATGCGTGATAAGCGTTTTTATAAATAACCGGCAGCAAACGGTAACGCAAATTGTTATACTCGCGCACGATATCCTCGGTTTCTTTGTCGTACACCCACGGCTCGCGGAAACGTTCCACGACGTTCGTGCAGTGCGGGCGGAACACGGGCGACAGCGTTCCAAACTGCATCCAACGGATAAATTCCTCTTTATCGGGATTGCCTAAATGTCCGCCGCAATCGGCGTTCACGTAGAGAATGCAGTTATTCGTGCACTTTAACATGGTGTCGACTTCCTGCGAAAGCGCGTCGGGCGTGCTGTCGATATCCCCCGTCCACTGAATGGAATAGCGGTGACTTGCACTCGAATAAATATTCAGATAGCACCCGTTCGCCACGTTGTCGACGTTGCCCATCAGTACGGGACGGCGGTAAATCTTTTGATCGTTCGCCTGTTTTTGATAGTGATGCCGCGTAACGTCCTCGAACAGATACAAGCCTAGCGTTTCGTGATTGACGCCTTTCGACGGACTCTTCAATTTGGTATGCCAATTCCGATCGTACCACCAGGTATCCAAGCCCGTTTCCATGACCTGCAACAACTTTTCTTCGCGGTAAGCGATCTCTTCGGGCGAGAACACGCTTTCCGCCCCGTCTACGGGTTCGGGGTGGTCGTTGAACATGATTTCCACGCCGTGCGCATGCGCGAAATCCATAAACCGTTTCATATCGGGAAACAGCTTGGTGTCGACATCGTACCCGATTCCGCGGTCGGACGCCGCACGCCAATCGGTGTCGAGCACCATATTTTCGAGCGGAATATTATGCGCCTCGTAATCCAAAATGAGTTGTTTCGCTCCTTCTTCCGAATAAGCGTAATATTTAGAGTTCCAACCGCCGAGCGTGGAAAGACGCACAAGCTCGCACTTACCCGTGAGTTCAACGTAGAGCTTGCGCAGCTTCTTCGCATCGCCCCCGCACAGCAACAGATAAATATCTTCCACGTTTTCTTCGACCGTATATTCGCCCTTGCGGTTGACGGAATATCCTCCCTCGGGAACGATGATACGCGGCGTATCCGAAAGCGCGAACGCTTCGGGCGTGTTCCCCAAAGCAGGCAATTCTCCGCTGTTTGCAAGTTCTTTGTATGTATAAACTTCCTTGCCGTTCTTTTCTAACCGTACGCCCGCAAGCGATTGTGCATTTTCGGGCAGATACAATTCATATTCTCCGAAACGAATTACGTTGCCTTCCCGCAAATGAGAAACGCCGCCCGTAAACGCCGTTCGGTTCGGAATAAAAAACGTGTTTTCGTCGCAGAACGTTCCGTTCTTTCCGTACTCGATGCGCACGGTATTTTCGCTCAAAAACTGCACGCGGATATTGCCGTAAATAATTTGTTCCATAATACTACCTACAGAACGGCGATCACGCCGCCTTTTATTTTGATTTTCGCTTTCAATTTCTCATCTGCAACGGAAGCGCCGACGATAATTTCGTAAATACCGTCTTCGACGTCCCAACCGTTTTCCGAAACCGACCAATACTCGAATGCGCGTCGATCGAGCAGCACCGAAACTTTTTGCGTTGCGCCCGCTTTGACGAGCGTCTTTGTAAAACCTTTCAGTTCCTTAAACGGACGGTAGACGTACGAACTCATCGCGCGCACATAGACCTGCGATACCTCTTTTCCGTCCGTCTGCGACGCATTCGAAATATGATAACAAACTTCAAGCGAACAGCCGTCTTTTTTGACAAGTTCAATCTTGGAATATTCAAACTCCGAATAGGAAAGTCCGTGCCCGAAGGGAAATAAAACGGGAATGCCGTATGTATCATAATAGCGGTAACCGACGTCCAATCCCTCTTCGTAGCGTGTGACTTTGCTGTCGATATATCCCTTTGCCGCAGGCGTATCCTCATAAGAGAGCGGAAAGGTTTCGCTGAGTTTTCCGCTCGGATTCACTTTGCCCGTCAATACGTTGGCGATTGCCTCGCCTCCCTTTTCGCCGGGGAACCCGACGTACAAAACCGCCGCCACCTCATCGATCCAATCGCTCATGTCGATCGCCGTACCCGCAAACAGCACCACGATCGTGTTGGGATTGACTGCTGCTGTATCCAAAATTGCGCGCGTAGGTGCGGTGTTTTCGAGCTTCATGGCGTGTCTGTCGCCGCCCTCGCTCTCGATGCGCGCGCCCGTGCCCGCAAATACGATGTTCACGTCGCTTTCCGCCGCATTATCTACGGCATTTCCGGGGATCATAAACGAACTGTCCACGCCGTCCTCGGAGAACGCAGCCTCATACGTTATTTTGCCGCCGTGCACTCTCTGCATGATTTCGAGCATATCGAACATAGGCGTCAACCGTTCCACCCTGCCCGAACCGCCGCCGCAGATCAACTCGGGTTTTTTCCGTTCGTACGCGCACGGACGCGCGAACCAACCGCACATACTCAGACTTTGTCCCTTTTTCAGGGGCAGCACGCCGTTGTTCTTCAAGAGCACAATGCCCTCTTCCTCTGCCGTCTGCGTAAACGCAAGCCGTTCCTGCTGCGTAAAATTGCGCGTCTTCCCCGCCTGCAACGCTTTGCAGCGGTACACAAGATCGAGCACGCGCTGCGCGCAGACGTCGATTTCCGCATCGGTAATTTTACCCGCCTTGTAATCGGCAACGAGCGCGTCGTAATGCTCGGGGTGGAACGGCATTTCCAAATCGCACCCCGCCTGCGCCGCCTTCGTTCTGTCGCGTACCGCATCCCAATCCGAAACGATCAACCCGTCGAACCCGTATTCCTTGCGCAGCACGTCGTAACCTTTTTTGTATTCCGAGCCAAGCACGCCGTTAATGCGGTTGTAACTCGACATTAAGCTCACGGGCTTTGCCTCACAGGCAATTTCAAACGGTCTGTAATAGATTTCGCGTAGCGTCCGTTCGTCCACCTCGCTCGACTGCTGCAAGCGGTTATACTCGAGGTTGTTGCAGCAAAAATGCTTGACGCACGCACCTGCACCTTCGCTTTGCATAGCCGCAATGTATTGTTTTGCAAGCGTACCCGCAAGATAAGGGTCTTCCGAAAAATATTCGAAGTTCCGCCCGCAAAGCGGCGAGCGCTTGATGTTCACCCCCGGCCCCAACAAAATATCCGCGCCGTAATCCAAACAGTCGTCCGCCACGCATTCGGCGTATGTTTTTACAATTTCCAAATTCCATGTGTTGGCAAGCATCTGCATAGACGGATAGGATACGGAAGGTTTATCGCCGCTGCTCCATTGTTCGGGATCAACGGGCATACGCACGCCCATGCTTGCATCCGTTACCCTGATAAACGGCAGCTTTCCGTCGAAGTCGCAGGTATGCCAGCAATCTTTTCCGCAGATCAAGCGTAATTTTTCTTCCGTCGTCAGGTTGTTGAGTGTTTTGTTCATGTTATTTTTCCTTTTTAAAATGTTATTTGCGAAAAGACGGGACGGCAGAAACCGCCGCCCCGTTTTTCTTTTCTTAAGATTTTTATCCGCTTGTTATTCCGCGGAATCGACCGCATTTTCGCCGAGAATCTGCACGCCGGCAAAAGGTAACTGATCGAAACCGTTTCCGTTAAAGTGCAGTACGAATTCGCGGCTCTCGTCATTCTCCCAAGACGAAGTATCCACGTTGAACACGAAAATATCGTTGGGATCCGAACCGTTTGCCGAGCGATAGGTCACTTTCGCGTATACGTTCCCTTCCGCATCCTGCAAAGTAAATACGCCGCCATGATTTCCCATCCACCATCCGCCGACGAAGATACGGATCGCCTGCATGCCTTTTACGACTTTCACTTGCATATCGAACTCGCCCGTAATGCAAACGCCTCCGCCTTTCTTGCCGCTGGAAACGACCGTCCAACCATGCGAATCAAAGTCGCCTGCCCATCCGTTCTTATGATCCTTCGCCGCGCTGATATCCAAAAGATTATTCTCGTCCTTGGCATAAACGGTGTTTTCATCTTCGAACATCTCATAGCCGTACACGCTCATGCCGTTCACGTCCGCATCGAGGTCGATATCCGCATTATTGCCGGTAATAAGATCGATTGACGTGACGAAAGTTGACGTAAACGTCGCTTCGATATCAAATTTCGCGGACATCACCGTTTTTATAACCGTTTCCGACGTAATGCTGTTCGCAAGAAGCTCCCTGCCGTTGACTTTCAGACTCGTGCAGGCGTAACCTGCGGCGGGCGTTATTTTGAGCGCCAATTCGTCGCCGACCGTGCCATTCGTCTGTTCGGAAGTTACCGTTCCGTTAACGAACATAGGAATTGCAACCGAAGCGGCGGGAATGTTTGCGGAAACGTAATATTCTCTTTCCGCGTTGACCTTAATATCGGTAGCGTAGAAACCGACCTGACAGGCAGCGTTTTGATATTTTGCGTCAAGCGTGAGCGTTGAGCAATAAACGTCGTTTACGAAACCGTGAATCACGTTTCCGTCGCGGAGAAGCGTTATAAACAATTCGCCCTTCTTCATTTCGGCGACCTGCTCGGAAGACAGCGGATCGATGAATGCATCCCAAGTACCCGTAATGTTCTTCACGCCCGTTCCCCAACTGCTGTAACCGCCGTCATCATTCCAACTGATTTTATAACTGCTACCGCCGCCTACCGTTTCGAGCTGAACAAGAACGTATTCGTCTCCGAACTTGACCATAACGCCCTGCCGTCCCGTTGCATCGGTATTGACGTTCGCTTTTATCATTACTTTGTTATAGCTTTCTTTCGTTACGTACCACATGGTTGCGCCGCTCGTATGCTTATACTTTTCGCCGTATTCGCCCGAGAACGTGCCGCCGTCGCCCCAATTCCACGTTTGAGCCATGTTTAGCATGGTATCGAATACAAGCGTGAGCGTATCTGCGATCCCCGTTACCGGAAGCACTTCGAGGTTGGTTGCGGAGACAAAACCCTCGATCGAAAGCGTATAGCCTTTGCCCGTAACGACGTTATTGAACGCGACCGATCCGTTCGTCACCGTGCCCGAATAGGTATGGATACCGTCGGAAAGCGTTGCCGTCAAGCCGTTTGCCGTATTGTCCTCGACGCCGAGTTTATTGCCGACAATGCTTAAATTACTTACCTTTACGATTTCCGCGAAAGTCGCTTCTACGTTTAGCGTCGCACCGAGATAGCCTTCCAATGTATACGTTCCGTCGATAAGTTTGGCAACGTCTACGAATTGACCGTTTACCGTAAACGTCTCCACTTTATAACCGTTTGCCGGCGTCAGTGTGACGGTTACGTTGCCGCCGCGTTTGGTTTCGCTCACCGTGACCGTTCCGTTTTCTTTCTGTCCGGCGCCCGTGACCTCAATCGTTTGATCGGCAATTCCGAACGCTTCCGCAAGCGTTTTGCCGTAACGGAAGTCGACCACGTTGAACGTGACGGGCGTTTCGCCCCAACCGTGTCCCCGGTTGACGCCGAATTTCACGATCGTGCCGTTTTGGATACCGTCGTGCCCCATTTCCTTGGCAAGGATCACGTCGTCGGGGTTCGTTGCGTAGTAGACGGAAAGATAGCCCGTCGACGCATTGTAATTGAGAATATAATACAATCCGTCGCCCCTGAGCGCTTCACCGTATTTGTTCAACGTATAGGTATTGTCTTGGTTGATCGTTCCCAAATGGCTGCTGCAACCGTTTCCCCAAGTGTGATTGTCTTCCCACCAAGATCCGTCGGTCAGGCAAAGGTGCATATCGCCCGACTTGTTGGAAAGGTTCAGGCTGACGTATTTGTAAGTACCGTCGCTGAACATTACGTACATGCCGAACGGAACTTGCCCGCCGTTCATAATTTTATCGAAATCCTCTTTCGACAAGCTCACTTTTCCCAAAATCCAAGCGTCGCCCTCGACCGAAGTGTTAATCGCCACATCTTCCCGCGCGTCGCCGTGATAGGTCAGTTTGCCCTCAGCAATGTTCACGTTGCCCTTTGCCTGATCGGAATATACGAAAAAGCTGCCGAGATCGAAATTCACGTCTCCCATGACTTTCAGTTGCGCGGTAACGGGAGCGCCGAATATTTGCGCGCGAACCGTCCACGTGCCCTGCATAACGTTCTTCAAGAAGATCTTCCCGTTTTCAACGGTGCCCGTTATGTCCGCAAAGCCTTCGCGCGATAACGTCACTTCGAGCCCTTCCGCATTCCAAACGTCTTCCACCGTCAACGTAACCGTTGCAAGATTTTCCGCCTTGACGAATACCGCATTCAAATCGAGTTCGACAGCGGTAAACCCATTCAGCGTGAGCGTCCCGTCCGCACCGATAAGAGCGGTTACGTCGCATCCGTTTACAAAAACGGCGTCGATAAAATAACCTTCGTTTGCCGCTATCGTGCACGAAACGTTCTCGCCCGCGGTATAAGAGTTTTTCCCCCACGTTACCGTGCCGTTTTCAGCCGATTCGCGGATGATAACACTTTTGCCCGCAACGCCGAGCGCCGCTAACAACGTCTTGCCGTAGCGGAATCCTTCGACCTGCGCAGAAACGCCCGTTTCGCCCCAAGCGAGATTGTCGCGGAACCCTGCCTGTACGACCGTACCACCCGCTGGGAAGAGATTTGCGTCGTCCTTCCAATCACGCAACCTTTTTACGCTGTAATCGTTCGAGCCTAAATAAGTTTCCATTGCGCCCGTTGTCGCATTATATTGAAGTACAAAGTAAAGTCCGTTGCCGAACAGCGCCTTCGAATATTCGTTGGAACTTACTTGCGCCGTAAACGGATTGCAGATTTTTTCTTCCCAGCCGAAGTCGGTGCGGATCGTCAGCCAATTGTCGTTTCCGACGTTTTTGATCCAAATATCCGTCCAATGCGTCGTCGGTTTACCGTTTGCGTCTTCCACCGTCATATACATACCGAAGGAAACCTCGCCGCCCCTTAATAGTTTGGCTCTATCCTCTGCGCTGAGCTTAATTTTTGCCGCAAGGAAAGCGTCGCCCGCTTCATTGATGCGGATGGAATAATCTTCGTTGATGGAGCTGTGATAGACAAAGCTGCCCGTAGAAAGATCGATGACGGAAGGATCGAGTTTCTTGCCGCCGATAAACACGTTTTCCACGTCAAGTTTCTTTTCCGCCGTCGAAACGACTGAATAGCTGCCAAGCTCGACGTTCTTGCCGAAGACGTTTGCCGTGACAAGCCAACGCCCCTGCAACATGTTCTCGATGCGCATCTTATTGTTCGCAACAACCGCCGTTTTCACATTTGTTTCGTCAGCGGCGTTGGTGAAGGTAAATTCGATGCCGTTTGCGTTCCATGCACCGTCCACCGCGATATTCGCCGTGATCTCCTGCGGCGTACCGTAAACGACTTCGATGTTGAGCGTAAGGCTCGTGTTTTCCGCAATTATAAGATAATCTGTCGTGGGCAAATCGGTTCTGACCGAACCGCTCATTTCGACGCCGTTCACGAGCAACGACAAGAGCACGTGGGAGGCGTTGTTTTTCTCGATAACGAGGGTAACGTTCTCGCCTACCTTGCTGACGCCCGAAACGGAAACGGTAGCGCCCTCTTCCTTATCTTTGACGATCGCCACTTCGTTTGCATGGTCGTCCCGAATGGCATACGGAATGATCTGCGGTTGAGTGTTGTAATAAAATCCTTCAAACCCGATCTGAACTCTTTCATCCGCTTTCACGCCCTCGGGCGCAAGGTTTTCGGTATGAATGATTTCGCCGTCGAGATAAATATAAGCCGTCGTGCCGTCGCGCAGAATTCCGAGATTGATGCCGTTGCCGCTCTTGTATTTCGCAATCTCTTTGGCGTTCAAGACGTACACGGTACTCCACCCGAAGATGAAATCGTTGTTGTGTTTGGCATACATGACACCGTAGGCGTCTCCGCTGCGAATGAGCGTAACCGACCAGCTCTTGCCGCCCGAGAACTTCATGCGGATGCCCGAACGCTGTTCTATATCGTCGTTAACGTTAGAACTTGCGGCGAGCGTATCGTCGTAATGCAGGCTCGCCTCCGCGTAGACCGTATCGTATATATTCTTCGAAAGAATGACGCCTCTGCCACCCTTCTTAATGAGATAGCCTTCGTTCGCATTCTCGATATCCCAACACGATCCCTCCACAATATCGAACGTGCCGTATTCGAGATCGATCTGCGTATCGATATTGCGGTTGAGGTAAATCCCGCGGGTAATTCTTCCGTAACCGCTCTTTTCCGCCGTGATCGTATAATAAGCCTGCGGCAGATCTTTGAGTTCGAAGGTGCCGTCCGCCGAAAGCGGCAGCGTATGCTCGCCGTCCACATCGGCATAAGTGGCGGAAAGTCCGCTGAGCGTATCGCCGCCCGCTTTTTTCAGGTTGATCTTTCCCGTCAGAGTTTTATTCCCCGAAACAACCTGTTCCGCAGTCGCCGAAAACGACATACCTTCTTCGCAGGTGACGGTGTAGGTCGCCGAACCGTCTTCGTTATAGTTCAAAAATTTCAGATAATCGTTGCCGTTGCGGGTAAATGCGCTGACGGCGTACCCCTCTTCGGGCGTGAGCGTGACGGTTACGGGCAGACCGGGCAGCGCCGCCGCGGGACCGGAAACCGTGCAGTGATCGCCTTGAACGTATGAGACGGGTACGGTACCGGCGACGCCGTCTTTACCGAATTTGAAATACTGCCCGACGTTGTGGAACCCGTCGCCGCCGAGCTGCGTCGCAAACGGATACCAATAACGATCGATTTCGTGATCTGTGCCGTTGTAATTGTACGAAGTAATGTGCACGGGGCTGACGCTGACCGTCTCTTCCTTCATGGTGGCGGGATTCATGCCGAGCCATTGCACATAGTCCCAAGGAATAAAGAATTCGATCGTATAGCCGAAACAGTTGCCCGAGTTGACTTCGCCGCCCTTCAATTCGGATGCGGCATACGCCATGATGGCGTCCGTCGACTGTACGTCGACCCAAGAACCGACGTAGCCCGAAGTTTTTTTGAACGAAACCGTGCCCGTCGCCTCGAGGTCGATCTCGTACACGTGGTCGTTCGACATGCTCGTAATGCCCTGCGGCGCGAAATACATCTCAATTCCGCTGTTAATGTAACTTGCGCGGTCGGGGTTGACGTAGATGGGCGTGTTTTCGGTTACGTCGTAGACGAAATACATGCCCTTTTCGCCGAAGTGGCTCGTCATGGCAAGATCAACGGTGTTCGTACCGTTTTGATTGTGCAGATACACCCATTTACTGTTTTTATAAACTTCCTCGTCCGCTTTGCCGTCGATTTTGAACCCTTCGTCGGGCTGCGCATACACGCGGTCGGGGTTGTTGTAACCGTAATCCTTATCCGTCGGCACTTCGGTAATATTTTTCGACGCCTCGCAGGCTGCGAACAGCGTCGTCATCGCAAATACCGAAAGCAACGCTACGACTGCGGTTTTTCTTTTTCTGTTCATACTCTTCCTCCTTATTTGCCTAACACTTTGATTTCGGAAATGCCGACGCTCTTCTGTCCTTCGGGAAGGTCGATCGTCACCCGAACGGACTTCACGTTAAGCTCTTCGAACTCCGCATACACGCACGAACCGGGCGTTACGTAATACGCATTGCCGTACAAATCGTCCGCTTTGTAATATTCCTTGCTGAATTCCAAATCTTTGATAAATTTCACGACTTGTTTGCCGTTCTCTTCGCATACGAATTCGATGCGTTTAACGGCTTTGAAAATCGTCGACGCATCTTTGGAGTTGTATACCATGACCGCGCGCACCGTCCGCGCCGATCCGAAATCGAGCGTAAACGTCGTCTGTTTCGTAATGACCGTTTCTTTCACGTTTGCGATAAACGCAGGGTTGTGCTGCGTATAAAGAGAAAGCACGCCGTCGGTGAGATAGTTCGCATCTTTCGTTCCTTTGATTTGCGCTTCGCCCGCGATGTTGCGATACTCCCCTTTAATCAAAGGCTGCACGGTGGAAGTCGGACCGTTGGCATACAAAACGTCCAGATCGCGTCCGTCTTTGTCTTTCACCGTAATCCACGTTACTTCGTCAACGGCAGGGTTACGCGCACCGCCCATGACGATGGCGCTGTTGTGGCGGTGATAGACGATATACATCTTGCCGTCTACGGTAACGAACGAGTGATGACCCGTGCCCGAAACGTCCTGGCTGCCCTGCAAACCTGCCGAAAGGAGTACCGCGCCTTCCTCTGCGTTGAGCTTGCGGAATTCGCCCAAAGGACTGTCGGCAACCGCCTGACATACCTGATAGGAATTGTTCGCATAATCGTTGACCGAATAGGTGAGATAATATTTCCCTTTATGCTCGGTCATGCACATGCCTTCGTTGATGACGTTGCCGGCGTCTTCGTAAGAAACCGCATCGACGGTTTCGCCGTTCAACGCTTTTTGATAATCGGCAACGGTGTAGTAGCGCGACATGGTCAGAAGTTTCGCCGTTTCCCATTTGGGTTTGAGCCAATTTTCCATTTCCATGCCGAAGATGCCGTTGTTGCCGCAGTCGACGACCCAATACATATATTTTTTGCCGTTGATTTCGTAGGGGTGCGGGTCGATCGCGCCCATGTAGTGCCCCATGTCGTTTTCGCGGATGCTCGTATCGATTCCCGCCGCTTTGCAGAATTCGTAATATTTCCCCGGTTCGAGGAAGATATATCTTGCAAAATAATCGGTAAACGCGTCTTCATAATCGCCGCTGCCGTCGTCCTTTTCGATACCGGGCTGCTCGTTATAGGTATGCAGATTTTCCTGCCCGCAACTGTTCGCATCTTTGAAGTCGACGAACCGAAATCCCCTGTCGGGATATTTGGAAACGGCAACGTAAGGCTGATAATACGGTTGGCAAGCGATCGCGCCGCCGCCCGACACCACGCTGTCGTCCTTTTCGGGCGTGGCGCTGAAAAAGAGATAATAAGCGCCCTCGCCGTTATCCGCTTCGGCATCGTAGACGACTTCGGGCGCCCACAGCGCGTCGCTCGTCAGTCTTCTTGCAAGAGAAGTCGTGCCGTTTGCACCGTAATGCAGATTGTCAAGCGCGTTGCCCACCATTTCCCAATCGGAAAGGTTTTTGGAACGATAAGAATAGAACGAACCGGCGGTCGTGTACATATAGTAATAGCCGTCGCGCGCCGTGTTGTCGAGTACGAAGGGATCGGCGCCGTCCGCTTTTTTGTCGTTGCGGTAGAACAATGCCTTGTTGTAATCAGACTTCGTTTGCCCTGCTTCGAGCTGACCTTGATAATTCGCAATTTCATACTGCGTTTCGTCCTCCACGCCGCAAGCCGTGAGAACAGCCGTAGACGCGAACATCGCGCACGCAAGCATGATTGCCCATTTGCCTTTTTTCATTTATTTTCCTCCTTAAAATTTCCGATAAATTATTCCTTGACGCCGCCCGCAGTGATCCCTTCGAGGAAATATTTCTGCGTGAAACAATAGATGACGATAAGCGGAAGAATGCCGATAATCGACGACGCGCACCATACGTTTTTGTATTCCGCGCCGGGAAACAGCGTTGTGACCTTGCTCAATACAAGCTGCAACGTGATAAAGTCGGGATTGTTGTTTAAATAGAGCAATGCCGACATGTAGTTGTTGTAACCGCCTACAAACCCGAAGATGAACTGCGCAATGAACGCGGGCATAGCAAGCGGCCACATGATACGGAAGAATACCGTGATCGTGCCCGCCCCGTCGATTCTCGCCGCCTCCAAAAGCCCCGTGGGAATACCGTCGAAATACATGCGCAGGAAAAATACCGTGCTGATGCTCCCGAACATGCCGGGAATCACGAGAGGCATCCAACCCAATTCGTTGATCCAACCGAGCGTTGAATAGAAGATGTACGAAATGACGCCGAACGCGCCGAGCGGCACCATGGAAATGATTACCATGACCTCGAACAGTTTTTCTCTGCCCGGAAAACGCAGTTTGGAAAACGCGTAAGCCGACAAGCCCGAAACGAGCAACCCGACCACGAGCGGCACGAGCGTCATCCACAGCGTATTGATGATCCCGAGGATTAACGAGGGTATCCCCGTGCTCAAGATATAGGGATCTTCGGTAAAGAGTTTGACGTAGCCGTCGAACGTGGGATGCGCCGTCCCCCAAACGTACCACTCCGCCCGCGCCAACTCGTCGCCAGGTATAAAGGACGAAACGAGAATGGTGAGAATTGGTGCGAAGAGAAAAATCGAGTACAGGACGAGCACTGCATAGACGATCATTTTAGTAACGGGAAACTTTTTGCGTTTCCGATCTTGAACCGTAACGATTTCTTCCATAACTCACTCCATACTCTTTTGGCGTCTTTTGAAAAGGATGACCGAAAAGACAGCCGTCAAAGCAAACAGCACCCAACTGATGATCGCCGCGCAGGATACCATATATCGGTTGCCGAATGCGTCCTGATTGTTCACGTCGTTCTGAATGAGATAATAGACGAACCGCATAAGCGTCAATCCCATCGAGCCGTTTCCGCCCACCGTTTCCCACGAATCGGGAACGATCAAGAGCGCCATGTCGCACGTCAGTAGTCCCGCGCCGATTCCCGAAATAAGCAGATAGAAGGTCGTGGGCGCAATGCACGGAACGGTGACGTGAATAAACTTCTGAAATCCGTTTGCCCCGTCGAGCGCGGCCGCCTCGTAAAGCGAGGCGTTGATGTCGTTCATTGCGCTCTTATACATGACGATGCCGTACCCCGGCGCCTGCCAAATGATGGCGGTGATGATGCAAAGCGTCATCGTTCTGACGTCGGTCAGCCATTTTACATTCGAACCGAAGATCGCGTTGAGAATGCCCGTATCGGCGAACACCCACCGCCACATCATCGCCACGGCAACGCCCGAACAGATGTACGGGATAAAGAACAACACCTGAAATAAGCGCGAACCCTTTAATTTCTGCGCCAAAAACGCGCTTATCACAATCGAAATCGCCAACGTGATGAACTGCGTGCTCGCCACCCAAAGGGTAATACCGCATGCCTTATAAAAATAAGTCGCAACGTCGAACCCGAACAAATCGAATGCATGCCCGGGCACGAAAACCGATTGGAACCCCTCGAAGTTATTCCATTTTATATTCGAAAGATCGTATAAATCGACGTTGCAGAACAGCGCAAGGAAAGAGATGACAAGCGGAAAGATACTGAACAAGATAAATCCGATGAGGGGGATGATCGCCATAATACAAGCAATCACGGCGTGCTTATCCCAACGCTCCCGCCCCACCTGCAAGGGTTTTTTCTTGTTTTTGCGTTTTTCCTCCGCAAACGCGGCGGTTTCTGCCCGTTCCATGCTTATCTCCCCATCATGCGGATACGCATGTTTGCCAATGCTTTATCTGCATCGCTCTGTTTTTCGGAAAGGAAGTCGGTAAGCGTTTTATCGCCTTTTCTGACTTCGTTGTTGAACACAGACGACCACGGCGTAATCCACGTATTGCCGAGGAAGTAGGCAAAGTCGCCGATGTCGCAATTCTGCGTCATGTAAGCCGCCGCCCAACTGTTTTTCAAAACATTCGTTTCATAAGCGGCGCATTCGCCCAAGCCCGCATCGAGTTGATTGGGCGTAAGCACGCCGCTCTTGGCAAGGATCTTCTGCGCGTCGGCGCTCGCCGCCCAAACGACGAATTTTGCCGCCGCGTCGTAATTCTTGTTTCGCGTGTTTTTGGGAAGGAAGAGCGCAGAGGCAACCGTATCGGCGGTCACTCTGCCGACGAACGGCGTACCCGTCGTTTCGTCCTTATTAAGCTCGCCCGTGTAGATTTCGTCCTCCCCTTTGCCGTTCTTATACGTTTCACCGATGACTTTGAGGTATTCGTTTGCAAAGCCGCTTGCGCCGTTCTTCTGATAGGTGCTGCCGCCCTGATATTCGCGCCACTGCGTTAAGGGAGCAATATCCACGCCGCCCGGCATCGACGCTTTGAACGTGTTTGCGTTTTCGTACGACTCGTTGTAAAACGGGCACTTCCCCGAAGTGAATTTACTCGTTCTGTTCGCCAAACTCTCTGCCGAAACGCCGTAGCCGTTTAATCCGGTATCCGCGTATTTCGAAGTCGGAATGGAAAGGCGGTTGAATTCCAATGTTGCGTCGCGCATGGAAGGCAGTACGTGCAGGGAATTTTGAAGGGTGGTTTTAAGCGTAGCGTCGGAATTGACCTTTGCTTTATCCTCGTAGAGGAGCACGTCGCCCGCCTTGTACTTTCTGCCGTTCACCGTGACGTCGGCAAGGACAAGATAATTGTCCTGATCGTCGCCGATCGTAAACTTATAGGCACCCGCCGTTTCGTCCCAACCGACGCAATCGCCGCCGACCGACCAACCGTAGTTATACCACCACTCCGAAATGTAGCCGTATTCGAAATCGTACTGCGTCATAAACGCGCGCGAAAGGCAACGCGTCTCTTCCCAATTCATGGCGATGCGGTCGTTAAACACTTTATACACGATTTGCCCCGCCTCGTTCTTCGACGTCTTTGCGCCTTCGAAGGGTTTGTGCGATTCGGCATATTCCGCATAGCCGTGCGGCTGAACCTTTGCATACTGCTCGCTCGTTTCGAGTTCGGTTTCCGAAACGGAAATGACGTTGATGCCCGCCGTTTTCATCGCCGCAACGTTATACCACATCACGTGCGGCACATTTGTCATCGGCAAGCCGAGCGTCGCCGTACCCTCGCCCGCAAGGTACTTATTGTTCTCCGTCGTCTGATTCATGCAGAAACGGTTTTTAAGCCCCGCGGGAATCTGATCGTATTCCATGCTCGCTTTCACGTCGGCGGTCAGGTATTGATCAAGCTCCACAAAAAACTTTCTGCCCGTCGAAACAAGTCCCTTGATCTGCGTGTCGCCGATCTGTACAACGTCGTAAGGGTAACCCGACATCAGCGCGTTATCGAGTCCCGAAATCGCGCCGCCGCTACCCGTTACCATTTGCACGAAAACGTTATCCGTTACGCCCTGTCCGCTGTTGTACGTATTTACGAGTTCGTTATAATAAGCGCGCGTATCCGTATCGTCGAATGCCGCCTGATACATGACCACCGTTCTATTGCCTGCCCCTTCCGGTTTTTTCGGTCCGCACCCCGTTGCCGCAACTGCCGATCCCGCAAGAACCGCAAGAACGCCGAACGCCGCAAGATGTTTGAATTTGCCTTTCACTTTTTCCACTCCTTACCTATTTTATTTGCAGGGAACTCACGTAGAAGAGTTCCGGATTGCCGTTGTTATTTCTCCTGCGCATAGCAACCGTAAAGTTTTAACACCGAAGTTGCCACTGCCGCGAAATCCACATAGAATGTGCCGTTTGAAACTATGAAACGTCGCCGTCTTTTCCCTTTAAGCTTTCTCTTCGATTACGCAGCCCGCTTTTTGCAACTGTTCGGTAAAAATCGAATATGTTTCGAGTAACGGATGGATATACGAACCGCCGTGGTTTGGATTAAGTTTATCCTTCGTGATCATCCATCCGGTATCGATATAACGCACCCAATCTTTATCTCTGCACCATGTTTTGGTCTGCGTGTTGACCGAATTGATGACTTTGTTGTGCGAACCGTCGTCGTCCCAACGGGAAGTAATCGCAAAATAATACAGATTTGTCTGCGGGAATTTTTTGTGCAACAGCGTTAAGAAGTGCTGCAATCCGTTTTCTGTTTCCGCCGCCGACTGTCCTGTGCCGATGTTGTTCGTGCCGAGGTGAATGACGATGTTTTTGGGCGCTTTGTCGCCGAACGCCGTAAACACCGTGTTCATATACTGTTCCCAATCGTTCGTAGTCGCCTCGCTGATGCCCGCTAAAAACACGTCTTTGCCGTTGTAGTCGTCGGTGTAAAAATCCGTCCAAAACCAACGTCTGTCAAAGAACGAATCCCCGATAAACACCGTCGTTTTCTCGTTCACCGCAACCGTCGCGCCCGTGGCGTTCCCGTTATCGTCGACCAAAACGCCCTTGCCGAGCATTTTGGCATATTCGGTGTATTTCGGCGTGCTTGCGGCGGGAAGGGTATTGCACGTAACCGTAAACGTCGCTGTCTTGTGGCGGGCGGAACGCACTTTCACCTGAACCGGACCGACCGCGTCCGCCGCGGCTTTGACCGTTTGTTTTTCGGCATTGAGCGTGATCTTTTCCCGATCGTATTCGTACGTCACCGCCTCCGCCTTGCTTGCGTCGGCAAACACAAGCCGAAATTCACTCTCTACGTCCGTCCATGCGGTCACGTCGGCAACGGTCAGCGTGCCGAGACCCTTTTGCGCATAATCGCAGACGGTGCACACATGATCTGCGTCGTAATCGTGCGCGGCTTTATCTTTGAGTTCCGTCGTATCGTCGCAGAGCGGAGCGTGCCAATGATACGTTTCGTCGCTGCTCCACTTCGTATCGTATTCATGCTGCGTATGTCCCGTTTGAGACGGATCTTCTCCGCACGCCGCAAGCGAAAAAACCGCGGACAACGTTATCAGTAAGCTTAAAACACTGCAAATTGTTTTTTTCATAACCGTATTTTCCTTTTCCCTGATCATATTTTGAAAAACAGGGCAAGCGTAAATCTTTCCGTCGGGGGAAACAAAAAAGATTTACGTTCGGCATCCTGTTAATTGTTTTTCTGTTACGATATCACGTAACAGAAATGAAGGGGTACCCCTTCACGAAAAAAACCACATTTTTTGTTCGCAATTATATTTTATCACTTATGATTGCCTTTTTCGACGCAAAAAGGCATGATTTTGTGTCAAAAGCGTACTGAAATTTATAAAAATCCGCTGCACATAATTGACTTTATACGCAAAAATCTTATAATAGAGTTATGGGAACCAACGTTTCAAGCAATTGGATGCGCAGTTTACAAGAAACCAACCGCGATTTTCCTTCATATTTCCACGCCGAAAAATACGAATCCATCGGCTACAAAGACCATCTTCACCGCAACATCGAAGTATACTGCGTCGTAAAAGGCAGATCGCACGTCACAATCAACGAACGCGAATACGATTTAACCGAAGGACAAGCCGTCGTCATTAACAGCATGCAGATTCATTCTTATAAAAATAGCGAGGGAACTATCGTTTCTTTCTTATTGATAGGATCTAACTATCTGCAACTATTCAACTCGCTGTATCCCGAACGAATCCTCCCCGAATTTTTATTCGATAAAGACGCGAACAAGCCTGTTTTGGAGATGATTGATAGAATTGCGGTACAGTATGACGACTTTGACGCCTTCGAAAGCATGAGCTATTCAAATCTCTTGATTCACCATATCGTGGGAGCGTACGGAACAGAGGTTGCAAAAAAAGGCTCGAAAAGATTTATTTTTTCGGAAATTATTCAATACATTTACGATCATTACACCGAGGATCTGTCCCTTACAAGCCTTGCCGAACAGTTCGGCTATGCGCCGCGTTCGCTCGGTCATATGTTCGGTAAATACGTGAAAATGGATATCCGCAATTTTATCAACAGCGTCCGCGTCGAAAAGGTTCTCGAAATGAACGCCGACCCCGCTTACCGCGATACGCCCATTCTTAAGCTTGCGCTCTCCTGCGGCTTCAACAGCGCTTCGAGCTTCTACCGCGCCTACCGCAAAAATTTCGGAAAAACTCGTTGATATTTTATAACGAACTTCCGCAAGTTCGTTTTCTGCCGATAAAGGATCGAAAGTCTCGACAAATAGTCCACTACTTTTTTATAAAGCACTAAAGAATGCCGTCCTCGAATAAAGGCGGCATTCCTATTTCATGCATCTCTCGATAAAATTTCTTTATGAAACCTCAAAATTAGCTTTGTGTCAATCATAAAATTGCGTAAACCATTATTTATCGTCCCGCAAACCTTTCCAAACAGGTTGGCGCATTCCGCCGCTCTCCGTTTCGTGCATATAGTGCGCCGTGCCGATTAGTTCGGGTTTCAACCAGACAGCATTTTTATATTTCTCGAACCACGGTCGTTTGACCGTGTTCTTTTTTGCGTTTTTTAAGATAATTGCCTGTTCCTCCTTGCTCACGCCGAGATACACTTTTCCGCGGCATTGCAAATTACCGTTTTCGTCATAGTAACCGAGAATCAAATCTTTCGGCATACCGTCCTCGTCGGGCTGATAGCCGCAAACAAGCAAATCCGCATCCTGCATCACTTTTATTTTTATCCAATCGCTCGTGCGCTTTCCGATATGATACAGTCCGTCCTTCTTCTTTGCGACGATTCCCTCCAATTCCTGCTCTTTTGCAAGATTAAAAAACGCGATCCCCTTTTCTTCGATATAGCGCGATATACTTAATCCGTTTCCTTCGGTAACTTTCTCTTGTAAAATTGCCTTGCGTTCCATGAGCGGCTTGTCCGTCAAATCTTTGCCGTTGTAATAGAGAATATCGTATGCCGCGAATTGCACGGACTGCTTCTTTGCCGCGAGCTGTATCCTAAATTTATCGCCCATCAGACTCCGCTTTTGAAGCGCATAAAAATCGGGCTTGCCGTTCGATAACAAGACAAGCTCTCCGTCTAACACGGTATTCTTTTTCAAGCATTTAGACATATCGGATAATTCGGGATAGATCGCCGTTACGTCCTTAAAGCGTTTGTTTTGCAACACTACGTCCTTGCCGAGATAAGCGATACAACGAATACCGTCTAACTTTAATTCGTAAATATAGTCTTTATCGTCGAACGGCTCTTTTACCTCGTTCAAGAGCATAGGTGAAATATTCTTATCGTGAAATAAATCGCTCATGCTTCCTTCTTCTTACTTTTGGGCGCGCGCTTGACGGGCGTTTTCGGCTTCTTCGCCATTTCAAGCGACTTCGTGAGCGCTTCCATAAGGTTGGATACCGTGATTTCCTTTTCCTTGGGCGCGGTGATTTCCTTGCCCGCAATCTTCTTTTCGATTGCCTCCTGCAGCTTTTCTCGGTATTCGTCTTTATACTGTTCCGGCTCGAATTTGCCCGTCATGCTTCCGATGATCGTCCGCGCCATTTTCAGTTCTGCGGCGTTCCCCTTTTCGTTTACTGCCTTTGCGGGATTGCTCACCACTTCGTCCGCAAAGAACAACGTATTCAAATGCATCTGCCCGTCCTTCGCGCGGATCATCACGAGCGTTTCCTTTGTTCCTAACACCGTCTTTGCGATCGCCGCTTTGCCCGACTGTTCCATAGCGGCAAGCAATACCGCATACGCCTTTTCCGCGCCCGTTGGAACAACGTAATAGGGCTTGTCGTAATATATCGGATCGACCTCGGCAACCTCGACGAACTGCTCTATCGTGATATTTTTATCTTTCTTTGTCTTAATTTTCTCGAAGTCCTTTTCCTCAAAGATGACATATTTGCCGTCCTCGTACTCAAAGCCCTTTACGATATCCTCTTGCTTGACCTCTCTGCCGTCGCATTCCTCGCACGTCTTTTTATACCGCACGCGCGATTTTGTTTTCTTGTCGATCATGTTAAATCCGATGTCGTTCTGCTTGATACTGTTGTGCAACGTAACAGGAATGTACACCAACCCGAAACTGATACTGCCTTTATAACTGTATGCCATGATAACAGTATGGGCTTATTCTTAACTTATATTATCATTATTTCTTTCTTTTTCTGCCACATTGCATATATCTTCCTCCAACGCCGCGATAAAGGCATCGAAAATTTCTTTGGGAACTTTGCGCAAATCAATTTTCCCGTGTACGATTACTTCTAATTCCTTTTCTTCTTTTTTCATGGTCGTTTTTCCTCCTGTTCCCTATTATATCAAGAGGTTTTTCTTTTAGCGGGGAACCAAAAGGGGACTAAATGGAAACTAAAAGGAAACTGCCTATCAAATTAGGCGGTTTTTTTATGGTATCAAAAAAATCCCGCGCCGTAGACAAATAGAATTATGAACTCGAATACGGCAAGGGCTCTGCAAAAATATTGCAACACTTTCAGCATGGCAACCGTCATGCAATTTTTTTGCATTTCCCTTGACGGCTCGTCTTTTTTTGATGTTTTTTGTTTGTTTTCCGATTAAGGGAAACAAATTATCCGTTTGGTGTTGGTCGTATGTTTTCACGTTTTTTTATCGTTGGTAAACAAATCTACGCAACGATTATTCACTATAACGGAAAAACATTAAAAGGAGTTATTGAGGAAATCAAGATGAAATCTGCCGTAATCTATGCTCGCTATTCGTGCGAGAAACAAACCGAACAATCAATCGAAGGACAAATTCATGAATGTACGAAATTCGCGGAACGAAACGGGCTTGTCATCTTAAACACCTACATTGATCGGGCAACAACAGGTACCAACGATAAACGCGAAGCATTTCAAAAAATGCTCGCCGACAGCGACCGCTCTCAACCATGGGAAATAGTCCTCGTTTATGCACTTGACCGATTCGGAAGAAATTCCATCGAGGTGGCAATCAATAAACAACGCTTAAAGAAAAACGGTAAAATCCTCATTTCGGCAACACAGCGGACTTCAACCAACATCGACGGCTCTCAAAATCTTGACGGCATTATTCTGGAAAACGTCATGATCGGACTTTCAGAATATTATTCCGCAGAGCTTTCGCAAAAGGTACGCCGCGGGCTTGCCGAAAACCGCCGCAAAGGATTATTCACGGGCGGCTTTCTATCTTACGGATATAAAGTTGTAAATAAGAAAATAGAGATTGACGAAGAAACTGCCGAAGCCGTTCGATTTATGTATCAATCCTATGCTTCGGGAAACGACGTGCCCGGCATTATCGACGAACTCACCGAACGGGGAATTTATTATCGAGGGAAACCTTTCGGTCGCTCTACCGTATATAAAATTCTACGGCTATCAAATTATATAGGCATTTCTCAATCCGGCGGAGAAATCGTTACCAACAAATATCCCCCACTCATTCCCAAAGAACTATTCGATAAAGTACAACAGCTTTTTACGATTAAAAAGGGCGGATCAAACGCTGCCATCCCCTTTCTTTTGAAAAACAAACTCTATTGCGGATTGTGCGGACACAAAATGGACGGAGAGAGCGGAACTTCTCAAAACGGTACAATCAAATACTACTATAAATGCGTACACCGTAAACGGAAATGTACAAACTGTTCAAAAAGTGCGGTACGCAAAGACGATATAGAAAAACTAATCGTTGACGTCACGCACAAAATCATGAACACGCCCGACAATATATCGTTTATTGCCGATGCCGTCGATGCGTACCATAAAAAGAAAGTTCTCGATCAGTCGATCATGAATCTCCTGTTATCCGAAAAAGCGCAGTTGGATAAATCTATCGATAACATAATGATTGCCATTGAACAGGGCATCATCACTTCTACGACAAAAAAACGGTTGGCGGATTTGGAAAATCAACGCGACGATCTTGTATTGAAAATTCATGCGGAACAATGTAAGCTCAACAACCAAATTAATCGGGAAGATGTTATATCTTATCTATCCCAAGTAATCAAACACAGACCGCAACTTTTGATTTTCTCCTTCGTTAAAAAGGTTGTCTTGTATGAGGATAAAGTAGAAATCTCTTACAATTACTCCGAATATCCGCCACCGTCCGACAATAATCCCGAAAATGAACAAAAATACTTTTATGATTTTCGTTCGAATAAAATTTGTCCAAGCCCACCACCTAAAACCTAAAACGAACCACAAAATAAGGTTCGGGTTAGGTTTTTTCTTTTGTCCTTTTTCGTTTCGCATAGTGCCGTGTAACGCCGTTATATAGCCGCTGTAACGCTTTTCGGGTGTTCGGCGGTAATCTTAACAATCGCGCACAAACGGCGGTTTATGCCGCGAAAGCCGCTTGACGTGAGAAAGGGGCGTGTTAGGCTGGAACGCCAAAGGCAAACCAAAACCCGACTGATGTCAATCGGTCGGGTTGCGCGTTTCGCCCTTATTTGCCTATATACACGCCCCTGCGAGGCTCGCGTCAAGCGGAACGTGGAATAAATAGCCGTTTGATTATCGGCTAAATATATATTTCTATTTCAAATTCAAGTTTCGTTATGTTCGCTCTATGCGGCACTTTGTAGGCAAGTTTAACCGTTTTCGAGTATAAAGAAAAGCCCCGACGGCTTTCATCGCTATCGGGACTTACTTTTATCGGGGCATTGAATTGTATTTCAATTCTATCGTCAAACAATGTTATTTGCTTTACAAGGTAGTTTATTAAGAGTTTCGGCTCTAACGCTAACGCTTGCGCGTAAAACTCTTTTATTTGGTCTTTATTGAGCATTACGGCGGTTTTGCTCTTTTCAATGGCTATTTGCTTTTCAAGTTCATTAAGACGGTTTTCTAATTCGCGCATACGTTTCATAACCGTGTTAGTCGTACCGCCGTTTTCTATTGCGGTCATAATGTTTTGTATGGCGTTTTCGGTTTGCCGTTGTTCTTTCAAAAGCAAGTTCAAAACTATATTCGCTTGCGCTTGGCGTTCTTGCTCTTGCATTAAACCGTTGACGATAAAATCAAGGTTATTCGCTTTTTGTATTTGCTCTATTACGCTTTCAAGCACAATATTTTCGAGTATATCTTTGCGTATTGCTTGCTTATGGCAATCGTTCAATTTTTGTTTACGCCCACGGCATTTGTAATAGTATTTTATTTCGCCTTGCCGTGATGTGCCGTTATCGCCTACAATAGATTTACCGCAATAGCCGCATTTTATTTTGTCTTTAAGCAAATACGTTATTTTGTCGCTACGCTTTCCGTACTTATTGCAATTTACTTTCTTGCGGATTATATCGAAAGTTTCTTGCGGTACGATTTGGGGGTATATATTATCAAATACTTCACCGTTAAAGTGATATATACCCGAATAGCGTTCGTTCTTTAAGATTTTATATACCGTGTTTCTAACGAAAGGCTTTCCGTTGTATAAAATACCCTTTGCGGTTAGGTTGGCGATTATGTCTTTTACATATACGCCTATGGAATACTGCTCGTAAATGTAGCGGACTATCTCGGCTTCTTCGGGTATTATAACGGCTTTCTTGTTCTCGTTCTTGTAGCCGTAAGGTATTTTACCGCCCGTCAAATTACCTTTACGGCGGCTTTCGTTATTGCCGCGCCGTATCTTTTGCGAAAGTTCGGCTGAATAGTATTCCGCATAGCCTTCGAGCATACTTTCAAAGATAATGCCTTCGGGCGTGTCGGGTACAAACTCGGTAGCCGATACGACTTTAACGCCGTTGTCTTTCAGCGTTTTCTTGTGCATAGCCGTTTCGTATTTGTTACGGCTAAACCTATCGAATTTGTAAACAAGTACTATATTGAAAGTCCGCTTTGCGCTGTCTTTAATCATACGCTGAAAATCGGGGCGGTTGTCGTTCGTACCCGTCATAGCACGGTCTATGTAGGTGTTGAGTATGAGTATATCTCGGCTCTTGGCGTACTCCGTACATACGCGCAACTGTCCGTCAATACTTTGCTCGGTTTGGCTATCTGACGAATAGCGACAATAGATTACTGCTGTTTGCATTTGAGAAATCTCCTTTTAGATTGGATTTTTTATTTACCTTTCGGCAGAGCGAAAATAAACGGCAACGCAAAAGTCATAACGCATAAAATGCTTTCCGTTCTTTTTTGCAAGGGCTACGCAAGTAGTGCATTTTACCCTTGCGAAAAAGTGCGTTGTCGTTTACGCTCCACCGGACGAAAGGTAAATAATTTAATTGGCTGTGGGCATTTGCGCTAATACTTCGGGCGTGGCTTTGCCCCTAACTACGCCGTCTTTGTCTATGCAAGTGAAATCGTCGAATAAAATCACTTTCTTATCGTCTATTCCCGTCGGACAAATAATATCTTCGTCGAGAATACTGCCCTTGATATAAGTCGGCAATTTACCGCCGAATACAAGTTTTTCGCCGCTCTTTTCTATGTATTTGAGTAGATAGCGAACGGAACGCTCTATATCTCGGCTGCATATCTCTTTGAAATCATTTCGCCCAAACCTTTCGAGAAAATGCGTATTTTGGTATGTCGTTTGCTTGCGGTGTTTTTTCGTGTCATAGTCCGTTATGGTTTCTAATTTGCCTATCATAGCGTTTTCGGGTATATGGAATATGCCGTGAAAATGCAATCGCTGTTTGTCTGGACTGCGTTCCCATACGCCTATATATTTCCACCCCTTACGGCTTACAAGGTGTTTCAACGTATTGCGTAAAGTTTCTTTGAAAGTGGTTTCGTCGTGCTTTTTACTATCGAAAGTGAAAGTTACAAAATAATTCCAACTTTGCAAGCGGACTTTGCGCCATAACCGTGTACGGCGTTTCGCCGCATTGATTTTCTTGCGTTCTATGTTTTGCTCGGTATATTCCTTTGTTTGCTCGGCGTTTTCAAATTCGCTTTGCAATTTCTCGGCAATATACTTTTTACGCTCGCGCTTGGGTAGGCTTTGGCTTTCTTTATACGCCGTTTCAAACGCTTGCTTTTTGGTGTCTTGGGTAGTAGATTTCGGCGGTTGTTTCTTATGCTTTCCACTCGTAAAGTTTTCGGGCGGTATGGCTATAAAATGACTGCCGTCGTTGTAAATTTTTGCGTCTTTTATTGGCATTGTGGTGTTCTCCTTGTGATTTAGATTTTTTGGGAAAAAGAAAAAACGGGCAAAATACAAAACAATACACTTGTTCCGTACTTTGCCCGTTTCGTGCGGCGCGTTCCTTTTTTATTCGGAAATCTTTTACGCTCGCTTATTTGGCTGTACAATCATACAATACGCCTATTCGTTAAGCCGATATATTCAATTTTCGTGGGGCGGCGTAGCACGTTGCGCCCCTAACCATACATACATTCATTTTTTGAGTGGTCGTAACACGTTGCAACTCTGACCGTTAGATACAATACGTTAATTTTCTTTCTTTTCTTTTGCTAATTCCAAAACTCTTGCGTACAGCGTTTCAAAGAATAGCCGCCGTTCGCTTTCCGTCAAAGCCGATAAATTCGGCTCGCCTATGGCAATAACTTCGAGTTCGGTTTTCAGCATTTTTCGCACCTCCTTGTTTTAGATTTTATAGGGTTGTCTATGGCAAAAATAAAATACCCCTCACCTAATAGCCACGGGAAAGGTCAAAAGTTGACGGTCTAAATAAAAATTTCACAAAACTTTTACATTTGACCGCTTTTTTAGGCTGTTTTCAATACCCCTACACTATATAGCCGCGAAAACGGCAAAAGTCCACGGGGTTTTGTAAAAATAGTTTGAAAAATTTTTAGTCCACACTTTTAAGGCTTGAAAATAGCGTTTTATCACGGTATGCGGAAAAAGTTTTTTGCCCGTTGCTTATTAAGCGTAAACGATTATACCACAGAGCAAAAAATAATGCGGTGGCATTGATAGGCAGTTTGCGGTGCAAAAAGTGTTAAAAAGTAATAACACAGCGCATACAGTAGCGGCAAGGTTACGGAACGTAAACGGCACAAAAAAGGACGGTGCGAATAACACCGCCGAAAGGAAAACACACCGTAATGAAAAAGCATAGGTTTAAGGCAACGGGGCAAAAGAAAAAAATCGGGGTTTCGCGGAAAGCCTGCGCGCGAACCCCGATTTTTCGTTGCCGTCCTTGCTTTTTCGTTGCGTTGTGTCGGTTTGTGGCGGGTGCTTGACGGCGAGCGTAGCGAGCCGCTTGTTATATCAAGCACCCGCCACAGTGCCATAAATCTATTTTAGCCTATCTAATACACTTGAAAATAGCATTTGTTTGTGCTATAATATATTTGCTCATTTTGAGCGTTACGAAGCAATCGCTTGCGATTATAAACAGTAATTTAGCGGTAAGAAAACATATAATGGATAAAACACAAATCTTGGAATTTATTTAGGAGTACACAACAATGGACAAAGAATGGAAAAGGTTATATGACGAAGCAATGAGCGTTTTGAACCCCCATGATGTTTCAAATAAAATGTGGGTAGGGAGCGTGGCATCTGCCGTACTCACGAAAAAAGGTAATATTTATAAGGGTATATGCATTGATACGGACGGCTCTATAGGTATGTGCGCGGAAAGAAATGCTTTATCGACAATGCTTACATACGGCGAGAGTGAGATTACAAAAGTGGTATCAGTATATAAAGATGGTAATATAATTCCGTCTTGTGGTATTTGTAGAGAATTTATGATGCATTTAGGCGGAGACGTGGAAAACATCGAAATACTATTGGATAAAGACGGACGGACAACAAAATTGATTGATTTGATGCCTGAATACCCACGACATAAATAAATTTCAATTTAACGTGCAGTAAAAATTCGTTTTAGGTTACTATCGCTCCACCACCACAAAATACGGGGTCAAGACGATTGATTTTCCCGTATTTTGTGTTTTTTTCAATATTTTTCTCTATTTTTTGGGTTCAACGCTCTTCCCTACAAATACACTTTCCCCAATTTTCCCCAAAAATACCGTTTCTGCCCTCTCGTACCTTGTACGGGAGTTTTTATTTGTAAATTTTGCCGTTTTATTCGTTTGGAAGGCGCGGGGGGGGGCGGCTCGGTTCGGGCTCCGCCGTGCACGTCGCAGGGAGAAAACACCGGCATCGAACAAAGCGCCCTTTTGCCCGTTTGGGGGAAGTTCGGGGGAAGCGACCGGGGCGAGGCTATGATTATTGGGAAGAAAACGGCAAGCGCAGCGGAGCGAGCTTGCCGTTTTCCATAGTTCGAAGTTGCGGGTGAGGGTGTCCCTCCCGCATTGTGTAATTTTTTCTTAAAAATTTTTCCCTTTGTGGGGAAATTTTTATAGAAAAATTTTTGCACCTGAAACTTGGACGAAAACGTCGCAAAAACGGACTCGACGGGCTGTTTTAACCCCCTACCTTCCTGCGTTCTACAAGCAAGCCGCCCGAAAACGGCTTGCGTCCTATATTTATTGAATATTAAGTAGAATAGTAATACTGTCCGTTTTTGATTACGCTTTTCGTCCGCTTTGGATTATCTTTTCGTCATTTTTTGACTATCCAAAAATTATCAAAATCGTACGAAAAATCATATTTCCCGAGAGCATAAGGAAAGGCGCCCCGCGCGGGACGCCCTTCCTCCATGTTTATGAACGACTATAAGCGCGGAGGCTCCGCGCTGTTCGTTTTTTTATTCAATTCGCCGCTTAGTTACCGAACCCGCCCGCGTCATGGTCGCCCCCTCGGGTAACACTCGCAGACCCTGCCGTCGGGAAGATGTCCCGTATCGGAGCACTTCTTGCAGCTGTACTGAGCCGTCAGGCTTTCTTCCGTTATGCCCAACCGTTCGAGGCTCTCCCTGCGCAGCTGCTGCGCTGCACGCTTCCGCTCGGTGAGCTCGTTCAGCAGCTCGGTCGCCGTTTTATACTGCTCTGCGTTCCCGTTTTCCTCTGCCAGCACGACGTTGGCTGCGGCTTTTCCCGCTTCCATATCAAGGCGTTTGATTTCTGCTTCCACCGCACGATACGTCTCATCGGCGTTCGCTTGGTCTTGCTTTTCCTTCGCCTTCCATTCCGCAAACGCCCGCTTACGCGCGTAACTGCGGTCTATTGCCGCTTTTTCGTCTGCCTCTCGGACGGCTGCACTCGGCGTTTTAGCACGCTTTACGGTGGCTTCCTTCGCCTTTTGTAGCGCCTTGTTGCTGATTTTAAATTTTGTCCTACTTTTGTGCTCCGTGCCTTTCTCGGTAAACAAGACCCCTGCCTCTTTAAAAAAGTCTACCGCCTTACATACCTTATCGCGCAATATATTCAACCCTTTCGCAATATACCGCCTTGACATTTCCCATTTGTCGCCGTATTCGTCGTAAAATGATTTTATGTAAGCAAATACGAAAACGTCGTCGGGATTCGGAGTACGGGCTTCTTCTCCGCGACCGAATTTAGCGTGGAACCACCAATCCTCTAAATACAGACGCCGCTCGTCGCCGACGTCGCCTTCGAAGACGTATTCCGATACTTTATTCGTCCGTCTTACCAAGCCGCCGTTGCGCGCTTCTTTGACCGCGCGAAATGCGGTTGGATCCGAAACATGGTGAATTTCGATTTTCACCATTTCATGCACGAAATGGTGTACGACGTCTTACACCATTTCGTCCTGTATTTCGGTGTGCAGCAGCGCAGAACGGACAATAACACTTCCGATAATCCTTCGATACCGCCCACCCGTGCCGCCTTGCGTCTTTATGGCTACGGAAATAGTCGGAAACTCCGCAGTCATCAAAAATAAACGTATAACGTTTTATCGGATAAAAAGGCATTTTTCTCACCTCTATTTCTTTTTCAAAAACAGTACCTTTTCCGTCGGCTCGTAGCCCTCGTCCCGAATACGGATATAGCCGAGCTTTAACAGCTTTTTTACGTTGTACCGAACCACTTCCTCCGAAATGCCGAGCGTCTTTGCAATGATTGGAAACTTCACCCTCACCGCGCGCCGCTCGTCGCCGAACATGGCGGAAAATACTTTATAGTGCAGCTCTTCCGTCATATCAAGCCTGATTGCCTTCACGCACATATTTTACCCCCTGCCTTTGCACTTGCGCCGTTTGGACTTCTTCTTCGGTTCCTCCTCTTCTTTGGGCGCTTCTTCGCTCTGAGTGCTTTCCGCGCTCGCCTCCCGCGGCGCCGTCTCCGAACTCGCCGCGACGGTCTCGGGCGCCTTCTCTTCTTTGGGCGCTTCTTCTACTATCTCCCATTCGCCGTCTATTTCATCAGACGCCTGCTCGCCGTCGGTCGACTGTTCGCCAAGCTGCATTTGAGCGGCGAGCTCGTCAATTCTTTTCATGAAATCCGTATAGTATTGCTTCGCTTCCTCGTCCGCTTCGACGTCGGTCAACGTCATAGCATAGTTTTTCCTTCTCCGATGAAAGAACCGCGTCCGCCAACGCTGCGGCACCTGCCTGTCGTAGCGCGCTTCGAGCTTTGCGATTTCCTGTTCCGTGGCAACACGGCATTTTAAATCAAGTAAACGATATTCCAGCTCGTACTGCTCCGTTATCTTGTGCGCGATACTCAGAAACGCCGCATCGCAACCCATTAAAGCGGGTCTCGCTTTCTTTAAGTCGTTGAATATCTCATAAAAAGTATCGTTTAAATTCTTCAACTCGTCTACGCGACGCCCCGTCTAATTCCTTTTGTTTCGCGTAATAATACTGTATCTCTTT
>CAJUOI010000024.1 GCA_910588615.1 uncultured Christensenellaceae bacterium | reverse complement strand
TTCCCTGTCCCCGAGGCATGGCAGAGCAATATCTCCATCGATCCCGGACTGAAAAATCCGTTGTCCGCGCATTGGTACGCAACCGACTTCGACGGGAACGTTTACGTCGTGGCGGAGCATTACCGCGCGGGCGAGGACGTGGATTTTCACGCGCAGGCAATTCACCGCATCAGCGAACGGATCGGCTGGCGCAAGGATCCGAGGGGGAGACTTAACGCTCTCATCGACAGTGCGGCGGGGCAGCGCACGCTCGCCGCCTCCAAAAGCGTTTCCGAGCTCTTTTACGAGCGGGGGATCCTCGTCAATCCGCGCGTCGACAAGGACGTATTTGCCGGCATCGCGCAGGTCAAAAGTTATCTGCGGCGCGGAAACGGCACGCCCGATTTGTTCATCTTTTCCTGCTGCACGGAGATGATCCGGGAAATTAAGGGGTATTTCTGGGGAGAGAGCGAGAGCCCCGTCAAACGCGACGACCATGCGATGGACGAGCTGCGCTACTATTTGATGACGCGCCCTCGCGCCGCCTTAGCTCCCAAGGAAATCCCAAGCGCGATCGCGCGGGATAAGGACAGACTGATCGGAAGATTGAAAAGAGGGAAAAGGAGTGTGTAGATGAAGGACGAATTCAGAAAGGCGATTTTAAAGGTCGCTTTGGGGTATTCGCTCGAGGAGGTAACGGAGGAATACGGCGTGGCGGACGGGGAATTGAAACTGTTAAAACGGCGGGAGACGAAGAAGGACGTGCCGCCCGATTTGAAAGCCGTAAAGCTGTTGATCGAAGAGAAGGACTATTCGTGCATGACCGACGAGGAGTTGGAGCGCGAAAAGCAAGAGCTTTTAAAAAAGCTGAAAGAGGAAGAGGCGTAAGGGCGGGGCGGAGACGCGAAAGCCACGGCTGTCTCCTTCGGGGAGGACGCCGCAACAAAACATAAAAGCAAACGGGAGGAGTTATGAAGGAAAATTCGGAAGAAAAGCTTAGAAAGGCAAGGGAGGCAGCGCGTAAGCGCGCGTTAGCGGAGGAGCTTTGCAGGGACTTCGAGGAGCGGCGGGAAGCAAGGCGGCAAATCGAACAGGGATGGCGTGTAAATATGAATTTCGTAAGCGGGAACCAGTATTGTTTCGTGTCGCCGTCGGGGGAGCTCGAAGAGGAGGACAGCGAATTTTATTGGCAGTCGCGCCGCTGCTTTAACCACGTTGCGCCCACGGTGGAGACGCGTATCGCGCGGCTCTCCAAGGTGCGCCCCGCGCTCAACGTGCGGGCGTTCTCCGATTCGGAGGCAGACATCAAAACGGCGCGGCTCGCTTCGAACATTCTGCGCTCGGTCAAGAACAGAATCGATTTGGACGCGGTGATCTCCCGCGCAACGCTGTGGTCGGAAACGTGCGGTACGGCGTTTTATAAGGTCGTGTGGAATTTTGACGACGGATACGTCATCGGAACGGACGAGAACGGGCACGGCATTCGGGAAGGGGACGTCAACGTGGTTGCGCTCTCTCCCTTTGAAATTTATCCCGATCGTCTGACGGCGGAGGATATGGACGAAGTGAAGAGTCTGATTCACGCCAAGGCGGTGCCTGTGGCGGAAATCAACGACAGGTTCGGCGTCAATCTCGTCGGCAGGCGGGTGGAAACGGTAACGCCCTATTCGTCGGCGAGCGGCTGGAAGCGCCCGACGGACGGCGACGGCGTTCCGTCTGCGGACGGAATGGAAATTTTGATTGAACGGTATACCCGTCCGAACGGGAATTATCCCGAAGGGCGGCTGGAAATCGCGGCGGGGGGCGAGTTGCTTTACGAGGGCCCGCTTCCCTACCGCAACGGCGACAGGGGAGAGCGCGTACTGCCTTTTATCCGACAGACCGCGCTCGAGCTTGCGGGCTCCTTTTTCGGGACGTCCGTCGTCGACCGTATGATCCCCTTACAGCGGGCGTACAACGCGGTTCGAAACCGTAAACACGAGTTTTTAAACCGCCTGACTACGGGGGTGATCGCGGCGGAGGACGGTTCGGTGGATGCGGAGGAGCTGGCGGAAAACGGGCTGTATCCCGGGAAGGTGCTCGTTTACCGTCAGGGGTCTCCCGCGCCTGCCTTTCTCGACGGAGGCTCGATCCCCGCGGAGTTTGCGCAGGAGGAAGAGCGGATCAGCGAAGAATTTATCCTCGTTTCGGGAATGAGCGAGGTCTCGCGCAATTCGGCGAATCCCACGCACGTAACCTCTGCGGTGGGCTTGCAGCTCCTCATCGATCAGGACACCAACCGTATGCACATGAGCGTCGAAAGCGTCGAACGCGCGGTAAAGGAAGCGGGCAAACAGATTCTGCACCTTTATAAACAGTTCGCGGCGACGAAGCGGCTTCTGCGCATGACGGGTTCGGGCGGGCATACCGAACTTTTCTACTTTGACGCAAGCGACATTTCGGCGGACGACGTGCAGTTCGAAACGGGCTACGACAAAACGCCCGAGGAAATCCGCGAGGATATTTTAAGCCTCGTAAATCTCGGCTTGCTCAATGACGAAAAGGACGGGTTCTCGGACGCGACGCGCAATAAGCTGCTCGACGCGCTCGGTTACGGCACCTTCGAGAACGCGCGGGACGTTTCCGATCTGCACGCAAAAAAGGCGGAGAGGGAAAACGTTCTTCTGGCGCAGCGCGACGTGGAGGCGGACGAATACGACGATTACGAATTGCATTTGTCCGAACACTCGCGCCCTTCTTTCGGGAGGGGAAAACGACGAAGCGGTAAAGGGCAGGATCTTGCGCCATCTTCAATCCCACCGCGAAAAAAGAAAACAAGGAGAATGATCATGGAGGAGAACGGAACGAAGAATTCCGAAGAGGAAGCGGCGGCTACGCCGTCCGTCGGCGAGAATAGCGCGCCCGATTTGGGGAAATTCAAGAGCGTGGACGCCCTCTTGCGCGCCTACGGAGAGCTGGAGGCGGAATTTACCCGCCGCAGTCAAAAGCTGAAAGCGCTCGAAGAGCGGGGCGGAGCGGACGGGAACGCTTCAACGCCGCCGCAGGACGCGGCGCGGGACGATGAGCTGTACCGCGCGGTCAATGAAAACGAAGGGGTGCGGGCACGCGTTTTGAGCGACTACCTCGCGTCGCTGAAGGGCGTGCCGCTGATGACGGCGTCGGGCACGGGAGTGCCCGTGCCGAAATCCAACCCCAAAAGCATTTCGGAGGCGGGCAACTACGCGCTCCGTTATTTGCGGGGCAATCAAAATTAAGGAGAAAACGTATTTATGGTAACGACACAAACGGCGGACGACGTATTAAAGTCCTATTATCTGAACGCGGTGAGCGATCAGTTGAACAAATCGGCAAACCCCCTGCTTGCGAGAATCAAGCAGACGACGTCGGATGTCTGGGGCAGGGACGTGAGAAAGGCGGTGCGCATCGGCATTAACGGAGGCATTTCCGCTGGTACCGAAACGGGCGATTTGCCCAAGGCGAGCGGAAACAGGTACGCGCAGTTCGTCGCGCCCCTGAAAAATCTCTACGGCACGATCGAGATTTCCGACAAGGCGATCCGCGCTTCCCGAAGTAACGAGGGTGCGTTCGTCAACCTGCTTAACGACGAAATGGAGGGGCTTGTCAAGGGCGCGTCCTTCAACTTCGGCAGAATGCTGTTCGGGGACGGTACGGGCATTCTTTCGACGGCGGTATCAACGACCGAAGGCTTGCTCGTCGAGGATATCCAGAACTTCGCGGAAGGCATGGTCGTAGACGTTATGAACGATACCGAAGTATATGCGGAGGCGCGAACGGTTATCACGATGGATCGCCAGAGAAAGCGTATCTGGCTGGACGGCGACACGTTCGCCGTAAACGAGACGATGAAGGCGTACGTCGTGCTGCACGGTTCGAAGGGTATGGAAATCACGGGCTTAAAGGCGCTGTTCACCGCGCCGACCCTCTACGGGCTTGACCGCAACGACTACCTGAACTACTGGTTAAAGCCGTACACGGCGGACAGGGTGGGCGAGCTGACCGAGGTGAAATTGCAGACTGCGATCGACACAGTGGAGGAGCGCACGGGCGGAAAAATCGACTTTATCGTAACCTCCCCCGGTGTGAGAAGGGCGTTTGCGGAAACGCTTTCCAAATACCGCAGTATCGACACGATGGATCTGGAAGGGGGATTCAGTGCGCTGTCCTTTAACGGTATTCCCGTCGTTGCGGACAGGTTTTGCCCCAAGAACACCGTGTTCCTGCTTTCCACCCCCGATTTCGCCCTGCACCAGCTGTGCGACTGGCAGTGGCTCGAGGGCGAGGACGGTAAGATCCTCAAACAGATTCCGGGCAAGCCCGTTTACACGGCGACGCTCGTAAAGTACGCCGAGCTGATGTGCTACCGCCCCTGCGGGCAGGCAATGCTCACGGGCGTTACGGAAAAATAAGGGAGAAGGCGTATGACGGTGAAGGAAGTGATTGCGCTTGCGGCGGAAAATCTTGGACGGGACGACCTTGCCGCGCTTGCGGACGGCGGCGAAGCGGCCGAAGAGGACGGAGACGAGGAGATAGGATCACTTCTCCGTTGTTACAACCTCGTGGAAAACGAGGTGGCGCTCGATTATTTTCCGCTCCGCAAGACGGAGACTTTGGCGGCGGACGGCGATTTTATCGCGTACGCCGACTTCGGGAGGCGACCCGTGCACGTCGAAAAGGCGCTCGTCGGCGGCAGGCTCGCAAGATTTTCCGCCTATCCCGACGGGATCAGACTGACGGACGGCGGCGATAGGGCGGAAATCACCTATTCGTATGCTCCGTCAAAAAAGTCGATCGCCGACGACTGCGAGTGCTCCGCATTCGTTTCGGCGCGGTGTCTTTCCTACGGGGTGGCGGGCGAGTTCTGTCTGACGAGCGGGGAAACGGGGCGGGCCGCCACGTGGCAGCGGCGGTATTATGACGCGCTTCGGGCGTTCGGGCTACTGAAAAAGACGTTGCGCGTCCGTTCGAGGAGGTGGGAGTGATGCAGAATAAAACGCTCGTGCTCCCGCAAACGCAGACGGTAATCCTGCGGCTGGATTTAAAGACCTTGCGGAGGGATCATTCCCTCCGCATCTTTCACTTGCGCGAAGAGAGCGGCGCGCTCGCCGTTGCCGAGGGCGAAAGCAAGCAGTACGATATGACGGAGGGCGCTTCGGGAATTTATTCCGTGCGTCGGCACCTGTTTTATTTCAACGCCGCCACGCAGATTTTTCACGGCGTTACGGAGAACTACCGCTACCGCAACGTTTTGAGCGAGCCGATGAAGATGACTTACGCCGTAACGAAGGAGGGAAAAGAACGGCGCTTCTGCGTTACGCCGTCCAATATCTATTGGCTGTCGGGCGGGACGACCTTTACGAACGGCGTCGGCAGGGGCGGATCCTGCGCTTGCATCCACGCCGAGCGTATGTTTACGGCGAACGGATACCGCCTGAACTATACCGCACCCCTCAATTTCGAGGATTGGCTGGATAAGCGCCGACTGTCGGGCTATTTCGAATTTCCCACGGACGGCGGGGAGATCCTCGCGATGCAGTCGTATAAGGAAAAGCTCTACCTGTTTCGCAGACGCGGCATTACGCAGGTGCGTCTTTTGGGGGAGGAGCTGAACGCAAAGTCCACCGTTCTGCCCTACGGGTGGGGGGATCTCGTTCCGGACAGCGTCGCGCCGTGCGGCGACAAGATCTGCTTTTTTACCGAACGCGGGTTTTACTCCTTTAACGGCGGCGTTGCGAGCGCGGTTGCGGACGGGTGCGTCGGCGAAATCGATTTGACGGAAAGGGTGAAGGCTGTTTCGGCGTACGGCAAGTACTACGCGCTCGTTACCGTGAAGTCGGGAAAGAAATCGCTGTTCTGCTTCGAGCCGGAAACACAGTCGGGGCACTTTATTTTAAACGGCGCGGAGGACGTTACGGCGGGCGACGATTTCTGGTTCAAGCGCGGGCTCGGGATTTATCGCCTGACGCAACGGGGACTTCCCGCCGTGGGTGAGTGCCGTCTGGAAGCGGATAACCTTGCCTTTCACCTCGGGGACGAACGCTTTGTGGACGCCGTTGCCGTGGAGGACGAGGGGGAGTTCGAAGTATGCCTGCGCTCGTCGCGGGGAGAGCGCAGGGCTTCCGGCGCGGCGCAGACGGTGCTGAAATTCCGTTCTCCGCTGCGCGGAAACGGCTACTCCGTAACCGTGAAACCCAAGAATGCGGAGGCGCGTCTCGTTGCGCTCTGCCTCAGAGTCAGGGAGGAAAACAATGGAAATTGATATCGTCGATTTAACGAGCGAGAAGTATTCCGATTTGTCCGCCGTGCAACTTGCCATGGTACGTGCGGCGCAGACGAAAAAGAACGAGATCCTCGAAAACGCCGCGGAAGCCAAGAAGCGGCTGTTTTATATGATGGTTGCCAACAACGCGGTGCGGTCCACTGCGCTGCGGGACGAAATAGACTACGTCGCGCAGAAGGCGAATGCGGAAGTCGAAACCGTAAAAAACGATTTGGATTACCAGCTCGCGTACGAAGCGCTCGGTTCGGAGGGCAACGACAAGGGACCTTACCGATATCCCGAAAATCCCAATTACAATCTCAGCTATTCGCAGCGTTTCCTCGTCGTGCGCAATTATTATATGGAGGCGACCTCGGATCCGAACGCACGGTTGAACGCTTACGCAATGGATTCGCTTGCCAGAGAGTACCTCGGGGAGTTTTACGTTACGCTGTACGATTTGTTAGCGTCGTACTGTTAAGCCGTCAAGCGGAATGCATAACGGGACCGCGTATAAAAAATCGGATAATTTCCCAAATTATAGGTATGAAAAAGATTCGGGAAAACCCGCTCGGCAAGACGCGGGAGGAGCGGGAAAGCTGCTTTCCCGCCGCAAAAGAGGGGGAGGGCAGACCATGACGGGGCGTTCGCGCGAAAATCTCAATAAGAACTATATTAACTACGTCAATTCGTTCGACCCGCCCACGCAGCACTTTAAAACGTGCGGCAGGGCGTTTCTTGTCGGCGGGCTGATTTGCTGTATCGGTCAGTTTTTCCGTTATATGCTCGAATTCGCGGGGCTGACGGGTGATGTGCTCGCGGGCACCGTATCCGTCATTCTCATCTTTCTGGGAACGCTTTTAACGGGCTTCGGCGTATACGACCGCATCGGCAAGAATGCGGGCGCAGGCAGCATCGTGCCGATTACGGGGTTTGCAAATTCCGTCGCTTCGCCCGCGATCGAGTTTAAAACGGAGGGCTTCGTCTACGGCATGGCGGCGAAGATGTTTATCGTCGCCGGTCCTATCATCGTGTTCGGTGTGAGCGCGGGCGCGGCGGTGGGGCTTATCTACTGGCTCATCGGACTGTAATCCGTAATTTAAAAAATCTTTCCGAAATAACTTGTAATTCCGCGGAAAGGGTGGTATAATAAAAAAAAGAATTTTTGAAAGGAGTACGCTCATGGCTAAGATTACGGCGGATACGCTCATTTCGGAGTGCATCGAAATCAACCCGAACGCTGCCGAAATCCTGCTTGCTACGGGAATGCACTGCATCGGCTGCGCAATGGCGCACGGCGAAACGATTGCGGAAGCGGTTGCCGTTCACGGCGAGGATTTGGATCAGTTGCTCGCAAAGCTGAACGAAGGCGTCGAGTAAGCGGTATGAATTTGCTCAAAGGAAGGATTGCCCGTGCAAAAGCACGGGCAATTTTTCACATAATTTTTATAAAAACCTTTCTTTGCCGTTTGACAAAAAAAATGTAAAGTGATAAAATATAAAGAATCTGCAATTGCATGGTTGTTATCCTTGCGATTGGGATTTTCTTTATTGCAAAAAGGAGGTTTGTTTTGTTTAAAAGACTTTCTAAATGTATCAGAGAATATAAAACGGCGTCTATTCTCTCCCCGCTATTCGTCGTTATGGAGGTCGTGCTCGAATGTATGATTCCTTTCGCGATCATCTATCTCGGTAAAGCAATCGAGGACGGCGTAAAAATGTGGGGCGTCGGAGGCGAACTCGGCATCGGTCAGTATGCCCTGATTTTGCTTGCAATGTCGATTTTATCCCTTATGTTCGGCGCGCTTGCAGGTGCGTTCTGCGCAAAAGCTTCTGCGGGGTTTGCAAAAAATCTGCGCAAGGATATGTATTACAAAATACAGGATTTTTCCTTTGAGAACATTGATAAATTTTCGACTTCTTCGCTCGTTACCCGTATGACGACGGACGTTACCAACGCGCAGTTTGCCTATATGATGGTCGTGCGTATGGCGTTCCGTTGTCCCGTGATGCTCGTTTTCTCGGTGGTTATGGCGTTTATCATCGGCGGAAATCTTGCCTGGATATTCGTTGCGGTGATTCCGCCTCTTGCAATCATTCTTTTGGTTATCATGAAAAAAGCGATGCCGCTTTTTCACCGCGTGTTCAAAAAATACGATAATTTAAACGAATCCGTCCAAGAGAATATCAAGGGGATCCGCGTCGTAAAATCTTACGTGCGCGAAGAACACGAAAAGAATAAGTTCGATCGGGCGAGCGACGATTTGTGCGTTGATTTTACGAAGGCGGAGCGTCTGCTTGCCTGGAGCAACCCCGTCATGCAGTTTTTCTTTTACGGGGTGCTGTCCGCCGTGCTTTTTATCGGCTGTTATCTCGGGATCAAAACGGGGCAGGATATGACGTGGGAGATATCCCAGATTATCGTTTACGGTATGCAGGTGCTTATGTCCCTGATGATGCTGTCTATGGTGTTCGTCATGATCACGATGTCGATAGAAAGCTTGCGCCGTATCGACGAGGTCTTGCAGGAAGAGAGTACTCTCCACAATCCCGAAAATCCCGTTTACGAAGTCGCGGACGGTTCGATCGACTTCGATAAGGTGGACTTTAAGTACGCGTCTACGGCGGAGCGCAACGTGCTCGAAGATATCGACTTGCATATCAAATCGGGCGAGACGATCGGCATTATCGGAGGCACGGGCTCTTCCAAGACCTCGCTCGTCAATCTCGTTTCCCGTTTGTACGACGTTACGGACGGCAGCGTGAAGGTGGGCGGCGTGGACGTGCGGGAGTACGATTTGACCGCATTGAGAAATCAGGTCGCTGTGGTGTTGCAAAAGAACGTACTGTTTTCGGGAACGATCAAGGAGAATTTGCGCTGGGGAAACGAGAATGCCACGGACGAAGAACTCGTGGAAGCGTGCCGGCTGGCGCAGGCAGACGAGTTTATTTCGACCTTTCCCCAAGGCTACGATACGTATATCGAGCAGGGAGGTACGAACGTTTCGGGCGGACAGAAGCAGCGTCTCTGCATTGCCCGCGCGCTGTTGAAGAAACCGAAAATTTTGATTTTGGACGACTCGACCTCCGCAGTCGATACCAAGACGGACGCGCTGATCCGCAAGGCGTTTAAGGAATATATTCCGGAAACGACGAAAATCATCATTGCGCAGCGTACCTCGTCGGTAGAGGACGCCGACCGCATACTCGTAATGGAGAGCGGAAAAATCAACGGCATCGGCACGCATGAGGAACTATTGGAAAGCAACATGATTTACAGGGAAGTATATTATTCTCAGAACAAGGGAGGAAAGAGCGATGAAGAATAATTCTCCCGCAAAAAAAATGCCTCGACAAAAAGGATTGCTCAAACGGGTCATTAAATCCGTGTTCCGTTGCTATCCGAAAATGCTTGTCGTTGCGCTCGTTTGTATCGTATTCAACGCGGTCGTAAGTTCGCTTCCGTCGCTCTTTATGCAGACGGTGTTCGGTGCGCTGAAAGACGCGGTCGCGGCGGATCGGACGTGGGGCGAAGCGTGGCGTTCGATTACGATCCCCATGCTTACCTTGATCGGGCTGTACGTGCTTTCGCTTATTTCGGGCGCGGTCAGTAAGCAGCTTATGGCAATTCTTACGCAGGGCTATTTGAGCAAAATGCGTATGAAGATGTTCGACGGAATGCAGGATTTGCCTATCCGCTATTTCGATACGCACAACCACGGCGATATCATGAGCTATTATACCAACGATATCGACGCGCTCCGTCAGATGGTTGCGGAGAGCTTGCCCCAGCTTTTGACTTCGGCAATTATGGTTTTGACGCTGTTCATTATCATGCTCTATTACAGCGTGTGGCTTACGCTTATCGTGCTCGGCGGGATTCTGCTCGTATTTCTCGTTACGAAAATCGTGGGCGGGGGCGCGGCAAAGTACTTTATCGGTCAGCAGCGCGCCATGGCGAAAACGGAGGGTTTTATCGAGGAGATGATGAACGGTCAGAAAGTCGTTAAAGTGTTCTGCCACGAAAAGGAATCGAAATCCGATTTCGATAAGGTGAACGGGCATTTGTACGATCAGACCAACCGCGCAAACCGCTATGCCAATATGCTGATGCCTATTTTGGGGAATATCGGACACGTTTTCTACGTCGTTATTACGCTTATAGGGGCGATGTTCATTCTCAATCAAGTAAATAACGTCAGTATTTCGGGCTCGGTATTTTACGAGCTCGGCGAGGGCGGTGCATTGCTCACGGCGGCGGGCATCGTATTGCTGGTAGCTTTCCTGCAAACGACGCGTCAGTTCTTTAACAATATCAACCAAGTTTCCCAACAGGTCAATTCCGTCGTCATGGGTATGGCGGGCGCACAGCGTGTGTTTGCGTTGTTCGACGAACAGCCCGAGGCGGACGACGGGTACGTTACCCTTGTCAACGCCCGCGAGGACGAGAACGGCGTGCTCGCCGAGTGCGAGGAGCACACGGGCATCTGGGCTTGGCGGCACCCGCATCAGGCGGACGGCACCGTAACTTATACCAGGTTGACGGGCGATATCGTTCTGGAGGAAGTGGACTTCGGCTACACCGAGGACAAAATCGTTCTGCACGACATCAGTCTGTACGCAAAACCGGGGCAGAAAGTCGCCTTCGTCGGCGCGACGGGCGCGGGCAAGACGACGATCACCAACCTTCTGACGCGCTTTTACGATATCGCGGACGGAAAGATACGCTACGACGGCATCAACGTAAACAAGATAAAGAAGGGCGAGCTGCGCCGCGCCATCGGCATGGTTTTGCAGGATACCAACCTGTTTACGGGTACGGTGATGGACAATATCCGTTACGGCAGGCTTGACGCATCGGACGAGGACTGTGTGGCGGCGGCAAAGCTTGCGGGCGCGGACGATTTTATCACGCGTCTGCCCGAGGGCTACAACACGATGCTGCACCAGAACGGAGCGAACCTTTCGCAGGGACAACGGCAGTTGCTATCCATTGCGCGCGCGGCGGTCGCCGACCCGCCCGTTATGATTCTGGACGAGGCGACGAGCTCTATCGATACCCGTACGGAGGCAATCGTGCAGCGGGGTATGGATAAATTGATGGAGGGCAGAACGGTGTTCGTAATCGCGCACAGGCTCTCCACGGTAAAGAATTCCAACGCGATCATGGTGCTCGAGCACGGCAGGATCATCGAACGCGGCACGCACGAACAGCTCATCGAGCAGAAAGGGCAGTATTACCAGCTCTACACGGGCGCGTTCGAGCTTGAATAAAAAACGAAAGGCTCCGCATTTGAGGAGCTTTTTTTGTAACCGGAAAGAGGTGTCGGCGCATATCGTGATAGAAAACGGTCGCGAGGTGTGCATGGATTCCAAATCCGTTAATCCGTTATTGGAAGAAATCAAGGAGGATTACCGCTCGCTGCGCGTGGTTTCTCCCGCGTACGCAGGGGGAAGAGGGGAACTGACCGCCATTTTGCAGTACGTGTATCAGTCGGTTCTGCTGGGGCAGACGGGCAGGGAACGGGAAGCGAAAGTTTTAATGAAGATTGCCGCCGACGAAATGCGGCATCTCGAACTGCTCGGTTCCGCAATTACGCGCTTGGGCGCGCCTCCGGTGTTTACGAACTGCCCGCCATACCCCGTGGGGTACTATTCGGCGTCCTGCGTCAACTACGCCAAGAACCTCGAAGCCATGATTTGCGTGGACGTCCAATCCGAGCGCACTGCGATCGCCGAGTACGGAAGAATGCTTGCCGCGCTCGACAACCCGCCGCTCGAAACTCTGATCCGAATGATTCTCGGCGACGAGGAGGAGCATTTGAAAATTTTGGAAGATATGCAGAAGGGGCTTTGAAAGCGCCTGTCTGCGTTCGGACGACAAGCCCGTCAGTGTCCGAAAAATTCGTTCATGAACTTCATGTAGCGTACGGGCAGATAGCCGCGCATCTGTTTCAGGCGTTCGCGCGAGGGAATATTTACGCTCTTGTAGTAATCCCGCCAAAGCGTCTGCCAGGCGCACTCGTCGTCGGAAAGTTCGATTTCCGCGCGCCCGAGGGGGGCGAAATAGCAGTGCGCGCCGTCCCATACCGCCGCCTTTGCGCGCGAAACGTCGTGGATCAAAAAGGGGAAATGGGGCATTCTCGCCCGAAAGTGGCGTAAAAGCAGGTCGATAATATCGTTGTCTGGCGAACAGGGCGCGTACATTGCGCCGCTTTTCGTTTCCATAAAGCGCAGGAATCCCTTCATGTGGTCGATTTCGACCCTGATTCTGAGGATACAGTCTTCCGCCTTTCGTACGGCGTCCTCGGCGAGCATTTCACGCACGGGGCGTTTTTTTGTTGCGATCATGCGGAAATAGTTAAAAATAACTTCGTCCTTGTCGGGCGCGCCGCTGTGAAGCATACGCTCCAGCTCGCGTATGCAGCCCCCGTCAAAGGAAAGGAACCGCTTTTCCGCACGTTCCGCAAGGGCGGCGTCCGCCGTTACGTCTTCACACATCTCCCCGAGCGCGAGCTGCACGCTGCCCGACGACAGGCGCGCGGCTTTGTCCTGAAATGCGCGGCAGAATGCGGTGAGGAATCCGCATTTGGTTCCGTCGTAGCGGTACAGCATTACAGTTCTCCCGTCAGCGCGGAGAGCGCCGTTTCGCGCGCGGAAAACAGCGAGAGCTGTTCGGCATTCCGTTTCGTCTCCTCACCCGCCAGCAGCAGCTTCACCGTCGATTCGTTTTTTGCGCCGAAGAATTTTCCGCGGCAGGTGATAAAATGCTTCGCGCGCTTTAATACCACGCGCATTTTCGACAGGTGCTCAAAGTCGAGCGCGGCGTATTTCCGCGCGTTCATAATTTTATACGCGCTGCGGGCGCCGATTCCGGGCACGCGCAGCAGAAGCTCGAGCGGGGCGCGGTTGACCTCTACGGGGAAGCATTCGGGGTGATTGAGCGCCCAGGCGCATTTGGGGTCGTACTCTAAGGAAAGGTTGCCGTCTGCGGGGGCGATCTCCTCGGCTTCGAACCCGTAAAAGCGCAGCAGCCAATCCGCCTGATACAGACGGTGTTCCCGCAGCTGTCCGCCCGCCCGTTCGGGCAGTAAAGAATCGTGCACCACGGGCAAGTACGCGGAATAGTACACCCGTTTCAATCCGTTAGCGCGGTACAGCGATTGCGAGAGCCTTAGGATTTGTCCGTCCGATTCGGGAGACGCGCCCACGATCATCTGCGTCGTTTGTCCCGCGGGCAGGAAGTGCCCCTTGCGTTTTTCCAGCTGAAACTCCCGCTTCTGCACGCTGAGGCTGCGCATGGGAAGAAGCAGGCTTTCCTTGCTTTTTTGCGGGGCGAGCAGCTTTAAACTATGTTCGGAGGGGAGTTCGATATTGTAGCTCATCCGGTCGGCGTACGTTGCCGCTTCGCGGCAGAGCGCGCCGTCGGCGTGGGGGATGCCTTTTAAATGGATATATCCGTGAAAGTTGTATTCCGTGCGCAGTTTTTTAACGGTAAGCAGCAGGCGCTCCATTGTGTGATCGGGCGACACGAACACGGCGGAGGAGAGGAAGAGCCCCTCGATATAGTTGCGCTTGTAAAAGTCGATTACGAGTTCGCAAAGCTCCTCGGGCGTGGCGGTTGCGCGCGGCACGTCTTCGCCCGCGCGGTTCACGCAGTATTTGCAGCAAAAAATACAGTCGTTGCTCATGAGTATTTTCAAAAGCGAAATACACCTTCCGTCGGGGGTGAAGGAGTGGCAGCACCCCGGCGCGGCGGCGTTTCCCAATCCGTCCGCGTTTTTGCGGTGGCTTCCCGACGACGAACAGGATACGTCGTACTTAGCGCCGTTCGTTAAAATTTTCAGCTTTTCTTCGCTAATCATACCGCCATTATACACCCGTTTATTTTATTTGTCAAACATTCGTTCGTAAATTTCTAAAATTTTCCTCGCGGAGGAATCTTCCCGAGGCTGTTGACAGGGCGGATCGGGTATGGTATAATATTTTCACGCAATTTTCACCGTGTTATAAAGCAGATATTAAATAAAACGAATATAATGAACGTAACGTTCGTGATCGTGAAGAAAAAAGTTACAGAGGAAAAATCATGAAAGTACTGATCGTTGACGACGAAGAGATGATTCGCGCGGTATTAAAGGAATACGTCGAGTTCGAGGGCGGCGAGGCGATGGAGGCGGCAGACGGAATGGAAGCAGTGAAGATGTGCCGCGAATACGATTTCGACGTGGTTTTAATGGACGTGATGATGCCCAAGCTCGACGGTTTTTCCGCCGTAAAGGAAATTAGAAAGTTTAAGGACGTGCCCGTCATCATGCTGTCCGCGCGGAGCGAGGAGTACGACAAGCTGTTCGGCTTCGAGCTCGGCTCGGACGACTACGTAACCAAGCCCTTTTCCCCCAAGGAGGTCATGGCGCGCATTCACGCTGTCATCAAGCGTTCGGCAAAAGGAAAGACGCGGGAGACGAGCGACGTTTACGAAATCGAGGGATTGAAAATCGACTTTAAGGGCAGAAACGTGTTTGTCGACGGCGAGAAAGCGGAACTGACGCCCAAGGAATACGAGCTTTTATTTTACTTTGTGGAGAACGAGGGCGTGGCGCTTACGCGGGAGCGTTTGCTTAACAAGGTGTGGGGGTACGACTTTTACGGCGACGACCGCACCGTAGACACGCACGTGAAAATGCTGCGCGGAAGCTTGAAGGAATACCGTAAATTTATCGTAACGTTGCGCGGACTCGGGTACAAATTCGATACGGACAACTGACGGGAACACCGTTTTGCCGTTTCTACCCTTTGCGAGGGCGGAAGGGGGCTGAGGCGCAGCCGAAGAATCCCATGAGGCGAAGCACGGCGGACTGCGTTGACGGGCTGCTTCACGTTCGTTCGGAATGACCGTCGGAACGGACCGCATCTGATAAGGAGTCGCGTGAAAGAGAAGAGCGAAAAAAAACGTAACGGACGTCTGAAATCGGGATTGGGCAGAGGGCTGAATCTCATTTTGTGGTTTGTTTTTTCGCTGTTTGCCATCGTAATCGTGCTGTTGTTCATGGTCGTTTTAAACGTACTTATCGACAGGCAGTACCGAAAACAGACGGTGGACAATCTCGGGGCGGCTGCCGCCGCGGTGGAGGCGAAGCTTGCCGAAAACGATTACAATATCAATTCCGCGGGCAAGGCGGTGTTTACGCTGTTTAACTCGTACGGAGTCAGCGGCTATCTGATCGACGTGGACGGACAGAACCTGCTCTCCGAATTTACCGAACAGAAGAGCTTTCCCACGCTTGCCGAGATCTTGCGCGAGCAGTTTGAAGATGCGGACGGACCGATCGTGATTTCCTCGGGCGACAGCGTCGCCCGCGCTTCGCAGCTGACGATAGACGGGCAGAGCTGTTACCTCTATGTAACGGGCTCGCTCGCCCCCGTGCAGGAGTTCGAATCGAGCATGGGGATCATCTCGCTGTCGACGGCGCTGGCGGCGGGCGTGTTGGCGTTCGTTGCGAGCGGATTTGTCGCCATGCTCGTAACCAAGCCCGTATTCGAGGTTACGGAGCAAGCGAAGGCGCTGGCACGGGGCGATTATTCGCTGAACTTGAAGGCGAACTATTTCTGTCGGGAGATCAACGAGCTTTCGGACGCGCTCGAATACGCGCGGCAGGAAATTTCGCGCACCGACCGTATGCAGAAGGAACTGATCGCCAACGTTTCGCACGACTTTAAAACGCCGCTTACCATGATCAAGGCGTACGCGTCGATGATCCTCGAAATTTCGGGCGACGATAAGGAAAAGCGCGAGGCGCACGCAAAGGTCATCATCGACGAAAGCGACCGCTTGGCGGCGCTTGTCGCCGACGTTTTGGATCTGTCCAAGATACAGGCGGGTTTCGGCGCGGGCGACAGGACGGTGTTCAACCTGTCTGAAGAGGTGTACCGCGTTGCAAACCGCTTCGATTATCTGCGCGAAACAAACGGCTACCGAATCGAAACGGAGGTTGAAGAGGGGTTGTATACGCTTGCAAACCGCGACCGCATCGACGAGGTATTGTATAATCTTATCGGCAATGCAATCAACTACACGGGAGAGGATAAGCGCGTAACCGTGCGTCTTTTCCGCCGCGGAGAAAATTCCCGCTTTGAGGTCGTCGATACGGGACAGGGAATTTCCGAGGAGGAGATCCCCACGATCTGGGACAGATATTACCGTTCCTCGGAAACGCACAAGCGTCCCGTAAAGGGAACCGGATTGGGGCTTTCCATCGTAAAAGGAATTTTGACTGCGCACGGCTATCCGTTCGGCGTGGAATCGCAAGAGGGGAAGGGAAGCCGCTTTTGGGCGGAGTTTTTGCCCCCGCCCGAAGAGAAAGAACAAGGGAGTGGCTTAAATGGTAAATCGTAAGACGATCGGATTTTTATTCTGTACGGTACCGTTTGCGGCAATTGCCGCAGGCTATCCGCGTATGTTAAAGGCAAAGGCGAATTCTGCGCCGCCCTACTGGCAGGGCGTGGATGCCTCGGGGCTGGTGTGCCGCGGGGAGCAGTGCTCCGTCGTGGTGGAAAAAGAGGTTTTAACGCTGAATATACCGCATTTTCCCAAGGTCGTTCCGGCGGAGGCGGAAGCATTTTCCTACGACGCAAAGGTGAAAGCGGACTATACGTTTTACAATCCCGAAGAGTACGACGTTTCCATGACGCTTTTATTCCCGTACGGCGAGCTGCCCGATTACGCCGACGGGAAGGAGGAGGCGCAAAATTCAATCGTTACGCTGAACGACGAGGCTACGGCGTGTTCCGTGCGCTACACCTATAACGCCGACCGCGGGTTCGAGATGGAGGGCGAAATCAAACGCATTTCGGAGGAGAAGCGCACGGGATCCTTCTATCGGGAAGATATGAAGGTAACGCCTTATACCTGCCACGTAACCCTGCCGCATCGCTCTTTTGCGGGAAAGCTGTATTTCATCTTCGACTTCAATCCCCAAAAATCCAAAATCATCTTTGCCGACGAGCACCGCACCCGAGTTACGTCCTGTTTTTCCAACGGGTATTCCAAGGCGGAATATAGCTTCTGCGACAAAGACGAGGGCAAGCAGACGATATGCTTTTACGGCGTCGGCGAACCCGTTTCCGTGCGCGACGTCGTTCTCTTGGACGAGGCGGGCGCGGTGCAGAGCGGCGCGTACGCGGCGGTGTCGGGCGAGCCCGTTTCCTTCGAAGAGTTTGCCCTGAAAGACAGGGACGAAACCTGCGGCGTGAGCGAAACCGATTATTACAATGCGTTCGTCGATATGCTCGATTGCAGAAGCGCGCCCGTCAGCATCACGTCGGGCGACAGATTGGATGAAAAGGATTTGATGCGCTGGTATGAGTACGAGCTGGAAATTGTCGCGGGCGGCAGGGTGAACAACTGCGTTACCGCGCCCATTTATCCCACGATCGAGGGGAAGACGCCGCGCTACGAATATTCGTATCTGCTGTCCCCCGCGCAGAAGTGGGCGGATTTCAAGTCCATCGAAATCGTAATCGAAACGCCCTATCAACTGACGCGCAGCTCGTTGGACTTCATAGAACAGAACGCGGAGGGAACGAGACGCTACACGTTCAGCCGCAACAGCCTGCCGCAGGGCGAGCTGACGTTCGTATTGGCGGAATCGGGGGACGCGGGCGAAAATTACGGTCCGTTCGGCAACGGCATTCTGGCGTCCCGACTTACGGTCGTGCTTGTGTCGCTGTCGGTGATTGCGATCATCGCCGCAACCGTTACGGCGGTTATCGTAATGAGTATGTCGAAGAAAAAGAAGAAATGATTTTCGGAAGAAAGTTTGCCCCCCCCCGATCGCGTCGGGGGGATTTTTATGCGTCGTACTGCGGCAAAGAGAATATTGAAAATAAGTTTACTTTTTGCGGGAACCGTGCTATAATAAGGCGGAGTGAAATACGGCTTGTACGGAGGAGACAAATGCTTGAGCTGAAAAACGTTTCGTTCGAAGCGGAGGACGGAACGAAAAGAATACTCGACGACGTGTCGCTGAAAATCGACGCCCGCTTTGTTGCCGTAACCGGACCTAACGGCAGCGGTAAGAGCACGCTTGCAAAAATCATTGCGGGCGTGTTAAAGCCGACGAGCGGAAAAATATATTTCAACGGAAAGGACGTAACGGATTTCGGCGTTACCGAGCGCGCGCGGGCGGGCATTTCCTACGCCTTTCAGCAACCGGTGCGCTTTAAAGGAATTACGGTAAAGGACTTGATCTCCATTGCCTCGGGCAAAAAGATTTCCGTCGGCGCGGCGTGCGCCTACCTTTCGGAGGTGGGGCTGTGTGCGCGCGACTACATCGACAGAGAGGTCAATGCGTCCCTTTCGGGCGGGGAGCTCAAACGCATCGAGATCGCCACCGTGCTCGCGCGGCAGACGCCGCTCACCGTGTTCGACGAGCCGGAGGCGGGCATCGATCTGTGGAGCTTCCAGAGCCTTATCAAGGTGTTCGAGAAGCTGTACGAGCGCGCGGGGGGCAGCATTCTCATTATTTCGCATCAGGAACGCATTCTGCAAATTGCGGATAAGATCATTGTCGTCAAGGGCGGCAAAGTGGAGAGCGAAGGCAGGGGAGAGGATATTCTGCCCACGCTGATGAACGGTCGCGTCTGCTCGGCGCTTACGGAGGGGAAGTGATGGACGAAATCGAAAGAATGCTGTTGGAAAAGGTAGCGGAACTGCATAAGCTGCCCGACGGGGCGTACAATATCCGCAAGGACGGCGCGGGCGACGGGCGCAGAAGCACCGAAAATATCAGGATCGAAAACAGAACGGACGGCAAGACGGGCATCGACATCTTCGTATCGGCGGGCACGCGGGGCGAGAGCGTGCATATTCCCGTCGTTATCACCAAGAGCGATTACCGCGAAACGGTGTACAACGACTTTTACGTGGGCGAGGGCGCGGACGTAACGATTATCGCGGGGTGCGGTATCCACAACTGCGGGCTTTCGGACAGCGAGCACAGCGGCGTGCATACCTTCCATATCGCGCGGGGCGCGCGGGTGAAGTACGTGGAGCGGCACTACGCCGACGGCGACGGAAACGGCAAAAATATCATGAATCCCGCAAGCGTGTTGTATCTTGCCGAGGACGCGTATCTGGATATGGAAACGACGCAGATCAAGGGGGTTGACAGCACCATGCGTTCCACCAGGGCGGAGCTGAAAGCGGGGGCGCAGCTCGTCGTGCGCGAGAAGATTTACACGCACGGAAGCCAGCGCGCCGAAACCTCTTTCACCGTCGATTTAAACGGGGCGGGGGCGGCAGCGGACGTGGTGTCCCGTTCGGTTGCGTCGGAAAGATCCGTACAGAAATTCGTTTCCTTTATCAACGGCAACGCCCCGAGCCGCGGGCACACCGAGTGCGACGCGATCATCATGGACGGGGCTGCGGTTACCGCCGTTCCCTCGCTTGCGGCGAACGACGTCAACGCCGAACTTATTCACGAGGCGGCAATCGGCAAAATTGCGGGCGAGCAGCTTACCAAGCTGATGAGCCTCGGTCTGGATGAAAAGCAAGCCGAAGAGACGATCATCAAGGGCTTCTTGAGCTGAGGCTTGTACCGATTCGCATCCGGCTCCCTTTACGCGTGGGAGGCATGAGAAAAGCCGCACGCTTTACGCGAGGGCGGAGGCGTCCTCCCCGCGGTACGAAAAATCGGGGTCGAGCGGTTCCTGTTCCTCCTGCGTTGCCGCGCGGCGGCGCAAATCGGTAATACTGTTGCGGCAGCAAGCCGCGGGGAGCGTTGCGCAAGCGACGGTGAGCGCGAGGGCAGCGGCAGTCATAATTTTCCGAAAAGTTTTCATAAATGCAGTATGACGAAAAATTTCCGCTTTATTCGGTTGCTATTTTTTGACGTACGCAGTATAATAGAATCGGTATTTGACCTGAACGGAAAGGGTAGCCTGACCGCAAAGGACGAAAGAAAGAATTTTCGCGCAAGCTTCGTTGCGTTCTTTTCCCTTCGTCCGTTCGGGCGGAGGGAATTTTTTCGTTCACGGTTTTAAAAAAGAAAGGAGTTTGATATGGAAGAAAAGAGGCTGGCGGTATTGTCGGTTATGGCGGAGGACAGGCAGGAGGCGGAAAAGATAAACGCGTACCTTTCGGAATACGGCGAATACGCCGTGGGCAGAATGGGAATCCCTTACAGGGAGCGGAATGTTTCGGTAATCTGCGTGGTGTTGGACGCGCCGCCGAGCGTGATCAACGCGCTGACGGGGAAAATCGGCGCGCTCAACGGCGTAACGGCAAAAACGTTGTTCGGAAAACAGAAGTAAATTTATCCTTTTCCTTCGGGGACGCCAACCCTCGGCTGCGTCTCGGAATGACGGGAAGTGCGCGCTTGGCGTTAGGATTGTGCAAAATAAAAAACATAACAGGAGAAAATATCATGTACAAAGCATTGAAATTGGCAATGGCTGCGGCGGTGTGTGCGGCAGCGGTGTGCGCGGCGGCAGGCTGCGGCAGAGACGACAGGTCGAAGCAGAAGGTCCGCGAGTATTCGGTGTACTGTCCCGACGGCGCGCCCGCGCTTTCGCTGTTGAACGGCTTACGCGAAAACGGCAACGGACGGTTTCATTATCGTATCGTTTCGTCGGCGGCGGTGCAGGCGCAGGTTACGGGCGAAAAGCCCGCCGCGGACTTCTGCGTGCTGCCTTTAAACCTTGCAAGCAAGCTTCTGGGCTCGGGCGAAAGCTATCGGATGCTCGGCACGGTAACGCACGGCAACCTCTACTTTTTGACGACGGGGGAGAACGCCGTTCTGACGGGGGACAATCTTTCCTCGCTCGCGGGCAAGACGGTGGGCGCGGTGCAGCTGACCAACGTGCCGGGGCTCACGCTGCAAGCGGTGCTTGCGCAGTACGAAATTCCCTATCAGACGATAGAGAGTTTGCAGGCGGAAAAGGCGGCGGACAAGGTCAATTTGTTACAGATGGGCACGGATGCTACGAACGTTTCGCCCGCATACGGGTGCGACTACTATCTGTGTCCCGAGCCTTCCGTTACGGCGAAAATCAACGGGACGGCGAGCTCGCCCATGCCGTTCAGGCTTGCGGGCGACTTGCAGGCTCTTTACGGCGGCGAGGCGGGTTATCCGCAGGCGGTGCTCGTGGGGAAAAAGAGTGTCCTCGAAGAGGACAGGGCGTCGGCGGACAAGCTCGTATCCTATTTCGAGGGCAATGCGGAATATCTTTCCACTGCCGAAACGGCGAACGTGCTGTCTCTGCTTGCTTCCGCCCGTGAGAACGGGCTCGCGCCCGCGTTCAACGACAAGAACCTGAATGCGGCAGTCATTGCCAACTGTTCCGTACGCTACGAAAGCGCGAAGGACTGCAAGGACGCGGTAAATGATTTTCTCGGTAAGCTCATCGCAGTCAATCCCAACGCGGCAAGCACGGTTTCGGACGCGTTCTACTTTTTAGGGTAAATGAAATTACGTTTGGATAAAAACTTCGTCTTTTCCTTGCTTTCCGTCGCACTGTTGTGGCTCTTATGGCTCGCTATGTACTACGGGGTGAAGAACGACTACGTTCTTCCTTCCATCGGAGCAACCTTTGAGGAAATGGGAAAACTGCTTGCGGGCAGGAGCTTTTGGCGGGCGTTTGGAAACACGCTGCTGCGTACTTTTTGCGCGTTCGTCTTTTCTCTTGTTGCGGGCGTGCTGCTTGCGGCTTCGGCGCGGCTCTTTCGGGGCGTGCGCGCCTTTCTCGCGCCCTTGATTTCCGTGCTTCGCACCGTGCCCACGATGGCGATCATCCTCGTGCTGTTGCTCTGGACGACGCCCGCGTTCGCGCCCGTCGTCGTCAGCGTGCTCGTGCTCTTTCCTGCGACGTACGCGGCCGTGCTCGCCGCGCTCGACGACGCGGAGGAGAATTTCGGCGACCTTGCGCGCGCCTTCCGCGTGAGCACGGGGCGGCGGATTTTTAAAATGTATCTGCCGCTTGCGGCGCCGCCCGTGCTGAAACAGGCGGGCGGGATCTTTTCGATGGGGCTGAAAATCACCGTGTCGGGCGAAGTGCTCGCTTCCACCTACCGCAGTCTCGGCGGGCTCATGCAGGAGGCGAAATCCTTCGTGCAGATGCCCCAGCTTCTGGCGCTGACGATTTTGACCGTCGTGCTTGGATTTATTCTGGAAGGACTGTGCGCTCTTGTCTATCATCTGATCGTGAGGTGGCGCGCATGAAGATAGAGGGGCTTACGAAGCGTTACCGCGGAACCGTTGCGCTCGATAACGTGTCGCTTGAAATCGAAACGGGCAAGATCTGCGCCGTGCTCGGCGGCAGCGGCGCGGGCAAAACCACACTGTTGAACGCAATTGCAGGGCTGGATAAATACGAGGGAAAGGTCGAAGGGGCGGGGCGCGTGTCCTACCTTTTCCAGTCGGCTAAGCTGCTGCCGCATTTGACGGCGGAGGGCAACCTGAAATTCGTTTTAAAAAAGGAAGACTACGGCAAAGCGGGGGACGCGCTTGCCCGCGTGGGGCTTGCGGGCAAGGAAAAACGTTATCCGCACGAGCTTTCGGGGGGCGAACGCCAACGCGTGGCGATTGCCCGTGCGTTTCTGTATCCCTGCGATACGCTCTTGATGGACGAACCGTTTTCCTCGCTTGATCTGTCGCTGAAAAAATCGCTGATCGCGCTCGTGGAATCGCTCTGGCGGGAGAGCGGTAAAACGGTGGTGTTCGTAACGCACGACGTGCGCGAGGCGGTGTTGCTTGCAAGCCGCGCCGTGGTGTTGCAGCGGGGATGCCTGTCTGCGGATATTCCGCTCGGGTACGCCTATCCGCGAGATTTCTTTTTGCGCGTTCCCGAAGAGGACGAGCTCGTACGGGCGCTGCTCGGGGAGTAAAAAAAGGGAAAACTTTTCATGCCGATTTCGCCGTTTGATTGTTGTCAAACGGCGTTTTTTGTGTTATAATGAACAAAAACTCACAATGGAAATTCTGATCGTTCGGATAAAATTATGGCAAAACTGCTTGGAATCGACGTCGGCTCGACCACGGTAAAGGTCGCCGTGCTCGGCGAGGACGGAAAAACGGAATACTCCTCGTACGTCCGCCACCTTTCGCGGGTGGGGGAATGCGTGCGCGCGGAGCTTAATAAGGTGCGGACGCTGTCGGATAAGTTCCGCGCCTGTATCACGGGTTCGGCGGGCTTGGGCATTGCCGAACGCGGCAAAATCTCCTTCGTGCAGGAGGTGGAGGCGGCGTACGGCGCAATTACGAAATATTATCCCGATGCGGACGCGGCGGTGGAGCTGGGCGGCGAGGATGCGAAAATCATCTTTGTTACGGGCGGTGCGGAGCAGCGCATGAACGGCAGCTGCGCAGGCGGCACGGGCGCGTTTATCGACCAGATGGCAACGCTTTTAAACCTCTCGGCAGACGAAATGGACGCTCTTTCGCTGCAAGCGGAGCGGGTGTATCCGATCGCTTCGCGCTGCGGCGTGTTCGCTAAGTCCGACGTGCAGCCGCTTCTCAACCAAGGGGCGAGCAAGGCGGATATTGCGGCGTCCATTTTTCAGGCGGTTGTCGATCAGACGGTATCGGGGCTCGCGCAGGGGCGCAGGATCAAGGGGAAGGTGCTCTTCCTCGGCGGGCCTCTGTACTTTTTAAAGGGTTTGCGCAGGGCGTTTACGCAGACGTTGAAGTTGGACGAAACGCACGCGGTGTTCCCCGAAAACGCGCCCTGTTTTATGGCGGTCGGGGCGGCGCTTGCGGCAAACGCTTCCGATGAGGAGACGCTCGACGCGCTTCTTGCCCGTCTGGACGCCGCGCCGCACGCGGACAACGTAGCGGTCGGACAGCCTCTGTTCGAGAGCCGCGAGCAATACGACGAGTTTATCGACCGCCACAAGGCGAGCGATTTGCCCTTTGAAAATATCTATTCCTATGAGGGCGACGCCTATCTCGGTATCGACAGCGGCTCGACGACGACCAAGCTGATGCTGATCACGCCCGACTGTAAAATTTTATATTCGCACTATCAAACGAACAACGGGCAGCCGCTCGACGTCGTTGCGCAAAAAATCAGGGAGATCTACGCCCTGACGGGCGAGCGGATCGTTATCCGCGGAGCGTGCGTAACGGGCTACGGCGAGGAGATGATGCGCGCCGCGCTGAAAATCGACTTCGGCGTCGTGGAAACGATGGCGCATTTCAAGGCGGCTTTGCACTTTAATCCGAGCGTGGACTTCATCATCGACATCGGCGGGCAGGACATCAAATGCTTTAAGGTAAAAAACCGTTCGATCGACTCGATCATGCTCAATGAAGCGTGTTCTTCGGGGTGCGGATCGTTTATACAGACCTTTGCGCAGGCAATGGGTATGGGCATCGAGGAGTTTTCGCGCCTCGGCTTGTTCGCCAAAAAGCCCGTGGAGCTCGGTTCGCGCTGCACCGTGTTTATGAACAGCTCGGTGAAGCAGGCGCAGAAGGAGGGGGCGAGCGTCGAGGACATCTCGGCGGGGCTTTCCGTGTCCATCGTGAAGAACGCCATATATAAGGTGATCCGCGCGCGCACGCCCGAGGAGCTGGGCGAGCATATCGTGGTGCAGGGCGGTACCTTTTTAAACGACGCGGTGCTGCGCTCGTTCGAGCGAGAAACGGGCAAGCAGGTGGTGCGCCCCGCAATCGCGGGGTTAATGGGCGCGTTCGGCGCGGCGTTGTATGCTAAGGAGAACACGCCGCAGACGGCGCTCGTCTCCACGCTCGTAACCGAAGCGGAGTTGAAAAATTTCGCCTATACCTCCAAATCCGTTACCTGCCGCGGTTGCACGGGCAAGTGCAGTGTGAATATTTTGACCTTCGCCGACGGGCGGCGGTTTATTTCGGGCAACAAGTGCGAGCGCGGTGCGGGGCTTCCCGCACCGCGGAACCGCCCCGATATTTACGCATTCAAGTACGAAAAGCTGCTTTCCATGCCCAAGGAAGGGGCGGGAAAGCGCGGCACGGTAGGGCTGCCGTTGCAGCTTGTTATGTACGAACAGCTTCCGCTGTGGACGGCGTTTTTCGAAACGCTCGGCTTCCGCGTGCGGCTTTCGGACAAGAGCTCGCGCGAACTGTACTTGACGGGGCAGCACACCGTGGCGAGCGATACCGTGTGTTATCCCGCCAAGCTGATGCACGGGCATATCGAAAGCCTGCTGAACGCGGGCGTCGATTTTATTTTCTATCCCTGCGAGAGCTACAATCTCGATAACCGCGGCGGCGATAACCGTTATAATTGTCCCGTGGTAGCGTATTATCCCGAGCTGTTGAAAGCGAACAACGAGCGGCTGACGGACGAAAATTTCGTAATGCCCTATCTTGACTTGCGCAACGAGGCGACGGCGGTAAAATCGCTTTGCCGCGCGCTGAAACGGTACGGATTTTCCGCAGGAAGTGTAAAAAAGGCGTTGCGCGCGGGCATGGAAAGACTGCGGGAGTACCGCGAGGAGGTGCGCGAGGAGGGCAGGCGTATTCTGGCACAGGCGGAGCGCGAAGATCAGCGCGTCGTTGTCATCGCGGGTCGTCCCTACCATGCCGATCCGGAAATCAACCACGGGATCGGCAAGCTTTTGACCTCGCTCGGGTTTGCGGTGTTGAGCGAGGATGCGGTGGAGTGCGAGGGCGACACGGTTAAGGTGAACGTTTTGAACCAGTGGACGTATCACGCGCGTATGTATCGGGCGGCGGAGTTCGTCGGCAGGCGCAAAAACCTCAATCTCGTGCAGCTTGTGTCCTTTGGGTGCGGGATCGACGCGATCACCGCCGACGAGGTGCGGCATATCCTCGAAAGCAGGGGCAGGTTGTACACGCAGATCAAGATCGACGAAATCAACAATCTCGGCGTGGTAAAGATAAGGCTGCGTTCGCTGGTGGCGGCAATCGAAGAACAGGAACGCACGGAGGGCGCGCAGTGAAAACGCAGGAAAAGATAGCGGATTTCAGGGACGGTTTCCCGAAATTCACGCAGGAAATGAAAAGGGACTATACCATTCTCGTACCCGATATGCTTCCGTGGCACTTCGATTTGCTTACTTATATCATAGAAAAGCAGGGGTACAAGCTGGAAGTATTGCACAACGAGGGGCGCAGGGTCGTCGACGAAGGATTGAAGCACGTGCATAACGACGCGTGTTATCCCGCGCTGTGCGTGATCGGGCAGTTTCTCGACGCGCTGAAAAGCGGCAAATACGATACGGACAAAACGGCGGTGCTGATAACGCAGACGGGCGGCGGATGCAGAGCGAGCAATTATATCGCTCTGATACGCAAGGCGTTGAAAGCGGAATTTCCGCACGTGCCTGTGCTGTCGGTAAACTTTTCGGGGCTGGAAAAGGACAGCGGGCTGAAAATGAACCTCGGCGTGATCGTGCGGCTGGGATATTCGATTTTTTACAGCGATCTGGTGATGACCTGTTATAACCAGACCCGTCCGTACGAGGCGGAACAGGGCGCAAGCGACAAAGTGCGCAAGGATTGCACCGAGCGGTTGAAGCGCGCCTTCGACGGCGGCGGATATAAACGGTTTGCGAAGATTACGAAGTCGATTTTAAGCGCCTTTGCTTCGGTGGAACGCCGCCCCCTGCGTTCCCCCCCGACAGGGGATGACGCCCGCGCGGGGGGGCATTCCGAGCGCGGCGAAGAATCCTGTCTCGGCAAAGAAAAACTCAAAGTCGGCATCGTGGGTGAAATTTACGTAAAGTATTCGCCGATAGGCAATTCGCATTTGGAGGACTTTCTGCTCTCCGAAAATTGCGAGCCCGTGTTGCCCGCGCTCATGGACTTTGTAATGTATTGCATAATTAACAATATTAACGATGCAAAGATGTACGGCATAAACAAGGGCACGGCAAGGCTGTTTAAAATCGTTTACCGTTGGCTGTACGGCAAGCAGAAAAAGATGATTTCGATCATGAAAAAACAGGGCGTTTTCGAACCGCTGCACGATTTCGAACGCCTGCGCGCGCTTGCGGACGAAGTGATAAACCAAGGCGTGAAAATGGGCGAGGGGTGGTTGATCCCCGCGGAAATGGCGGCGTTGTACGAAACGGGTACGAAGAATATCGTTTGCGCGCAACCGTTCGGGTGCTTGCCGAACCATATCGTAGGGAAGGGTGCGGTGCGCACGTTAAAGGAGAAGTATAACGGTATCAACGTAGTGGCTGTCGATTACGACCCGTCCGCCACGCGGGTGAATCAGGAGAACAGAATCAAATTGATGCTTGCCACCGCGCGGCGGTAGAAAAGAGGGGCGAGAACGGCTTTTCCCGTCGAAGCGAAACTCCTCCGAGGCGAAGCATAACGGACTGCCCGATCGTAATTTTGAGGAACGCGGCAGCGCGACGAAGAATCTTAATAGATAAAACGGAAAAATCCGCGGGGGCGGATTTTTTCGTTTTTTTCAATAAATTGGTAATTTTTGGGGTAAAAAAAATAAAATTTCTTACAAAGTTAAAATTTTTCAAAAAAATTATACTTTTTTTGAAACAAGATTGTTGACATTCTTTGTTGGTTAAAGTATAATTTTTCTTGTATAAACGACAAGTTTTTTACAAATAATCCACTGTCAAAAAAAGTATACCTTTTTTGACGATGTTCAAAAAATGCATAACGGTATGAATTTTTTGCGATTTTCGAGGTTAAAAGTCCTTGCTGTTCCTGTCGTTCTGCCCTTGCCGTACTCTGTCGTTCGGAGTATGGCGGCGGTAAATGTATAAAAAAGATTCAAAAGAGGAGGAAGTAAAAATTATGCCTTCGAAAAAATTTAAAAAAGCAGGGTTGGGAGTAAGCGTATCGCTGTTGTCGGCGATATTGCTCGGCTCGCTGTTTGCGGGCGCGATCGAGCCGATCGTAAAGTCCGTCGGCGACAAGTCGGACAATATCAGCGTAGACGCGGCGGAACCTTACGCCCCCGTAAATACCAACTATTCGGCGTTTGCGGACGGTGCGACTTATCAATTTTCGGATAATGTGAAATATGAAAGCTTTGTCGCGGATGATTCTGCGCAGACCTGTGTAACTACGATAACGGTTGACCGTTCGCAACCTCACGGTTCGCAATTGAATCCTTACGTGATTGCCGACTTAAACAATTGGGCGGCGTTCGAATCGGAAATGGGGGACAGTCATGCAACCGATGCAAGTTATACGTACGGTCAGGGTTATTTTTACGTGCTCGCAACGGATATCGACTATCAAAATCGAACGGTTGTACCGATGTTTGCCTTCGGCGGTACTTTTTACGGTCAGGGACACACGATAAAGAATTTCAATTACGCCGAAACGTATAATTTTAGCAACACTTCGACAAGCGACTATCAAAAGTTGGGATTATGGCGTTGGACGTATTGGCGCGCGGGCTCAACGGTTATCGTTGCCGATTTGAATTTGGAATACGTTTATGAGAATGTAAATAATGGTGTCGGCGGTTTTTTCGGATTTTCACAAGCAGACGATTTGGAGATGATCAATTGCCACGTAAAGGGCGTTGTGAAGCGCATGACGGCAAAAAATAATTATTTATCCGTCGGCGGTTTGGTCGGCGGCGCTTATGAGGAGAATGCTACTTCTACGCGCACCTATTGGGCATGTTTTTATCAGTGTTCCGCCAAATTGGAGGTGGAGATGCATGCAACGTGGGCGCCGTCAAGCATTACGGTCGGCGGCATTATGGGCGAATCATATTGGCATACGAATACCTATTTTGCGGATTGCTATGCGGAGGTGTTTGTAAAATCCGTAAATCCTACGAGTACAGGTAGAACGGGCTCCTGTAATTATCTCGGCGGCATTTTGGGAACGACGAGCAGCGGAATGATCGGAGGATTGAAAACTGCCATGACGGGCGGAAATCATACCTTGCTCCGTTGCGTAGCGCGTACATATGCTGATTTTACGGCGGATCCGCATGTCGTGAATTGGAGTCTCGGTTCGTTGATGAGCTACTATCACATTGTTCGTTCGTCAGCAAACGCAAGCAAATGGAGGACGGCTAACAGTACGATACGGATTCAGGATTGCTATTCGTACGGCGGCGTAGATTGGATCAACCAACAGACGAACGTGCGTACGCGTTGCCCTCTGCCGCAGTGGTATTATCAAACGGGAAGTACGAATACGTCTTTGCAACACGGATACGGAGTAATGAATTCTTCGGGGAATTATTTCGCTTCGGAAAAAACGGGCGTTGTAAGCACTACGGATTATCCGTTCAATTACGGTACGGGTACGAATAATACGACCGAGATTTCCGACACTACGAATTTTTGGAATACGCTTAAGACCGCCACGGCGTCTGTTTTAAAGTCGAAAGTTTGGGAGCATAAAGACCATATCTATTCGGGCGCGCTTCGCACTACGTGCGGCGATACGGGTACGTTCCGCAACACGGGCACGTTCCTCATCGAATACCCCGACTATTACGACAATACCACCATGGTAAACGATTACAACGATTACTGTTCGCCCGTGAAGGGGAACGTCGTCCGTCCGATTTTCGACGTAGACTTCTACGACCTGAAAAAGACGGGTTCGACCTTCTCGGAAGAGAAAATAGACGTTTCGTCCGTTACCGGTTATCATTACAAGTTCGGGGAAAAATCGCCCGTTGCTCTTGCGGAAAGCTATAACTTTGTAAAACCGCTTGACGGCACGCGCCGTTTCGTCGGTTGGACGCAGAACAGAAACTGGACGCACGGAACAACCTACGACACCTCTTTTACGCCGCCCGACGGGATGCACGGCAATATCAAGTATTACCGTATTATGGAGGCGACGGACGCAACCGCTACCATTTCGACGCAGGGAGACAAGACGGAGGCGGAATACGGCGGTTCGATCACCATGATCGCGAATATCGTATGTCCCTCGATTTCGGGCACTTCCGTAACTTACACGTGGAAGAAGGATGGGCAGGATGCGAGCACGGGCACGCGAAGCACGTACCTTATTAACCAATTCGATCAGAGCGGAACGTATTCGTTCGGCTACACCCTGACCGACGCCTCGATGCCGCTTGTTTACGCTTCGGGAACTTCGACCAACTCGGTGGATTTAACGATCACCGCGAAATCGGTAAAAGTGCAGACCTTTACCGTAACCACGCAGGACGTGTTTGCGGGCATGGAATTAAAGGACGTCGAATTTACCGTTTCTATGGTGGACGGCGATAACCGCCCCGTTTCGGGCACGGCGAAGTGGGAACGCGAAATCGACAAGGTCGTCGAAGGGGAGAATACGGCGAACATCGTGTTTACCCCCGACGACACCAGCAACTATACCGCGGTTACCGTACCCGTAAAATTTACGGCGAAGGCAATCAAGCTTACCTTTACGATGAGTCAGGTATCCTCTACGATCGAGGCGACCCTGAACTACAAACAGAATTATTCTCCGGAAATGCTGT
>CAJUOI010000023.1 GCA_910588615.1 uncultured Christensenellaceae bacterium | reverse complement strand
CATTGCTATTTGTACATAGCAATAAAATAACGATTATAAGATAAATTTCAATTTAGCCTACTTATTACAAGCAGAAAGAACTCTTGAACAAACTGTTCAAGAGTTCTTTCTCGTTATTCATTTTTCATTCCCTATGGGAAGTGCGGATTCACGCCACGCTTTTTTTATTACGTCCGTTACCAGACGAACAGATTTTTTATCGTAACAGTGCCCGTCAAGCCTGGCTTGTTAGACAAAACGCCGATTCCGCCCGCCGCGTACGGAGTGAATCTTCCGCCGCCCGTAAGGTCGCAGGGGCGCACGTTGTTTTCCCTTCCGTAGCAGACGAAATTGTCGCCTACCGATACGTGCAGCGTGGTATCGATTACCGATCCGCCGGGATAAGTGTCGGTATAAATCCAACCGTCGATATACTCGCAGATAACGGGTACGGGGTCGCCCTCGTCGCAGAGGAAGTTTTGCAGGTAGTAGACCTGTATAAACTGATTGCCGAACTCGTTGTTGAACGCGAACAGATAACCGTCTACGCCCGTGCCCGTCGGGTTCTTCTTTGCGCGGAAGAGTACGCCGATATTCGCGGCGTCCGCGTTGATATCGCTCAGTTTTACCGGAAAGTTGAAGTTATCTTCGTTGAAGCCGTCGAAAACCGAAAACGAAACGTTGCCGACCGTAATGCCGCCGCCTGCCGTTTTCGAAACGTTTTCGGGAGCTTTCGCCGTACGGTTTTCTCCCGAGGTAATGCCGTCGACCGCCGTATCCGTTGCGATGCTCAGCGTCTTGCAGCTTGCGCTGCGTAAATTGTTGATTTCGATTTTCTTGGAGGTATTCTCCCAATTGAGAATACCGATACCGCCCGACGGATACGCGCTTCCGTTGAACGCAAGGGGGACGGACACGCCGTTTGCCAGCTCGCCCATTTCAAGCCAGTCTGTCTCGATGTAGAGGAAAATCGTATCTCCTTTGACGACCGCGCGGAAGAGGGTGTCGGCAACTTTTGCGGGGAATACCCAGCCGCCGAGATAGTTTGCCGGTCCGCTCTCGCCGAATTGCGCGTAGGCGTTGTTAAGGTGGAGGATTTGCAGGTACTGTTGCGTATCGTTCGAAACGAAATTTAAGAGATATCCGTTTACGCCGCCTAAGATGTTTTGCTTGGCGCGGAAGAGGATGCCGCTCTGCCCCACGTTGCCCGAAAGCTCGCTCATGCGGAAGGTGAAGGTCAGATCCCCGTACTGTACGGTATTGAGGATGCGGTGTCCGAATTCTGCAACCGAGTATTTTCCGTCCGTACTCGCCGCAAGCGTTTGGGCAAACAGAGGCGTTTCGTAGTGAATGGTGTTTGTATTTTCCTTCATCTCCTCAAACGTATACCGCGTATTCGTCTTGATCGCCGCGAGCTCCGCAAGGATTTCGGTCAAATCGAACGTTTCCACCGTCTCGATCGTTTCGCAGTTGTTGATCGAGGCGACGGCTGCGTTGTAAATCACCTGTGCGCTTTCCCATTCCGCCGCACGGTAGGCGAGGGAGTCGTAGCGTTCGAGCAGGGCGATTTTCTTCTCCTTCGCCTTTGCAAGTCGCTGTTCGGGGGTAGAGTGGCACTCCGCGCCGACGACGCTTTCAACCGTCAGCTTGCAGGACGCTTCGCCGTTATCCCAGGCGAGCACACCGATGCCGCCCGATCGGTAAAGCGGGAATCTGCCGCCGCCCGTCAGGCTTACCGAGCAGCCGTATGCCTGTTCCCCCTTGGCGAGATACGTCTCTTCGGTATAGATATAGACCATATCGCCCTTGACGACCGCTCGGAACAGGGTGTTTTCCACCTCGTCGGGGAATACCCAGCCGCCGAGGTATTCGAACACCTTCGCATTGCCCGTGCCGTAGCCCTCCTCGAAGTACCATACCTGTATGTAGTTCGGTTCGGTAACGATATTGATAAAGTAGCCGTTCACACCGAGCGAGCCCGTCTGCGTTGCGCGGAAGAGCACGCCCGCCGTACCGATTTCGCCCGTGTTTTCCGTCAGAGAGAAGGTGAAACCGAGGTCGGTATACCGTACGGCGTTGTTAATGCGGTGCCCCGCGTCGGTAAGCTTATAACCGCCGTCCGCGCTCGTATTCAGAAGATCGCGGAACTTATCCGTTTCCCACGCGGAGCAGTACTTCGTCGTCATCATCTCGTCAAAGACGTAGTCGCCGTTGTGTTTGATCGCCTTCAACTGCGTAAGATAGCTGCTTAAATCGAGTGCTAGCACCTCGTCCTTGCTCGTGCACGCCTCGATAGCGGCAAGCGCGGCGGAATAGATCGGCTCGGCTTCTTCCCATTCTTCGTCGCGGAAGCCGTCGATACAGTAGTCTGCGATTTCACATTTTTTAATCGACTTTGCCCGTTCGAGAATCTTTGCCTGTAACGCGTCGTTCTTGTCGGGTTGGTCTTCGCCGTTGAGCGCTTTGACGATTGCGGGAATGACCTTTTCGCGGTAGCCCGCCGCCGTGGGGTGTAAGCCGTCCTTAAACCAGCTTGCAAGGGGGCGCTCGTTTTCGTCGCTGAATGCGTTCAGCATTTCGGCGTAGGAAATCCAGTCGTATTCCGCACAGAGGTCTTTGACGAGTGCGTTAAGCGCTACGATTTCGCTGCGGATATTCTCGCGCGCGTTGCAGTAGTTGGTGGAAAGCAGCACGGCGCTGAATTCGGGGATGTTTTCTTTGACGTAAAGCAGGGTGTCGCGAATTGTTTCGCAGACGAGGTAGGGGCTCATGCCGTTCGTCAGATCGTTGATACCGATCCAGTAAATCCCCTTGGCGGGCCGATACGCCACGAGGCTTTCTTTAAAGCCCAGCCAATGCTCGGCGATCGAACCGCCGATCCCGCAGTTTTCCGCTTTGCCCAAGCCGTTGATCGTTGCGGTATCCGTTCTCCAATCGTCCCACATTTCGGTGTAGGAGTGCCCGAAAATCAGCGTGTCGCAGGTGCTAACGGTAGTATCGGCGGAAATGTCGAACGCAAAGAACTGCGCGCCGCTCGTTTCGGCGTATACGCCGATTTCGTTGCCCGAGAGAGTAACGCTCTCGACGAAGTAGAGGGTGTTGAAGAAATAGCAGTAAGCTTTGCCCTCTTTGAGCACTACGCGGATGGGGAAGGAACTTCCTTCGTGATAGCCCGCCGAAAGATAGTTGTGAGCCAGTACGGTTTTTTGTCCGCCCGCAATCTGCGCGAGCTCCATGCGCTGCGCCCTGCGGTTGATATAGAAAAGGTAATAGCCGCTTTCGCAGTAGCCGAACACTACGCCGGTATTGCCGTTCGTCTTAGCGCTCGCGTACATCGAGAGCGTGCCGCTCGCAAGCGTTTTGTCGAAGAGCGCAAGCGTTTCGTTCTCTTTCGTCTGCACTGCGGTCGGGGTGCCGTGTACGCTGCCCGTAACCGTCCGCATAACGCCGTCCGTCGGCGCGGTGATTTCGCCGTGTGAGTCGGCGGAAAGGGCGGAATAAGTTACGCCGACCGCACCTGCGCGCAAGCCGTAGCCCGTGCCCGCAAAGGGGAAGGCTTCGAAGTGCTCGAAGACGAGCGCGCCGTCTACGTAGCATTTTACCGACTGTTCGCTTCGCTCCGCCTTCAACTCGTACGTTTTCGTGTTGTCGTAGGAGGACAGATAGACCTCTCGGCAAAGCGTCCAGGCGCCGTCGTTCACCGACCCGAGATAGGCGGAGCCGCGCGAAGAGAGGAAGAAGAAATAGTACTGTACGTCGTTTTCCCAGAACGACGAAACGCGATCGGGGTTGGTAACGCCGAATATGATGCCGTTGTCGCCGCCCGCGCCGTTCATGTTGATTTTTGCCTTCAGGGTGCCGTATACGAAGGAATCGTCCTTAACGACGGCAATCGAGTTTCCGAGAGAGCTCTGCACGCTCGACGCCGTCTTCTGTTCAAACGAGCCGCTCGTTTCCGTAAAGTATATTTTCTGCACTGCCGTCGGGTTGACTTCGCCGTACGGCTGTTTGCAGGCTTCGCATTTTGCTCGTTCCGTTTTCGTAGCTTCGCCTCCGTAATGCGCTTCGCGCCCGTCCGTCGTATCACAATATGCGCATTTGCGCCAGTGTTCCGTCGTGTCGTACTTATATGCCGTGTGAAAGTCGTGCGCCGTTTTGTCCACGCACTCCGTGGTAATAAAGCCGCAGTCGAGGCAGGTAAAGGTCTTTACGCCCTCCTGCGTGCACGAAGGGTCGGGGTCTACAACGCCCTCGTCGTTGCGGTGCGCCGTCTTTTGCGTCGCCTCGTTGCAAGAGGTGCATACCTTCCAGTGCCCGCCCTCATCTTTTTGCCATTCGTCGGAATACGCGTGCTCGTGCGGCGGTTCCTCCGGCTTCGGCGTCGTGCAGGCGGCAAGCCCTGCGGCGGCGCAGGCGATTGCGGCAACTGCAAGTCCCGTAATCAGTTTCTTCATAATTTTCCTCCTCGGCGCGCTTTCAACGTTGATTTGCGCCCGAAATTTTGCAAAAATGCGGTTGACAAATCCGCAGTTCTGTGAGAAAATTATAGCATGGGAGGAATCCGAAAACAAGATACTTTTTCTTGTAAAAAGGATACGATATTGCGGTATGCGTTATAAGGTAAAGTTTAAAGCAGGGTTCTCGGAGGAATCCTTTTGTTATTTCTGTTATGCGGAAGACAACAGCGGCGTTGCACTGTACGAGGCGCCGATGACGGGGCACGAAAAAATTACCGACAGATACTTTATGGAGCGCGAGGGGTATTACAACTATCTTCTCAACTTTACGTTGGACGGGCGGGGAACCATGACGTACGGCGGCAGGGAATACGTGCTTGAAAAGGGGGACTTGCTGTTTATCAATTGCGCCGAAAAGCACGCGTTTTTCTCTGCGGAGGGAAATTGGGAATTCGTCTATATCCACGTGAACGGGCTTGGAATCAGAAGCCTGTACGACAGGTTCTGTTCGGCGTTCGGTAACGTGTTGCACGGCTATAACGGTAAGGCGTTTTGCTCTTCTTTGGCGCGGTTACAGGCGTTGCTTGCAACCTATCCCCAACAGCGACAGGCGGACAGCGTGCATATATATTTAAATGAAACGCGCGCGTGCGACGTTTCCGAAATCGTATACGGTATTTTAATGGACGTTGCGCGCACGGTTGTCGAAAAGCGTTCGGAAAAACCCTATGCGCTTACCCTCGCCATCGACTATATCCAAAAAAATTTTCAGCGTAATCTTTCTCTTGAAGAGATTGCGCGGCAGATGTATTTGAGCAAATACCATTTTGAGCGCGTATTTGTACAAAATATGGGCATGACCGTTTACCGTTATATCGGCGATCTGCGCTTAAACCGCGCCATGTGGCTGTTGAAAACGACGGAAGCTACAATTGCGGATATCGCCGCGGAAGTGGGGTATTCGGATGCGCAAGCGTTGACGAAGCTATTTAAAAAGAATCTCGGAACCACTCCCGCCAAGTACCGTAAAAACGGCGACCCTTATTGACGCAGCAATAAAAATGTTAAAAATTACAAAATAATGTAAATTATTTTCTTTATATATTGACAAATTTATGACCGTATGGTAGAATATGGATAGAATAAAAAATTGAAAGGAGGGGCGAAATGAAAAAAATAAAAACGGTGATCAGGGCGGTATTGTCTGCGGTAATTTTGTCGTGTCTGATATTCGGCGCGGCGGGGTGTCAAGCGGAACAAAAGTTGCCCGAGGGAGATAAGGTTGCAATCGGGTTTCACCGTATGGTGGAAGGCGACGTGGGAGACAACAATATTTACGTTGCCTGTATCGTGAATCAGAAGCGTATCCTCGATAAGAACGGGAAATATTTTTTAATGGAGTTGTTTTACGGCTACGAAGGGAATCCGCAATCGGGTTTGGAAAAGGACTTTAAAATAAGCGTAGAAATAGATTCAACCGAAGTGAAACGATTGTCGGGGCGAGAGTTCTTTACGGAAGAATACCGTTGCGATTCCAAACACGACGGTGAGACGGAGCAACCGTGGCGTCGGTACGAATATCATTTTAACCACTCGGAAATTATCAAGGTTCCGTATGATTCCCTGCGTCCGCGCGATGAATTTGAAATCTGGGTAACGGCAAAAAGCGATACGGAATGCTATACTTCTTATCCTCTGATAGTCAAATATGTTATAAGATTGGATTATACTGGGTTTGCGGGGGAGGCGGTAGCATGAGAAAGAAAATCGGCGTATTGTTGAGTGTGTTTTTGGCAATTATCGCGTTCTTTGCTTTTGTAGGGTGCAACTACAACGGAAAAAAGTCTTCACGGGAAAACATGACTTTGTTCCTTTTTCAGGATAACGAAATCGAAGGCGAAGAAATGGAGATGATACAGAGCTGCCCCGTTTATCGGGATAAAATTACGCGGATTCACCTTCCGTACCGGCATCTGACCACAGGAAAAGGAAAATATTTTTATCTGTTTTACGACGGGGAGTACTTTGAGAATACGTCCGGCGGCATTCGAGGGAGAGAACTGCAAGTTCTTGCCGCATACGACGACGTCGGAAAACACGAAATCGTTTGCAGGTTTACGGGTCAACCGTATCGTTTTGTCGCTTGGGTTTTCATCGAAGGGGACAACAGCGTAACGTTGAATAATTACGGCGACGTTCGTTACGAATTCGATTCCTGCGGTGCAATCGAAGAAACGGACGTGGAAAATTATCATCCGAAAGGGAAGAGGTTCGTTTACAAGTACGACGGCAAAACGCACTATCCCAAGATAAAGGTGTTTTATAAAAATAAAGAATTGCCTTGCCATGTTGATGTGAAAGCTCGTACGAACGGAGAAATCGGTTGGGAGCAGGGATACCATAATGCCGAGGGATACGTTGTAAACGTAGACAGCTACGAAATCAATTATTACGTTTACGTTGATGAGGAATATATTCAAGCGGAATCGTTGATAAGAACGGTGTTCGGCGAGGGAATCGTTGAAAATATTTTCGTGGATATCGTGGAATAAATTTTTGTATGGGACGCGCATTGACAAGTATATAACCGTATGGTAGAATACGGATAGAATAAAAAATTGAAAGGAGGGGCGGAATGAAAAAAATTAAAATGGCAATCAGGGCGGTGTTGTCGTTGGGGATTCTGTCGTGTCTGATATTCGGCGCGGCGGGGTGCGGAACGGAACAAAAATTGCCCGAAGGGGATAAGGTGGCAATCGGTTTTCACCGTAAGGTGGAGGGAGAATTGGGAGAGAGAAATATTTACGCCGCCTGTATTATCAATAAAGAACGTATTTTTTCCAAGAACGGAGAATATTTTTTGGCGGAATTATTTTACGGTTACGAGGGCGCGCCGCAGGCGGGTACGGAGAAGGACTTTACGGTTTGTATCGAATCGGAAGCATCGGGATTTGACGCGGTCGAAGTGAAACGGTTATCGGGACAAGAATTTTTTACGGAAGAATATCGTTGCACCTATAAAGACGACGGAGAAACGGAGCAATCTTGGCGTCGGTACGAATATGAATTTAACCATTCGGAAATTATCAGGATTCCCAGACCGCCTCTCCGGCGCGACGAATTTAAAATTTGGGTAACGGCAAAAAGCGATACGGAATGCTATACTTCTTATCCTTTGGTAATCAATTACGTTACGAGAGCGGACTATACGGGATTTTTGGGGGAGGCAATCGAATGAAAAAGAAAATCGGCGTCTTGTTAGGCGTGTTTATGGCGATTATCGCGCTCTTTGCCTTTGTCGGATGTAACGGGAAAGGGGAGAATTTTTCCCAAGAAACAATGACGCTGCTCATTTTTAAGGATAACGAAGAGGAAGACCGAAAAATAGAAATGATACAGAGCTGCCCCGTTTATCGGGATAAAATTACGCGCGTCTACCTTCCGAGGCGTCGCTTGCTCACGGATAAAGGAAGATATCTTTATTGTTTTTATTCGGGGGAACCATTTGACGATACGAATATCGGGATTGCAGGAAAAGAACTGAAAGACCTTGCGGCATTCGATGAAGCCGGAAAATACGAGATATTTCACACGAGGTATAGTACGCAACCGTTCAACGATTATAGGTATTATTTCGTTGCCTGGGTTTTCATCGACGGAGAAAACAGTACGCACTTAGACAATTACGACGACGTCCGTTACGAATTCGATTCTTGCGGCGCCATCGGAGAAACGGATTCGGGAACGAACGGGAAGACTTTCGTTTACGAGTACGACGGCAAAACGCATTATCCCGAGATAAAGGTATTTTATAAGGAGAAGGAATTGCCTTGCCGCGTTGAGGTGAAAGCGCGCGCGAACGAGAAAAGCAATCGGGGAGTGCCGTACCGTGCCGCCGACGGATACGTCGTAAACGCAGGCAGCTACGAATTAAACTATTACGTTTACGTGGACGAGGAATATATTCAAGCGGAGTCGTTGATAAGAACGGTGTTCGGCGAGGGAATCGTTGAAAATATTTTCGTGGATATCGTGGAATAAATTTTTGTATGGGACGCGCATTGACAAGTATATAACCGTATGGTAGAGTATGGATAGAATAAAAAATTGAAAGGAGGGGCGAGATGAAAAAAATAAAAACGGTGATCAGGGCGGTATTGTCTGCGGTAATTCTGTCGTGTCTGGTGTTTGGCGTAGTCGGGTGCAAGGCGGGCAAGGAGGAGGTTCATACGGGAGAATGGGTGATAACTTTGGAGGAGGCGTACAAAAAGAAACTGCTTTCCAAAAGCGATTTGCGTGAGATATCGGAGAAATTTTTACCAAACAGATCGGATGATGATGATACCATCGAGGAGAAGTTGATACTCGAGTTCGGCGCGGAGCGTATAGAAGCAGTAAAAAAAGCCGAAGCGGAAAATATCAATAACGGCATCAACCCGTTTTACTCGCGCGCCGAATCGTCGGATGGAAATTCCGGTAAGTTAAGCTACGAGGCATTGAGAATTATCGGATATTACGGAACGTACGGACGGTGTGTCATATTGGAAATGAATAGACCGTACTCTTTTGCAGATGTAGTCCGGATAATTTACGTGGGAGGCGTAAAGTTTTCGTATACGTCCACGTTTGTAAAAGTATGGGTGAAGGATTAAGAAAAACGGCTTTATTATACGAGAAATAGTTAAAAGGAGATTTATGATGAAATTTATTAAAAGAAATATTCGTTACGTTTGGAGTTTAGTCTTGTTTGCGTTTTCTATAAAAGAAAGCAACGCAAGAATGTTAAAAACAACAAAATAATGTAAATTATTTTCTTTTTCATATAGACAAATTTATGACCGTATGGTAAAATATGGATAGAATAAAAAATTGAAAGGAGGGGCGAGATGAAAAAAATAAAAACGGTGATCAGGGCGGTATTGTCTGCGGTAATTCTGTCGTGTCTGGTGTTTGGCGTAGTCGGGTGCAAGGCGGGCAAGGAGGAGGTTCATACGGGAGAATGGGTGATAACTTTGGAGGAGGCGTACAAAAAGAAACTGCTTTCCAAAAGCGATTTGCGTGAGATATCGGAGAAATTTTTACCAAACAGATCGGATGATGATGATACCATCGAGGAGAAGTTGATACTCGAGTTCGGCGCGGAGCGTATAGAAGCAGTAAAAAAAGCCGAAGCGGAAAATATCAATAACGGCATCAACCCGTTTTACTCGCGCGCCGAATCGTCGGATGGAAATTCCGGTAAGTTAAGCTACGAGGCATTGAGAATTATCGGATATTACGGAACGTACGGACGGTGTGTCATATTGGAAATGAATAGACCGTACTCTTTTGCAGATGTAGTCCGGATAATTTACGTGGGAGGCGTAAAGTTTTCGTATACGTCCACGTTTGTAAAAGTATGGGTGAAGGATTAAGAAAAACGGCTTTATTATACGAGAAATAGTTAAAAGGAGATTTATGATGAAATTTATTAAAAGAAATATTCGTTACGTTTGGATTTTTGTAGTATTCCTTTTTATTGGTTCTATTTTAGCGTTCAATTTTTCCAACGTTCATTTTTCGGCGTATGCGGCGGAATTTTCGTTTGATACGGAAGATAAGGTTTATTGCAACGCCACGATAGAGGATGAGTTCGCAGAGGACAGAGTTGTCGTCGTGGTAAAACAGAAATCCGGGACAACAATTTTTACGGAGCATGATTTCGCGGAAATCGACGTCGTTGCGGTGGAGAATTTATCTTATCCGCAAGAAGACGCGGCAATTCATTCCGCCGGACAAGAAGGCGAAAAAATAATATTATCTTTAACTTTGCGTGATTCGGGCAAACGAAACGTCTTAAACGCGATAAAGCTGTTGGAAAAAAGAGAAGACGTTATCAGCGCTGAGCCGGACTACATATTATCTCCGTGCGTGATGCCCAATGATGATATATTTAAGTCGAAAGGTCAGTGGGGACTAACGGGTACCAATGGGATTGACGCACAGAATGCTTGGAATATTACGACGGGGTCTGAAAAGGTTCTCGTCGGAGTTATTGATAGCGGAATTGATGTCGGTCATGAAGATTTAACTAACAGAGTAAATGAGTTTTATAGTCGGGATTTTTCCGGATCGAGCGGCGGAGCGTTTTCCGATACATTTGCGCATGGAACGCACGTTGCCGGAATTATAGGAGCAGAGGGGAATAATTTTATCGGGGTTACGGGAGTTAATTGGCACGTGCAATTGGTGTCTTTAAAAATTGTTAGTTCAGTAGAAGATGATCAAGAAGATAGAAATAATGGATATCCGATGTTTAATTCCAGAATGATAACTGCCGTCGAATACGCGACGCGTGCGGGGATTCCGATATTAAACAACAGCAATGGGACAGAAAAATATACGGGAACAAGTGTTGCCTTGGAAACGGCGTTGGATAAATATCCAGGTCTTTTGGTTACGGCAGCCGGGAATAACCAGACTGATAACGATACGACAAGATTTTTTCCGGCAAATATTAGGCGTCCGAACGTTATTTCGGTTGGGGCGATAACTTCTACCGGAGCAAGGGCTGATTTTTCCAATTACGGGCAAAATACGGTAGACATATATGCTCCGGGGAAAGATATTTTAAGTACGATCCCCAAATCCTATCATGGATTGGGTTATATTATAGAGAAAACTGGTTATGGGAGTACGAGTGGCACTTCCATGGCAGCCCCTCACGTATCGGGCGTTGCGGCGTTAATGTTATCGGTAGATTCCTCTATGACAGGTGCGGAATTAAAAAATGCAATATTGAATTCTACCGACAATATTGAGATTGAAACGCCGAGTGGAATTCAATCGGTAAAAAAATTAAATGCATATAGAGCAGTGCAAAAGGCTATCGAGCATAATAGCAGTAAGGTGGACGAGCTGTTTGCTAAGGGGAAGGGGACGAGCAGCGATCCGTATTTAATTTATTCCGAACAGGATTTCCGCAATATCGGTTATGCGGTGAAGCTGGTTTATTCCTCGTATACGGGCTATGAATGGCAGATTGCGGATTGTTATCAGTTGATGACGGATATCGTCATTCAGGGCAATTGGATTCCGTTCGCTTATAACTTCCGAGGCGTGTTTGACGGAAACGGGCACAAGATTACATATAATACGAATATCTCTTCGGGAACGTTAGATAAAAATTATTACGGGTTGTTCTCGTCTGCGCGCGGCACCATAAAAAATTTAACGTTGGAAAATTGCAACATTACGCTTGGGGCACAAAAGACAAAGTTGACGAGTAACGGCTACGTTTACGCGGGAATTTTGGCGGGCTCCGTATATGAAGGAACGGTGGAAAACGTAAGCGTTGTCAATTCGAAAATTTTCTGTAATACTTCAAGCGAAGCAGTCGTCGGAGGACTTGCGGGGACGACGAATTATGCCACCTGCTCAAACTGCGTTGTTACCGGAGGAAATTTTGCCAATTGCCTCGGATTTGTCGGCGGAATGGCAGGCGCGGGCGAGCTGAGCAATTTTAAAGGAGGAAGTTGCCAAGCGACCGTTACGAAATATGCGTACAAAAGCGGTGATGATATCGGCAAGATTTGCGGCAATACCGGTGAAGAAACGGGGAGCGTAAATGCGAACGTAACCTTGAAAAAGAATACAAGCTGTATTGCCGAAGGCACGCTTATCACGTTGGCGGACGGGCGGCAGGTGCCTGTGGAAAGCCTGACGGGGAACGAAATGCTGCTCGTGTGGAATCTGTATACGGGCACATTCGATTCCGCACCCATTCTGTTTATCGACAAGGATGCGTCGGCAACGTACAAGGTGATCAACCTCGCGTTCTCCGACGGCACGGAATTGAAGGTCATCAGCGAGCACGGGCTATGGGATTACAATCTCAACCGCTACGTGTATCTCGACGAGGACGCGGCGCAGTATATCGGGCATTGGTTCAACAAGCAGACGACGGACGGAAATATTACGACCTCGACGCGGGTGCAGCTGACGGGCGTTACGATAAGCATGGAGGAGACGGCGGCGTACAGCCCCGTAACGTACGGACATTTGTGTTACTACGTCAACGGAATGCTTTCCATGCCGGGGGGAATCGACGGATTGTTTAATATCTTCGAAGTAGATGCGGAAACGATGCGATACGACGCGTCGGCAATGGAGCGGGACATTGCGCAGTACGGGCTGTTTACGTACGAGGAGTTTACGCAAATCGTCAACGTGCCGCAGGAGGTGTACGACGCATTCAACGCGCAATACTTTAAGGTTGCAATCGGCAAGGGAATCGTAACGGAGGAGCGTTTGAAGGAGCTTGCGGAACGGTACGCGCGGCAGCTTGGAATGGAATGAACGCAAATTAAACGGTAATCGAAACGGCGGTCGAAAGACCGCCGTTTCTTACTTCTTCTTTTCTTTTTTCTTTTTGGTTTCCGTTCGCGTTACGAACAGCGTTTCGTATTCGTTCGTTGTCGAGCCCGTTAGTACGTTGTATAAGTCTACGCCGCGTACGTCCTTTTCGAAACAGGCAAGGGCGCTTTTTTTCAGTGCGATTGCATCGCTCTTGCGGGCGATCACGGGGAAGGAACTCTTTGCGAGCTCGGCTAAAATATTCTCCGCGTCCGATTTTTCGATGGCAAGCGTCTTTAAATAGAGGGACGCGCTCAAAAATTCTTTGAGCTCCTTCAATTTCAGACCGAGAAGATTTTGCGCCAGAATCCGCTTTAACCGTGAAAGGGTATAGCGCTTCGTCGTCGCTTTTTTCAGCATTTCGGCGTACTCGGGGTTGCTGCGCGTAAGCGCCTTCAAGCGGTTTTCCAATCCCTCCGAGCAGTCGGCGGTTTCCGCGATCTCCTCGTTTTTTGCGGTAACGAGCGCGCTCAGCGCGACTTTGCCGTAGGGGAAAGGGGTGAAATTCAAAACGTCGTCCAGAACGCTTTCGGGCAGGTTGCGCTTTAACGCGCGTACGGGCGTCTTTTCTTCGTGCATGGCGGCGCGAAGCGCGGTAGCCGACGAGAAATCGGGTTTTAACTCGCCGTCCGCGTATCCGCCGCCCACGCGGGGAATGGGGAAGGGGGCGATTTTGCCGCCCGCGTTTAAAAGCGCGCGGCAGTACTCCACGCCCAAAATATTATTGGGGGAGGTGAGCAGCGCTTCGTCGATATCGGCGTTGAATTTTAACACCGCCTGCGTGCGCGCCCTCACGTACGAGGTGCCGTCCTTCATGTTTTCCTTGATGGCGGCTTTCAGCTGTTTGTCCTCCGAGCGCATCGCGTTCGCCGCGGCAAGAAAGCTCTGCGCGGTACCGCTTTCGCAGCCGAAGGCAAGCGCGGATACGGCGGGGACGGAGGAAATCAGGCGCACGGCGCCCTCTGCGAAAATTTCCGCAGGCGCTACCGCAAACGCCGCGGGCAGCTCGATGACGGCATCCGCTCCGTTTTCCACGGCGTGGCGGGCGCGCGTATACTTGTCGAATACGGCGGCTTCGCCGCGCTGGGTAAAGTTTCCGCTCATGACGCAGAGAATTTTGTCGCAGCCGCTCTTCTCCCTGATTTCGTCGAGCTGATATTTGTGTCCGTTGTGAAAGGGGTTATATTCGCAAATTACAGCACAAAATTTCATTTTTTCACCGCCTGTTCTTTACATTTTATTTTAAAAGGTGTATAATACGGAATGACGGAACGGATTCCGTACCGTTATTATACACGAAACGTTGCAATAAATCAAGGAGAAATTTACATGGCAGGATTTTTTGACAGAGTGAAGGGCGCGGTGAAAAAGGTGGTGCGCGAGGATTTCGTAACCGAATTGAAAAGAAACGCGGCGTCCAAGAATTGTAAAATCGTTCTCTGCGAGGGCGAGGACAGGCGCGTGGTCGAGGCTGCGGCGGAGTGCGTGGAGGAAGAAATCGCACGCATCGTATTGCTCGGCGACGCGGCGCAGATCCGCATCAATAACCCCGAGGTCGATTTGTCGGGCGTAGAGATCGTCAACCCCGCGACCTCGCCTAAATTGCAGGAATACGCGAACCTCTTGTACGAGCTGAGAAAGGCAAAGGGCATGACGCAGGAGCAGGCGTTGGAGCAGGCGAAGGAATCTACGTTCTTCGGCGCGCTCATGTTAAAGGCGGGCGATGCGGACGGACTCGTTTCGGGTGCGTGCCATTCTACGGCGAATACGCTGCGTCCCGGCTTGCAGGTCATCAAGACCGCCGCAGGCGCTTCGCAGGTTTCCAGCTTTACGTTGCTCGTTCCGCCGCTTGCGGGGAATAAATATATCAACGACGAAGTTATTTTCTTTGCCGATTGCGGGCTGAACCCTACCTATACGGCGGAAGGGCTTGCCGATATGGCGATCGATACCGCCAAGAGCGCGAAGGCGATTGCGGGGATCGAGCCGAAGGTGGCGATGCTTTCCTTCTCCACCATGGGCAGCGCAAAACACGATAACGTAACTCTCGTGCAGGAAGCGGTGAAAATTGCCAAGGGGAAGGCGCCGGAGCTCGAAATCGACGGCGAATTGCAATTCGACGCGGCGCTCGTGCCCGAGGTCGCAAGAATCAAAGCGCCCGATTCGCGCGTTGCGGGGCACGCCAACGTGTTCATTTTTCCCGACTTGCAGGCGGGCAACATCGGCTACAAGATCGCCGAACGTTTGGGCGGATTTCAGGCGATCGGTCCCATTTGTCAGGGCTTCGCAAAGCCCCTCAACGATTTGTCGCGCGGCTGCAAGTCGGCGGACATCGTCTGCGCGGTGGCGATCACCGCAGTGCAAGCTTCGTTGAAATAAGGAGGAGTTATGAAAATTCTCGTGATCAATGCGGGGAGTTCCTCGCTGAAATACCAACTCATCGACATGGCTGCGGAAGAGGCGATTGCAAAGGGCACCTGCGAGCGCATCGGCATTTCGGGCGGCAAGCTCACGCACAAGGCGAACGGCAAGACCTTCGTTATCGACAGGGAGCTGCCTAACCATACGGAGGCAATTTCCCTCGTGTTAAAGGAACTGACCGACGCGGAAGCGGGCGTCGTGAAATCTATGGACGAAATCGACGCCGTGGGACACCGCGTCGTCGCTTCGGGAGAGGCGTTCACCGAAACGACGCTCGTAACCGACGAGGTCATGAAAACCATGGATGAAATCAAAGAGCTTGCGCCCCTGCACAATCCTGCGGCGATCCTCGGCGTAAACGCCTGCCGCGCGGTGATGCCGGACAAAAAAATGGCGCTCGTGTTCGATACCTCCTTCCATCAGACGATGCCGGACTATGCGAAGCTGTACGCGATCGACTACAACGACTATAAAAAGTATCAGGTGCGCCGCTACGGCGCGCACGGCACCTCGCACAAATTCGTTGCGGGAGAGGCCGCGAAGTATCTGCGCAAGAATCCCGTCGAACTGAAAATCGTAACCTGCCACCTCGGCAACGGTTCGTCCATTTCGGCGGTAAAGGGCGGGCAGTGCGTCGATACGAGCATGGGTTTCACGCCGCTTGCGGGCGTGCCCATGGGTACGCGCAGCGGCGATATCGACTACGCCGCCGTGGAATTTTTGTGCCGAAAGAAGGGCTTGAGTTTCGCGGAGGGGCTGACCTATCTGAACAAGCAGTGCGGAATGCTCGGCGTTTCGGGCGTTTCGAGCGACTTCCGCGATCTGACGCAGGCGAAGGACGGAGGCAACGAGCGCGCGCGTCTGGCGCTCGACATGTTCTCGTATTCCTGCAAAAAGTACGTGGGCGCGTATATGGCGGCAATGGGCGGCTTGGACTGCATCGTGTTTACGGCGGGCGTGGGCGAAAATACGCCGCACGTGCGCAAGGCTATCGTCGGCGGGATGGAGGCGTTCGGCGTGGAGCTGGACGATACCCGCAACGAGCAGTCGAACGACGGCAGTATCCGCGAGATTTCGACGGACGCGTCCCGCGTGAAAGTTCTGGTGATCCCCACCAACGAAGAGCTCGTGATAGCGCGCGAAACGGCGGCGCTTCTCTGATTTTTTAAAATCTTGCGATTTTGCAATCAAAAAAGATTGACAAAGCGTAAGAAATCCTTTATACTTTTGAAGTCAATGATTTCAGAAATCGACGTACGCCGTGCACTGGCGCTGAAACAGTACCAAGGTTCTCTCTCGTTTGAGTGCGAGGCGGACGGTACGCTGCTGGATATTCCGCTCGTATCGTTCTCATCTCCCGTGCGGGTGGAGCTCGGATACGAGATTTTAAACGAAGACGGAAAGACGGAGGTTTGCGGAAGCGTAACCTTTTCGTTGAAAGGGCAGTGCTCGCGCTGTCTGGAGGAAGCGGAGCGCACTTACGTCGGCGAGCTGTACGCCGTGTTCGAAGAGGGCGTCGGCGACGGCGAGACCTACGGATACCGCAACGTCATTAAGCTGGACGAAGCGGTGCGGGATGCGGTTGTGTTCGCGTTGCCGAGTACGTTTTTGTGTTCGGACGCGTGTCAGATTCCCGATTACGATTAACGGGAAAAATACGGAAAAGAGAGGTGGATTCAAATGGCAGTACCTAAGAGCAAACAATCGAAGAGAAGAACGGCAAATCGTTTTGCAAACTATAAGGCGACGGCGTCGCAGTTGGTGGAGTGCAAGCATTGCCATGCGCTTACGGTTGCGCACAGGGTTTGCAAGAATTGCGGATTCTACGACGGCAAAGAGGTCGTTGCGCAGAAAGAAGAGAAAAACTAAACCGTTTTAAACGAATCTGCGCGCTTTCCGTTGCGGAAGGCGTGCTTTTTCTGTGTTTTTTAAGGCGTTTTCGTTTGATTCTGTCCTGCGTTTATGGTATAATCCTTTTATATAGCTTATAGAGAGGTCGGTATGTTACAGGTTACGGGCGTCAGTTTACAGTACGGCAGCAAAAAACTGTTCGAGGACGTCAATTTAAAATTCACCAAGGGCAATTGCTACGGGATCATCGGCGCGAACGGCGCGGGCAAGTCTACGTTTTTAAAGGTGCTTTCGGGGGAAATCGAGCCGAACAAGGGCGGCGTTTCTCTGGACAAGAACGAGCGTATGTCCGTTCTGGCGCAGAACCAGAACAAGTACGACAACGAAACGGTGCTGCGCACCGTCATGCTCGGGCACAAACGGCTCGTCGAAATCATGGATGAAAAGGATGCGCTGTACGCGCATACCGATTTTACCGAGGAGGACGGCGTGCGCGCTTCCGAACTCGAAAGCGAATTTGCCGAGCTCGGCGGTTGGGAGGCGGAGAGCGAGGCGCAGACGCTGTTGAACGAGCTCGACATCGGCAACGAGTACCACTATATGTTGATGGGCGATCTCGACGCCAAGCAGAAGGTGCGCGTGCTTCTGGCGCAGGCGCTGTTCGGCAATCCCGACGTGCTTTTATTGGACGAGCCGACGAACAATCTCGATTTAAAGACGGTGCGCTGGCTGGAAAACTATCTATTGGACTTCGAGAATACCATCATTATCGTATCGCACAACCGCCACTTCTTAAATAAGGTATGCACGCATATCTGCGACGTGGATTTCGGAAAAATCAACCTTTTCCTCGGCAACTACGATTTCTGGTATCAGACCTCGCAATTGCTTGCCCGTCAGCAGAAGGACGCGAACAAGAAGGCGGAGCAGCGCGCACAGGAATTGAAAGACTTTATCGCCCGCTTTGCGGCAAATGCAAGCAAGTCCCGTCAGGCGACTTCGCGCAAGAAGGAGCTGGAAAAGCTTACCATTTCCGACTTCAAGCCCTCCCTGCGGAAGTATCCGTTTATCGACTTCAAGTACGAACGGGAAATCGGCAACGATATTCTCATCGTCGAGGGGCTTTCGAAAGAGGGGTATTTTAAAAACGTTTCCTTTACCGTACAGAAGGGGGATAAAATCGGCGTACTGTCCGACAATTCCACGGCGGTTACCATGCTGTACGATATTCTCATGGGCAAAGCCGAACCGGACGCGGGCTCGGTGAAGTGGGGCAAGACGATTTTGTCCTCCTATTTCCCGCAGAACAATTCCGAGTATTTCGACGGTTGCTCGCTGTCGCTCGTGCAGTGGCTTTCGCAGTTTTCCAAAGACCATTACGAAGAGTATCTCCGCGGGTGGCTTGGCAGAATGTTGTTTTCGGGAGAGGAGGCGTTAAAGGAAGCCAAGGTGCTTTCCGGGGGCGAAAAAGTGCGCTGTATGCTCTCCAAAATGATGCTCGAAGGGGGGAATTTCCTCATCTTCGACGAACCGACGGCGCACCTCGATCTGGAATCCATCACCTCGCTCAACAACGGGCTGACCTCGTTTAAGGGCTGTATGCTCTTGACCTCGCACGATCAGGAGCTGATGAACACCGTTTGCAACCGCATCATCGTGATAAACGGCGCCAAGACGTTCGATAAAAACGTTACCTTCGACGAATACGTGGATATGCAGTAAAGAAATTCAGTTCGGAGAAGAACATGGGATACATTTTGGATTTGCGCAAAAAGGTGGGCAAAGCCCCCATTATCATGTCGAGCGCGTGCGTGCTGATCGTAAACGGGAGCGGACAGCTCCTTTTGCAGAGGCGCACGGACAACGGCATGTGGGGATACCCCGGCGGTTCCATGGAGCTTGGCGAAAGCTTCGAGGACTGCGCCCGTCGTGAGGCTTACGAGGAAACCGGCTTAAACTGTTTGAAGCTGGAATATTTCACCCATTCCTCGGGGAAAGAGATGCACTACTTTTATCCCAACGGCGACGAAGTGTACGTGGCGGAAATCGTGTTCCTGTGCACCGAATACGAAGGGGAGTTAAGGGCGGAGGAATCCGAGGTTTACGAACAGCGTTTCTTCGATTTGGACGATTTGCCCGACAATGTCACCCCGCTGAACGTGGAAGTCATTCAAATGTTAAAAAGACGGGCACAGACGCCCATGCCTTTATGCCCGTAATATGAATCGTCCGCCGGTTGTTTATGTCAAAACGGCAGACGGTTTTTTATTTGAAAAAAATTTTAAAAAATTTTTCGAAAAATGTCCTCAAAACGCTTTACAACTTTATCGTGATAAAGTATAATATCATCATACTTTAACGATTTAAAGCATTAAAGCAAATAATTTTTAACGAGGTTATAAAAATGAAAAAAGGTACGAAGGCAATTTTGGCGGGAGCGATGGCTTTGACGATGGGCGCATCTCTTGCGGCGGCGGTCGGCTGCGGATACGAGCCGATCACGGTGGGCGAGGCGCGAAAAATCGTGGTGGGAATCACGGAATACAAACCCATGGATTACAAGGACGAAAACGGCAATTGGGTGGGCTTCGATTACGAACTTTCGAAAAGCGTTCTGGAATCCCTCGGCTTTACGGTGGAGTATCGGGTCATTGACTGGGACACGAAAACCGTTACGCTGAACGCGCAGGAAATCGACGTCATCTGGAACGGCATGACGATCACCGAGGACTTGCAGAAAAACTTGCTGCTTTCCGACCCGTATCTTATCAACCGTCAGTACGGTGTGGTAAAGGCGGCGGACAGGGAGAAGTACACGGACGCCGAATCGTTGAAAGACGCCGCCGTTGCGGTGGAAACGGGTTCGGCGGCGCAGGGGCTGATGATGAATGAGGACGAGAGCACCAATTGCAAGACGCTGAACCGCGCTTCCAATCAGAACAGTGCGGTGATGGAGGTCGCGGCGGGCACGAGCGACGTTGCCATCGTAGACTATCTGCTTGCGATCAGCTTGACGACGGGCGAAAATTCCGCGTATAAGGACACGCTGGTCGCCGTAGACCTCGGGTTTGCGGCGGAGGAATTCGCCGTCGGGTTCCGCAAAAAGGACGTCGGTTTCTGCACGGCGGTCAACGATAAAATCAAGGCGCTTTACGCCGACGGCACGGTTGCCGCGCTTGCGGCGAAGTACGGGATCGCGGGTCAGCTCGTTCAGGCGTAAGTCATGTTCTGGTCCGTTACTTTAAACCTGTTAAAGGGGTTCGGCAATACGGCTCTCATTTTTTTGGTAACGCTCGTATTGGCGCTGCCGCTCGGGCTTGTTATTGCGTTCGGCTCGACGTCGAAATATAAGGTGTTGTCCTATCCGATCAAGGTTATCGTGTGGATCGTGCGCGGAACCCCCCTCATGTTGCAGGTCATCGTTATCTTTTACGCGCCGGGATTGCTGTTCGGGGTAAAGGGTCTTTCCCGATTTATTGCGGTCGTCGTGGCGTTCGTTATCAACTATGCCTGTTATTTTTCGGAAATTTACCGCAGCGGGATCCAATCCGTTCCGCGCGGTCAGTACGAGGCGGGACAGGTGCTCGGCATGAAAAAGCGGAGCATCTTTTTCCGCGTTATTCTGTTGCAGGTGATCAAACAGATTACCCCGCCAATGGGCAACGAGATCATCACGCTGGTGAAAGATACGTCGCTTGCCCGCATTATCATGGTACAGGAAATTCTCTTCGTCGCGTTTTCCGACTACGTCGCCAAGGGCATTATCTGGCCGCTCTTTTACACGGGCGCGTTTTATCTGATTTTCGTGGGACTGTTGACCGTGTTGTTCCATTTCCTCGAAAAGAAAATGAGCTTTTATAAGGTTTAAGTTTACGGTAAAATATTACGGGGTATTTATAAGGTGTAAGTATGGCGTTTCTCGAGGTTCGCGATTTATATAAAAAGTTCGGCAAAACGGAAGTGTTAAAGGGAATTTCTTTCGACCTCGAAGAGGGGGAGGCGATGTCGGTCATCGGCTCGTCCGGCAACGGAAAGACGACGCTTTTGCGCTGTCTGAATTACTTGGAGCGGGCGGACGGAGGCACCGTTGCGCTGCGCGGCGAGCAGATTTTCAACGGCGCGGAAAAGCGTAAGCTGAAAGAAAAGGAGTTGCGCGAGCGCCGTTTGCATTTCGGGCTCGTATTTCAGGGGTTCAACCTGTTTCCGCAGTATACGGCGTTTCAGAACGTGAAGCTGCCCCTCGCCCTCATGGAAAAGGAGCGCGTAAAACAGGGAAAAGGGAGCTTACTTGAAAAGTCGGTGGACGAGACGGCGGCGGAGCTGCTCGAAAAATTCGGTTTGAAGGACAAGGCGAAAAATTACCCGTGCGAGCTTTCGGGCGGGCAATGCCAGCGTGTGGCGATTGCGCGCGCCATGGCGTTGAAGCCGGATATTCTGTGCTTCGACGAGCCGACATCCGCGCTCGATCCCGAGCTTACGGGCGAGGTGTTGAAGGTCATCCGCGATTTGAAGCGGGACAGCGGGATCACCATGATTATCGTAACGCACGAAATGGAGTTTGCCAGGGGGATCAGCGACAAGGTGCTGTTTATGGCGGAGGGAAGGGCGCTCGAATACGGCACGCCGGAAAAAATCTTCGCTCACCCCGAAACGGATACGGCAAGGCAGTTTTTACAGAACTATTTTGACGGGAAAAATTTTCAGGAAAAGGAGGAGAACGATGAGTGAAAGCGATCATAAGGCGTTTTACGCCGCGGTGTTAAGCCTAAAGAGCGAGGAGGAGTGTAGACTCTTCTTCGAGGATCTGTGCACCTACAAGGAGCTCGACCAGATGTCGCAGCGCATCGAGGCGGCGAAGTGTCTGATTGCGGGAGAAACGTACGAAGAGGTGATCAAAAAAACGGGAATCAGTTCGGCGACGCTATCGCGCGTGTCGCGGTGCGTCAAGTACGGCAACGGCTATAAGAGCGTTTTGAAATAAAATTCACAAAAAAACCCGCCCTTAGAAGGGGGCGGGTTTTCGTCTTGTCGTTAAAGCTTGCCGTTAAACCGTATCTTTTACCGTTTTACGAAAAGAAAGCGGGGCGCGTTTGGCGGCTTCTTCGCCGCGGCGGTCTTTGCCCATAAAGAAGATGGCAAGCGTTCCCGGTCCTGCGTGCGCACCCGTGCAGATGTCGTAGTATTCGACGATCACGTCGTGTACGCCTTGACTTTTCAGCGTTTCGGCAAGGGCAAGCGCTTCTTCTTCGCAGTCGGCGTGCGCAACGGCAACCGTCTGCGTTTCCGGTTGTTCCACGTTGTCGTGAAACGCCTTTATGAGGGCGGAAATCGCCTTTTTTCTGCCGTGCTCTCTGCCTGCAAAGGTAAGCTTGGGCGTGGCGCTGCCGTCCGCCTTGATAATAGGTTTAATGCTGAGCAGGGTGCCCGCTACGGCAAGCGCGGCGGAAATTCTGCCTCCGCGCCGCAGATATTTCAGGTCGCCTACCGTAAGGTAGCTGTTCATTTTATATGCGTTGTTAAGAAGCCAATCGGCGGTGCTCTCCGCACTTTCGCCCATATCCCTCAAATCGGCTAACTTGATGGCGAGCAATCCTTCGCCGAGCGAAGCGTTCGCGCTGTCTAACGCGGCGATCGTGCGGTTCGGAAAGCGTTCGGAAAGCGTTTTCTGCGCCGCCTGCGCCTGACGGAAGGTGCCGCTGATCCCCGAGGCGATCGTTAAAATCAGTACGTCCCGTCCTGCTTCCAGCGAGGGGGTAACGGCTTCGATAAAGCGTTCTTCGCCGATGAGCGAGGTCTTGGCTTCTGTGCCCGCGCGCATCGCTCTGTAAAATTTCTTCGCGCTCTCCGTAAAGGCAACGCCTTCTTCGAGGCAGGGGTATTCCTTGCCGTCGATAATGTAGTTGTAAGCAATCACGCGGATATCGCGCGAAATGCGGATTTCGTCCGGCAAGTTTGCCGCAGAATCAACGTAAATGTCAAAAGTTCCCATGTTTTTTCCTCCGACGGTGTTTTACCGTTTGCGTCCGATCGTCGGACTACGCTATCGGACTACGCTATTAGTTTACCGCTTTTTCCCGATTTTTACAACCGAAAAATCCGATTTTGCCGTCTATACATTCTTCTGCGGACTCCATTCTCCGAAATTATAATTCTATCGTTTAAAATCTTAACTCTACCGTGGGTAGAATAAGTAATTTTTGACAAAAGCCCCCGAAAATGCTTTACGAATCCGCAGAAAAGTACTAAAATATTATTAAAATATTTTAAGCAAATAAAACACGGGAGTAAAATCAATGGGCAGAAAAAATTTATTGACGCAGATGATTTACCGAATCGTATTATGCTGTGTATCGGCGGTTGCGGTGCTTTTAAGCTTTCGCATTTTCTACGTCGGCAAGGGCGCGGAGAGTTTGAGTTGGGAGTTTTTAAAGTACTATACCAATCTGAGCAATTATTTTGTGTTTGCGGTGTCTGTTATCGTGCTTGCGGACAACGTAAAGCGCGTATATGCAGGCGAAAGAGAGGGGTATAACCGTAAAATCAGAAACTTCAAGTTTATTACGACGGTGATGATACTCGTAACCTTTCTGGTATACAGCATTCTTTTGGGCGAGCCATTCACGGCGGATTTCTGGCGGAACTTCGGAAATTTAAGCTATCACGTGTTCGCGCCCGTCCTTTTCGTGCTCGATTACTTTCTGTTCGAAGAAAAGAAGTCCGTTTCCGTATTTGCGCCTCTTCTCAGTCTGATACTTCCGCTCGTGTACGTCTGTTACGTGTTTATCCTAGGCGCGGCGATCCCGAACTTCGAGTATCCCTATTTCTTCCTCGACGTGAACGAATTGGGGTACGACGGCGTAATGGTGTGGGTGGTGATTCTCGTTGCCGCGTTTTCCGCGCTCGGATACCTGCTGTGGCTTTATAACCGCATCGTGAAGGAGGACGGGAAAATCAGGTTTGATTTTAAAAACCTGCTATGGTTGCGCGCGCCCGCGCAAACGGCGAAAGAGAAAACCGACGCGGAAAAATTGCAATAAAACGCTTGCGTTTTTCGTAGCTTTCGGTTATAATATAGGCAATTGAATACGGCGATGCCGTTTGAAGAGAACGGCGGACGGAGGACGCGTCCTTTGCGTGGCGGATTTACAGAGAACCCTCGTACGGTGAGAGAGGGGGATTACGGCGCAACAGGGTATCACCTTTCAGCCTGCGGGGGGAAATCAGAGTAACTCCGCACGGGTCGGCAGCCCGTTATCCTTGCGGCAAATGATTGTTTGTTTTGGTGGTTAGTATGCCTTCGCGTATTCCGAAACGCGGAGGCTTATTTTTATAGTAGAAGCTTTTCTAAACAGGAGGGTTTGATATGTATAAGAAGGTAGACACGTCTCTGAATTTTGTGGAGCGCGAAAAGGAGATTATCGCGTTCTGGAAGGAGAACGGGATTTTCGAGGAGAGCGTAAAGGAGAACGAAGGAAAAGAGGAGTTTTCTTTTTACGACGGACCGCCTACGGCAAACGGCAAGCCGCACATCGGGCATATTTTAACGCGCGTCATGAAGGATATCATTCCCCGTTATCAGACGATGAAGGGCAAGCACGTGCTGCGCAAGGCGGGCTGGGATACGCACGGGCTGCCCGTGGAGCTCGAGGTGGAAAAGACGCTCGGTATGGACGGTAAGCAGGATATCGAAAAATACGGGATCGAGCCTTTTATCAAACAGTGTAAGCAGTCGGTTTGGAAGTACCAGAGCGAATGGGAGAAAATGTCGGATCGCGTGGGCTATTGGGTGGATATGGACGACCCGTACGTTACCTATCACGACGACTATATCGAGTCGGAATGGTGGGCGCTCAAAGAAATCCACAAAAAGGGTTTGCTCTACAAAGGGCATAAAATCGTACCTTACTGCCCGCGGTGCGGCACGGCGCTGAGTTCGCATGAAGTCGCGCAGGGCTATAAGAGTGTAAAGGAGACCTCTGCCGTCGCGCGCTTCAAGGTTGCGGGCAGAGAGAATACGTATATTCTCGCCTGGACGACTACCCCGTGGACGCTGCCTTCCAACGTGGCGCTGTGTATGAATCCCGACGAAGCATACGTAGAAATCGAGGCGGACGGCGCGCGCTATATCATGGCGGAAGCGCTCGTGGAAAAGTTCTTCGGGGAATACAGGGTTGTTGCGAAAAAGAAGGGCAAGGAGTACGAGGGGGTAAAGTACGAACCTCTGTTCGGCTATGCCGCGGACGAGCTCGAAAAGTGCAAGACGGAGTGGAAGCGCGTGTACGAGGTGGTATGCGATACCTACGTTACGCTGACGGACGGCACGGGCGTGGTGCATATTGCGCCCGCATTCGGGCAGGACGACTATAACGTTGGCAAGCATTACGGTCTGCCCGTCATCTCCATGGTAAACGAGCGCGGGTGCTTCGACGGGCGTTGTCCCGAGCTCGACGGCTTGTTTATCAAAAAGGCGGACAAAGTCGTATTGGATATATTAAAGGCGCAGGGCAAGCTGTTCAAAGCGCTGCCCTTCGAGCACGATTATCCGCACTGCTGGCGTTGCGATACGCCGCTGATGTACTATGCGCGTTCGAGCTGGTTTATCAAGACGACGGCGATTAAGGATAAACTCATTGCCTCCAACCGTTCGGTGAATTGGATCCCCGAGACGATCAAGGAAGGGCGTATGGGCAACTTCCTCGAAAACGTCATCGACTGGGGGCTTTCGCGCGACCGCTATTGGGGAACGCCGCTCCCCGTGTGGGTCTGCCCCGACTGCGGCGAAATCGAAGTCATCGGTTCGAAAAAGGAACTCAAAGAGAAGTGCGGCGCGCCCGAAAATATCGAATTGCACCGCCCGTATCTCGATAACTTGACTTGCAATTGCCCCAAGTGCGGCGGCAAAATGAAACGCACGCCCGAGGTCATCGACTGTTGGTTCGATTCGGGCTCCATGCCCTTCGCGCAATATCATTACCCGTTCGAAAACAAGGATTTGTTTGAAGAAACTTTCCCTGCGGATTTTATTTCGGAGGCGGTGGATCAGACGCGCGGTTGGTTCTATACGCTGCTTACCGTGTCCACGCTGCTCTTCGATCGCGCACCCTTTAAAAACTGTATCGTTCTGGGGCACGTCAACGACAGGAACGGCGTGAAGATGAGCAAGCACAAGGGCAACGTCGTCGATCCGTGGAGCGTGCTCGACAAGCAGGGCGCTGACGCGGTGCGCTGGTACTTCTATACGAACAGCTATCCTTGGATCCCGTCCCGTTTCGACGGCGAAGCGGTTTCCGAATCGCAACGCAAATTTCAGGGCACGCTGTGGAATACTTACGCTTTCTTTACGCTGTACGCAGATATCGACGGCTTCGATCCTTCGAAATACGATCTGGAAAAGTGCACGCTGTCGATGATGGACAGGTGGGTGATTTCCGCCCTCAACTCCCTCGTGAAGAAGGTGGACGGGCAGATCGCGAAGTACGACATCACCAACGCTGCGAGGGCGATTCAGGAGTTTACCGACGAGCTTTCCAATTGGTACGTTCGCCGCGGTCGCGACCGCTATTGGGGCGGGGGGATGACGGAGGATAAGGCGGCGGCGTACGCCGCGCTGTACTACGTGTTGGTAACGCTTGCCAAGCTCGTTGCGCCTTTCATGCCGTTCACGGCGGAAATGATGTACCGAAATCTCGTGCCTGCCTTTTTCCCCGACGCGCCGAAATCCGTACATCTGTGCAGTTATCCCGTGGCGGACGAAAGCAAAATCGACTCCGACCTCGAAGAGGGCATGGGCGACGTGCTGGCGGTGGTGTTCCTCGGGCGCGCGGCGCGCGGCGCAGGCAACGTAAAAAACAGACAGCCGCTGGCGCGGCTGGTGGTTGCATCCGACCGAAAGCTTGCTATTCACGATGAGTTGAAGAGCGTCGTGCTCGACGAGCTGAACGCCAAGGAGTACCGCGAGATTTCGAATGCGGAGGAGCTCGTGCGCTATTCGTTAAAGCCGCAGCTGAGAACGCTCGGACCCAAGTACGGAAAGCAGCTGAAAGCGATTTCGGCGTTTCTTGCAACTTGCAATGCGGGCGAGGTTGTAAAAGCTGTGCGCGAGACGGGCGTCTATACGGTGGACTTGGGCGGCGAAGTGGTGCTGACGGAAGAGGATTTGCAGATTTTCACCGAGGCGGCGGAAGGATACGTTTCGGCGGCGGACAGGGGGATTACGGTTGCGCTGGATACCCGTCTGACGGAGGAATTGCTTGCCGAGGGAACGGAGCGCGAGCTTGTTTCCAAGATCCAGTCCCTGCGCAAGGAGGCGGGCTTCGAGGTTCCCGACCGCATCGTCGTTGCGTACGAAGCGGCGGAGGGCAGGGCAAAGACGGCGCTTGCAAAGGGTGCGTTTGCTTCCGACGTTCTTGCCGTAAAGATTTTCGAAGGCGCGCAGGACGGCTATTGCAAGGAAGTGGACGTCAACGGTGAAAAAGTCAAGCTGACGGTAAAGAAGAATTGAACTGATTTTAAAGAAAAGGGCGGGCGACCGCTCTTTTTCTTTTTCGATTTTTGCGCTACCGCTTGACAATTTTTTTACGGTATGTTATGATTATCGTGCGACACAACTTTATAGTTAACGATACGAGGCGTACAAAGCGAAATTTGTACCGTCTATTTTCCTCGTATCGGAAAGTTGTGTCGCAGCAATCAGGCGGTTACTGTTTCGGGGTGTGCCTCCTGTTTGGAGCACACTTTTTTTATTGCCCCGAAAATAAAATTTTTTTGGAGAAAACAAATGAAAATTGAAGAGTTGAAAAAACGCTATCCTGACGTTAAGTTTTATGAACTAAAATTATCTCCGGATATTGAACAATTTCGGTTGTCAAACCTTGAAGATTTTTTTAAACTTGCAAAAATTGTTGGGTATATTGAAATGAAAGTGAGTGGCACGGAAGAAGTATTTCATAATTTAGAATCTTTGGTAAATGCATATATAAATGACTTGGGGTTGACATCAGAGGATAAAAATGCTTTTTTTAATTATATTTCTGAGCATCTCACGTCAAAATTATGTGAACTTATTGATTGCGAGGATTATGATTCATTAAAATTATATGGATTAGATTTTAATGTGAATTATAAAGAAGACAATCTGTTAAACGCTGAAGAATTTGATTTAGCGATGAAGGAAATTGATAGAATTTTTAATGATTTTCAGAAGGCAATGGCAGACGAAAAAGAGTCTCGCGAAAAGGGAATTCATGATTGTATCATGAGTTTTAAAGAAAAATATGATCAAGCGGGCAATAAAACACAAAAGGACAACATTATAAAGAACATAAAGTTTGAATTAAAAAGTAAATTTGGCATTGATGCGCGAAATGACGAAAGAGCAAATGAGTTTTACATAATATCAATGTTTGAAAATGAAGAATAACAGTTTTAGAGGTTTTATTTAAAGCGGCAGAATGCTTAAAGCGGGACAGCACACTTTTTTATTTTTATTGTCCCAAAAATAAAATTTTTTTGGAGGGTATGTATGTTGCAAAAATACGACAAGGTTTTATTGATCGCGCGGATTATTTGTGTCGTGTTGATTGGGTTTTTGTCGGTGGGAGTGTTTGCGGTCAGCATTTACGGAATGATCGAATTGCATTGGGCGTTTGTTTTTCTGATTCCCGTCGGTTGGTTTTCCGTTTGGGTATTATGGGTATTTCTTCGCCTGATTCTTTCTTTTTTCTGCGACGTTAAGATGATTCGCAATAAGCTTTACGAAAAAGAAAATGATTACTTTGCGGAATATTTGCAGGACGGGGATTTGTTGCTGAGAGTTGGCGGAAAATCGCGCAAACCGATCGATTTGCAAAAAAATGCCGAAGCAAACGAAGAATTGAGGAGTCTTCAACAACGGTTGGATTTGGGAGATATTACGCCCAAGGAGTATGAAGCGCGAAAAGAAGAACTGTTGAAGATTATAAAAGGCGAGAATGAAGAATAAAGGAAAAAGCGGGGCAACCCGTTTTTTTACGGAACAAAGCCCCGTTGCGTCCCCGCAGAAGGTAAGGAGAAGAGGCGTGATTTATCTGTTATGCCGAACGAATGTGAAGCATCCCATGAGGCGGGCGGTGTACTCGTGTCGCCGTTAGGAACTAGTCATGCTTCGCTTCGTGGGATTCTTCTGCTGCGCATCAGAATGACAGGAACGACGAGACAGACACGCTATAATGTTACGCAGGAGGAGGCGGTCAGGAATATTTTTCAAAAAATATTAAACAAACGTTTGCCATTTATGCTTAAACGTGTTATACTCGTGGTATGGAATTACCGATGACGCTGACGGACGAGCAAAAAGAGGCGGAAGAGCTGATCGAGGAGTGGTATCACAACCTCGGCACGCAGATTTTCGTGCTTTGCGGCTACGCGGGAACGGGGAAAACTTTCCTGATAGATCATACCGTGCGAAAGCTCGGGCTGGTGCCGGGCAAGAGCGCGGTTTTCGTTGCGCCTACGGGGAAGGCGGCTTCGGTGCTGCTGCGCGGCGGCACGCCCGCGAGCACGGTGCATTCCTTAATATACGTGCGCGAGGAGGACGTCGAAGTCGACGAGAACGGCGAAGTGATTTCCGAACGATTTCTTCGCTTTTCCAAAAAGGAAAAAATCGACGACGAAATCAAGCTGATCGTCGTGGACGAAACTTCGATGGTTTCGGACGAGGTGCTGCGCGACTTGCTGTCGTTCGGGGTAAAGTGTCTGTTTTCGGGCGATCCCGCGCAGTTGCCGCCCGTGGGCGGAACGAACACGCTGCTGAGTATGCCCTGCGCAACGTTGACGCAGATCGTGCGGCAGGAGGCGGGCAACCCCATCGTGCGCCTGGCGCAAAAGGCGCGTGCGGGCGAGGCGATCGGGTACGGCGATTACGGCGACGGCGTTTCCGTTCTGCCGCGCTGCTCGTTGAGCGCCGCCGTGCGCAGGAAGCTCTTTCTCGAAGCCGACCAGATCATTGCGGGCACCAACCGCACGCGGGCGATTCTGAATCGGGAAATCCGTTCCTATCTCGGTATTCCCGCGGAGGCGCGGCTTCCCTTGGACGGTGAAAAGCTCATTTGCACCCTCAACGATTGGAGCAAGACGTTGGACGAGAAGGGCGAGTTTCATCTCGTCAACGGCATAATCGGAACGTGTTACCGCGTGCGCGAGGGCGAGGACGGGCTGGGACAACTCGATTTCAAGGCGGATTTTACCGATAAAATAACCGAGGACTTGCCCTTCGACGCGGGCATTTTTCTCGACGGGCAGTATCGCCACGGTTACGGCAACAAGGCGTGTCAGTTGCAGGACGGCACACTTGTGCATGAGAACAACTTTGCGGCGCTTCGCAGGCAGAAGGTCAGGCGCGAGGACACCGTCTGCCGCTTCGAGTTCGCCTACGCCGTTACTTGCCACAAGGCGCAGGGCTCGGAATACGATTTCGTCATCGTGATAGACGAAAGCCGATATTTCGAGGATTCCGCCCGCTGGCTGTACACTGCGATCACGCGGGCGAAAAAGCGATTGCTGATCTTGCGGTAACGATATTTTTCGCTCTATTTCGGGGCGGAAAACAGGTAATAAAATCATTTTCGACAAATTTTGATAAAAAAATATAAAATAATTAAAAATAAAATAGAATTATGTAAATAAAATCGCTTGATTTTATTTTATCCGTGTTTTATAATGCTCATACAAAAGTTGACCGTGCCCCAAGCGGCGGGTTTTCGGTGCGGGTAAATCTTATTTGTTAGGAGCATTGAAATGAAAAAGTTGTTGATTCTCGATACAAATGCAGAATTTTCGGCAGAGCTGGCACAATTGTTGCGCACGGATTTCGACATCTGCGGCGTTACGGACGACGGGGAAGAGGGGCTGAAAATCGCAGAGCGCGAAACGCCCGCGGCAATGGCGGTAAGCTTGCTGCTTAAAAATATCGATGGGCTTACCCTGATGGAAGAGATGAAAAAGCGGAAGATCAAAACGGAAACGGTAGCGTTCGGCAACGTTTCGGACGACGAGATGATCAACCGCATCATGTCTGCGGGCGCAAAGTACTATTTCGTGAAACCCGTGGGTGCGAACGTCGTCGCGGAGCGGCTGAAAGAGCTCGTTGCGCAGGGCGGCGGCGAGGGAAAATTGGTCGAGCGCAGGCGCATGAATTCGGTGGAGGAGAGAATCAGCAATATCTTTATCTCGATCGGGATTCCGCCGCATATCAAGGGATACCGCTATCTGAGGGAAGGCATAAAAATGGCGGTGGATGATCCGCACGTTATCAACAACGTAACGAAGGTGCTGTATCCGAAAATCGGGGAGCGCTACGAAACGAGCGCCAGCAAGGTGGAGCGCGCGATACGGCACGCCATCGAGGTGGCTTGGAACCGCGGGCGCATCGACGCGATCAATTCTATTTTCGGCGCGCGGGTGTACCTCGGTACGGAAAAACCGACGAACAGCGAGTTTATCGCCCTCGTTGCGGACAAGCTGTTGCTTGACGATATGACGTAAAGTTCACGCATCTCTTTTGGGGATAAATGCGTGCGGAGCTACGGCTGAGCCGCCCCTGTTTGGGGCGGCTCAGCCGTATGCGTTGGCGGACAAGATTTCTTACTGCGTTCGGAATGACAAAAGGATATGGGCGGAATGACGGCGCTCACTGTCATTCGGAGCGCGGGAACTTTACAGAATATTTTCGATGGCGGGGCTGTAGGTGTTGGGAAGACACTCTGTGAGGTGCAGTAAGATTTCCAGTTTGGCAAGCGCCAGATCGTACTCCTTTCTGCCGACAAGCCTTACCGTTTCCGCCATATATTCGTCGATGCGCGAAATGTCGTTGTGCGGGATCCAGACGTGTAGCTTTTCCTTGCGCGTCTCCCACGACGTCTGCACGGATTTCGCGTCGGCGGCGGACGCCGTTTCGTTTTCCGTTTTTTCGTACAGTGTTTCCAGCTCCTCTTCGAAGCTTTCGAACTGTTTGTCTACGAATCTCCATTCGAAGATCGCCGCGCCGATCAAAAGCGCGATGGATATGAGAATTGCGGTCAGCGATTTTACCACGTTTTCCCTCCCGGATACTCCGTGCGGAACGTAACGTATTTTTGTTTTTTCGATTGCAGATAAATCTTTCCCGTTCCGTCCGCCGTTAAAACGAGCACGTCCTTCACCCGTTTAACGCCCTGTTCCTTTAAGATGCCGTCGAAAAAGGATTGTTCGAGACCTGTGATTTCCAGATTCTTCTTGTCGTATTTTCCGTTGTCGATGACGACGAGGGGCAGAGAAGTCTGCAACTCCTCGTAATCCTGCCGCGGCAGGGCGGAAAAGGTGCCGTTTGCCTCGTACAGGGCGTAGTCTACTGCGTCCAGCGAAAAGTAGCCCGCCGTGCGGAGCGACTCGATCAAATCGGAAACGTCGAGGTTGTTGCGCTTTAACTGATAGTCGTCGATGCCGTTTTTGTTGACTACGACGCTCGGCTTGCCGCTGATAAACGATTTCAGGGGCTTGATTTTCAAATCGAGCAGGGTCATGATTTCGTGCAGCACGAAAATCGTGAGCACGGAAATAATGCCGTACAAAAGGGGAATGGAGACGTCCGCCATGGGGATACACGCAAGCTCTGCGATGAGTAGGGTGATAACGAGCTCGAACGGCTGCATTTCGCCGATTTGCCGTTTGCCCATGAGGCGCATGATTACAAGCAGCACGATAAATATGACCGCCGTGCGGATAGTTACGAGTACCATAACGAAAGTATCGTTAATTTCACAAATTTCTATGTAAAAGCGGCGTGATTTTCTTGCTTTTTTTTCGCCGTTCGCGTATAATGAGTTACGAAGAGTAGCCAAGGCGCGTTAAGTGTTGCGAAACGGGACGTTGTTCGCAAACGA
>CAJUOI010000022.1 GCA_910588615.1 uncultured Christensenellaceae bacterium | reverse complement strand
CGTGCATGAACCTTTTCGTCAGCCTTGCGGGCGATTTGCCGCTGATGCAAAAGGTATTTTTCCGCAACGCCTTAACGGTGGTCGTCGTGTTCGTCATGCTGCTGTTTACCAAAGAAAAGTTTCGCATTCACGACAAAAGCTGTATTCTCTATCTCTTTCTGCGCGCAGGAATCGGCTATATCGGCGTCATCCTCAACTTTTACGCAATCGACCATATCGGCAGCATTTCCGACGCCTCCATTTTAAACAAGCTTTCACCTTTTTTCGCCATTCTCTTTTCGGTATTTCTGCTGAAAGAGAAGCCAACCATTCCCGAAATCATCTTCGTGCTGATTGCTTTTGCGGGGGCAATGTTCGTCGTCAAGCCTTCGTTCGACTCGAAGGTACTGCCTGCAATCGCAGGCTTTGCAAGCGGTATGTGCGCAGGCTTCGCCTATGCGTGCGTGCGCATTCTGGGGCAGAAGGGCGAACGCGGCATCATGACCGTATTCGTGTTTGCCGCCCTCTCCACGGCAATTTCGCTCCCCTTCGTTATCGTGTGGTGGAAGCCGATGAGTTGGCTGCAATTTCTGTACCTGATGCTCGCGGGCATAGGCGCCACGGGCGGACAGTTCTTTATCACCGCCGCCTACCGCCACGCACCCGCCAAAGAAATTGCCGTGTTCGACTACGCACAGGTGTTGTTTGCCGCCGTTCTCGGCTATTTCTTCCTGTCGCAAATCCCCGACGCTCTCAGCTTTATCGGCTACGCCGTGATTATCTGCGCGGCGGTCGGCAGATGTATTTACCAGCTCAAACGCAAGAAAACGGAGCCTGCTCCGATTCCGCCCGCAGCCCGAACCGAGACGGAGAACGTGCAAACGGACAAAGTTTCACAAAAAAACGACGACGAAAGCGGATAACTTCGGTATTCTTGATTGCTTTTTATCGGAATTTATGGTATGATAAGTTAAATGGAAAAGGATGAGACGCCGAGCCCCCCGAACGGCGACGGACGGGAAGAAGCAGAGGCGCGGGAGGAAACGGAGGAAGCCGAAGCGGCAGAGCCCGAAAGCACGCCCGAGCCGGATGCGGAAGGCAACGACACAACCGAAAATTTAAACAGTTCGACGGACGGCGTAGATTTCGCCGCCCGCTATCAGTCTTTAAAAGAACGGGACATGAAGCGTCTCGCCCAGGAGATGGAAGAGCGCAATTCTCCCGCAAAGAGCAAAAAGAAAAAGCGCAACCGCATCATCAAAACGATTCTGATGGTTCTTTTAATCGCTCTTTCCATCGGTATCATGTTCGGGATCAGTAAATACGTAAACGAGGACGAATCGAAGGGCTTTGCCGATATGATTCGCGGAATCAACGTCTACTATTTACTTGCATTGCTTGCAACGTTTTTCGGATATATTTTGTTCGAGAGCATGAAATACGCTTACCTGTTAAAGATTTCAACAGGAAAGTTGCACTTGAAGCACGCCGTCAAAACCATGTTCCTCGGAAAATATTACGATGGGATTACGCCACTCGGCACGGGCGGACAGCCCTTTCAAATTTATTATTTGCACAAACGAAACGTTCCCGCAGGCGTGGCAACGGCAATTCCGCTTGTAAAATACATTGTAACCACGTTCGTTCTCGGCATCTTTTCGACCGTATTGATTTCGTTTGCACCGCACTATTTCCGCCAAGAGGGCGTAAACCATGCGCTATGGATCACGTTGATTGTAGTGGCTTCCATTTCGCTTGCGGGCAATATGTTGATTCCCATTATCATGATATTCGTATCCGCTTTTCCCAAGGCGGGGAAAAAACTGATTGCGGGCATCGTACGCTTCTTGCATAAAATTAAGATCGTAAAACGTAAATACTCGGTAATGAAAAAATACGTTTACGAAGTACAGGAATACCGCGGCGCGATGAAGCTTTTGGTGCGTAAATGGTGGCGGCTGATTCCGCTCGTAATTATCACCGTTATTGCGATGGCGCTTAATTTTACTTTGCCTTTCTTTACCGCAACGGCAATCGGCGGTGTAACCCCTACCGCAAGTATGCTTTTGCAAATTTGGTGTTTTGCTTCGGTATCGTATTATTCCGCTTCCCTCGTACCCACCCCCGGAAGCAGCGGCGCCACCGAAGCGACCTCTTCTATCGTTTTTGCATATATAACCGGTCTATCGCACGTAGGTTGGGTCATGCTCGTATGGCGGTTTACCACCTTCTACTTCTATATACTTGCGGGCGTATGCATGAGCATCTTTAACATGATACGCGGCGCCGTACGCGCAAAACGCGCCAAGAGGACACAATGAAAAAACACGACGAAGAACAAACGCAAGTGCCCGACCCTGCGCCCGATGACTCCGCCGCAACCGCACCGCAAACCGATGCGGAGTTTTCTACCGAACAAAAGCCGTGCGAAACCGCCGCGGACCGCGTAACACCCGCAGAGGATACCAAAGATACGCAGGAATCGCAACACTACTATCCGAACGGAAAAAAGCATTCCGTGCGCAGTTGGTGGATCAAAACCGTTCTCATGCTCGTTTTAATCGGCGCATCGGTAGCCGTAATGTTTACGATCACCAATTACATTTCCGACGAAGGCACAATGGGCTTTAAGGATATGGTTCGGGGAATCAACCTCAACTTTTTCCTCATCCTGATCGGCGTACTCGTCGTATATATCTTCGTCGAAAGCGCGAAATACGCGTATATGCTGAAAATCTCCACCGGAAAATTCCGTTTCCGTATCGCCGTTAAAACGATGTTCCTCGGAAAATATTACGACGGGATCACCCCCATGAGTACGGGCGGACAACCGTTCCAGATATACTATTTGCACAAAAAGCAGGATTTGCCCAAGGGCGCGGCAACGGCGATTCCTTTGATACGCTACCTCGTGAGCGCCCTCGTCGTAACGCTGATTTCCATCACCCTGCTCATTATCACCCCCTATCACCTCGAAAACAGCATCGTAAAGACGACCACGGTGATTATGTCGTGGATTTCGATCGCGCTTAACTGCCTGTTCCCTATCGTAATAATCGTGTTCTCCTTCATTCCCAAACGGACGGAGCGGCTGATTGCAGCAATCATTAAACTTCTTTCAAAAATGCACATCGTAAAGCACCAATACGCCGTAACCAAAAAATGGGTGTTCGAGCTGAGGGAATACAGCAAAGCGATAAAATCGTTCGGCAAAAAGTTCTGGCAGCTCATTCCCGTCGTGATTCTCAGCGGAATGGAAACGATGCTCAGCTATTCCATTCCTTTCTTTACCGTCATTGCGATTGCGGGCGTCGCCCCCACGGCGGAGCTGTACGTGCAGATTCTCTGTTTTGCCATGATTACGCGTTATACGGCGCTGCTGATTCCCACCCCGGGAAATACGGGCGCGGTGGAAACGACGGGTTCTCTGCTGTTGATCACGATGACGGCGTCGGTAAAACCTCTGATCGGCTGGGTCGTGCTCGCATGGCGGTTCTTCACGTATTATATTTATATTCTTACGGGAATCGGAATCAATATTTTCGAAATCATACGCGGCGCCGTTCGCAATAAACGAAATAAAAATCAAAAAGAATAACGAAAAAGAAACGCCCCGCCTTTGCGGGGCGTTTTTCGTAAAGATTTTTTCGCCGTTCCTTGTCATTCCGCAACGTTTGTATCGCATGACGGCGGGAGATTCCCGCGATACCTGCCCCTTAGAACTATAAGTACAGCTTATACCCGATATAAGAAATCCGTATACCCATTTTTTTGTAAACTATGATATAATAAAAAAAACGGAAATCATTTCCAAAGGAGAGCGTATGAAAAAATTAAAAACCCTCTTTCTCGTTACCTTTTTACTTTCCCTCTGCGCGCTATGCTTTGCCTCATGCCGAACGACGAAAAATCCCCCGTCGTTGCCGCAGATAAGCGCACCGACCAATCTGCGCCGCGAGGAAAACTTCCTTGTATGGAATAGCGTGGAAGGCGCAACGGGCTACGTGGTATCCGTGGAGGGCGTGGAGCACGAATCGAGCGAGACGCGCTTCGACCTTTCCACAATTACCGACCCCGCCGACTATATCATACGCGTAAAAGCCTGCGGCGACGGCTTTGCCGACTCCGATTGGGTTACGCGCAACTATCATTACGAAGTGGGCACGTTTACCTACCGCCTGATTGACGACGGCAGCGCGTACGAGGTGTCGGGCGTGCTCACCTTAAAGGACGGCGCGGCAAAAATTCCCTCCAAGTATAACGGCAAACCCGTAACCGCGGTCGGTGCGGAGGCGTTTAAAGACAATCGGGAGCTGACCTCCGTGGAACTCCCCAACAGCATTACGCTAATAAAAGACGGCGCGTTTTGGGGTTGTACTGCGCTTACGGGCATACGGTTGCCCCAAGCCCTGACGACGCTCGGGGAACACTCGTTTCAAAATACGGCGCTGATAAGCGTTACGATCCCCGAAGGCGTAACCGAGCTGCCGCACATGGTATTTCAGCAATGTGCGTCGCTTGAAAGCGTAAAATTGCCAAACGGGTTAAAGGTCATCGGCGAACAGGCGTTTTTTGCTTGTACGAATCTTGCGACAGTCGTTTTTCCCGAAGGCTTAGAGGAAATCGGCAAGTCGTCATTTTTTAACTGTACAAAATTCGACGGCGCTCTTCCGCAATCGTTAAAAGCGCTCGGCGCTTCCTCCTTCTGTAATACCGCTCTGAAATCCGTTACGGTTCCAAACGGCATAACGAAAATCGAGCGTGCCGTTTTCAGCGGGTGTAAGGATTTAAGCGAAGTTACAATCCTCGGCAACGTAACCTCAATCGGAGAGCGCGCTTTTAATCGGTGCACCGCATTAAAGGGTTTGTCGATTGCCGACAGCGTTACCGCAATCGGAGAAAGCGCGTTCAGCGAATGTACCGCAATGGAAAGCATTGCCCTCCCCGACGGCGTTACCGCAATCGGAATGTCGGCATTTGAAAAGTGCAGCGCGTTGCAAACGATAAAGCTCCCGAAAAATCTGAAAAAAATATCCGGCAGTATGCTCCGCGGTACGGGGCTTACAAGCTTAACCCTGCCCGAAGGCGTAACGAAAATCGGTTCGTACGCCTTTGCGGATTGCACAAAGCTAACCTCGCTCACCCTTCCGAACAGGGTAGAGCTAATTGGACAAAAGGCGTTCGAGGGCAGCCCTTGGTACGACGCGCAGCCGAACGGAGCCGTCTATTTCGGGCGGGTGTTTTATGCGTATAAGGGCACGATAGCGGAAAACACCGAAATTACGGTAAGGGCGGGCACCCTGTCGGTTTCGCCCTTTGCCTGCTACGATTCGTCAATCAACGACAAAACCATGTTCCGCAATATTACAAAGGTCGTTCTGCCCGCCGACTTAAAAATCATCGGCGACTGCGCTTTTTACTTCGCTCCGCTGTCCGAAATTTTATTTCCGCAGAGCCTGGAACATATCGGGAATTTTGCATTCACACACTCTGATTTTACAAAAATCGACTTGCCGGAATCGTTAAATTACATCGGCTATCAAGCGTTTTCCGATTCTCCGAAAACCGTCCATTTCGAAAACACCGCAGACTGGTTGCTTGCATACGAAAGTATTGGATACAGTCCTATGAGCACCCCCAGACAAGAATTCGGCGTACACACCTCGTTGCCCGCAAACGCCAACCCCGTGCCTGAAACCATAGTTGCCGACGATGAAAAAGCAAGCCAATATTTTATCCCGATAGAACAAGCTTTTGCTTATTTTTATCCTATTTGGTTTAAAAAGTAAAAAATTGTCAGTTGCCTATTGACAAAACAGAAACCGTAATTTATAATTCAAGAAAAGGAAATTATTTCCAAAGGAGAAAAACATGAAAAAACTCAAAACCAAGACTTTTCCCGTACTGCTGTTGACGCTCGTTCTGTTGTTATGCGCCGCCTTCGCGCTGTTCCCCAAACATAGAACAACGGCAGGAGCACAACCGCTGAATAAACGCGTTGCTTACATCAGCCAAACGCCGATTACGGCAATCGAAGAATCGTTTTTGCAGCAAAACTTTACCGAATACGACAGATGTTTTTTTACGTATAACGATGACCTCGAGAAAATAGCACAGAAAACGGAGGAATATATTGCCGCGGCGTACGACGTTATCATCTTCGACTTAGAAGTGTTGCTACCCGAAGATGAGGTGTTTGGCGAAGCGCTCAATACATGTAAAGATACAGGCATTGCAACCATGCTGATTTGCGCCGAAAATGAAACCTATTTAACAACGGGATACAGTTATTATCCGCTTTTCGATATCGTGCGTAACGTAAGCCAATTTCAAAACATCGAAACAAGCCGAGGCGGTTATATCCGCTTTATTCAAGGCACCGTTTCTAAAATCGCAAAAGATTACGATACGGAGCAGACGATAAATATTTTAATCGCCTACGATTTTTACGATTATTATGAAGTCAGAGGCTTCGGCGACTTTATCGATTCTCTGAAAAGAGAACTAAAAAATCAGGAAATCAATAACTATCGAATTATCGTGCCCCGCGATTGGCTCAACCAAAACAATTCCGAATTCCGCGTAATCGATTCGAGCGGAAACGTTTCTATTGCAGCATTTGGAAGCGGTGAGGACATCACGTACGGGGGCGAACAGCTTTGTGCACTGACTCCGATTCCTGTTGACAGTTACTTCCAAAGTGCGTATTTAAATTCGGCATATTATTCTACGTATAACTATGACGGTAACTTTACCGTATACGGAATTATCCAAAACCTTAATTTTACACTCGACCCTTTCAGTACAAATTGCCCTATACAAATATTTGGATGGAGCTATGACGATAGCGGCGACGCCCTGCACGGACCCGACGGCACAGAAGAAAGTTATATCCCGTATCTTGACGCATTGAGAACGGAACTCGGCAACACGCTGGTACGTTTCCTTAACGGAGAAACAGTAGATTAAGAATTTATAACTCCCCGCGGCGGAACGCCGCGGGGGAAAGCACAATCAGTTTTCGCACAATAAACCGCCCCGACTTTCGTTCGAAAGTCGGGGCATTATTTTCTCTCTTTCACGCCTTTAACGGCACGATTGTCGGCGTAATTTTGCCGTTATGAATTACCAGATAGCAATAGCTCGGCTCGGTGTACGAGGACAGCGCGCCGGGGTTGACGCAGGTAACGCCGTTCACCGTTTGAATCCCGGCACGGTGCGTATGCCCGTACAGCGCAAGCGTACAGCCCAGCTCCTGCGCGCGGGAAACGAGTCGGGTGATCCCCCCCTTTACGCCGTAGCGGTGCCCGTGGCAGATCATCAGCTTCACGCCCTCTTCCTCTAAAATGATTTCCTCTTCGCCGCCGAAGTCGCAGTTGCCCTTGACGACGTACGTCTTTTCGGGAAACTCCCTTTGCAGCGCGCGCATTTCGCCCGCGCCGTCGCCGAGACAGAGAATATAATCGCTCTCTTCCAGCACACCCCGAATCTTCTCCACCGCGCTGCGCCGCCCGTGCGAGTCGGAAAACACCGCAAACGTCTTCATACGCCGAGCTCCATTGCCCGCAGCAGCCCCTTCAACGCCCGCCCGCGGTGCGATACCGAATTTTTTTCCGCCTCCGTAGCCTCGGCAAAGGTCTTTTTTAAATCGTTGCTGAAAAACAGGCTGTCGTAGCCGAACCCGCCCGTGCCGCGCTCCTCCCGCGTAATCACCCCGCAGGTGTTGCCGATGGCACAATATTCCGTGCCGTCGGGAAATACCAGCGCAACCGCACAGGTAAATTTTGCGCTCCGCTCCTCTTCGTTTTCCAGATTCTTTAACAACAGCCTGCGGTTGTCCGCCGAATCGCCGCCCGAATAGCGTGCGCTGTACACGCCCGGAGCGCCGCCGAGCGCGGTTACGCACAGCCCGCTGTCGTCCGCAAGGGCGGGCATACCCGTAGCCCTACACACTGCGCGCGCCTTTAACAGGGCGTTGTCGCGGAAGGTTTCGCCCGTCTCCTCCACCTCTTCCGTAAATCCCGCTTCCGCTTCGGAAAGCACGGTATACCCCGTTAAAATCTGACGAATCTCTTCCAGCTTATGCAAATTGCCCGTTGCGGCAACGATCGTTTTCTGCATGACGGTTTCTCCTTTTAATCCAAAAATTCGGGAACTTTTCGTATTCCGCATTCGCCCACTTCGTACAGTCCCTTATCGGTCAAACGCAGCTGTGGAATGACCGCAAGGGATAAAAATGCCAGCGTCATGAAAGGCTCTACGCCGTCGGGAATGCCGAGCGATTTCGCCTTTTTCGTCAGTTCTTCCGTGCGAAGGGTAACTTCTTCCGCCGATGCGGAGCTCATCAGCCCCGCGATTTCGAGTGAAAACGATTCCGTCTTTCCGCCTGCGGAAACCGCCATTCCCCCGCCCGCTTCCGCTAAAAGCGAAGCGACGCGCGCCATATCCGCGTTATTATCGCCCGCGATCACGAGATTGTGGCTGTCGTGCGCAACGCTGATTCCCACCGCGCCGCCCGAAGCGCCGTACCCCCGCAACAGACACTTGCCCAGATTGCCCGTGGCAAAATGCCGCTCGATGACGGCAAGCTTACACAATCCGTGTTCGAGCACGACGTCGCCGTCCCGTTCCCGCACGGGCACGATTTCCTCCTCCGTGGCTAACCCGAACGGACGAATTTTCATCACCCGCGCCCGCCCTTTAGGCTGCATTTTAAAATCGTCTGCCGATACGGGGCGGATATTCACCGTGCTATTTACCTCTGCGGGCAAATACCGCCCGAAACGAAAGAGCGCTTTACCGTTTTCCGCAACCAATATTCCGCGCTTGAACACCGCCCGCACGCGGAAGCTTTGCAGATCCTCCACAAGAACGACGTCCGCGTCGTAAGAGGGGGCAAGCGCGCCCTTTCCCTTTAATCCGTAACACTCCGCCGCATTTATGGTCGCTGCGGCAATCGCTTGGCTGACGGGGATCCCGCACTTTACAAGGCGGGCAAGCGCGTCGTCAATCTGTCCGACCACTGCTAAATCGCGTGCGTTTCTGTCGTCCGAACAGAGCACGAAACGGCGGTAATTATAATCGTTCATCGCCATACAATTCTCTTCGAGGTTGCGCGCAGACGAGCCGTTTCGCAGCTGCACGTACAGCCCGCGTTTCAGCTTTTCGAGGCAGTCGTACCTGTCCACACATTCGTGATCGGTTCTGATCCCCGCGGCGGCGTAGGCGTTTAGCGTATCGCCCGAAAGTGCGGGCGCATGTCCGTCCACGATTTTACCGAGCGCGTGCGCCGCCCCGATTTTTTGGAGGCAATCCTCCTCCGCTCCGACGACCGCGGGAAAATTCATCATTTCGCCCAAACCGAAGAAGAGTCCGCGCTTGAGCTCCCGTTCCGTTTCCCTGCCGCCGATCTTTGCCCCGCTCGTTTCGAACGGGGTGGCGGGCACGCAGGAGGGAAGATGCAATTTTACTTCCAGCGGACAGACGCCGTTCCAATTCATCCGTCCGAAGGCTTCCGAAATATATTCCGCTCCCGCTATGCCGCAGACGTTTACGATTTCGTGCGGATCTGCAATCACGACCGACGTGCCGTGCGCAACGGAAAGCCGCGCAAATTCCTCGGGGGACAGCATGGAACTCTCCACGTGAATATGCGAATCGATAAAGCCCGCAATCGCATACAGCCCCGATGCGTCGTACGTGGTTTTTGCCCGATAACCGCTGCCCAAACCTGCGATCACGCCGTCCGTTACGGCAAGATCGAGTTTTTCGAACGTACCCGAAAATACGTTAAAGACGTTTGCGCCCGTCAGAAGGAGATCGCACTCCTCCCGCTTCGCCGCGCAGTCGATTACTTTTTTCATACGGATATTATAACACGAACACTGCACAAAGGCAAGCAATTCGATTACGATACGATTCCCGCCGAAGTCGTCCTTTTGCCCCCTCATGCAACGAAGCGGACGGCGGGGATGCACTTATTCCGTTGGCTTATTCCTCAACCGCTTTTTTTATTGCTTTTAATATGGTATCATGGCTGAACGACAAAAAGTAATTTATACAGAAAAGAGCTCTCGGACAAAAAACGTCCGAGAGCTCTTTGTTATCGCTTACTTTATCTTTCTTCTCATTCGCATGGAGTTAAGCACGGCAAGCAGCATTACCCCCACGTCGCCGAGAACCGCCGCCCACAGCGGAATAAAGCCCGCTACCGAAAGCGCCATTAACGCCACTTTGACGACGATGGAAAATACGATGTTCTCCGTTACGATTTTACGCGTTTTTTTCGCCGCCTTTACTGCCTTGGGCAGCGCGGACAAATTGTCGGACGCAAGCACCAAATCGCTTGCTTCGATTGCCGCGTCGCTCCCGAGCGAGCCCATGGAAACCGCCACGTCGCTTGCCGCCATGACGGGCGTATCGTTAATGCCGTCCCCCGCATACAGCAGCGCGCCGTGCGCTTTTAACTTCTCCGCGCAGGCGGGCTTCTCCTCAGGCAGAAGGTCGGCGCAGACTTCATCTACAGGCAGCCCTTTGAGCGCCGCTTCGGCGCGCGCCTTCGAGTCGCCCGTAAGCACCGCGATATATCCGACGCCCGCCTTTTTCAGCGCCGTCAGCGCCTCCTTCGCGTCGGGCTTCAAGCTGTCCTCGAATTCGACGCTGCCGACAAGGACGCCCTCTTCCGCCACGTACGTTGCGGCGTGAACGCCTTCAATCTCGCTAAATTCCACGCCGTTCTCGCGCATGAGCCGCGCACCGCCGACAAGGATTTGCTTTCCTTCTACCGTGCAGCGCAGTCCCATGCCCGCAATCTCCTCCGCATTTTCGGCGTTATAGGGCGTATCGATTTCCCTCAGCGCCTCGGCAAGCGGATGCGAAGAGCCCCGTTCCGCAGCCGCCGCAAGCAGCAGCGCGCGCTCGCCGTTTACGCGGCAGACCCTGAATTTTCCCTCGGTAAGCGTACCCGTCTTGTCGAACGCCGCCGCTTTCACCCCGGAAAGCGCGTCGAGATAGGTCGCTCCTTTTGCAAGCACCCCGCACCTTGCAAGCGAGCCCACGCCCGAAAAATAGGTGAGCGGTACGGAAATGATCAGCGCGCAAGGACAGGAGATGACGAGCAGGTTGAGCGCCGTCTGAATCCACTGTGCGAAATTGTAGCCTTGGAAGAGGGGCGGTACGACGGCGACGATCAACGCAACCAGCACGACGATCGGCGTATACCACCGCGCAAAACGGGTGATGAATTTTTCGGGCGCGGCTTTTTTCGACGCGGAATTTTCAACGAGATCGAGAATCTTCTGCACCGCGCTCTCCGACGACGGACGGACGACTTCCGCCTTGACGACGCCGCCCACGCTGACGCACCCCGCAAGCATCTCTTCCCCCGCGTTCACCTCGCGGAATACGGGCTCGCCCGTCAACGACTTGGTGTCGAGCAGGGCGTTCCCCTCCCTCAAAACGCAGTCCGCGGGTATTTTATCTCCCTTGCGGATAAAAATCATATCGCCCGCTTTCAGTTCGTCCGCGCTCACCTCCCGCTGCGTTTCGCCGTCGATCAGTATGGCGGCTACGCTTTTCAGCGCGGCAAGCGAGCTGATCGACTTACGCGACGAAGCGACGGCGACGGATTGCAGCAGCTCGCCGATATCGTAGAGCAACATGACGATCGCACCCTCCATGCTCTCGCGCAAAGCAAACGCTCCCGCCGCCGCAACCAGCATGAGTAAATTTTCATCCAGCAACAGCGCGGGATGAAACCCGTTTTTGAAAACCTTGGGTAAATTACGCACCGCCGCCCAAACGACCAGCCACCCCGCCGCCGCGAACGAAGCGAGATACAGTCCGAAACCGATCCACTCGTTGACGGATTCGAAAAAGGACAGAACGAAGGCGGGAAGGAAGAAGCAGGCGGAAATAACGATCGAGATAATTTCCTTTAACCGTTTCTCCTTTTTTTGCGGTGCGTTGCCGTCGACGATGCGCACTTCCTCAAAATGAGAAATCGTATAAACCGCCATATCGTTCGCCTCGTCCGTTTCGTAATCGTAGCTAACGCGCTGCGTTACGAAGTCGACGGACACCTCGTTTAACCCTTTGATTGCCGAAAGCTCCTCTTCAAGCTCCGCGGCGCACGCCGCGCAGTCGAGATTTTCTATCTTCACAAGTTTTTTCATGCGTCCTCCTCCATACTGTGCGCAAGCGCCATTTCAAGAAATGCCACGATATGCGCGTCCGCAAGCGAATATACGATATTCTGTCCGTCGCGCCTTGCGCGGATAATTCGGTTATCACGCAAAATCCTCAGCTGGTGCGATACCGCGCTCTGCGTGCCCCCCACCGCCTCGACAATGTGAAATACGCACAACTCGCCCTGCCTGAGCGCAAGCAGAATTTTCAGGCGGCTCGGCTCGCATATCGCCTTAAACTGTGCGGCAATCGCCGCAATCTTATCGTCGTCAGGCAAAAGCTCTTTGGCAAGCCTCGCCTTTAATTCGTGTTCCTCTTCGTGATTGCATTCCATAAACGTCGACTCCGTATATTAGTATATGAATAACTGTTCATATAATACCACAATAAAAAAACGCCGTCAAGCGTTTTTCGGTAAATTTTTTAAATTTCTTTCGCCGAACGGAACACTTTTCCGTTTAAATATCCCAACGCCCCCTCCGCAAAACGGAAACACAGCTCCTTGGCGACGAGGCGCTGACGGGTTACGTTGTGCGCACGGTTGAAAGCGGTGTCGCCGTACTTGGTGTCTCCGACGACGGGGTGCTTTAAGTACGCGAGGTGCGCGCGGATCTGGTGCGTCTTGCCCGTGTGTAACGTTACCTTTAACAGGCTCGTTTCTGCGTCCGCCGCAACGACCTCGTATTCCGTGATGATCTTTTCGCCGACGGGCTTTCTCCCCACGCGAACCCTTGCCCCCTCCGCGTCCTTGCTCAGATACGCCTCCTCCACCGAACGGGACTTGGGCATCTTTCCCACGATGCGGGCAAGATAGATTTTTTCCGCCGTCCGCACTTTAAAGGCGGAAAGCAGCTCGTCCCGCGCCGCAGCCGTTTTGGCAAAAATCAACAGACCCGCCGTGTTGCGGTCGAGCCGATGAATAAAATACGTCTCTCCCCGACGGGAAAGCGCGGAAAACACCGCCTCGGAATTGACGCCGTCCGCCTTATCGACGACGATGACGTTCTCATCCTCGTAGACGGGCGAAAACGCCTCCTTCTCTTCCTCTGCGGGCGTGAGATAATAACATACCTCGTCGCCTTCGGCAAGCGGAATATCCGCTTTCGCCGTCTTTCCGTTGACGCGGATCCTGCCCTCCTTCAACAAAATGCGAAAGCGAAAGGACGCCTGCGCGCAGGCGTTATCGGTGAACTTTCGTAGCGTGGTTTTTTCGTTTACGGCGTATTTTTCCAATTCCTTTTTTTCCTATCAGAAGTATTGCAAACGGCACGGGCAGCAAAAACAGGCAAGCCGACGCGTGCATCAGCATGAAGTAAGTCAGATACGATAATAGCAGCGCGCTCACCGTCTGCGCGGCGGCGTAAAGGATCGCCCGCTTCCATCCCGTTTCGCGCGCGGTGGCGGCGATTGCCGAAACGCAGGGCGACGTGCAGAGCATGAACACCGCGAACGCAAACGCGCTTTGAGCGGAATAGGGAAACTCCCCGTAGAACATGGCGAGCGCCCCCGCAACGTTCTCCTTGGCTACCATGCCCGAAAGCGCGGCGTAAGCAATGCGCCAATCGTTCATGCCCACGGGCGCAAACAGATATTTCAGTCCCGCGCACAGGGTCGCCAGTATGCTGTGCTCCGCTCCGGTGAAACGGAAAGAAAAATCGAAGGAAGACAGTAACCACGACGCAAGAAAGAACGCCAGAATTACCGTTGCCACCTTTATTATAAACTGTTTTATCTGAAAGAGCAAGGATTTTAACACGAACAACGGGCTCGGAATTTGCAAAGGCGCCAATTCGAGAACGAACGGGTGCGCGTCCTTCCCCTTCAACAGCAGCGCAACGAGGAAGGAAAACCCCACGCCGAGCGCGTACAACAGCACGACGGCAACAAACGGGGCGGAGAAAAAGGAAGCGGACAGCGCGAGATACACGGGCAGTTTTGCGCTGCACGAAATATACGGCAGGCACAGGATGACGCGCCGCTGTATTTTTTTATCGTCCAGACCGCGCGTCGTGGCGATTGCCGCCGCCGTGCATCCGAAGCCCATCAGCAGCGAAAACGCCGCCCTTCCGTTCAGTCCGATTTTTGAAAACGCGCCGTCCGTCAGCACCGCAAGTCGGGACAGCAACCCGCTCTCCTCCAATAAAATCAGAAAGAGATACAAAAGCGCGATTTGCGGTAAAAAACCCAATACTCCGCCCAAGCTTTTCAGCAACCCGTCTGCTACGAAGCTGCGGAGCACGGGTGAGGCGATACGCTGTGCTTTGGAGAACAGCACGTCGGAAAACAGTCCGTCGAGCATATTCTTTAAAAAATCTCCCAAACAGTACGGCGCAAAGGTTACGTAGAACGCCGCAAGAAGCAGCGCGAAAAAAAATGGAAAGCAGAAAAAACCGTTGACCAAGAGCTTGTCGAACTTCCCGAGCCCCTCGCGCTCGGGAAGGAAAATATCCGTCAACGCGCCGTCCGCATTGACCTGCGCGGGACGGGAGACAAGCAACGTACCGAGGGCTTGCAGCAGGCGCTTGCGTCCGAGTTTTTCCGCCGAAAGCACGGGCACGGACAGTCGGCGGGACAATTCGTCAAGGTCGATTTTTCCGCCCCCGCGCTCGAAGCGTTTTTTCTTTGTGGCAAGCACGAGAACCCGCCTCCCCTCCTGCGACAGGCGGGAAAGCAACGGAAGCGAGCGGGGCAGCGCGCCGCATTCGGTTACGAAGATGACGGCAGCTTCGCCGTGGTTCGAAATATAATCGCGCGAAAGCTTTTCTTCAAGACTCATCGAGTCGAGCGAATATATCCCCGGAAGGTCGCACACGGTAACGCTCTTCCCGCCGAGTCTGACGCGCTTTTCGGTAACGCCCACCGTAACGCCGTGCCAATTGCCCACTTTGGCGTGTCCGCGCGTCAGCTTGTTGAACAGCGTGCTCTTGCCCGCGTTCGGGTTACCTACGAGCAATACTGAATTTTGCATACTTTGATTCCCTCGGCAACCTCACGGCTTACGGCAAACTTACAGCTTTCCGCCTGCAACAGAAAGGTTTTTTTGAAAATGCGTTTTAAAAGAAGAAGCGTAGCTCCGTCGTATACGCTTAAATATCGCAGCCGTTCTTTCAGTTCCGGCGGCAGCGTTACGCTTTCGACCTTCGCCCGCTCTCCCTGCTTTAAATCCCGTACGGTCATACTATTAAAAATGCACGTCTTTGCAAAATTATGCCCGTTTACAGACCGTAAAGCGTAACCCGCGGACCGATCCCGCTCCCTCACTCCCCCATTCTTCCCGCACTGTGATTCCGAACGCAATGAGAACGCTTGCAGCTACCGTTTACGAGGACCTGAGCGCACCCGTCATTTGAGCAAAAATAAAACGACCGAGCGCCGTCTGAATAGACGGCGCTCGGTTGATTTTATAATGATTTCTTCTCGGGCAGAACCGATCGGATATTCGCTTCGACGAGCTGCTTCTCCTCCACGGGCGAGGGCGCGTTCATCAACAAATCGCGCGCCTTGGCGTTCATGGGGAAGGGAATGACCTCGCGGATATTCACGGTATCGCAGATAAGCATAACCATTCTATCCACGCCGGGAGCGACGCCCGCATGGGGCGGCGCGCCGAACTCGAACGCGTGATACAGTGCGGGGAACTTCTTTTCGACGTCCTCCTTGCCCATACCCACGAGCGAAAACGCTTTGATCATGATTTCGGGATCGTGGTTTCTTACCGCGCCCGAACTCAATTCGATGCCGTTACACACAATGTCATACTGATAAGCGAGAATTTCAAGCGGGTCTTTCTTGAATGCCTCCATGCCGCCCTGCGGCATACTGAACGGATTGTGGCAGAATTCGAGCTGCCCGCTCTCCTCCCCGATTTCGTACATGGGGAAGTCGACGATCCAACAGAAGCGGAATACGTTCTTTTCCAAAAGATCGAGCTCGCTCCCCAGCATAGTGCGTAAAAGCCCCGCGCGCTTTTGTGCGAGTGAAAGCCTGTCCTCCGCAACGATTGCCACAAACGCATCCTCTTTTACGCCCAAGCGCTGTTTGAGCGCAGCCAGATTGTCCGCCGTAAACTTTGCGATCCCGCCTGCGGCAGCGCCGTTTTCGTCCAGCTTGAACCAGTACGCGGCACCCCCTTCCGAACGGACTTTGTAATCCTCTACGAATTTATCCACCTGCTTGCGCGGGAAATTGACTTTGCCGGCGGCAATCGCCTTGACCTTTTTCCCTTCTAAGGGCGCAAAACCGCAGCCCTCAAAGAGGTCGGAAACGTCCTGGATAACGAGCGGATTTCGCAGGTCGGGCTTGTCCGAACCGTACGTTTCAAGCGCCTCGCGGTAAGGAATGCGGCGGAAGGGAGGCAGGTCTGCCTTCTTTCCGGAATACTTTGCAAATACGGGCGGAAGCACACCTTCCAATACTGCGAACACGTCCTCCTGCGTGGCGAACGCCATTTCGATATCAAGCTGATAAAACTCTCCGGGAGAACGGTCTGCGCGCGCATCCTCGTCGCGGAAGCAGGGCGCGATCTGAAAATATTTGTCGAAACCGGAACACATCAACAGCTGTTTGTACTGCTGCGGCGCCTGCGGCAACGCGTAAAACTCTCCGGGGTAGACGCGGCTGGGTACGATATAGTCGCGCGCGCCCTCGGGCGACGAGCTCGTCAGAATGGGCGTCGTGATCTCGAAAAATCCCCGCTCCGTCATCAACTTTCGCAAGTCTGCTACGATTTGCGAACGCAGAATGATCTTATCGCGCACCGCGCTGTTTCTCAAATCGAGAAAGCGGTATTTCAGGCGCGCGTCTTCGCCTGCATCCAGCGAGCGGTTGACCTCGAAGGGAAGGGCGGGAACAGAACGCCGTCCGAGCACCTCTATCCTTTCGGGCACGATTTCGATCAGTCCCGTGGGCAGGTTTTCGTTGGGCGCGGAACGCAAAACCACTTCCCCTTCTACGCAGACTGTCGATTCGGTAGGCAGCTCGCGCAGCTGCGAGAGGCAGGGCTCTTCGGTTGCCACCACCTGCGTCGTGCCGTAAAAGTCGCGGAGCACTGCAAACAGCAGCCCGCCCTTGTCGCGCTTGCTATCGAGCCAACCCGAAAGCTTTACCTTTGTCCCTGCGTCTTCCTTTCTGAGTTCACCGCAATGATGCGTTCTGTAAAACATATTTTTTACCCATAAATTCCGTTTTTTCAAAGTATAACTTTTTCGGCGGAAAATGTCAAGAATTTTCTGCCCCTTTATTCCCATAACACCCCGCCTCCCGTCATTCCGAAACTTGGCAACGCCAAGTTCAGCAAATCCCCTTATACGATGTTCGCCGTGCTTCGCCTTGGCGGATCTCCTCAACGGCTTCGCCGTTTCGAGACGACGAAACGTTTTTTCAACAAAAAAGAAACCCGCCGAAATCGGCGGGTCGAAAAGCGGAATTTACTTTTTCGAGCAAGCTTTTCCCTGCGGATAAAGCGGAAGCTCGAAGAATCCGGAACAGACTTCTTGCGTGTATTCCTGCGCGGGCGGAATGGCGCAATAGCCGTAACTGGGAACGAGCAGCTCCACCTGCATTGCAACCTTTAAGATGAGCGTAATGCACGCGCTGATAGCAAACGCGCCGTCGCCGCTGAACGTGCCCTCGGGCGAAACGCAGCTTGCCACCGCCGTTACCGTATAGGGCATAACGGATGCGGACGGAACGAACATGAGAACGTCCTCGTTGAGCGTAACAGAGCTCGAAGCCTTGCCCTCGACGCCCGCCGCGTCGACGTAGACGATCTCGATCGGCACCGTAACCGTAACCTGTACGCGCGCGCACTGACCTTCCGTCTGACGCTCTACGTTGAGGTTGGAAACGGTAACGCCCGTAGAAAGCGAGCGTGCGCTGATAAAGGTGAGCGGATATGTAGGATTTGCGGGCACGGGATCGGTGATGACCGCGTTATAGTTTTCAAGGCGCGTCTGGATAATACCCGCGTCGAAGATTTTTTCCGCCTGAATGCAAACCTTTTCGCAAAGACCGTTCAACGGATTGCCCGAAATCGTTCCGGGGCAGCGATCCGAAGAAAAATTGGAAAAAAATGACATTTGTTACCTCCGTAAAGAACCTTTACGGTTCCTATTAAATGATATGCACCACGGAGGTCAATGCGTGATTTTTAATCGGGATTTTACCCCAAATATAACTTCTTTCTGTCCTCGATTATTTTTTCCACCTTATTCAGATAAGTCGGAATGTCCTTGGGGCTGCCCATGCGCTCGATTCGGCTTTCGCTCAAAAACAGTTTTTTCGAAACGGCGTTCGCCCCCACCGCGAGATTGTCCGCAATCTCCTCCATCACGTCGATATTGTACACGGAGGCGCAGCCTCTCTTCGTCCATCCCACGTTTTCGTGCGCGCCCGCCATATACTTCTGGCGGTACAGATAGTACGGCTCGTAGCCCGCTTCGGTCAGCTTTTCCCGCGAAAAAGCAATCATTTCGCCAAGCCCCTCTTCGCCGAGCGCGCTCACCTCTTCCTTCAATCTTGCGCCCTTTTTCAGACACAGCGTATGTACGGTAATATTTTCGGGCGCAAGCAAGATCGCCTGCGTAACGCTCTCCCGAAATTCTTCCACGCTCTCCCCCGTCAAGCCCGCAATCAAATCGCAATTGATGATGAACCCGTAGGGTCTCGCCGTTTCAAAGGCGGAAATCACGTCCCGTCCCGTGTGCTTCCGTCCGATCGCGTTCAGCGTCCTATCCGAAAAACTCTGCGCGTTGATGCAAATGCGCGTAACGCCGTATTTCTTGCAAAGCGCAAGCTTTTCCTCCGTAAACACGTCGGGACGCCCCGCCTCCACCGTATACTCGCACCCGTTCGTCCGCAGCGGCGCAACCGCCCGAAACACCCGTTCGAGCTCCTCCGCTTCGAGAGCGAATGGCGTTCCGCCGCCGATATACACCGAACGCAGATTGCCGATCAACGGCTTTGCCTCGGCAAGCTCCCGCCCGATCGCCCGGATATAACCGTCGATATATTTACGCGTCGAAGCAATGGGCGCGGTTACGAAGGAGCAGTAACTGCACCGCGTGGGACAAAAGGGCAGCGACACGTACAAATCGACGTTCCCGTCCCGCTTTTCGTATACGTCCTTCTGCGCGTCGATCACCCGCTTCACGAGGTCGGTATTCTCCTTGCTTACCCCGAGCCCGTCGAAAAACGACCCGAAATCCAGTCCGTGTTCGAGGCGGGTATACGCAAGGCGCGTGGGGCGGATCCCCGTTAACGACCCCCACGGCAGAGTTTTGCAAAAATATTCGGACAGCAGAAAATAAAGCGCTCTTTTCGCCGTGCGCTTTAACACGCTCTTTTCGCCGAAAATGCGCAAATCCTCGTCGGAAATTTCGTCGGCATAAACGCGTTCTTCGCCTTCTATCGTAAAACGATTGGTATACGATTTTCCGTCCACGCGTACCGCGTGCGAAATTTCCAGCGCGTCCGCCCCCTCGAAGAGGCGCACTACGTCCATAAGTTCCGGTTCGAGAAAAGCGTGCGAAGAAGTCATGCTCGAACCGCCCCGTTCGCTTTCCGTTCGCGCTCCAGCGTAGAATCCCCGCCGTGCCCCGCGTAAACGGTATAATCCCCCTCGAGGGCGTACAGCTTTCTTACGCTCTTTTCCAGCTGTCCGTAATTGCCCGTCGGCAAATCCGTCCTGCCCACGCCGTCGCGGAAAAGGGTGTCGCCCGTAAACAGGTTGTCCTCTGCGACATAGCACGCTCCGCCCGCCGTGTGTCCCGGGGTAGAAATTACCTTAAATTGCATATTGCAGATTTCGAGAAGTTCGCCGTCCTTCACGGTAAAATCCACCGTAAACGGCTCGATTTCCTTTTCCCCGAAGGCGTCCGCCAGATTTTCGAGAATCGCAAGCCGATCCTCACCCGAAAGGCAGCCTACCTTTGCGCCCGCCTTTTGCAGCGCGGCGCAGCCGCCGATATGGTCGAAATGTCCGTGCGTTAACAGAACGTATTTTACTTCCAAGCCCCGTTCCTTCACCTCGTCTAAAATGCTTGGCTGCGCGGGGTCGATGACGACGGCGGTAACATCGTCCGCCGTCAAAATATAAGTATTCGCCGCAAACCCCATAGGGTAAATTTTAATAACTTGCATACTCCATAGCCTAAACTTTTTAAAGTTTCCTTTGCCTTTTCATCGCCCTGTACGGCAGATTTTTTGTACCACGTTACCGACTCCGTATCGTTGCCCCAATCAAGACGGAACGCGTCGAACGCTTACAAGCCCAGCTTCTGCAAATGGCGCAGCGCGCTCTGGTTGCCGAGCTCGGCTGCCTTCTTCCACCAGTAGATTGCCGTTTCGTCGTCCTTCTTCACGCCGTAGCCGTTGTAATAGTACAACCCGAGGTTATCCATTGCCTCGGCAAGCCCCTGCTCGGCAGACTTAGCCGTCCACTCCACCGCTTTTTGCATATTTTTTTCGATTCCCCAGCCCATATTGTAGGCAATGCCTAAAGCGAGCTGACATTGCTTTTCTCCCGCTTCCGCGCCCTTTTGGTACCAGAAAATCATTTCCTCGTAATTCTGCTCCGTCCCCACGCCGTTCTGATAGCAATTTCCGACCCGAAAACAGGCGTGCAGATGACCGCCCTTGGCGGCTTGCAGAAAACAGCGGAACGCCCGCGCAAGGTTGCCTTGGTTGCGCTCCAACTTGTTGTAATAGCAGATTCCCGCGTTGTACGACGCGTTGATCTCACCCTTGGCTGCCGCCCGCTCGTACCACTTCGATGCTTCCTCGAAGTCCGTTTCCACGCCGAGCCCGTTAAAATAATTGTTTCCCGTATTGTGCATGGCGGGCACGTATCCCGATTCCGCCGCCTTCAGCTCCCATTCCGTCGCCTTTTTATCGTCCTTGGGAACACCTTCCCCGTAGCGGTAACAATGTCCGACGTTGAACTGCGCCTGCGCGTTTTCCCGTTCGGCGGCTTTTAAATACCATTCGAACGACTTTGCGTAATTCCGCTCCGTGCCCTTGCCGATATAGTAAAGATACGCAAGCTTTTCCCATGCGGCAACGAAACCCTCTCCGGCAGCCCGAATATAACACTCGAACGCCTTTCCGTCGTCCTGCTCCACACCCCTGCCGTCCTCGTACATCGCGCCGAGCGAAAACAAGCCGCGCAAATCTCCCATCGACGCCGCCTGCTCGAACCATTGAAATGCCTTATCGTCGTTCTGCTCCACGACGTCGCCCGTGAAATAGCAGAAGCCGATTTTCGCCTGCGCACCCGCATCGCCCGCTTCGGCACGCTCCAACAGAGCTTCGAATTCTTCCCGTTCCATTAAAATTCCCTCCGATACGATATTTCTTTAAACGTCAAACGAAATCCCGAGCGCCAACAATACGCGCCCCGCGTCCGCGTGCTTCTGCGCCGCAGCCTGCTTTAAACGCATGATCCCGACCTCCTTGTTTTCGGGCACAGTGTCCGTACCCTTTAACAGAATGACGCCCATGCGGAACTGCGCCTCGTCATAGCCCTCGTCCGCGGCGGAGCCGTACCAGATCATCGCGGCGGACAAATCGGCATCCACGCCGACGCCGTCCTCGAAGCACCGCCCTATCTTATAACAAATAAACGCATACTTACTGCCCGTATCGCGGTATTTCGCAAACGCATTTCCGATACTTTCGGACAAGCTCTCCTGTTGCAAGCACTGCGCGAGCATGACGACCCCGTCCTCATTCCCCGACGCGGCTGCCTGTATAAAGCAATAGATTGCCTTTTCAGGGCTCTTCTTTGCGCCCACACCGGTCAAGAGCCGTTCACCGTAGTTGACGAGCGCGGCGGGATACCCCGACGACGCCGCTTTTTTAAACCACTTTGCCGCCTTCTTTTCGTCGCGCGCAACGCCCGTGCCGAAAAGATAACAGTTCCCCGTTTCGTTCTGCGCGGCGGGATTGCCCCGCTTCGCCTCCTTGATAAGTTCCTGAAATTCAGCCATAAACACCTCAGTTCGACGTTCTTCTTACGTCTATGATCTTCGCGTGCGACTTGATTTTTTTAATCAGGACTTCCACGTCCTGCCGATTGGTGAGCGCAACGGTAACGTCTACGATCGCGCTGTTGTTCTTGTCGTACCTGCCGTTGATGGAAGTGATTTCCAGCTTCATCTCCGCAACGCTGCCCGAAATAGCGGAAAGCGCGGCGCCCTGTTCGTCCGCCGTAACTACGATCGCCGCCTTAAAACGCGCACTTCCGTCCTTGGCGACCCATTCGGCGGGTTGCAGACGCTCCGGATCGGCGCTCTTCATGTTCGGGCAGTCGCGGCGGTGCACGACGATTCCCCTGCCCCGCGTTACGAAGCCGACGATATCGTCGCCCGGGACGGGCGAACAGCACCCCGCGAAGGACACGAGAAGCCCTTCCATGCCCTTAATGGTAACCGAACCCTTGTCGGTGCGTCCGGTACGGAAGGGACGCAGTTCCACGGGTCGCGGCGTCTCCTTGCGATAAAAGTCGAACAGCTTAAAGAATACTTGATTGGCGGAAATCGCTCCGCAGCCGATTGCCGAAAACATTTCGTCCTGCGTGTCGAACGCGAGCTTTTCCGAAATCTTTTTAAAGCTCTCCGCCGTGAGAATGCTGCCGATCGCCACGCCCTTGCGCTTCGCCGTCTCTTCGAGCATACTGCGTCCCAAACGGATATTGTCCTCTTTCATCTCCTTCTTGTAGAAGGATTTGATTTTCGCCCGCGCCGACGAGGATTTGATGAATTTCAACCAATCGCGCGAAGGTCCCTTCGAATTGGGAGAGGTGATGATTTCCACCACGTCGCCCACCTCGAGCATACTGTCGAGCGGAACGATTTTTCCGTTGACTTTCGCCCCCGTACAGTGATTGCCTACTTCCGTATGAATAGAATATGCAAAGTCGACGGGAGTTGCCTCTGCGGGCAGGGAAATGACCTTGCCCTGCGGGGTAAACACCAACAGTTCCCTGCTGATGAGCGCGCCCTTGACCGCTTCGATAAACTCCTTGGAATCGCGCAAGCCGCCCTGCACCTCCATAACCTCGCGGATCCAGGAAATGCGTTGGTCGAGACTGGTTTCGTCGTCGCGCTGCTCCTTGTACTTCCAGTGCGCCGCGATACCGAATTCCGCCGTACGGTGCATTTCTTCCGTTCTTATCTGAATTTCGAAGGGCTGCCCGAAGTTGGTAACGACGGTGGTGTGCAGCGATTGGTAGAGGTTGGGCTTGGGCATGGCGATATAGTCTTTGATGCGTCCGGGCATGGGCTTCCACTTTTTGTGGATTTTACCGAACACCTCGTAGCACTCGTCCACTGTACCCACGATGACGCGCACCGCCGTCAAATCGTATATCTGGTCGAGCGTCTTGTTTTTCGTGCGCATCTTTTTATAAATGGAAAAGAAATGCTTGGGTCTGCCGAACACCTCGCCACGTATGTTGCATTCCTTTAAAATCCCGTTGATTTCCTCCACCACGAAATCGACGAAGCGGTTGCGTTCCTCCAACTTTTGGTGAATATTTTCAACGAGATACTCGAACGCCGCAGGTTCAAGATATTTCAGGCACAGATCCTCAAGCTCACATTTGATCTGGCTGATACCGAGCCGCCCCGCAATGGGCGCGTAAATATCCAACGTTTCGCGCGACATTTTGCGCTGGCGTTCCTCGGAGAGAAAGTTGAGCGAACGCATATTATGCAATCTGTCGGCAAGCTTGATGATAATAACGCGGATGTCCTGCGCCATGGCAAGAAAGATTTTACGGAAATTTTCCGCCTCCTCTTCCTCCTGCGATTTGAACACGATTTTGTCGAGCTTGGTTACGCCTGCCACAAGCGTTAACACGCTGACGCCGAATTCCCGCCGCACGTCCTCTTCGGTAACGGGCGTATCCTCGATGACGTCGTGCAACAGCGCCGCCGCAATCGTATCGGCATCGAGTCCGAGCTCGATCAGAATTTCCGCTACCGCACAAGGGTGAATAAAGTACGGTTCGCCCGACGCGCGCCTCTGGTTACGGTGCGCATCCTTGGCAAAATCGTATGCGTGCAACAGCATATCACGGCTTTCGTCCGTGTAATATTCGTATATCTTCCTTAAAATCGAATCCATAACAACTCCGTGTCCTGATTGGGCGCGTATCCCTCTCTGTCATTCAGAGCGAAACGAAGAATCTTGTCCTTTTTTGGCTGAGGTACTAATCGTCCGTCAAACTTGTAACCGCCGCGTAAATGGAGGATTCGGTTAGCTCCGCCTTTACGCCCTTGTTTACTTTCAGCCCGCCCGCATTCAGGCGAATAAACCCAAGCTGGGAAAACACGCCGACGGCGAACATAAACTCCTCCCGTCCGAACCCGAGCGAATCGCACGCATTCGCCGCCTGTAAGGGCGTTTCGCCCCGCACCCTGTCGGCATGATTGCGCATACTCACGAAAATTTCGACAAGCTTTTCCCGCGAGCCGTCGAGGCGCAGAAATTCGCCGTATCCCCGTCGCTCCGCATTGTAGTAAACGTTCTGCTTGTCGGAGAAGGTCGCAAAGAACAGCGGCTTGTCGAGATAGATTATATCACGCCAACCCGCAAAGTCCGCGTCCGCTGCGGGCGAAATGAGAATGAGATTGCGCATCCCCCCCGCCGCAGGACGGTACACCTCCGCAGGCAAATCCAGTTCCGGAAACGCGTCGAGCGTTTCCCGCTCGGACGCGATCAACAGCGTGCCGTAGTCGCACTCCTCTGTCTTTTGCAGCACGAGCTTGCGTAAATCCATCTCGGACAGCGCGGTTTTCGTACCCAGATACACGCCTTTTCTCTCACAGGAAAGCAGGTTATTTTCAAAAATCTCCGCGTCGTTCCTCGCGCAGTCTCTGCCGTCGTACAGCACCGAGCGGATAAACCCGCGCACGCTTTCCTTGCCGCGGAAGCGGGAAATATTGCACTCGAATACGAGCGTTTTCTGAAATTCACTTTTGAGGATCCCCCGTTGCTTCGCGCCGCCGAAATACATAAAATCCGTAACGCCGTCCGACACGGTCAGGTGCGGGGATAACGGCTTTAACGGCTCTGCGGTCAGCTTTTGCGCCCGACGGACAAACAGAGGGCGGCGATTGCCCACGCCGAACGGTTCAAGCCGTTCAAGCTCCCTCGCGATCCGCTTAAAGTCCTTTTCGTCCAGCTCCCCCGCCACGGGAACGGAAGCCATAAAGTCTTCGCGCGTATAATGTACGGACAAATATTCGTCGAGCGCCCGTTCGAGCGCCTCGAAATTTTCCTTTTTTACACTGACGCCCGCCGCCTGTGCGTGTCCGCCGAATTCCTCGATATACTGCGAACATGCGGTAAGCGCCTCGAAAATGTTCACACCCTCCACGCTGCGCGCGCTGCCCTTATATACGTCGCCGTTCTTTACGAAGAGAAGCGCGGGTCTGCCGTACTCTTCAACGAGCTTTGCCGCGACGATACCCACAAAGCCCGTATTCCAATGCTCGCCCGCCAGCATGACGACGCGCCCGAACGCGCCCTTTTCCCGAATCAGGCTCTCTGCCTTTTCGAAGAGCTCGTCGCAGCACTTCTGCCGTTCGGCGTTATAATCGTTGAGCTTGGCGGCGAGCGCGTATATTTCCTCCTCGTCGTCCGAGGTGAACAGGCGCAGCGCGGAAGCGGCGTCCCCCATTCTGCCCGCAGCGTTCAGGCGGGGCGCAACGGTAAAGGCGAGCGTTTGCGCACTGATATCCTGCGTTTTCCCGATCAATGCGGAAAAAGCGGGTCGGGGACGGGAGGCAATCAGCTTCAACCCTTCGGTTACGATGATGCGGTTCTCGTCCGTAAGCGGCACGCTGTCGGCAACCGTGGAGAGGGCGCAGAAATCGAGCAGCCCGTTCGCCCGTTCGCCCAAAAGCGCAGCGGCAAGCTTATATGCAACCCCCGCGCCGCAAAGGTTGTCATAGGGATAATCGTCTTGCAGCTTCGGATTGATCGTAATGCAGTCGGGCAGGCGTACGGGAAGCTCGTGGTGGTCGGTAACAATGACGAACGCCCCCTGCCGCTTGATATACTCCACCTCGTCCGCGCAGGAAATGCCGCAGTCCACCGTAACGACGAGGTCGGGCAGAAATTCGTCGAAAATCCTGTCGATTGCAGCAACGCTCAGTCCGTAGCCGTCCGCGCGCTCCGGCACGTAGAGATAAGGTTCGATTCCGAATTCCTTCAACGCACGGGACATGATGGCAAGCGCGCCGATTCCGTCGGCATCGTAGTCGCCGAACACCGCTACACGCCATTCCTCGTCGCGAGCCTGCGTCAACAATTCCTTTGCCTCTCGCATCCCTTTCATCAGCATCGGGTCGAGCAAATCCCGCTTGGAGGGAGAAAGAAACGCTTTCGCCTTCTCTTCGCTGTCGATACCGCGCGCGTAAAGAATGCCTGCCGTCTTTTCGTGCACGCCGACGGCGACGGCAAGCCGCTTTACCTGTTCTGCCGCTTCGGGCGTAAATTCAAATTCGGGAACGATTCTTTTCATACCGTATTTTGCTGAAAACGGCGGGGTTTGCCCCGCCGTTTTTTGGTTATTTTTCGTCGTCCGTTTTCGCCGCTTTCTTCTTGCCGGCGTAGACGCGTTTGTGCCTTGCCTTGTACTTATCGAACGCCGCCTTGATAGGAACGTGCAGCGCAGGCGCAAGCAACATCGTGGTATAGAGACTGACGGCTACGGGCACGAGTACGGGCAGCACGAGTGCACGCACGCCTGCCGCCGCTATGGCGCCGAACACGATCGCAATGAAGCCGAGCGCCCCCGCAGTGATATACACCGACTTTTCCGAAGTTTTCAACGAAGAAGCCACCGCTTCCGCCGCCGTAAAGTTGTTGTAGGAAGGGTCTTTGAAGTTTTCGCGCATCATCATGGCGTGAAGCAGCCACATGAGAAGCGTTGCAAACGCCGCAATCGCCGCGTAGAGCAACGGTCCTGCCGCAAACAGAGGAATTCGCGCAATCGCAAAGAACCCGAGCGTGAAGAACACGCTGTTTACGCTTGCGACCAAGCCGGAAAGCGCGCTGCCGACGCCGAAGCGGATTCCGATATAGACGAGCGCCACCACCGCAGCCACGCCGATTGCCACCGCCGCGCGCCACAGGGTTTCGGTGAATTTCACCTTCTCGATCGAGTGCACGGAAACCGAAGCCTCCGCATCCTTGAAAGCATCGCCGGCAAGCGTCGCTTTCACGCTCGCTTCCGCCGCCTGTAAGCCTTCTGCGGACGCGTCGGCTGCAAAGGTGTATACAAGCGCCTTGTTCCCCGTTTCGGTAGAATAGTTTCCGCCGACTTCGTTTTTAACGACCTTTTCATACCCGCCGAGGTTATTTGCCTTAAACGCATCCTCGCAGGTCTTTTGAATGTCTTCTTCGTACTCTCCGATTTCCGCAACGACGTTGTAGCGAACTTCGAACGTCTTGTACGCAGGCTTTTCCATGCCGTAGTTAAACCCGAGAAGCGCGTAAAGAATAATGCCCGCAATGATGATCACCGCCGATATCGCACAGTAGACGGGGAGAAGCTTTAACGTTTTCAACCGCTTATTCATCTTCCGTTTCCTCCCTCTTGAAGTTACAGAACGCACCCTTTCTCGGGGTAAACGCCATCATGGTCGCCCAATTCAGCCGCCCGATCGCCACGTTGCAGACGAATGAGAACGCCGTGCCCAGACCGAGCGTAAACGCGAACGTGCTAAGCCCCGGAAGCGCGATCCCGAATACGATAAACGCAAACGCCGCAATGACGATATGCAGATCGAAGATACGCCAGAACGTGGACTTGTACGCGGATTTTACCGCTGCCGTCATCGTTCTGCCCGCCGAGAATTCCTTTCTCGCCCTCTCGTATACGAGCGCGTTGGACACGCACAGCAAGAGGGACGCAAGCATCAGCCCGAGCAAGGTTGCAACGCCGATGTACAGGAAGCCGATTGCCCATACGCAGAAAAGCATGGAGAAAAAGAACAGCAGATAGGTGTACAGATGCGCGAACGCAAGCTGCTTATAACGGGCAAAGAAGAACACCGTCATGCCGACGAAGCACACGCCGCACGCAATATAGATAAAAAGCAGAGCGTTGTCGCCGAAGGACGCCGTTTCGCGGTAGGTATCGCCCACCGTAAACGAAATATCGTCCTTGCCTCCTTTTAACGCGCTTTCGAGCAGAATGGAGGTTACGTTCGCCGAATCCTTGGTATAGCTTCCGCTGATATACATCGTATCCTGATCGATTTCCGAGCTGACGGTCATCTGAATGGCAATATCGTCGCCGATTTTAAAGAACATCGTCGAGGAGCTTTCCGCCGCGCTCGAGGTAGTATTTTTAACGATCTCCCGCCCCGCTTTGGTAAATTTGACGATAACGACTGCAGTGCCGTTCGCAGCAGTACGCGAAGAAACGCTCTTGATATAGTCGCCGATGACGGCGCCCTTCTTGTTTTCGGGTAGAATCGTAGTCGCGCTGTCCTCGTCCGAACCGTAGCTGACGGTAACGCCGCCCGTGTAGCTCATCAAATTAAACAGGGAATTTCCGCCCGCAAGCAGCTGGGGCATCATAACGCGGATCGTATACTCGTCGGCAATATCCGCGCGCGCGCCGTCAACATGAAGCGCTTCGTAACGCGCGATGACGCTGTCTGCGGTCGCCTTGAACTTCGCCTTGAACTCTTCGGAGGGCTTGCCCTCTTCGTCGCACAGCGTTTCGCGCTCGAGATAGAGCGCGCCGACTTTGGCGTACTTTGCCGCATACTCCGCCGCTTCCTCGGGTTTCATGGAAGAGAAGTTCTCTTCGTATTCCTTGGAAGAAATGACACCTTCGGGGTAATATACCGTAGAATATCCGCCGCCGAGATAGCTCTGTTCGCCGATTTCAGTACCGAGCGTTGCGTCTTTGTTCGTCATGCGCACGACGGAATTAAACCGTTCCAGCCCGCCTTTCATGTCGAACGATACCGTACAGAAAAAGCACATCACGGCGATAACCAAAGTCATTAAGGTGATAACAATCGCCGATTTTATCTTGCCCATTGCGTCCTCCCGCTTAACTCACAAACTCTCGCCGAAGGAAGCCCTGCGGCAAAAGAAAATTTTCACTCTATCCATTATATATGAATTGTGCGCGCCCGTCAAGCCGAAACGCGCCGCAATCTGAATTTTTCTCTTATTTTTCTCGTGAATTTTCTCTCGATTTCCGCGCCGCCAAAACGTGCATCGCGCATTCGATTCTCTTTTTCATCATGGCGCAGGTCATTCCGTACGGCTCGTTGATATCGCCGTTATAGTGATAATTATTGGCGCTGCACCCGCCCGAACAGATATATTTCGCAAAACAGTCTGCGCACTTCTTGCGCGTAAACAGACAGCTTTCGGCAAAGAGCGCGCGGATTTTTCCGTCGATTTTTCCTTCGAACACGCTGCCCATCCGCCAGCGCGCCTCCCCCGCAAATTGGTGGCAGGGATACAGATCGCCGTTCGGCACCACGGAGAGGTACTCGTTGCCCGCCCCGCACGCCGAAACGCGCTTGGAAAGACAAGGTCCGCCGTCGAGATCGATATTAAAGTGGAAGAACAAAAAGCCCTTTCCCTCCGCCTCGCGTTTTACGTACTCGTCGCACAGCACTTCGTACTCCTTTTCAACGCAGGGCAGCATCTCCTCGGTGATCTGCAAATCGGGAATATCCGTTACGACGGGCTCCATGGAAATGGAGTCAAACCCATTGTCCGCCAAAAACAGCACGTCCTTGGAAAAATCGAGATTCTTCGCCGTGAAAGTGCCGCGTACGTAATAGTGCTTGTCCCCGCGTGAACGCACGAATTTCTTTATTTTTTCAATGACGGCGTCGAAGCTCCCCTTGCCGCTCACCGTCTTTCTGACCGCGTCGTGGACTTCCTTTCTGCCGTCGAGCGAAAGCACCACGTTTTCCATTTCTTCGTTGAAAAATTTGATCTTTTCGTCGTCGAGCAGCAGTCCGTTCGTCGTTGTGGTGAACAGGAATTTTTTGCCTGCCTTGTCCGCCTGCGACTTGGCATAATATACCGTTTCTCTGACAACGTCGAAATTCATCAGAGGCTCGCCGCCGAAGAAATCCACTTCGAGCACTTTCCTGTTTCCGCTCTCGCGAATGAGAAAGTCGACGGCGGCTTTGGCAACGTCCAAGCTCATCGTCTCGCGCACGGAGTGATAGGCGCCCTCGTCCGCAAAACAATAACGGCATCTGAGATTGCAGTCGTGCGAAACGTGGAGGCAAAGCGCCTTCACTTCGCTGCTCTTAATCGGGCGCGCGTCCGTTTCGGGCTTCTCGTACAGTCCCGCAGCCCTCAGTCCTTCGACGTCGGACATGACCTCTTTGATTTCCTCATCGGAAACTTCCTCCGCGTTGCCGCCGAGGATCCGGAAAGTTTTTTCGTCGCACTCGTGCAGGGACGAGCTGCCCACGTCGAAGATATAATATTTGTCGTGATAGGAAAATAGATGAACCATTTTAAAATACGCGAAAAAGCCGAGCCGCTCCTTCGAGCGGCTCGCTCCGTTTTCTGACGCTTACTTGTTTTCTTCGATTTTTTGCTCTCTGGTTACGCGCTCGCAGGATTGGTTCCCGACCGTGCAGCTCGTCTTGCAGGCGGACTGACAGGTGCTTCTGCATTCGCCGCAACCGGTAATTTTCTTTTCCTGAGGCTTTGCTATCGTCTTGATCATAGTTCGTTCTCCCGTAGGTTTTTCCCCATTATACAACGCCTTGGAAATTTTTGCAAGTATTTTTTTATTCTTTCCGCAATTTCGCTCCGAGAAGCGCGCCCAGCCCGCCTATGAGCGTGCAGAGCAGCAGCTCGGGCAAGAACAGAATGTCCAGATGGAATCCGCCGCCGATCGCCGCAAACAGAAACATCGTCAGAAATACCGAAACGAACCCCGCTGCCAGCCCCTTGAAAAACGCGCGCTCTCTCTTGATGCAAAGCAGAGAAAACACGAAAACCGCAACGCATTTCAACACCCAATTCACCGCGGTAATCACTACAACAGACGGAGAAATCGCCCGCACGATGACCGCAAAAATCGCTTCCGCAAACAGACAAAACGCCGAAGCGAGCAAGGCGGCTTTCGCCGTTTCCCACGCCGCGCGTTTAAAAAAGGATTTGTCCATAAAAAAACCTCCGTATACCGTACGATATGCGGAGGCGGTTTCATTTATGATTCTTTAAAGCTTATTCGTTCGGTTCGTCCTTCTTCTCTTCTGCGACGGACTCTTCCGTCTTTTCTTCCGTTTTTACTTCTTTCTCTTCCGTTTTTACCTCGGAAACTTCCTCGGGCTTGTTATCGTTTAAGGATGCAGCCGCCTTTTCCGCAGCCTTCGCTTCCCGCTCTTCCTTTCTTCTCGCTTCCGCTTCTTCGCGCGCAATCTGCGAGGGACCCTTTGCGTCCGTCTGGGCAATCAGCTCCTTATCCATTTTTACGAAGGAGTAACCGGACTCCTCGCTGCCCGTCTTGATGATGACGGTGTTATCGTCGCAAACCTCCGTAACGATGCCGCAGATCCCGCCCGCCGTTTTCACCTTGTTGCCGGGACCGATCGCGTCGAGCTGTTCCACGTATTCCTTCTGCTTTTGCTTGTTCTTTCTGCCCGAGAACACGAACCAGACGATAATAGCTACGACGAGCACGCCGAGCACGATATACAACCCGTAAGATTGGAACCAATTGGGTTTGGGCGCCTCTTCCGTGCCTGCCAAAAGCGAAGTCAATATATTAAACATAATTATAATCTCCTTTAAACAACACAATCATAGCTTAAACGAAAAAATTTTGCAAGCGTTTTTAAGCAATTTTTTCCTTTTTCGGAAGTTTTCATTCCGACTTTGCGGGAATTTCCCCGTTTTTACGGTAAAATTCTTGCACGAACTCCTTGACGCAACCGCCGAAGATGCTTTCGCGCAATCCCTTCATCAACGAATGCAGGTAAGAAATATTGTGCAAAGACAATAGCACCGCGCCCGTCATCTCGCCCACGTTGACGAGGTGGCGCAGGTAAGCCTTGGTATAGTTGCGGCAGCAGTAGCAATCGCAATCGGGATCGAGCGGCGTGAAATCCTCCCTGTACTTTCCGTTGCGGACGACGACCTTCCCGCGCGAGGTGAGCGCCGTACCGTTACGGGCGACGCGCGTCGCCAGCACGCAATCGAACATGTCCACGCCGCGCAACACTCCCTCCACGAGACAGTCGGGCGAGCCAACGCCCATCAGGTAGCGCGGCACATCCGTCGGAAGCTTGTCCCGTAAAAAATCGAGCATTTCGTACATGAGCGGCTTGGGCTCGCCTACCGACAGCCCGCCGATGGCGATGCCGTGTTTGACGAAGGGCAGACAGCGGTTCAAACTCTCCTGCCGAAGGTCGCGGTAAAAATTGCCCTGAACGATGGGAAACAGCGCCTGCGCGGGATCGTTATGCGCTTTGTAGCAACGTTCGAGCCACTTGCCCGTGCGCTCCATCGCAGCCTTCGCCTGCCCGTGCGTATAGCCGTACTCCGAGCATTCGTCGAACGCCATAATGATGTCCGAGCCGAGATTGTGCTGGATTTGCATTGCCCGCTCGGGCGTAAACAAATGCTTGCTCCCGTCCACGTGCGACGAAAACTTTACCCCCTCGTCCGTGATGTTATTGAGAGAAGAGAGCGAAAACACCTGAAATCCGCCGCTATCCGTTAAAATGGGCTTATGCCAGTTCATAAACTTATGCAGCCCGCCCGCGTTTTTTACCAGCTCGTCGCCGGGGCGCATATAGAGATGGTAAGTATTCGAAAGAATAATTTGCGAACCGATCTCTTCGAGGTCTTTGGGAAGCAAACCCTTTACCGTCGCCTGCGTGCCCACGGGCATATACACGGGCGTTAAAATATCGCCGTGCGGCGTGTGCAGCACTCCTGCCCGCGCCCCCGTTTCGGGGTCGACTTTTTGTAATTCAAAAGAAAAGTATTCGTTGTTCATAGATAATATTCCAATATTTTTTACTGATATGACTGACGTTTCTTAACGTATTGCGCCGCGCACACAATCATCATTGCATCGCGCATTGGTACGGGAAGCGGGATATGAGGGGCTTAGAACCGAGAAAGACAAGGCGCGCGAGGAAAACCCGAAGGAATTTACTAAATCGTAAATGACCGAGGATTCCGCAGCGCAACGCCGTATTTCGACGGTTATAAAACCATCATCGCGTCCCCTTGTCTAACGGGAAGCAGGATTTCCTATACCATATATAAT
>CAJUOI010000021.1 GCA_910588615.1 uncultured Christensenellaceae bacterium | reverse complement strand
CGTATTCGATATTCACTACGAGATCGGAGTTCTGAATATCCGGAATTCGGAACGTAAGCGTCAGTTGATCCGCCTCGAATTCCACCGCTACGGTCATTTGCTTGTAGGCAGAGTCGTTCGGCGTGAATATAACGTTCGTCGTGTTCTTGCCCGACTGAATCATAAAATTTTCGGATTGCCAAACCGCGGTTCCCGTGATTTCGCGGTTGCCGTCCACCATGATCAGTTGGAACGTAACCCCTCTCAGCGTTGCACCCGCATAGGCGGGCGACGTCAAACGGAACGTGTCGAGCACGGTGGACTTACCCGTGATCTCCACCTTGATGCTGTCGCGGCAAATACCCTCGAACGATACGAGCGGCATCGTTTTGTCTTTTACCGTGAAGCGGTAGGAATACGTGCCGTTTCCGCCTGAATTTCCGATATTGATCACGTCGCCCATACCGAGCGAACTGTCCGTGTTTCCGTCTTTCTGCCAACTGTAAGTAACCGAAAGATTATTCATTGAAATGGCTTCCGCAGGTACGGTTACGTCGGCAGAAACGTTAATGCCCGCGCCGCCGCTCTCTGCCTCGTAAGCGCCGGTTGCCTCGTTCAGCGTGCCGCCTGTCTGAGCAATAGAAGCGGTAATACCCGTAACCTCCCATACGGCGTATGCTTTCACGTTGCCGTTGAGATTGGAAATATCAAGAGTGCGCACGGGAATGCCGTTGCCCGACTTATCCAAAGTCCAGCCACGAAACGTATGATTTGCCGTAGGTGCAACAGGATCTACGCCCAAATATTGCGTTCCGTTCGTCGTATAGTTGTAGGTTACGGCAGATTTCCCCGAAATCGCCTCGTCCGAAAGCGTGCTGCCGCTCTGTCTTAAGTTATAAAAAGATATTGTAAACGGTTCGTCGAACGTCCTGTTCCGCACGGGCGAATTGGCTATCGTATAGGTGTACGAAGAACCTAAATCGGTTTTATTCCAGACGTTCGGATGGAGCTTAGCATCGCTTTTTAAATTGCTCCAAAGCTCGCTGTTCGTTTTTTTCTCGCCGTAATAGCGATTCGCGTTTACGGTGTCCATCGTCCCCCAAGTATGTTCCTCGGCGCCGTCTCTACCCGCATAGTAAATGCGCTGGGCGTCGATGCGGTTGTAATTGCTCGGCTTCAGACCACCGTTTGCTCCGGAGTAGTATGTAACTTCCCAAGGACGCGGCATCCCGTACCAAATGCTTTGCGTGTCGTATGTCTCACCGTAAACGTAACAGTCCCGCGTCAAAATCGTACCCACCGAAGTTGACGTCGAATCGTTCGCAATAGAAAATAGCGACCCGTAATACCAACCGTGCCCCGAAGGAGTTTTCATCACTGCTTTGCCCGCGCAACGTATGATTTCCATAGCGCCCGTGCGCCCGTTTCTGCACGTTGCGGCGCTGCCCTGTCCTAATATTACGCCGCAACCGTTTATCACACCGCCACTCCAGCCATTCTTTAAATTCACATTCAATTCTGCGTAGCAGTCGTAAATATAAGAATTATAGTCGTCCCATTCTCCGCCCATGATTCCGCCCGCATAAATTTCATCGGACGAATTAGAGTTTATCGTCAACTTAGCAGAACAACGGTATATATAGAAGATTCCTCCGTTATATCCCGTATCCGCCCATGAGCTACCGATCAATCCCCCGTAACTCACGTTCGCAGGATAGCAGTCTTGCGAAGCAGAACCCGTAACGTGGCAGTTTAACAAACTGACCTCTGCCGCAGCGGAGACTCTACCGAAAAAACCTCCGATAAAGCAAACCGGACTCGGACTTTGCGTGCTTACCGTAAAAGAATATTCAAAATTCAAATCGGCGATCCTAACCGTTCTTGTACCGACCCACGGTCCCCAACGAAACAATCCCAAAGCGTCGTCGTTCGTGTTCGTAGTAGTGTCCGTAACGGTATAATTTTTAATCGTATGTCCCAAGCCGTAAAAGGTACCGCCGAACGTTTGCATGATCGTTGGGCGCACGGTAGTGCTTTTGCTGAAATCGAGGTCTGTTGCAAGCACGTAGTATTTACCGTCGCCGTACGTGGCAGAGGAGGAAGTGCTGCTCATCTCGTCACTGAATTGTTTCCAAGTGTTAAAATCGTTGATCACGTAAGGATTTTGCTGTGAACCTCGGTTGTTTGCCGTTTTGGTTACCGTAACCGTAGTCGTATCGTCTGCAAGCGCCGGCGCGTTGCTGTTTGCAAGCACGCTCTGACGGTAAGTTGCAAATTTTTCTCGGTCGGTAAATTTGTAGGTGGAGCCCTCCGCAAACGACGCATAGCCGTCCGCTTCTACCGCCAAAGCCTCCGTGTTTTTCTGATTTATTTTACCCGTAGGCAGCGCGCCGAGCATTGCCGTTACCAGACACAATGCGGCAATAACCGCGCACCAAATCGTTTTAAACGTATTTTTCCAATTTTTCACGAGATTTGTAGATTTCATGTTTTTAGTTTTCATGTCTTTATCCCTCTCCTCGCTGTTTTATCATTATTTATTTTTTGATTTGTGCCATCGAATCCCCCGCACCGATGAAATCCGTTGCAGCATTCAAAATACCGAAATCTTCATACCGTTGTGCATTTTTTGCGCAATATAAAAAAGGTATACTTTTTCTTACGAAAGTTTCTTGACAAGAATCGTAAGTTAAAGTATAATTTTTAGTGTATAAATCCTTGATTTTTCGAACAAAACAAACTGTCAAAAAAATCATACATTTTTTAGAATAATCGCTCATTTTGTAAATTTTTGCCGACGGCAATCATCTTTTCTTTCATTTTATCAACAAAAAACACCGCCTCTTGCCTTTCGCAAGAGGCGGTGTTTTTCATTCCCCTGTCGCAGGTTAAATTTTCGCGCCGTCGTGCTTTTGCGCATACAGCTTGGCAAGATACTCCGAAAATACCTCGCCCATCCAATGATATCCCGCCGCGTTCGGGTGGATCGCGTCCGCCATGTACGACGAAAGCGTTGCCTGATCGAGCGCGTCCATATCTCTGTAATTGTAGAAATCGAGAACGCCGACGCCCCACTTTGCCTGCACCTTATACAAATCTTCGACGAGCGATTTGTAATTGGCGTTATCATAATAAGGGTTGGTATAGAAGGTAACCTCGCAATCCCATGTCTTTTTGGCGTACGCAATAATAAACTCCATCGCGCCTATCGTGGTGGTATCGTCGATTTCTTCGATATTTTTCGTTGCCGAAACCGTGCCGCGCGGTTGGTTCTGCGTTGCGTCGTTGGTGGAAAGTTGCACGATCAGACGTTCGACCTTAGCGTTTTTATCGAGATTGTTCAACATACGCGCCACGTACGATCCCGCGCCGTTGTTTGCGAGCGTGGTGCCGCTGATTGCCTCCTTCACACACGTACAGTTCAACATATTCGCAATTTCGTTTACGAACGACGAGCCGTTGTTGGCGTGCCCGTACGTTACCGACGAGCCGAGAAAATAGTACAACGGCGCCTCTTCGTATGCGGCGTAAACCGTTGCGGAAGAAGCAAGCGTGTTCAATTGATCCTTTGCGATCATTTCCGCATCCTCCTCGGAAGCATAGAACCCGTTGAGATAATATCCGTCCTTTTCGTACGCATGATAACCGTAAACCGCGTTTCCTCCGCGGAACACGTCTACGCCGATAAACTGTGCGCCGTCGAGCTGTTCCACGATAATATCCGATTCCTTCGCCGCGTAGCGCACCGTATCACTCTGCATCTTACGCAGGGCAACGCCCTCTTCGTATGCCGCCGTGCCGCCGATAAACTCGCCCTTGCCCGCGCCGAACGCGCCGCCCGAAACGTTGAGCTTGCCGCTCGTAAGCGCCGCCGCGCAAGCAGCGTCCGCCGCCGTTTCCGCTTTGAAATAGCCGCCCGAAACGTTCGCCGTACCCTCATTTTTCAGTGCGTACGCGTCTCCCGTGTACGATACCGCACTTACGAGCCCGCCCGCAACGGTTACCGTGCCGTCTGCGCCCTGCGTATAAATTCCGTACGCCTTTGCGCCCGAACCGTTTACTACGGCTTTTACCGTACCGCCCGATACCGACTGCACGCTGCCCGTGCCCTGCGTGCGGACCCCGATTGCCATGCCCTTGCCCGCGGACTGCGCGTACAGCACGCCGCCACTGATTTTTTCGACGATACCGCCGCCGCTGACCGAAAGCGCGACGATGTTCGAAGCCGTGTCCTTACTGAAAGACACCGTTCGGAAATCGCCCGCAAAGTCCTTTACCGTGCCCGCGTTTACGATTGCATGAGACCACTTTGTTCCGTAAGAGATCGCGCTCAGCGTTCCGCCCGTTACCGTAAGCGTTGCGCCGGCGTAGTTGTAAATGCCGTCCGCCTCGGGCGCGTTGCCGATACCGTCGATGCGCGCCGAAACGTTGCCGTACGTCAGCGTGCCGTAATTTTTGATCAACGGATCGAGCCCGTTTGCCTCCGTGCGTTTATACAATCTGCCCGTGCCCTTCGAATCGCAAAGCGCAAGCGTGCCGTTGTTTACCACAGAGCCCACCATTTCGTAACCGTTTAAATCAACGGTAACGTCTTTCCCTGCGGGAACGGTGAATCCGCTCTCCGTATCTTTAAGCAGCACTACGGTGTCGCCCGCCTCGCTCGCCGCGATCGCCTGATCGACGGAGCCGTAAATTTCGCCGCCGATTGCAGCGATCTCGTTGGTCGTTGTACCCGTGAGCGTATATTCCGCCAACAGTACGCCGTTTGCGTTATACGTTTTCGCCGTCATAACGGGGCTGTCCTGCGCGGAAAGCTCCTCGTATCTGCCCCCTTCCGGAATCGCGTAGCGGTAACCGTTTTTCGAAGCTGCCGTAAGCGAATAACCGCTTGCGTAGGTCGTCGTTGCGGGCGACTCGTTGAGGATATGGTTCGTTCCCTTATTCACGGAGTACGCGCCGCCCGATACCGTGATCGAATGCCCCGCCTGACGGGTTCGGATCGCAATCGTATTTCCGGGTGCGCAGGCAGAATACGCGTAAAAGGTACCGCCCGTAACGTTAGACACCGTGCCGTCGTTGCACAGCGCGATCGCGTTCGGCGAAGTCGTAGTCGTCGGCTGACTGATCAACGAAATAATTTCTCCGCCCGAAATTTCGTTTATCGCGCCCTCGTTGCGGATTCCGAACGCCCATTCCTTTGCCGAGGTTTCGCCCGTCAGCTTGCCGCCCGAAATTTTACCGACGGTCGCGTTGTTCATGTTGTAGATTGCGTACGCAACCTCGCTGCCCGCCGCATTATCGACGTAGCCCTTGATCTCGCCGCCCGAAATCTCGGTGATCGTACCGCCGCCGTTGTTGCGGATGCCCGTGGCGTAGTTGCCCGTTCCGCCGCTTCCGTTGTTTTCGGAATAGATCTCACCGCCCGAAATGCGCTTGATCAGCCCGAAATTATTTACCGCCACGCTGTTCAGCTGCGTTCCCTTTACGGTCAGCTTTGCCGAAAGCGTTCCGCCCGAAATCTCCTCCACCGTGCCGTTCGACGCGTTATAGATCGCGTTTCCGAAATACGCGCCCGAGGACACGATTTCGATATTGCCGCTCTTATAATACAGCGTTGCATTGGCGTTGTTGGTGATTCCGCGCATATCCGTATGCGCGCCCGTGCCCGTGCATTCTATATCCGCGCCCTCGAAGGTCAGCGTGCCGTTGTTTACGATTGCCGACACCACGCCGTTTACGTTGCTCGTAATGCGAATCGCGCCCGTTTCTTTTCCGTTCTTTACCGTAAGCGTGCCGTTGTTTGTTAGCGTTGCGGTCATATCGAATCCGTTTAAATCCAGCTCCGCCGTCTGCCCCGCCTCGATGGTCAACGCCTCGCTACGGTTTTCCGATAGCGTTATCGTTTCGGAAACCGCCCCCTCCGCGGGCATTTCTTCTGCGAACGCCTCCGAAACCGCACGCGCGGGCAGACCGCTCAGACATACGGAGAGTCCCATGGTTCCGCACAGTGCGATCGCCGCTATTTTTTCCTTTTTCATGCCCTGTCCCCTCCCGTGAGAATAAACCAATTGCTCTGATACGCCATATCGCCGAGCGAAACGCCGTTTTGTTTCGCGCCGCTTGCCAGCTCGTTCGACACGTACTCGCCCAAAAAGGCGGATAACCGCGTCGAAGCGTCCACGTCCATGCCGAGCTCGATATACTCGATTTCAAGCGTCAGCGTCCAATAACCTTCGCTCTGCGTATACACGGGCGCGTGCAGCGTCTGCTCGTTGCCGTGAAACGCGTTCGCCGCGCCCTCGAAAAAGCTGATTTTGCCCGTCTGGAAATAGGCGGAATCCTTATAAATCGTAAAGCTTACGTCGTCCTTGTCGAGCGCCCAATTGTTCGCCCCGATCGGCGCGCCCGTATGCACCACGAAGCGCACGAAATCGGTGGGATCGAAGGTATGGAAAGAACGGAGCGTCAGCGTGAGGGAGGTGGCTCCCCGTTCGACCTTGGCGTAAATGTCGTCCGCCGCCATGGCGAATTGCATATCGAAACCCGCAATCAACGCGGGATCGACCGCGTCCTCTTCTCCGCCCTGTATGACGAAGTACGAGCTCTGCGCCGCGGGATCGCCGTGCGATACGCCGTCGATCAGCATTCCGTTCCGATAGTCCGTCGCATCGTAGATGAGTCCGTTTGCCGTACCGTTATCCGCAAATTCCATGGCGAACAGCGAAACCGTTCCGTTTTCGTCGTATGCGGGGATTTCATGGAACAGCACCTTTAACGTCAGCGTAAAATAGCCGCCGCGATCGGTGTATACGGGCGCGTTGGTAAGCGGCGCGTCGTTTCCGAATACCGTATAGCCGCCGTCGGCATTCCAGAACTTGGTGATATTCGTGCGGTAATTCGCCTTCGTGCGGTTGACGAGCACGTTCAGATCGCTCGCCTGCACGTTCCAGCCCGAAGCGTGCGTTCGGGAGGCGTGGAAGATGAGCTTGACGTATTCCTTTTCGCTAAAGCTGCCGAAGCCTACCATGGAAACGAGGAATCCGTCGCTCTCCTTTTCCGCCTTCAAATAGAAGTCGTCGCCGTCCGCAGATTTGCACAGCCCTGGTACGGAGAACTGCATGGGATACCCCGCCGTCAGCGCCGCCTTATCCACGGGAGGCGTGGCGTCCTCGGGGCGGCAGTTTTCCGCGCAGGCAAACACCGCGTTATTCTTATCCGTTCGGAGATAGGTTGCGGGCGTAAAGAAGTCCACCGTGCTCTTGCCGTCGAGCGCAAGCATTTCCGCCCTGCCGCCGTCCGTGTCCGAATACAGACCCATCGCAAGCCCGAGAATATCGTCGTTTGCGCATCCGAGCATATCAAACGGAAGGGCAACCGTTACGCTCAGCCCCTCCCCCTGCTCGGTCATCTCCGCCGTAACCGTATACGAGGAAAGATCCTTTCCGCCGTAATTTACCTTTTCCGTCGTGCCGTCGCTATTTACGGCAACCTTCGTAACGTTTTTATCCCGTGTTGCGGCGACCTCGCCCACCGACACGTAAAATTCGAGCGTGCTCTTTCTGCCCGCTTTTGTAAACGCTTTATTCGGCGAACCCGCCGTGAGAAGCAGCGCGCTTTCGCTGCGCGTAACGCCGAGCGTAAACGCCTCGAAATCCGTCCAACCGCGCGCTTCGAGCGAGGAGACGACAGCGGCGTTTTTCACCATGCGCACCGTTCCGAGGTCGACTTCCGTCTCCGCCTTCGCGTAATATTCCCCAAGCGGGACGCTCTCGGAAACGTAGCCTTCGAGCGTGAGAATGAGCACGTTGCTCTCCGCCTCCTCCACGTTCTGCAGCGTGAACGCGCCGTTTGCCGCGCTCTCTCCCGCGCTCTTGCCGTTGAGGGAAAGCGCAACCCCCTCCAACGCCGTGCCGAAGCAGTCCTGCACCGTTGCCGAAAAATTCAGCTTCTTCTTTTCCGCAGGCTGCTCTCCCCCGCCCGTCGGGGGCGTTACGGGTGTTTCTGTTCCCGGTTCGTTTCCGCCCGGCGGCGTTTCGGGCGGCGTCGTTTCCTTACAGCCCGCAAACACAAGCGCCGCAGCCAGCAGCATACAGAGCGCTGCACACCGTTTTTTCATAGTTTTTCCTCCTGTTATTTCACGCGAGTTATCTTGTGTTGCGCTTCGCAATTTCCTCAATCGGTACTTTGGGCGTTCTGTCCTCGTACAACAGACCGTTGACTTCGTGCTCGACGTCGGTAATCTGCGTATAGCAGAAACCGCTGATATTCAGCGAATCGATCGCCCGTATCAGTCCCCCGAAGCGGGACAAAAACTCCTCGTCGCCGCCCACGCCGTTGCCGTAACCCCAGCCGCGCTTTTCGTCGCAGACGTAAGCCGTGCCGCCGAACTCACTGATGACGATCGGCTGTCCGCGGTAAGCGTACCCCGCAGCGTAGGGAAGCGGCTGTTCGTTTTCCGAGCTGCCCTCGGTAATTTTTTTCAACGAATTATAGCGGGCGCGCAGCTTTTCGCCGTCCTGCTCATAATCGTGCAGCGTCAAAATATCGCTTTCGGCGTGCTCCCAGCCGTCGTTGGAAATGACGGGGCGCATCGTGTCGATGCTCTTCGTCAGATAATACAGTCCCGTTGCAAGACTGCTCTGCGCTCCGTTCGAAACGATGTTGCGCACCCCCCAGCTTTCGTTGAAGATGACCCACGTTACAAGGCTCGGGTGGTTGTAGTTCTGCCGCACGATATCCAGCCATTCCTGCGTAATCTGCGCGGCGGTATTATCGCTCTGCCAATGGTTGGAGGGAAGCTCGCACCACACCGTAAACCCCATGATATCCGCATAATAGAAAAAACGCTCGTCCTCCACTTTCTGGTGTTTTCTTACGCCGTTAAAGCCCATCTGCTTTGCGAGCTCGATGTCGCGCACCATAGCCTCTTCGTCGGGCGGAGTTAAACCGCTCTCCTTCCAATAACCCTGATCGAGCAGCAGTCTTGCGTAGAACGGGCGGCTGTTCAGAAGAATTTTGTCCCCGTGCGCCTTATATTCGCGCAAGGCGAAATAGCTGCCCACTTCGTCCGTCTTTTTTCCCTTGTAATACACGCTCACGTCCAGGTCGTACAGCGCGGGATCGCCGATCCACCACAGCGCCGCCTGATAGGTGAGTTTTCCGCTTGAAAGGCTTACGGAAACGCCGTTGTCGCAATCGCACGCAACGGACGACACCGTGCGCACCTTTTGACCGCGAAATGAAATATCGAAGCGCACCTCGACGTCGTCGGAAGGCTTGCTGACCGTAAAGTCGAATTTAACGCTGTAATCCTTGCAGTCGGGCGTGATCTTCAAGGAGGTCAGATGCACCTCGTCGACGCGTTCGAGCCAGACGCTCTTCCAGATCCCCGTCGTCTGCACGTACCAGCAGCCGAAGCTCTCCTTTTCCCAGCGCTGCTTGCCGCGCACCTGCGCGGGCGAATCGAAATCGTCGCAACGAATCGTTAAAACGTCGTCGCCGCCCGTCAGATATTCCGTAATATCCAGAGAGAAACGGGTATACGCGCCCGTATGCGTGCCTGCCGGCACGCCGTTAACGTACACGCGGGCAACGTAGTCCGCGCCCTCGATATGCAGCACCGTCCGCTTGCCCCCGACGCCCCTGACTTTACGGGAATACCACACCGTGTCGTGCTGCGCTTTGTCGCCGACGCCGCTATTTTGCGTTTCGTAGCTGAACGGCACCGTGATCGTACGGGGAAGCTTGCCTTGCAACGCCCGGGCTTCCGTTACGTCCTCGCCGAACGCAAACCCCCACTGCCCGTTTAAATTCTCCCATTCTTTTCTGACAAACTGCGGTCTGGGATATCCCGCCTGATAACATTTCGTATGTCTCATATCAACCCTCTCTCAATTTCGTATATTTTAATCCGTGCACGGTGATCTCTCCGCGTCCCGCAAAGACGCCGAGTCCGCCCGCGTAGAATGCGCAAGAGTCGGTGCCCGAAAACGCGAGCGTGCCGTCGAGCGTTACCGAAATTTTCGTACCCTCCGCCCTGATTTTCAGCGTATGCCGCGCGTTCTGCGTCAAATCGATTGCGCCCGTACGCGTGCTTGACAGCGACCCCGTATCCCCGTAATCGTAACGTTTTAAGGAAATCATGCTCATGCCGAGCTGGACGTAGTAGCCGCGCCACGACTGGGCAGGCTGGGCGGGATAATAGGAATAGTGTGAGGCGCGCACCATAACGCCGAAATTCGTGTCGATTGCCGCCGCGCAGGAAAATTCCATTTCCGCCTCGAAATTCGCTACATTCGTGCCGCGGAATAATACCGCGCCGTCGCCGCCCGAAACTCTCAATCCGTCCGCCGTCTCTTCAGCGACGCCGTTTAAAACGTCGTAACCGTTCAGTGAAACGTCCCCGCCACCGTCGCACCCGTTCACGTCGAACAGCACGATTTGCGCCGCGCCCGAAAGCACTTCTGCCTTCATCGTGCCGACGCCCGCCTTTGCTGCAAGCTCGCCCAGATACACGCGGACGGTTTCGCCGCCCAGCGCAGGCACGGTAGCCGTAAACGAGCTTTCGCCGACGCTGACTTTTATCCGCGTACCCGCGCTCGCCGCGGCAAGTTCGGCGGCAATCGCGTAGCTTGCGTCCGCGGGAACGTCGATTGCGTACTTCACCCAATCTCCCTTTCCGAGGGAAACGGCGTATGCGTCGCCGACGCGCACCGTCTTTTCCTTTTCGCCCACGCGCGCGCCGCCCGCAAGCCGCTTTGCTCCCCGCAGCGAAAACCCGCGGTTCTCCCCCTTCAGATAGGTGATTGCGGGAAACTTCAAGGGGAAATTTTTCAGCGCCTCGAAGTCGGAGGTGCCGAACACCTCGTTCGTTACCGCGGTAAACCCGACGCCGTCCGCCTCGGTATAACCCACGGCGCCCGCCGTTTTTTGCGCCGCATAAGTAATCTTGCGCATCCCGTTGACGTACACGTACCCCACGCCGTCGCCGTTTTCCACGCGCACGCAGGCAAGCCTTCCCTCGGGCAGTCGCATTTCCGCCTCGCCGAGCGGCGCATCCTTTGCCCCCTTACCGTTCGTCAGAAGGATTTTTCCGTCTTTGAATACGATGCGGTATCCGTCCCCGAATAAGAGTTCCTGCCCCTCGTCCGGCACGAAGTTGTATTCTGCCGTAAAGTATCCGTTGCAGTTTCCGATCGAGTACACTCCGCCGCTCAAAGTCAATCTGTCGGCGTAGCCGCTGCAATCCGCCCGATCCGGCATTGCCACGGGGCGATGCGTTACGCCGTTTGCCGTTAGCACGCTTCCGCTTGCAAAATATCTGTCCACGTTGTAGCGGCGGGCGGGGCCCCTGCCGACGTAACTGTGATACGCGGTATAAATGGAATCGAGGTCGGGTCCCACCGTGTTGGAGGAATGCCCCAGCCCGTAATGTTCTTGATCCGTGTCGATGATCGTTACGTTATCTTCGGGCTGAATAAAGGAATCGAGATCTTGCAAATTTTCCGCGTACGAATAACCGACGCGGTATCCCCGCGAAATTACGTGATTTCCCGTATAGGTGAGATAACTGAACGCTCCCCTGCGGAAAATCCCAGGCCCTTCGATCCAGCCGTTCAGGCTCGAATCGGAAAGGTTTCCCGTCGCCCCGACGGTCGCTGCGGTCAGTTTTTCGCTGTCGGTCAACTCGTTGTATTTCAGTCCGGACGGCGTGGAGGTGTGCAAGAGGTACAGCCTTCCGTCGTCGGAAACGTAGAACGAGCCGTCGATTCCCATGCCGAGATTTCCGTAGTCGATATCGTCCTTGCCGACGCCCTCCGTCGAACTGACAAGCCGAAATCCTTCCGTAGGACTTTCGGAACGGTAGATATAGTGTCCCCGCCCCGCCCGCGACTGGCACAGATAAAAATATCCGTTGTAATAAACGACCTCGGGCGCGTATGCGCCGTGCGCCGTCTTTTCGTTTTCGGCGACGGCAAGCCCGCGGTAAGTCCAGTGCACCAGATCGTCCGACTCGAACACCTTGATTCCGTCGCAAGGATCGGAGGTGGATGGATACAGATAGTATTTTCCGTTGAAGCGCATCACGAACGGATCGCCGATTCCATACTGACCGTCAGCACCCGTCGCCGCGCTCGCGCCCCACTGCCCGTCGATTTCGATATGGTTTTCGTACCGCTCGACTTCGGGCGGCAGATATTCCGTTTCCTTGCCCCGCCCGTCCTTGCAGGAGGACAGCGGAAGCGCCGCCAACATACTCATTGCTACAATCATTGCTTTCTTTTTCATGCTCGTTTTTTTCTTTACGGGCTGCGGAATTTTCCGCAGCCCGTAAAGCGCGGGAATCAGCCGCTGATTTTGAGATTTTTGAAGATCGCCGCAGCGCCGTCGGTATAGAAGCCGACCTTGCCGTTTGCAAAGTTCCAACCGTCCGCCTCGTCGAATACCGCCCGATCGTCCACCCAGACCTTAATGCGGTTGCCACGCGTTTCGATCTTGATGCGGTAATACTTATCGCTTTCGAATTTCAGCTGACCGTTCGACGCAATCGGACCCGAGCCGTCGGCGTAATTGAGCTTTTCGAGCGCCACGCTGTGATTGTTGATTTTCAGATAATAGCCCTGCAAGCTCATATAGTTATCGTGCGGCGAGGAAGCATAGTTCTTCGCGCGGAACACGATGCCCGCCGTGGAGGAGCCCGTCGAGCCCTCCAACTTCATATCGACTTCCAACGTGAAATCGGTTATCGTGTTATCGCCGAAGTACACGAGCTGACGGGTACCCGCCTTTGCGTAATGTCCGCCGTCTTTGATTTTCCAAATCGTCTTATAATCGGCGCCGCGCTCCACGTAGTTCGATAGATTCGCTTCGAATGAAGGAGTCATCGCCGCGCTTTCCGTAAAGCGGAAGGCGGTATACGTTACCGCACTGCCCACGTTTTCCAACCGCACGATACGCGCCCCTTTTGCAAGCGTAAACTCGCCGACGACGGCGCGCACGTACTCCGTATCGCTCTCCGTTTCGATTTCGGGCAGAGTGCAGCGGTAAACGGTGCCGCCGTTCACGCCGTCCACCTTGACGCCGATTTTCTTGCCGCCGTCCGACGCGGGATAGACGAGTTCCAGCCCGTACCTGCCCGCCGTGCCGTTATAAACGAGATAGGAAACGCTGTCGCCGCTGTTGTTCAAAGTCATCCGTTTCCAACCCGCAAGGCGGTAGTCGTCCTCTTCCGTAACCGTTTGAACGCCGCTGCCCTGTCCGAGCACGGGCGCCTTCGTATACGTTTGCCCGCGCAGGTAGTTATCCGCGCCCGTATAGCCCGCCGCCTGTTTGGCTTCCGCCTCGTCGCTCATACCCATGGCAACGTTCGAATACGCCGTATAACCGATTCCCGCGCCCGCGGCAAGCGATTGATAGCCGATTTTGCCTGCAGGAACGATGAGCTCCGCGTCGTCGATTTTCGTCAGATTATCAAACGAAACGTCCACCTTTCCGCCGCGCGCGGCGACGCGCACGGTATGCAGCTTCTCCGCCAAAAAGTCGTTTACGAGCGTTCCGCTGCCCACCATATCCGTCTTTCCGTTCACCGTCTTATTGAGCTTTACCGTCTTTGCACTCAGATCGACGGTAACGTCCATATAATTGTTAGCATCGGCGTACCCGAACACGTAAACGGAAACTTCCGCGCCCGTTAAGTTGTACTCCGCGCTGAACTCGGCGGGCGCGGAAGTCTTGCTCAGCAGGAAGCTCCCCTCCGCGTCGAATTTATCCGCGTCGCTGCCGTTTGCGTAGAAGGCGGGAAGCGCGGGTTTCACGCTGTTTTCGAGCGTAGGCGCAACGGACATCATGCTGCCGTTAAACGTGAGGCGGTCGATTCCGAGGCTGCGGTTGGGTCCGCCCGAAGAATTGAGATAGTGATACACGAGATAGTAGGAATCCATATCCGGTCCCATCACCGTGGAGGAATGCCCGATCCCCTTCAACTCCGTCTCCGTGCCGAGCGCGATCGGATTGTTCTGCGCCGCCGTAAACGCGTTACGGTAATTTTTCGGCAAACTGTCCGCCGTGGCGTAAGCGATACGATAGCCGTCGGACGCAACGTGGTTGCCCGTATAAGTGAGATAATATCTGCCGTCGCGCTTTAACACGTACGGTCCCTCCGTCCAGCCGCCGAGCCCGACGCCCACGAGCCTCGTTCCGTCGTCGATATGCAGCATATCCGTCATGCGCGCCATTAGGATTCCGGGATTGTCGGAGGACGCCGCCGCCGTAAAATACATCTGCTCGTCGTCGTCGATCAGCACCGAGCCGTCGATATTCATGCCGAAGTTCTCGGTTGCTTTGACGAACGGTCCTTCGGGACTGTCCGCCGTGAGCACGTAGTGCCCGCGCCCCCCGGGAGAAGTGTACATATAGAAGGTGCCGTTAAAGTAGTACACCTCGGGCGCGTACGCCGCAAGCGTTATCGTGTCCTGAGAAACGTACCCCTCCTTTAAGCCGGAACCCGTCATGGGCACCCAATTGACGAGGTCGGCGGACTTATAGCCGCGCACACCGATTTCGCTGTCGAGCGTAGAAACGTACATATAATATGCGCCGTTGTAACGCATGACGAACGGGTCGCCGATTCCGTAGCCCTGCCATTGGTTGGCAATCACCGCCTTCTCGCCCAGCAGGTACTCGTTGTACGATTTATTGTCGTAGACGGAAACGACTGAGTTCGGGTCGGTATAGGACGCCTGCCCGTCGCTGACCCCTACGCCGCCCGTCGGAGACGTGCCCGCGGGCGTTTGAGAGCAAGCCGCAAAGCTGCAAAGAAATACTGCGGAAAGCGCCAATACAGATAATTTTTTCAATGATTTCATCGTCCTTTCCTCCTTATTCCGTAACCGCGCCGTTACTGCTTGCAACGACGAGCACGCCGTCCGCCTTGACGCGGATATACATCGAACACCAAGCTGCGTCCACGTGGGTATTTTCCTCGAAATAACAGTCGTACCAAGGGTCGATAAGCTTATCGTTTCGGTCGCCGTCCGTATTCACGTTCCTCGTACCCTCGCGCATTGCAACGCCGAACACTTCGTCTTTTTCGATCCCGATTTTCGAGTACAAAACCTTGTAGGTAAACCGTGTAATACCGTTTACTCTTGTAATCGTAACCGTCTCTCCCGTTTTGTCGGAGTCGAGCGCTTCGTACCATGCAGCATTGCGGTAGTATACCGTTCCGTCCGAGCTGATTTTAAACAGACCGTCAACCTGTTCCCAACCGTTGTCTCTCGGCTCGCCCGTGTCCACGTAAAGGAACACCATTTCCTCCGCGCCCTTTCTCATTCCGAAATCGCCGAGAGTTACGAATTCGAAAGTAACGCCCGTATCGTCTCGGCTGACGACCTTCGAATAAAAGCTGTCTGCCATCTGTCCGAAATGAATCTGATGACCGCTCAAATCGAGTTTATCTTTTTCGTAGTTGTAGCTGTTTTCGAACGGCTTGTTGTCTGCGCCGATACGGATATAGTCCATGGTGATTTCGGGAGCAACGAACGCGCTGCCGTTATATCCCGCCATATCGGGACAGTTCCAGCCGTTCCAATCGGTACCGTTATACTGACCGAAAGACACGCCGATAATCTCCGTTGGCTCCACGCCGAGGAAAGCGTAGGGAAGGATGAAGGAAACTTCGGGCTGTTGCTCTCCCGCAAAGCGCATTACAAGCGTAGCTGGATTTTCGTTGCCGCCGCCGTTCCAATTGACAACCGTAATCGTGCCGTCCGCGTTGAGGTTGAAGAGATAGTCGGTTTCGTTACGCTTGGTATTATCTCCGTCGTTCACTCTCTGGCTGCTGCCCTTGGTGTCGACAAACGCTTCGATTCTTCCCGTAAACGCCTTGGAGCCGATAAACTTAAATTCGAAGCCCGTTTTCCCGCGCGTTACGTAAGGGACGAAGTGCGCGAATGCGTCGTTCGTCGTTCCGAACGCGGGGCCGAGCGCCTCGTACTCCCTCGCAAGGAAGATTTCGCCGAGATCGAACGTTGCGCCCTCCCCCGCCTCGTTTGCCTTAAACGCAACCGTCTGTGTGAGATAACCCGCAAGCGTAAACGTGATTTCGCTGTCGACAAGTTCGAAGTTTTCCAGCGTGAAGACACCGTCCGCCGCCGTAACCGACGAAATTTCTTTGCCCGCAACCGTAACGGAAACACCCTGCATTGCGCCCGCAATGCCTACTGTTTTACCCGTAACGGTGAGATATTTTACCTGCGAGGTCGCGGTCAGCTGTCTCGTTGCAACCGCGTATACGCCGTTCTGCGCCGATGCCAGATCCGCCTGCGTAACGGTCGTTGCCGCAACGGCGGCGTAGCCTTCCTTTTCGAACCCGACCGTAACGCCCGTAAACGTCGTTACGTTTTCGAACGTATAATTTCCGCTCGCATCCGTCGTCGCCGTTCTGGTTTCCGAACCGACCGTCAGCGTAACTTTTACGCCTGCGACCGCCGCATTATCCTGATCGATCACCGTGCCCGTTACACGGATCTTCTGTTCGTCGAGCGTTACGTTCTCGCTCCAAGCGAATTCACCCGTCAGAGCGCCTGCCGCAAGCGAGGTCGTTTTGCTAACGTAGCCGAGCTTGGAATATCTGATTTCGACCGCGCCGTTCGTTGCGGGAATCATAAGATTCCAATCGCCCTGCGCGTTCGCGGTTGCCGAAAGCGAACCCACGCTTACGGCGACTCCGCTCTGTCCCGCATTGCCCGAAAGCTGAATCATCGTGTTATTGTTGCTTGCACGGTAGAAATTGTTCAGCGCACCGATGCGCAGATAGTTCGGCGTATTTTCGGGCGCGACGAACGCACCGTCGCCGTTCCAATTCCAGCCGTCCCAATCCTTTGCGGTTTCGCTCCACTGTCCGAGCGACATACCGAACGTTTCCGTTCCGTCGATACCGAGATAGGAATAGGGCACGAGCAACGTTGCCGCAAAGCCTGCGTCCGTGTTGGAGATCACGCGGTAAACAAGCCCCGCCGCCGTGAACACGCCGCCCTTAAAGTGCGTACCCGCAATGCTGCCGTCGCCCGACAGGTCAAGCCGCCACGCCGTCGTTTCGTCCTCTCTCGCGCCCGTGCTCTCCTTGACGTCGAGATAGAGCTCGATTTTACCCGCTCCCAGACGGCGCGTGCCGTTGAAGCGGAACTCCACGCCCTCAAGCGTTCTCGTAACCGCAACGGTCGCATTGATAAAGTTGTTTTTCTTGTCCTCCGCCTTGCCCGCGCCCGTGGCAAATACCCCGCCGCCGACTGCGGGAAGATTCAAACCGATTTCGCCGAGCTGCGTCGTGCCGTCCGCAACGAAATCGTCTGCCGATACGGCAATTTCCGCCGATTCGTAGCCGCTCTTGGTAACGGTAAGCGTAATATCGCCGTCCGCCAAACGCACGCCCGTAAAGGAGAACGCGCCGCTGCCGTCCGTCGTGGCGGCGTTCTGCGTTCCCTTGACCGTAACCGTAACGCCCGCAACGTTTCCGTGCACGATATTCTTCACTGTACCCGCCACCGTCGTAAGCTCGGCGGCGAGCGACTTGTTCTCGCTCCAACTCGTCTGCGTTTCGAACGTATTCGCCGCAATCACCGTCTGCGCGCTCTTGTAGCCCGCAACCGTATAGGTTACCGTCGTAGCCTCGTTATATGCAAGATTGAGCGTAATGCTCCACGTGCCGTCCGCGCCCGTCGAAGCCGAAGCCGTGCCTACGGTAACGGTTACGCCCTGCAACGGCGTATCGCCCTCTTTCACCGTGCCAGACAGCGTAACTTCCTTTTCGAACGCGCTCGACTGCATCGTCTTGTTCATCACGTGCGCCGCGCCGCCGGCGAGCGTTTCCGCCGCGATCGTATCGGACACGGTAACGTAATCCGTCTTACTGAACGTAACGGTAACGTCCGCAAACACCGTAATACCCGTAACGGAGTAGCTGCCGTCCGCGCCCGTCGTCGCCGTCAGGTAGACGCCGTCGCCATTAACCGCAACGCTAACCCCCTCGATTCCCTTTCCGTCCGCGCCCGTGATCTTTCCCGAAAGCGCAACGGTTACCGCATCGAGCACAGCGGTCTCGTTCCAGACCGTCTTGCCCGTAAGCGACGCATTCGCAATTTCCGTCGTCTTTTTCACGTAGCCCGCCTTCTCGTAGGTTACGGTGTAATCGCCGCTTCCGAGCACGACGCCGCCGATGCTCCACACGCCGTTCGCGTCGGTGGTTGCGCTCAGCGCGCCGATTTTAACGGTTACGCCCGAAATCGCAACGCCGCCCGACTTTACCGTGCCGCCGAACGCCATCATCGCGTTATTGTGGTTCGCCCAATACAGATTGTTGGTTGCGCCCATACGGATATAGTCGGTGGGCATTTCGGGTTTTACGAACGCTTCGCCGTTCGCCCCGAGCATATCCCCCCTGTTCCAGCCGTCCCAATCATCCTGCCCGTTATTCTGCCCGAGCGAGAAACCGAAGGGTTCAAGCGCGGAAATGCCGAGCGTCGTATAGGGAATCAGCGCCTTTGCCGTATATCCCGCGCCGCTCGTCGGCGTTACCGTCCAAACGATACCGTCCGTCTTGAAATTTCCGCCGTAGTTATCCACCCCGACCGTACCGTTGGCATAAAGGCGGTACATCGCGTTCGTAGCGTTGCGCGCATCCGTGCTCGCTTTGGTATCGACGAACACTTCCAGCCAGCCGTTAAAGTTGTTGTCGCCCTCGAAGCGGAATTCCACGCCGGTCAGCGTGCGGACGATATACGCCCTGTTGTTGGCAAACAAGCCGGACTTGCCGCCGAAATCGCCCGACTGCGCGGCCGGAAGGCTGAGGTTGACGTCGCCCAACGCCGTTTCTCCCTCGGCAACGAGCGCGTTTTGCTCAATTACGGTTTCGCTGTTTTCGTAGCCCGTCTTGGATACGACGATCGTAACCGCGCCGTTGTTTGCGGGAACGTTTTCCAGCGAGAACGTGCCGTCCGCTTCCGCCGTAGCCGAAACAGTCGTCCCTTTTAGGGTAACCGTCGCACCGCCGATTGCGCCTTCGGCAACGTTTCTCACCCTGCCTTTCAGCGTCGTATAGGTCAGATTCGCCGTGGAAACAAGAGTGAAATCCTTTAACACGATCGTGCCGTTTGCGGCGCGAAGCTCCGCTCTCGTATACGTTTCCGTCAGCGAAATGTATCCCTCTTTGAAGATGACGACGGTGTAATTTTGGTTGGAATCGACGTCCTCGAACACGAAATAGCCGCGCTCGTCCGTCGTCGCCCTCTTTTCCGCCCCGCCGATCGTCGCCGTGGCGGTTGCCCCCGAAACGGGCGCGCCCGCCGTGTCCGTAACCGTACCCGCCATATCCGCGGGCGGCATAGCGATATCGTCGCGCGAGGAAAGGTTCCCGTCCTTGTCGTACAGAATATAAGCATTGGGCTTTTGCGGATCGACGAGCGAGCCGTTCACCGTCCAGCCGTACCAATTCCACGGACCCGTTTCGCTGCCCGAAGCCGCGTCCTCCGTACGCACCTTATCCACCTGCCCGAACGCAAGTCCGATGGTGTCGTCTTTTTCGATCATGATATCCTTATATTGGATCATGACCTCCACGGTATAGCCCCTATCGTTGACCTCCGCGCCGTCGTTCAGTGTGCCGTTCAGCCCCACCTCGTAGTCGATCAGCCCGTTCCAACTGCCCCAGCTGTTGCCCGCGCCCTGCATGATTCGCGTTTTGCCGTGAATACCGAGATTGATCTGGAAGTCGTCGCTCTGCGGGTTTCTGCCCCCGTCCGCCTTGGTGTCGATATAAAATTCGATGCTGTCGCCGCGCGTTACCGCGTCGTCGTTGGTAACGCCCTGCGTCAGAAGTACGCTGTCCTTAACGTCAAACAGGAAGAACAGCGCCTTTTCGCCGCGGTATGCCTTGACGCTGACCGCATCCACCGTGCCGCCGTTGCCGTCGTCCACCTTCTTTCCGTAAGTCAAAAGCGGCTGCGCGGCTTGCCACTGCGCCTCGTCGCCCTTGCCGTCAATCGTGAGCTCAGGCGTGGAATAGTTGCCCTCATAGTCGAACTGACCGCCGCCCGGCTGCTTGTTCGGATCGTAGTCCTGATAAATATCCCCCGTCGGACCGTTCGGTCCGTCCGGTCCCGGATTATTCGGCTTCTTGCAGCCCGCCGCCACCATGGCGACGGAAAGCGCAAGCACTGCCGCAAGCGCAAATCCTTTTTTCTTCATATAATTCCTCCTTATCCTTTTGGGCGCTTAGCCCTTCACTCCCGAAATCGCCAAAGATTCGATAAAAAATTTCTGACAGCTGATATAAATGACGAGCATGGGAATGCTCGAAAGCACCGCCCCCGCCAACGCCATGGGCAGATACTTGCCCGAGGTCCCCGCGTTCAACTGCCCCAACAAGACTTGCAACGTCATTCTGTTCCTGCTCGTAAGATAAAGCGACGGCGCGAAATAGTCGTTCCAGATTCCGACAAACCAAAAGATAACCTGCGCCGCAATCGCCGTTTTAATGAGCGGCAGCATAATTAAAATAAAACAGGTAAAGTGATTCGCTCCGTCGATTCTCGCCGCTTCGAAATAGGCGTTCGGGATCCCCCGCATGTACTGAATGAGGAAGAAAATCATCGAAACGTTTCCGAAGAATCCGGGGAGAATGAGGGGCCACAGGGTATCCGTCATGTGCATTGCGTCGAACGCACGGTACTGCGGAAGCATAAGCGCCGCGTACGGCACCATCATGCCGCTCATCAGAAACAGCAACCAGAACGTTTTATGGCGCAGTTTCAGTTTTGCAAAGCTGAACGCCGCCATAGCGGACACAAAGGTGCCGATAATAATTACGCTGACTTCGATGAGCACGGTGTTGCCGAGCGCCCTGAAAATGGGAAAGTCCGTACCCGTGAATAGCTCTTTGTAGTTTTCGAACACCCACTGCTTTGGAAAAAAGGTGAATTGCAGACTCGCCTCGTTACCCGTCTTAAAGGAGCTTAACAGCATCCAGAGGAATGGAAACACAAGCAATACCGCACCGAGCACAAGTACGGCGTACGCAACGATTTTCAATAGGACCGTCAGCCAAAGCCGATGGCTCTTGTTCTTATAGACGGTTACCGTGAGTTCGGTATCCGTTTCGGTTACGGTTGCTTCGGCAGCATTGTAATCTTTCTGATTTTCCATACCTTACTCCTCGTAAACCCATTTATTGGAGACTTTGAACTGTACGAGCGTGATGATCATTATGCACACGGAGAGAAACACGGAAGCCGAGGAGGCGATTCCGTAGCCCGCCGCGCCGTTTGTACGCTGCTGCCAGATAAAGTAGACGATCGTCGCCGCCCCCGAATCGCCCTTGGCAAAGACCTGCGAATCGGCGTACGACTGCAATCCGCCGATGAGCCCCGTAATGAGAAGATAGAAAATGACGGGGGTCAGCATGGGCAGCGTGATCGCAAAGAACTGCTTGAACTTGCCCGCGCCGTCCAGCGACGACGCCTCGTAAAGCTCCTTGGAAACGTTCAGCATTCCGGCAAGCAACAGAATCATCGCCCCGCCCGTGGCATTCAGCGAATTTTTCAGAACGATCGCCACCTTCAAGAGCATATCGTCGCTCAGCCAAGGGGTGCCCGTGCCGAACATATGGTTTAAAAGTCCGTTGCTCTGGAAAATATACCGCCAGACGATATTCAGCGCAACCGCGCTCGACACGGCAGGCAGATAGTAAAGAATCTGAAATATTTTGCCGCCTTTGACGTCGCCGAGACGAAGAAGCCCCGCCACCACGAGCCCAAAGATAATGCTGACGGGCAGACTCAGCAACAGGAAAATAGTATTCCCTACCGACTTAATGAAGGCGTTGCCCAGTTCCCCCGCCTTAAACATGCCCGAAAACAGGCTGACGTAATGCGTAAAGCCCACGAACTCCGACGTGCCGCGACGGACGTAGTAGTTCTGAAAGCTGAACACGAACGTACAACCCATCGAAATTGCCGTAAAAATGAGAAATCCGACCACGGGAGGCAGAATAAACAGAAACGCAACGAGGTTTTCCCGCTTTTCCACTCTGCTCCTCGGTTTCTTTTTCGGCGGCGCCTGCGGCGGAACGGATAACTCCGATTCCGCCGTCGCCGCATTCACCGTATTTTCCATACGTTCCCTCAAATCAAAGCCCCAGCTCTTTGCGCATCGCCGTCAGTTTCTTCTGAAAGATGTCGCTATACGCCTCGCAGATTTGCGCCGCCGTCTTGGTGCCCTTCCATAGCCCCTGATCGGAAAGATAGTCCGTGAGTTCCGCGTACCAGCCCGATGAATAGGTGTAGTACCGCGGACGCACCTTTCCCCCCACCTTATCCGTATCGGAGAAGCCATCGATGGTGTCGAGCCAGACGGAACGGTCTGCGGGATCTTTGCCCGCAATCAGTCCGCGCGTGTCGTTCACGTATTCGTCCCTCGCCATTTCCATGATGTTGGGCACCTGCTGACCGAGCTCGTAGAACTTGCGCTGCGCGTTCTCGTTCATGCACAGGTATTTTGCAAGGCGGAGCGCCGCAGCCGTCTGCAAGGCGTTTGCCTTTTTGCTGACGCAATAGCCCATCGAGCCCACCCAAGCCGTGCTTCTGGCGTTGGGATTGTCGCCGTTATAGGGTACGGGCAGGATATTCGTTTTAAAGGGAATGTTGAAGCTCCAGAACTGCGAACAGTCCCACGGTCCCATAAAGCTGAAAATGCAGTTTCCGCCCTGAAAACGGGTAAAGCCGTCGGTGTCCTGCTTCGCCTCGGGCGTCATGACGCCGTCCACCAAGGCAAGATTGGCGCAAAATTGCAGCGCATCGGTAAAGTTTTTGTCCGTGATCTTCTGCGTCGCCGCGTCGTCGGTGAAGAAGTTGGCGTCGTTCGAATAGATTGCCGCCTCGATTTCGTAGTGAGAAATCCCGTATTGGTTTTCTCCGAGCCCCGGCACCAGACTCTTTAACAGATTGCGGAATTCCGTCCAGGTCATCGGATCCTTCGGGTTGAGGAGATTGGCGTAAATCTCTTCCTTATTCAGATGGTTCGCCGCAATCTGCGCGTTCAGCAAATCCTCGTTGTACACGAGCGTGAAGGGACCGAGATCCTTGGGCAGTCCGTACAGCTTCGCCCCGTCGCTCTTGCCGAGCAACGCCGTGTCGGGGTTATAGTAGTATTCATCCACCGCCTGCGGCCATACCGCGGAAAGCTCCTCTTCGGTTACGTAGGGCGTGATGTCCTTTAACGTATCGTCGGCGACCCACGCGTAAAAGTCATAGTCGGGCAGCATGAAGAGCTGCGGCAGGTTTTTGATCCGCCCTTCGAGATTTTGCATATGCACGGTCGCGGTATTTCCGACGTAGTGCACGTTGATATTCTCGTTCCCCTCTTCCGCCATAAACTGATTGACAAGCGTCTGATAGTTGTTCTGCTCTGCCAGATCCCCCCAACCCCAGAATTCGATATCTACCCGCTCGGTGATTACCGCATCGGGCGGAATTACTTCTTCCCCGCCCTGCTTTCCGCAAGCCGCAAGGCAGGAAACCGTCATCAGCCCCGCCACCACACACGCCAAAAATCCTTTCTTCATATCGATCCTCCTTATTATCCGCCCCGCTCTGCGGGGCTCTTTTCCTATTAAAGTTTTTTCCGTCTTACTTGGAAAGACGGAAGCGAGGGTCGCGACCCTCGAAAAAATTTATCATATCATGTTCGATATTTGCATTATAATCGGTATATATTAATTTGTCAATACCGCCGCGAAAAATTGTAAAAATTCTTATTTTAGTTACATAAAAGTTGAAGTAATCATATTTTATCACAAAAAAAACCGACCGCAACGCGGTCGGCAGCAACGAAAATCCAAAAGGAAAACGCCGTTCATTCGCCCGTTTCGTAGGTAATCGTAAGCGAGATATCCTGCGGGTAATCCCCGAACTTCTTCCCGAACACGTTAAATCCTCCGAGGTTGCGCGCGGTGGACTTGTTGCCGAATTTCACTTCGATTTTATTGCCCTTTTGCAAATTCAGCTTGCCGAGCGTTACGCAAGAGCGCGCGGGAACGCCGTTCAGCTTTACGCCGCTTTCGTCTACGGCAAGCGTCAGCAGCACGCCGTACTGCGTGTTGGCGGAGCTCCACCACGCGGGATTGAGCAAGCCGCGGTGGTCGCCGAAATCGCCGGGGCAGGTGTACGTCGCCACCTCCGCGCCGTTAATCCAAAAGGTAATATCGGAGAGATAATCGTTGTCGAAATAGGGCGCCTCCGAGCAGATTTCCAAAGTAAACGAAAGCTCCTTCACGCGGTGCAGCTTTGCCGCGCGGTTGCTGAAACGGTAGGAAATCTGTCCGTTCGGGGTATACGCGAGCTGCGCCCGAAAACGCTCGGGCACGTAACAGTCGTCGCTCATGGAGGTAAAATGGCTGTCCTCGGTGCAGAAGTTAAAGACGCTGCCCGTGAACTCGGTAAACGCGCCCACGCCCACCGTCTGCGTTTCAGAGTGCAGGCGAGCGTCCCTGCCCTCTTCGAGATAGTAAAACGATAGGTTCGCGCCGTGCAGCTTGCGGGACACGAATCTCTGCGCCCCGTACGCCGACGACTTGTAGAGAATGGAGAGCAGATTGGCTTTCTGCATCTTTTCGAGATGAAACAACAGCGTCGACGCGGGCATCTTCAAATCCTTTTTCAGCTCCGACACGGTAAAGATATACGGCCGCCGTTGCAGCCGCCGTAAAATTTTTAAGCGCACTTCGCTGCCGAGCGCGTCGCAAAGCGCGGCGACGGCGGGCAAATCCTCGTCGTTTTTCAAACTCAATTCGGCAATCAGGCGCGGATCCTCTACGTCTGCCATTCCCTTCTCCTCCCTCTCTCACGGGTAAGCCGTACTCCGATTATAAACTATTTTTATAGTTAAGTCAAGAAATTTCTTCTAAAATAATCGTTTCGAAAAAATGCGATTCCGTATTGACGGGCGACCGTTTTGAATGTATATTTGAAACGGAATCACCGAAATACGGAGAAAGGAGAAAATTATGAAAAGGACGATTTCATTGCGGAAGCTGCTGATTTCCGCGCTGGTTTGCCTGTGCGCCGTCTGTCTGTTCGTCGGCGCGGGGCGGCTGATTGCGGGCGTCGCTTCGGCGGACGAGGCGGACTACGCCGCCGAAAACTGGACGGCGTACCCGCAGAACGATTTTACGCCCTGCGACAAGGGCAACACCTCGGAGCAGAAAAGCGACTATCTCGTCGGCTCGCGGGAGCTGCGTCTGACGGGCGGCGCGGGAGCCGTGGGAGCGGCAAACGGTTCGGCGTATCTGTCGAGCCTGTTCTTTGTCAACCCCGCCGTAGACGACTACGCCGACTTTACATTTACCCTCACCTTCCGCGCAACCTATTGGCTGAACGAAACGCGCTGGTTCGGCGTGATGTACAGAATGCAGACGGACGAAAACGGACTGCCCGCAGGGTATATCTTTACCAACCGCATGAACACCGCCTCGTCCTATACGGCGAATGCGGGCAAGGTGATAAGTGGCGTTACGGGCGGCGACAACGGGTTTCAAGATACCAACCACGCTACGGCGAAAAACGCGTATACCGACGGGAAATACCATACCGTTACGATTACGATGACGGGCGACACGGCAAAGCATTACGTGGACGGAAAACTAATCGGCACCGCCGTAACGACGGACAAGGACGCAATCGTCGGCGGACACGCTGCGGGCGGGTTTGCCCTGCTTGTCAGCCAGTGCACGATTAACGTGAAGAGCTGCACGATTTCGAGAACGGTAACCGAACCGACGGCGGAGACGCTGCCGCAGGAGGTGCCCGCCCCCGGCGATTACGAGGTAACGGATTTTTCGGCAATCTCCGCAAGCGATTGGAGCGTCGATGCGAAGAGCGATACCGCAGGCACGAAGGTTTCGGTAAACGCGGACGGCGAATTGGTAGTAAAAGCCGTAAACGCAACCAACGCGTCTTATTTCGGCGGGCTGCTGCCCGTCAACGCGGGCGCGGTTTACAGGGACTTCACCTTCGAATTGGAGTTTAAGGTTACGCCCCGTTCGTGGCAGAATCTCGACCGCTGGATCGGAATCGTCTATCACGCCAATTGGGAGCGCGGCACGGAGTTTGCGGGCACGGGCGGTGCGGACGCGGGATATATCATGAGCTACCGCGTCAGCGGCAGAAACTGCTATTCCGCCGTCAATCGGAACAGGGCGTTCAAGGACGATAACGAAATCGCCGCAGGCGGACTGCTTGCGGACGGCGCGACCGTCGCGACCGTGCTCTCCGACGGCGCGTACCATACCATGACCGTAACCATGACGGACAACGCCGCCAAGCACTATATCGACGGCTATCTCGTGCGGGAAGCGCCCGCATCGACGAAGGACGCGCATCTCGGCACAACCTATACGAGCGGAGGCTTCGCTCTCATCGTGAACGCTATGGAACTGAATATCAGAAGCTGCAAAGTAACTTCCGCGGTCGGCACGCCCGCAGCCGCGGCGCGAATCGACGATACCGTCGTTTCGACCTATCAGAATCCCGACGTGAAAATCGTCAACGCCCCCACCGTCGTCTGCGACGTAACGGACGCCGCCGTACTGCAATCGTTATCGGCGGAAAAGAAGCCCTCCAACGCCATTCTGCGCCTGCGCAAGGACGGCAACGTCGTCGGCGCGGACGGCGCGGTTCTGGACAGCTTTTCCAACGTGTACGAAAGCCTGAACCATAAAATCATCCCCGTCGTTTCCGTTGCGGACGAGGAAGCGGCGGACGCGCTGATTGCCTACCTGAACGACACGCTGAATATTCTCGACCTCGCGGTTGCAAGCGAAAACCCCGCGCTCGTCAAACGTGTGCGCACGGCGTGCCCGCGCATCCGCGGAATCGTTATTTACGGCGCGGCGGAAATCGACGCGGACGACCTCTACGGCAGCGTCGTCGGAACGACGAACGCCAACCTTGCGAATACCGCAATCATCCCCCGAAGCGCGGCAACCGCAGAGAGCGTGCGCTATATTCAGGCGCGCTTCAAAACGGTCTGGGTGGCAGCCGACAGCGCGAAGCAATCCGATTTGTACGCCTGCATCAACAGCGGCGCGTTCGGCGTCGTTTCGCCCGATACCGCCGCAGTGTACGGCGCGCTGGAAAGCTACCCCGAGCACAGCTATACGAGAATGCCCTATAATATCGCGCACCGCGGCTCGTTTGCCGCAACGGGCGTGCCCGCCGCCTACCCCACCGAAAATTCCCTCGGCGCCGTCAACGAGGCAATCGCTCTGGGCGCTTCGCACCTCGAGCTCGACGTGCACCTCACCAAGGACGGACGCATCGTCGTCATGCACGACACCACGATCGACAGAACCACCACGGGTAGCGGCAATATCGGCGATATGACGCTTGCGCAAATACGCCAATTCAAGCTGAAGGACGGGCAGCATATTCCCGTGCTCGAGGAGGTGTTCGAGATTCTCGAACGGCATAAGGATTTGGTGCTCGTGCTCGAGCTGAAAGCGGGCGCGACCATCGTCGAAACGATAGACGGTATGCTCGGAACGGGCGAGGGTCAATACGACGTGCGCGACCAACTCGTAATTATCACCTTCAACAACAGCGGCGACGACCTGCTTACCGACATCAAAAACGTCATGCCCACCGTGCCCGCCGCCTACCTGTTAACGGGAAACAACGCGGGTACGATGATACAGGATTTGGCGAGCATGGGCTACTATAACTGCGGCATGGATATCGGCTACAACGACGACGTGCATCAGGCGGTTTACAACAAGGCGTGCCTCACCGACCGCGGCATTTCAAGCTGGTATTGGACGTTCGACAGCCTGTTCGCAATCACCGAACAGGCGGAGCTCGGACACACGGGCGTTACGAACAACGCCGCGGGCGTATTGATGAATACGGTAAACCGCGTCGAAGGCGTTGCGGGACAAAAGGTGCAAAGCCTGCAAGCGGGCGATACGGTAAAGGCGACCGCCGTTACCTATTACGGCGAAACGCGCACGGTGGACGCGACGGTGTTCTATGCGGAAAAGACGGAAAATTATTGGAACGTCGTCGTTCGCTATACGTTCACGAACGAAAACGGCAACGAGATGACCCTCTACTCCCCCGCGTTTATCGTCGGCGACACGACGTACGGCGTCGAACCCACCGAGCCCGAGCCCACCGAGCCCGAACCTATCAAACCCGAACCTTCGGACGGCGCACCGAAAGGAATGGGAGCAGGCACCGTTGCCGCTATTGCCCTGTCGTGCGCGGCTGCCGCCGCCGCGCTCGGAATCGGCGGAACGGTACTCTTTATGAAGCGAAAACGCAAATAATCCGACAAGCAAAAAACAGCCGAAATTTTCGGCTGTTTTTTCTTTTCGAGCTTTAATTGTAATCCACCGAATACACGAGTCCCTGCGCGTAATCGCCGAAGCACTCGCCGAACAGATTCAACCCGCCCTGATGCTTGGCGTCCTTCTTGATTCCGATGCGCAGCGTGATGTAATCGCCCTCCTGCAACTTCAATTTTTTTACGTTCTGCGTGCTTACGGGCGTTTCGTCTAAAAAGACGCAATCATCGGTAATCTTCAACGATTTTACGATTCCGTACTGCGTGGAAAAATCCGACCACCATGAAGGATTGAGCCGTCCGCGCCTGCCCCCGAAATCTCCGGGGGAAACGTAGGTTGCTACTTCCACCCCGTTTACCCAGAAGGTAATGTCGCTTTCCCACTCGTTGCGGTAATTGGGCGCCTCACTGCAAAGCTCCATACTGAACATCACGGAATTGACGCTCTTGTCCTTTAACATATAGTTGGGAATGCGGTATTCGATGTAGCCCTTGCTGAACCACAGGATCTGCGCGGCATAACGTTCGGGCGAAAAGAATACCCCCGGCGTATCGTCCGCAATGATGATGTTTTCCGTATTCGCCATGCCGCATCCCGCCTCGATTTGCGCGTCCGTAAAGCTGCCTATGGGAATTTCCATGGAGAAATTCTTACGGTCGAGGTCTCTGTTTTCCACGAGGAACTCCAACGAAAGGCTGTCGATCTGCCTTGAAATCAGCTTGGCATTGCCCCGCGTATTCCGCTTGACGGTTACGTTGATAAACCCTGCTTTTCGCAAAATGTTCACGTGAAAAGAAACGGTGGAAATGGGCAGCTTCAGCTTTTTGGCTAGATCGGCGATCGAATAGGACGACGAACTGAGCATCGTCATGATTTTCCGCCGCACCGATGCGTTCAGCGCCTGCACGACGTCGCCCAGCCGCTCCTCCTCGTCGATCCGTAAATGAAATTCTCTCTCCGCCATAACTTTCTCCCCTTCGCACTTACATTAATTTCTTTATCTGCGAAATATCGCCGCTGCACAGAATTTCGAGATTGGAAAAGATTTTTTCGGCGCTCCAATCCCACCACTTTAACCGCAATAGGAACGCTACCGTTACGTCGTCGAAACGCTTGCGGATAATCTTTGCGGGATTTCCGCCGACGATACAGTAAGGCGGAACGTCCTTCGAAACCACGGAATTCGCACCGACAATCGCTCCGTCGCCGATATGCACCCCCGGAAGAACGGTTACGTTCTGTCCGAACCATACGTCGTTTCCGACCACGGTATCCCCTTTCAGCGGCAAGTCGCTCGGTGCGGGCGTCGCCTTCTCCCAGCCGTTGCCGAAAATGTTAAAGGGATACGTCGTTGCCGACGCCATGCGGTGGTTGGCTCCGTTCATTATGAACTCCACGCCCTTTGCAATGGCGCAGAACTTCCCGATAATCAGTTTATCGCCATTGAAATCATAGTGGTGCGTAACGTGCTTTTCGAAATTTTCCGCCCCCTCGTCATCGTCGTAATAGGTATAGTCGCCGACGATAATATTCGGGTTCTTAATTACGTTTTTAATATAACAGAGCCGCGGCAAATTGCGGTTAGGAAAAGCCTCGTTCGGATTGGGACCGAATTCCCGCATATCGTTTCCCCCTTTCACCGTTTTTTAATAATATCCCACGAAATCCGCCGAAAATCAATCGGCTATACTCGGCAACGGAGATTTCTGCCCTCGGATCCTCTAACCGAGAGCCGTTTGCCGCCGTTAAAACGCGCAGATTCAACCGTTTAAAACCAACGCTTTTTTCGGACAGAAATTCGAGCATTTTCCACAAGCAATACATTTTCCGTAATCGATGACGGGAGCCGAAAACCCGCTTTGCGATAACGCGCCCACAGGGCAAATGCGCACTGCGGGGCATTGGTGGTTTTGCGGACAGTTTTCATTTTTAACAATTAAAGTTCTTTTCATTTCTGCCACCTTCCTTTTTTATTCAGCAATTACTTCCCGAAAAAGCATAAAAGAAAATTTATCGTATCATCATTATAGCAAAATCACACAGAAAAATCAAGTACTGATTTGATTTTGCATTTTGGCAAGAGCTGAGCGACAAACGCGGCGATAATCGTAATCCTACGCGGGAATTTGACGCCGCCCTCGGCGCTCGGCATTTCACGATTAAAACAAAATAACCATAGTCGGGTTCGACTATGGTTATCGTTGGTGAACTTTGCTCAGTCTTAATCGAATATTAATCCTATTTGCTAAACGCTTGTTGCATAATGTTTTGCAAACAAATAATTTGTTATCTTAGGTTTCCAGATCGTGAACGCAAGAGTAATAAAAATAACAGCTAAGGCAACGACCAAACTGACCGAAATTGATATAATTAAAATTTTTTTCTTTTGAGTCATAGAAATTTGTTCCACTTATTTTTTTATACAACTGAAGTCATATTTATTACGATTCTTCTAACTAAAATTTTCCGTTTTATCAGATTTCTTTTTTTGAAAAGGCAACTTATTATAAAAGAACAAGCAATATAAAATAACGGCAAAAATGTAAAGTACAATAGCTGAGTAAAAAACACTCATCACGATAATGTATAGGCTAACATCAACTTCCGTACCATAGCACACTGCTCTGCTTAAAGGTCGCCCAGTCGCGCTCAACCCGCCAATGTAAACATTAACCTTTTCACCTATGCGTTTACGATCTTCTGCTTCTGTCTCATAATTGCCGCGCCCGCAATAACTTTCATATACTATACCGTCTTGATCTGTATATCGGTACATAATATTATAGATAGAACCGCTGTTCTTTCCGCCAGAAGTATGCACTAAAGCAACAATTTCAGCTTCAACTATTATACCTTTATCTATTGCTGTTTGAAGTTCTTTACAATAATTATAATCTAAAGTAGATTTAGCACCAATAAACCCGAATACAGAAAGCGCTATAATAGATAAAATTACACCTAACCAGCTGAATGCGTGCAGTCTTTGACTTTTCGCCATCATAATACTCCAAGCAAAAATTTATTATTATCTAAGATTTCTTTATATTTATTTTCTAATTCTTGTTGTGAACGTTCGTCTTGCCAAGAAAAGAACGAAGCAGTATTATCAAAAGTAGTTCTATCTCCAATATCTGACTTTACGATAAAATAAATATTATCCTGATAATTGATATCTTTTAAAACTATATCTTTAGTTATTGAGTCGTTTACTTTTGCTTCAAAATCTATTATTTCATGGAGTTGACCATTAATATATACATAAATTTCACCAGGGGCATTAATAGCACTATCATTATATATATTTACCTTATTGCTACCTATTTCATAGCTTTGTACATAACATAACAAAATATACCTTTGGTGAGATCGAGTCCAAAGGTTATTTTATATGATGTCGCATTGTTATTATAGCACTTTTTATCAATAATATCAAGAGATATTAACGCAGGAAATAAAAAGAGCCGCTACACTATGTAACGGCTTATAGATTATCCATTATCGTTAGTTCAAATCCTATTTTCATTTAAGAATACGCAAAAGACAGCAGTAAAAACTAAAAATCACATTAATGAAGCAAAACCACAATATATAGTATAATAGCACCCAAAACCATAAGGTTTTGGATGCTATTTGGTAGGACAGCATTTTTATCCTACAAAGATGGTGACCCCACCGCTTTATCACTCGGAATTCAAAATGGGGTCAAACCGTTTGCTTTTGCTAATGATAACACGATTTTACCGTATTCGTCAACAAAAATTGAATGCCTAGACAAAAAACAAACGCTATGGGCGTTTTTTGTTTTGCGCTCGGTTGTAGCGCGGACTGAATTGCGGGTGGGCTGATATTCCTACTTGTTTATTAAGTCGCTACAAAAAGGACAGGTATTTTACATAGCAAAAGTTTTTTGAGATAGGAGAATGAAAATGAAAGAAACAATAATTGATTTAGAGATAAAGCAAGCATTTAAAAATGATATTATAAGTGGCACTGATATACAAAAATTTTTAGAACACGGAAACGCGAAAACGATTAAGCAATGTTTTTGCAAAATGACCGACATTGGCGGGGCTGTTATGAACCCCATTGTGTTAGCGCACTTTGCTTTTGAGTATTTGCAAGAAAACCAACCAAATCAAAACAATACGAGCTTGGCGCGTAACTTGGCTTACCTTTATTCTTGCCTATGTAATGAGTTTTGCCTTTCGTATAGGTATAAGAATGTTCAAGAGAATGATTTTTTCTATATGCCACAATGGAAATGGCACGATAAATATATGCTTGGAGGTAAAGTTCAAAAGCAAGTAAAATTACTTGAAAAAATGGGTTGGATATATCGTGATATTAAAAAGTTTTCTCAACCACCGTACAAGCGAGAGTTTTACGCGATAAGTATTGTAAAACTTATTCAAATGCGAACTAATAGTAAAATTTTTCAGTCCGAAAAGCTGGTTGAATATCGGGCAAGCAGAGCTTGCGAGGGGGTGAGTATATTATTATAGTAAAGACCTTGTGTCGAAAAAAGAGTAGCCGTTGTTCGGCTACTCTTTTGGGTTATAGGTCGTCTGTGGTTCTTTATTCCGACACACGGCGTTACACGGGCTTATACTCTTGCGAATTCGTACCATACTATTCTATCGGTGCTTTTGTATGGAATAAGTGTCATTCTTAATGTATCTTTTTCGGTTAAGGCTTGGGCGCGTCTGCCTACTACCGTAGAATTTATCGGCGCTGCTTGATAACCGCTATCCCATTCGTTTTCTTGATAAACATAATAGTTATTAAAATATAGAGCATTTTGATTGTATATCAAGTGGTCATAAGCATTTGGGTCTGACGGGTCAGGGGTGAAGTAATAATACAACAAACCGTTATTGCTTTTACTCTTTGCATATATGTTATATTGTGTGAAGTCCATCGTCTCATTAGCTAAATCGCCCATTCCTATATTTATGCTTGTATTTCCTATTGCGCCCATAAACACGTTTTTTGACTCTTTTGTGGCGGGTGCGCTTGTGGAACTTTCCGTATAGTCAACACAATTTCCATTAAAGATAAAGCCACAATGTTGGGCTTGTTCCCAAAGGTATGTCAATTTTGGTTCTGTCGTATATGCTTTAACTCCGCTTTCAACGAGCGAGTCTTCAAAGCCTATATCGTAAATTGCCCATTTACCAACCAAAAACTTTTCCGCTGCGTTCAATTCGTATGGTTGAGAAGCACTATTTTTTGCGGCACATTGACTAATTCCAAGAACAATCGCTGTAATGATTACTGCTGCTATCATACAAGCGCAAAGTGCTTGCCCCCAACGAGTTTTTAACATAGGAGAAGGGCGATAATGTATATGACTTTCTTTTTTGTCTTTGCCCTTTTTCCATTCTTGATACTCTTGAAACTCTTTGTAATCATCAAATTCTTTATTGTCCATATTTGACCTCCGTGCTTTCATTAAATCTTAAATAAAATTATTAGTCCAACCAATTTTCTTTGATTTGCTGTAATCGTAAGTGTTTAATCATTTGGGGATAGGCATTTACGAGGTTATTTAAGTGAATAAATTGTGCGCCGTTTTGTATTTCAAAATCGCCGTTGGCTTTATGTAATATTCCAATACCTTTATTGCAGAAGAAATCGAAATCTTTTAATAGCAACAAGAATATGTCTAATCTTGCTTTTTGTATTTTTTCACAATCGGCAAACACGAAAGCAACGGCGGGTGTAAGATTGCCAAAGTTTTCAGCAAATTTTTTCAACTGTTTTTGGTTATGAACATCAAAAATCGTGCTGGCTCTATGAATGCTTTTGACAGAAATTGCTAGTTTTTCAGTTTTGTTATGTGCGATTATATCTGCACCTTCGTGGTCAACGAGTGCAACATTGTAATTGAAAAATTGCCCGAGCCACCAAACGACTAAATTTTCACCGAAATCACCGAATTGTTTAGGCAATCTGCCCGCTTTTTCTTGTTCTGCCATATCAATTCCTCTTTTGAGTATTTGCAAAGGAATGGCACATAAAATAAAAGTGCCGCCCTCAACGAGAGCGACACAGTGCTATGCCGAAACCCTTGTTGAAGTGCGACCTTACAACTTGCCACTATAAAATTATGCTTTATAGGTAGGTTTCGACGATTAGCCAAAAATAATTACCTATAAAGCCCCTAAGCATAGTGGCTATAATTATTGCATTTTAAGTTGTAAGGTCGCAAAGGTATTATAGCACTTTTCCGTCAAGCGGTCAATGGTATTCAGTTTGAATTGTAAAATTTTCGGCGTGGGTTAGCTTTTGGTATTTCTTTATTAAAGCCCGACAAATGCGGCACAAACCGAAATTGTGCGCGGGTTCGGGTATTCGGCTTATGCAAAACGGCGGTCTTTATAGCCGCCGTTTTTGTTTTTTCCTTATTTGTGTAATTTTTTATACTCTAACTCAACCGTTGCAAAGAATTCGACAATAGCTGAACCGAACTTTTTTGAATTGGCATATTCTTGTAACTGCCGCTTAGTCATTCTTTTATTTGGTTTGTGTTCAATACTTTTGTATTTATGCAACCAAAATTGAATGGTTGAAGCAGGTCGTTCCAAAAGTGCAGCAATGCTATAAGATGAGCCGATACCATATAGATTTTTTAGTGCAAGCATTGTCAATGCCTTGCAAATTGCATAAGTTACATATTCGTCAAATTCATTTTTATTACTTGGTTGATTAGGTGCGCGTTTGCGGCGGGAATTTGCCCACTCTTGGTAGTCATTTTGGTCTTGTATTTGTCTATGACAGCCTTGGCAATAGTATCTTTGAATTCCGTTGCGGTCTTTGCCCGCTTTGGACGGGGTAATATTCTCAAATTTACAAAACTTGCATTTCATAGCCTTATTATAGCATAGCATTAGGCAAAAATCAATGGTTAAATTGCTGATTGTTTTGGTTAGGTAGGAGGTCATATAAAATGATTTATTACAAAAAGCAATTAACAAACGCGCCGATAAATTCGACGCAAGTCCGAAAAATCACTTATTCGGACGGCAACACAGCGTATGTATTCAAAAAATCAGGTTTTGGCGTTCAGACCGTGCGTGAACAACGACAAGGTTTCTCACCCATAAATAGGAACGAGCCAATGACAAAAACGGCGTTTAGGAGAACACTAAACCGCTATTTTGAAAGGCTTATCGAGCTTGATTTAGAAAAAGACAAATGCTTGTTTCTAACGCTTACTATTTGTAATGAACGGTACAACACTTATGATAAAATAAGCGGCAGATTTAAAGACTTTACCAATAAAGTGCGGTTCAGTAAAAAGGTCGGTAATTCCTATGTCGGCGTGGTTCGGTTTATCGAGGTGCAACAAAAAGGCTTTTTTCATATTCATTGTGTTTTAGTGTTCAACAGCAAAAACATCAAATTGTCATGGAAAGACTTGCGGCGTATGTGGGGTTGGGGATATGTCAAGGTTAAGTCGGTCAATTACCTTATCGGGCTTTTCGACTACTTGACAAATGCGAAACACGGCACGAAAAATGACGGTGAATTCACGCGTTACCCCAAGGGCGCAAGAATAATCTATATTAGCCCGAATTTGCCGAAATGCAAAAGCGAAAACATTACTATTTCAATCGAGGAATGCGCCGTGCTTATTCAAAGCGATAAGTATATCGGACACTTAAAAATTCATAAATACTATGATACCGCTACTCACAAGGCGCGTATCGCTATTGACAAAATGGTACTCGTTCAAATATTTCAAAAGGAGGTTGCGCAAATAAAATAATTTGTGGTTCACAGAGTTTCATTATATTTTTTAATGTGCTTTAATACTACCACAGACAGTTTTTGCGAAATGATTATGGAAATCAAAATAACGGCTGTAAAACAAAAATCGGCTTATCTAAAAGCCGACAGTACGCTCGGCTCGCTCAAAGCGGCAAGCGTAGATAGGTACTTCCCTTTATTTGAACTTATGAGGAAAGAGCTACAAAACAATCAAGAAAAAAATCAACAAAGGAGTGAAATTTAACAATGGGAAAAATTTATAAAGCGGTTGGCTACTGCCGTTTCAGTAGCGACAAACAGCGTGAAGAAAGCATTGAGGCACAGCAAGACGCAATATTGAGATTTGCCAGAGCGGAAAATTATGAAATAGTCAAATGGTATATTGACCGCGCGTGTTCGGCAAAAACTGACGATAGACCGCAGTTTCAAAAAATGATAACTGATAGCGATAAAAAGGATTTTCAGTTCGTTATTGTTCACAAGCAAGACCGCTTTGCGCGAAATAAATATGATGCCGCCGTTTACAAAAAGCAGTTGCGTGATAACAAAGTTAGGGTACTTTCGGCAACCGAGCCGAATTTGAGCGGATATGCGGGAGTTATGCTTGAAAGTATTTTGGAAGCAAACGCTATGGGGTATTCCGTAAACTTGGCTAACGAAGTCCGCAAAGGTATGCGAATGAACGCAAAAAAGGCACAGGTTAATAATAAGCCGCCTTATGGCTATAAACTTGTTGCAAGAAAAGATAAAGACGGCGAAGTTGTAACAAGCCCTACGGGAAGAGTTGTTAACGATATTGCTATTGACCCCTTGCAAGCAGAAGCTGTTAAAATTATGTTTAATATGACTTTGGCGGGTGCAAAAATCGAGAGCATTGTAAATGAGCTAAATTCAAAAGGCTACCGCAACTCGCAAGGCGGCAAGTTCGTTACAAACTCATTAGGACATTATTTGAGAAACGAACGATACACAGGGGTTTATATTTTTGACCCGTCTAAAAAATACCGTAAAGAAGAATGTATTGACGAGGAGGATTTGCCCGAAGACAGCGAATATAGGTCAGTTCGCGTTGAGGGCGGAATGCCACAGATTATTTCCCGCGAAGTCTTTGACGCGGTACAAGTGATTTTAAACGGTCGCAAGCATAAGCCGAGCCACCATTCAAAGGTAGATTATCTGTTGACGGGAAAAATCACTTGCGGCGAATGCGGCGGAAAGTTTACGGGTTCTACTCACTTTAAAAACGGGCAACCCTATTATTACTATCGTTGCGGACGGTCTAATGCAGATTGTAAAGTAATTTCCGTAAGAAAAGAACCACTTGAAAACTTTGTTATCAACGAAATAGAGAATGTCGTTCACAGCGAAGATGTTATTGCGGAAATTCTTGACAACTTTGTTGCGTTCTATAAAGAAAAGAACAGCAACAGCGAGCTTATACAACATCTTAAAAAAGCCGAGCGCGAAATTGAAAGAAAAATTGACAATCTTGTTAATACAATAGCGGAAAGCGGCAAGTTCGGCGAGCGGTTGCAATCAAAATTGAGTTCGCTTGAAGATGAAAAAACGGAAATTCTTGCAAAGCTGAAACAAGAAAGCGAAGTCAATTTAAGTGAGTTTATAACCAAGTCCGATTTACGCAGAACATACTTCAATGTTTTGAACTTGTTGAAGACAGGCAACACCGAAGACAAAGCGGCAATCATTGATACCATACTAAATCGTGTTATCGTTTACAAAGACCGTCTTGAAATCTTTATCAATTTACTGCCTGTGGCGAATACAGATATTAATTTACATATCACGGACAAGGACTTGGCGACCTACGGACTGTTAGAACCTCACAATAGCGAAAAAGCCGTTCATATGAACGACTTTCCGAGTGAAAAAATGTCTGGTGACCCTGCCGGGAATCGAACCCGGGATTGCGCCGTGAGAGGGCGCCGT
>CAJUOI010000020.1 GCA_910588615.1 uncultured Christensenellaceae bacterium | reverse complement strand
TTTTAAGAAAATTCACATTTTTCTTTTTGCCGCGTCTTTCGGCTGCACGGGGAGTGTTGTAACGGGGCGAAGCTTCTTACCTCTCCCGTCATTGCAATGCCCCGCAGAAGTTGAGAGACTCCCATACACGAATCCGTCGCGCTTTGCCCGCAACCGTCAAATGCGCGGCAGACCGTTTTTCTTGCGGCAGAGTTCGATAAATATCTTTGCCGTAACGAACGCGTCGTCGAACGCGCGATGGTGGTTAAAGGTAAACCCGAATTCATCCGCCACGGTATTCAGCTTATAGTTGGACAAAAACAGCAGCTCCTGCGCGAAAGAGAGCGTGTCGTACGTCTTGTGGTCGAAATAATACCCCTGTTCCTCGCCGTAGTGGCGCACGAACTTGATATCGAACTGCACGTTGTGCCCCACGAGAACGCATCCGTCGCAAAACTTAAAGAAATCGCGCATGACGTCCGCAATCTCGGGCGCACCCTTCAGCATCTCGTCGTCGATGCCCGTGAGCGCCTTGATCTCCTCGCTCAGCCGCACGGGACAGGCAACGAAGGTAGAAAACTTTTCGCAAATCTTCCCCTCGCGGATCCGCACCGCGCCGACTTCGATGATCCTGTCCATATTCCCGCCGACGGGAGAAGAATTCAAACCCGTCGTCTCGAGATCGAACACGACGAACTCCCCCTTTACCAAGCCGTCGGGCAGCGGCGCCGCGCCAAACAGATCCGTCTGCACGTAGTCGGAAACGGGTTCGGGGAACACTGCCTGATAGCGGGCGGGGACGGGACGGGACGGGCGCGGCTCGGGCACGAAGCCCGCGGGCGGCGCGCCGTAATCCACGGCTTTGACGTCAAACGACAGCCCCCCGTTAAAGATGCGGTTGTTGCCCGTCAGGCACACGGCGTCGCCGAATTTCAGCGAACGCACCTTTTCGAGCGTCGCCTTTTTGGAAAAATACGTGGCGCGCAGCTGTCCCGAACCGTCGTTTAGAGAAATGGAAAAATAGGGCTTTCCGTTCTTCGTCTGCCGCTCCTCGAAATAGGTAACCGTGCCGCAAACGCTGACTCCCTCCGTTTCGCCGGTCAGATCGGCGATATAAAGAGCGAGCGTCGGCTTTGCGCCGTCGATGGCGGAGTAATCGCAGATCTTGAAATAGCGGGGCGCGACGGCGTACTCCTCGGGCGGAATATCGTGCTCGATTTCCGCCTCGGGTTTTTCCTTAAAGGTAAATCCCCCCGTCCAAACGCCGCAAAAATTTTGCGTTAGGTACGCGGTAACCGCGTCCACGACGCCGCCGCTTTCGAAGCGGCTCTTCTCCTCTTTGCCCACCCCGATTTCGAAGCGCCCGCCGCCCGCGCCCGCCTCGGCGTGCACGTCCTCGGGCGAAATGAACGCAGCCACGGCAGGAAACCTTCCCGCAAGAAACGCGGAGATTTCGCGTACGACGGCGGAGGGATCGGGCACCGATTTAAACACGGTCGCGTCCGCCGTAAAGCCCGCAGGCACGAACTCCGCCGAAACGCGTTTTGCGTGCGCGACGTCCGCTTCGTTGTAAGTTTTGTCCGTTACGAGACGGAAGGTAGCCTTGTTTCCCTCCACCGCGATCCCGCGCAAAACGGCGCGCTGCAAGCCGTCGGCCCGCCTGATTTTCGATAAGTATTCCTTGCTTCTCATTGCAATATTTTTTCGAGCCGCGCAAAGAACGCGCCCTCCGCGTCCTCGGTGCGCACCCGCTCGTTTTCCTCTCCCTTTTGAAAAATCACGCAGAAGTCCCTGCCGCCCGCAATGCCAAGATCGCACTCGCGCGCCTCTCCCGGACCGTTAACGACGCAACCCATCACGGCGACCTTCAAGGGCTTTTTTGCCTCCTTCACCCGCTCGGATACGCGGCGGGCGAGCCCCGCGCAGTCGTATTCGCACCGCCCGCAGGTGGGACAGGATATGACCTCGACGAAGTCCTGCTCCAACCCGCACGCCCGCAGAATAGCGTGCGCCGCCTCCACCTCCTTTACGGGATCGTCGCTTAACGATACGCGCACCGTGTCGCCGATTCCATCAACGAGCAACGCACCGATCCCCGCCGCCCCCTTGACGAGCCCCGAATCCCCGAAGCCCGCTTCGGTAACGCCGATATGCAACGGATGATCCGAACGTCTTGCGGCTTCGCGGTAAGCACGCACCGTAAGCGGCACGTCGGAAGCCTTTACCGAAAGCACGATATCGGACACGCCGTACTTTTCGAAGAGCGCAGCCTGCATGAGCGCGCTCTCGACGAGCGCCCGCTCGCTTCTGCCGTATTTTTCGTAAAGAACCTTTTCGATGCTGCCCGTATTCGCGCCCACGCGCACGGGAATTTTGTGCGCCCTGACGCAGTCGGCGACCAGCTTCACCTCTTTTTCCCCGCCGAGGTTTCCGGGGTTCACGCGCAGCTTATCCGCGCCGTGCTCCGCCGCAAGCACGGCGAGGCGGGCGGAAAAATGGATATCCGCTACGAGCGGAATATGAATTTTATCCTTGATTTGCGCGATAGCGCGCGCATCCTCTTCGTCGAGGACGGAAACGCGGATAATATCGCACCCCGCGCCCTCGAGACGGTGAATTTGAGCGACGCAGGATTCCGCGTCGCTCGTTTTTACTTTGGTCATGCTCTGCACGGCGGGCGTACCCGTTCCGAGAACGACGCCCCCCACCGCAACCGTTTTTTTCGCCATAGAAAATCCCTTGCTCTGAACTTTACTTCTCTTTCTTCTCCATCATGCGCTGCAATTCCGCCATAAAGGAAGAAATGTCTTTGAACGAGCGATATACGGAAGCATAGCGCACGTAGGCGACCTCGTCCAGCGCCTTCAACCCTTCCATAACCATTTCACCGATTTCCTTGGAAGAAATCTCCTGCTCCATGGAATTGTATACGCGTTTCGAAACGTCGTCCACGAGCAAATCGATTTTTTCCACGGGCACGGGACGTTTTTCGCACGCCTTTACGATGCCGCGCTTGATCTTGCTCACGTCGAACGCCTGACGGTTGCCGTCCGTCTTTACAACGAGAATGGGCGTTACCTCGATGGTTTCGTATGTAGTAAACCGTCTGCCGCACCCCATACATTCGCGACGGCGGCGGATCGCCCTGTCGTCGTCGGCGGCACGCGAGTCGATCACCTTGCTTTCCGTACTGTTACAATACATGCAACGCATTCTCTGAAATTATCTCCTTCTTTTCAAGCTTAAATTTATTATATCATATTCCGAAAAAAAAGTAAACGGTTTGAAATGAAATTTTCGGCTTTCGGACAACCGTTCGGCTATCCACGAAAAAATTCAAAAAAATGCGAAAATTGTAAATTTTCTTAAAATACCCCCCCCGTATTTTATTGACATTGTGAAATTTGCGTGATATAATTTTGTTGAGCGTGTAAAAACGGCTCAAATTTTAAAAGGAGGATATGGACATGGTTGTAGCAGGATTTGTGCTTTCCCTCATCGGTCTGATTTTGGGTTGCAGCATCGGCTGGCTGAGCTGGGTTGGTATTTTGCCCTTCGTGCTCTCCCTCGTCGGTACGATTCTTTCTGCACTTTCGATGAAAAACTCCGACAAGAGAGGTCTGGCCATTGCAGGTCTCGTCTGCGGTATCATCGGTATGGTCGTATCGGGCGCCCTTTCGATCAGCTGTACGATTTGCGCACTTTGCGCAATTCAAGACGCAGCCGATTCGCTCTCGGCCGTACCTGCGTTTATCTTCTGATTTTAGAGATAATATCGCAAACCGAAAGACGGGCGGGAATTTCCCGTCCGTCTTTTCCTACTTCGGAGAAAATTATGGTTATCAAAACTTACGGATTTAAGCTTTTCGGAAAAACGATCCCCTTTTACGGGATCCTGTTCGTCGTCGGGTTTGCGATCGCTATCGCGATTTCCATTCCGAAAAAGCGAAAATATAAAATTTCGGGCGTCGACATGACGGTGTCGGCAGTATTTGCCGCCATCGGCGGCGTCGTCGGGGCAAAACTTCTTGCGGTGATCACAGCTATTCCCACCATTATCGAATTTACCCGCACGCAGGGGCGTTTCCCTTTCGCGGAAATTTTACAGGGCGGATTCGTGTTCTATGGCGGGCTGATCGGCGGCGCGCTCGGACTGTTTATTTACTGCAAGGCGTTTAAACAACCTTTTGCGCAGCTTGCCGACGTCTACGCTCCCGGAACGGCGCTCGGACACTCGTTCGGTCGGGTCGGCTGTCTGTTCTCGGGCTGCTGCTTCGGAAGAGAGACGACGGGACCGTTTTACGTGATTTACGAAACCGCCGCCGATACCGGCACGCCGCTCGGCGTAAAACTTTTGCCCACGCAGCTGATCGAGGTCATGTACCTTATCGTAATTTTCGCCGTCTGCGAAGCGCTGTTCTGGAAGACGGAAAAGTCGGGAAATACCGCAATCACGTACGCGCTATCGTATGCCGCGGCACGCTTTATCCTCGAATTTTTCCGCGCGGACGCAGCGCGCGGCGGCTTCGGCGGTATGTCCACCTCGCAATATATCTCGTTTTTCATATTCCTTATTTGCTACGCCGTTATCCTGTTGCGCGTGCTGCGCAAGTACGGCGTGCTGAAAGAGCGGGAGCCGAAACCGAGAAAACCGAAAAAACAAAAAGAAGAAAACGCATGACGTCAAGCCCTCGCACGAGGGCTTATTTTTTTGCCGCCCCTCTGTTATTCCGCCCCGCTCCGATCGACAAACACAAAGTTTCGACAAACAAAGACGGAATTTCCATGCGTTCGACCTCCTTTATTTTCTATAATCGAAGCTATGAAAAAGCCGAAATTCCGCGTACGGAAAATTTCCCCGAAAAAAATATTCGTCCACCTTGCCCTTGCCGCGGCGATGGCGCTTTTCAACTTTGCCCTGCCCAAGCGGGAGCCCGTGGCGTTCGCCCTCTATTACGCCGCTCTTTCGGCAGGCTTCGATCCCTTTCTTGCGGGCGGGGAATACCTTTTGTCCTCGCTCGTTTCCTTCTCCTGGGGCGCCGCCCTTTCGTGCGCGGTGCAGGTTGCTTTTCTCACACTCGTCTACGCGCTCTACCGCCGTTTTGCGCGGCGCGTGGGCTTCGAACGCATTATTTACGCCGCACTCTGCCAGCTTCCGTTTATCTTTCTGTTTCCGCATTCGGGATACGCGGTCTTTCCCGTCATGCCCGTACTGCAAAAGACGGTGCTCGCGGTATTCCTTCTCGTGCTCTGTATGCTGTTCGAGGGCGGGCTGAACGCTCTCCTTTTTCGCGCATTCCGTTGCCGTCTGTCTTCGGGCAGAATCGCCGAAATTTGTTTGATGTGCGTGTTTGCGGGACTGGGACTGTTAGGGGCGCTTCCCGTGCCCGTATACGGCGCAATCGCGCTCTGGTGTATGCTCTTTGCCGTCGTCCTCTTAAAAAACGCCTCCGCCCTGCCCGCGGCGATCGTCCTATCCCTTCCCCTCGCGATCGCAACGAATAGTGCGCTGCCCGTAGCGGCGTTTGCGATTCTTTCCTCGGCGGCGCTGCTGTTTATTCCGTACGGCAGAATCACCTCGTCGCTTGCGGTAACCACGCTCGCAGTCGGCGCGGAGGCGCTGAACGGACTGTATCTGAAGAGCCCGCTCGAAATCGCGCTTACCCTCGTCTCCTGCATCCTTCCCGCGATCGTCGTCATTTCCGTCCCGGAAAAATGTTACGCAAAGCTCAACCGGTCGCTGCTTTTTTACCGCGAGCGCACATTGCCGCGCATCGCCATCAACCGCAACCGCCGCGCCGTGGGCGAACGGCTCTATGAAGCGAGCGCCCTCTTCCGCGAAATCGAAACGGCGTTCGAGCTTGACGACAGCCCCGTGGACGGGCGCAACCGCTTGAAAGAGAAGCTGACGGGTACGCTCTGCAAGGACTGCCCGCGTCGCGCGCGCTGCGAAAAAGCGGGCGTGTTCTACGGCATGGACAAGCTGATTGCGGTAGGCAAGGCAAAGGGACGGGTCAACCTGATCGATCTGCCGCAGGACGTCGCCTCGAACTGCACCAACTCGGCGGGTCTGATGTTCGCCCTGAATAAGCTGCTGGCGCAATACCGCCGCACGCTTGCCGACGTGGAGGCGGCGCGCGAAGGCAGGCGGCTGCTTGCCGAACAGGCGCACGGGGTAAGCGAAATTTTAAAGGACATCGCCTTGGAGCAGAGCGAAGAATTTACCTTTTCGGGGGGTGAGCGCGCGCTTTCGAACGCCTTTGCAGCCGCGGGGCTGATTGCCACGGAAATCTTTTTGTACGGCGAAGGGAGCAATTTCACCGCCAACGTTACGCTTGCCGAAACCGTGGAGACGAAAAAAGTGCTCTCCATTGCGGGCAGGGCGCTGAACGTTCCCCTCTCCCTTGCGGAAAAAATACCGCTGAACGCGGGGATGGCGTGCTACGTGTTAAAACGGAAGGCGAATTTCGACGCCGCGTTCGGCGTGGCGTCCCGCCCCAAAGACGGGCAGTTTGCAAGCGGAGACACGCACTCCGTTCTGAAAATCGACGAACGGCGTTTCCTCGTCGCCCTTTCCGACGGCATGGGCAGCGGCGATAACGCGCGGGAGGTATCCGACCGTACGCTGTCGCTGTTCGAGAGCTTCTACAAGGCGAAAATGCCATCGGATACCGTGCTGACCACGGTAAACAGGCTGATTTCTTTTTCGTCGGAAGAGCGCTTCGCCTGCCTCGACCTCGCAGCCGTCAACCTTGACACGGGCTGCGCGGACATCGTGAAAATCGGTTCGCCCGCCGCCTATCTGCTCTCGGGGGAGGAGCTGCGCGTGCTCGAAGGCGAATCGCTGCCAATCGGTATGCTCGACGCAGTGCACCCCGCCACCCTGCGCGTAACCATGAAGGAAAACGATTTCCTGCTGTTCACGAGCGACGGCATCACCTCCGCGTACGGCTCGACGAGCGATTTCATCGCCTATCTCAGCGCCCTGCGCCCCCTGAATCCGCAGTCGCTTGCCGAGGACATCCTCTCCGACGCCCTCAAACGTTACGGAGGTTCCGCCGAGGACGATATGACCGTGGTTGCCGTAAAGCTGATGAAAACCGCGTAACCGTATAAAAACGAAGGCGCCCCCGAACGGGGACGCCTTTCTTTTTCGAAAAAAACTACTCGAAATTAACAAAAAATGCAAATTTTAGACAATTATTTTTTCGTTTACTATTGATTTTTTTAAAATATCCGTTATAATGGAAGAAACAGCTTGCGCAGCCTTTTCGGCAAAGTGCAGCAAAAGGGGTAAAAATTATGGCAATTACGGCAAACGACATTCGCAATATCGCAATCGTGGGACACAGCGGCGAGGGTAAGACGACGCTTACGGAGGCGATTCTCTTTAACGGCGGCTCGATCGAGCGTATGGGAAAGGTGGAGAGCGGCACCACCGTATCCGACTTCGACGAGCAAGAAATCGCGCGCAAGATGAGCATTTCCCTCTCCCTTTCGTACACGAACTGGAAGGGCGTCAAGCTCAATCTTATCGACGTCCCCGGCTTTTACGACTTCGAGGGCGAATTCGACGAGGCGATGCGCGCGTGCGGCGCGGCGCTCGTTGTAACGGGAGCCGGCGGTACGGTAACCGTAGGTGCGGAGAAAGCGATCAACCGCTGTCTGCACGCGAAAAAGCCGCTCGTCGTTTTTATCAACGGCATGGACAAGGAAAACGCCGACTATCAGAAAACGGTGCTTGCGTTGCAGGAAAAATACAAAAATAAAATCGCTCCCATTCAGATTCCCATTATGGAGGGGAATAAGATGGTAGGCGTTGCCAACGCGCTGACGGGAAAAGCGTATCGGTTTTCGAATGCGGGCGCCGAAGAAATCCCCGTACCCGAAGAATACAGGCGCGATCTGGAAGCGATGTTCTTTACGCTGATGGAGACGGCGGCGGAAAACGACGACGTGCTGCTCGAAAAGTACTTCGAGGACGGAATGCTTTCGCGCGAGGACACCATTCACGGCATCCGCAAGGGGATCTTCTCCATCAACATCATTCCCGTTATGGCGGGCAGCGCACTTACCAACAAGGGCGTTATCAACCTGATGGACGAAATCGTAAAATACGTGCCCGAAGCGGCGGAGCGCACCCCGATTCCCGCGCTTGACTTAAACGCCGACCGTGTAACGGGCGTCAACTGCGGCGACGGCGCGTTCGCCGCGCAGGTGTTCAAGACGGCGGTCGACGCGTTCGTCGGTAAGATGAACTATCTGCGCGTCTGCCGCGGCACGCTGAAAACGGGCATGACCGTGCGCAACACCAACACCGATACGGAGGAGCGAATCAACTCCCTCTACCTCGTGCGCGGCAAAAAGCTCGAAGCCGTGAACGAACTGAACGCAGGCGATTTGGGCGCCGTTTCCAAGCTTACGAACACAGGCACGGGCGACACGCTGTCCGCGCTCGATACCCCCGTCCGCTTCGACCCCATCGCCTTCCCCCGCCCCGTCCTGTTTATGGCGGTAAACGCCAAGGTGCGCGGCACGGAGGATAAGGTGTTTACGGGTCTGAACCGCCTTGCCGAGGAAGACAAGAGCTTTACCCTCGTCAAAGATCCCGACACGGGCGAAACGCTTGCGGGCGGCTTGGGCGAAATCCAGTTGGACGTCGTCAAGAAAAAGTTGAAGAGCAAATTCGGCGCGGAGGCGGAATTTTCGACCCCGCAGATCGCCTACCGCGAAACCATCCGCGCAACGGCTACCGCCGAAGGAAAATACAAGAAGCAGACAGGCGGGCACGGACAGTACGGACACTGTAAGATCCGCTTTGAACCCACGGAGAAAGACTTTGAATTTGCCGAAGAGGTCGTGGGCGGCGCGGTGCCCAAGCAGTATATCCCCGCCGTAGAAAAGGGTTTGATCGAATGCCTGCCGCACGGCGTATTGGCGGGCTATCCGGTCGTCCGTTTAAAAGCCGTACTCTACGACGGAAGCTACCACGACGTAGACTCCTCCGAAGCGGCGTTTAAGGCGGCGGCGGAACTTGCCTTCCGCGAGGGCGTAAAGAACGCGAAGCCCGTGCTTTTAGAGCCCCTCTCCCGCCTGAAAATCGGCGTGCCGGAAAGCTTCGTCGGCGACGTTCTGGGCGATCTGAACAAGCGCAGGGGCAGAATCATCGGCATGGAAGCGCAGGACGACGTGCAGATCATCACGGCGGAAGCTCCCAAGGCGGAGCTGTTGACTTACGCAACGGCGTTGCGCTCGATGACGCAGGGGCGCGGCAAATTTACCGAAACCTTTGCCCGCTACGAGGAAGCCCCTCCCGCCGTATTGCAATCTCTGAATAAAAACTGACCTTCCAAGAATGCGGGAATAAAAAGCAAGGAAAGATTATTGTATCTTTCCTTGTTTTCTTATTTCGGTTATGCTATAATGGAAATGCTGTAAACGGGAATTTAACGAAAAGGCGCCCCTTGAGCCAAGGGGAGCCTTCCTTCTCTGAAAAGGTGAATTATGGAACATCTGGCAATCATGAAAAAGGGATATATCGAAAAAATTCTGTCGGGAGAGAAAAGGATAGAAAGCAGATTTTCCAAGCATAAAATCCCGCCCTTCCAAACGGTTTCCGCAGGCGACACCGTCTTTATGCAGGAGGTCGGAAAGCAAGTTACCGCCAAATTCGAGGTGGATAAGGTCTTGTATTTTGAAAACCTCACCGAACCCGAGGTGGCGCGGCTTCGCGAGCGATACGGAAAAGAAATCTGCGCCGACGACGGATTCTGGCAGCAAAAGGCGCGTTCGAACTACGCCGTGCTGATGTACGTAAAAAACCCCGTTGCAATCACGCCGTTTAAAGTATATAAAACGGACAGAGCCGCGTTTAAAACCGTAAACAGCGTAAGAGAAGACCTCGTCGTAAACAAACGCAATATCGGTAAGCATCCTCACGACTGCGAAAACGGGAAGCATTATTTCGTTTACGACGGTAAAACCACCCGCTGTCAATTTTGCGGTTCCGCGTTTCCCTACGCCGAAACGATGAAACGAAAACCCGACTACGGCACGGTAAAAAGCGTCATGCGGGCGTCCGCATGGAACGACGAATGGCTGAGCGTAGAATTGGATAACGTTGCAAAATGCAAGCTGCCGAAAGTAAACAAAAGCGCAATCAAAAAGATTCTCGCAAAAAGTATCCGTGTCTGCCAACCGAACGACGGAAAGCAAACGCCCTATTACGGCAATCCCGTGTACTACGCGCAGCACGGGTTGGGGTGCTGTTGCAGAAAATGCTTGGAAAAGTTTTACGGTATCCCGAAAGACGCCGTTTTATCCAACGAGGAGATAGAATATTTTGCGGAGCTGGTGGCGGCGTATCTACAAGAAAAATCCACCGCGTTTTAATTACGGATAAACGGCACAAACTATCCGTATGCCTTCGTCGATCACACACCTCTTGATTGCAGAGGACGCAAGCAAATCTTTTGCGCCGAAAATAGGAAACGCCGTACGGACGCACCCCGATTATTTCTACTTGGGGGCGCAGGGTCCCGACCCGTTTTTCTTTTTGAAAATTCTTTCCAAAGAAAAGAATTTCGGGTCGCTTCTACACGATGTCCCCTACGAAACGTTTACCGCGTTTTTTTCGCGCTACCGCAGTGCACCCGACGAACGAGCCGCCGCCTATCTTGCGGGGTATTGCTCGCACTACGCGACGGACGTCGTTTTTCACCCCTTCGTTTACCGCTATCTCCAACAGACGAACGCGCACGGCATGGCGCACCAACGTATGGAAAACGACTGGGACGTGTTCTTTCTGCGCAAGGAACGCGGCAGGGAAGCAGAACGCTTTCCCGCCCCATTTATCCCCGCGAAAATCGTACGGGACGGCGTAATTTACAAGCTGATTTGCAGCGCAGCCGTTCAAACCGAGCAGCGGCTGCCCACCGAACGGGCGTTCCGGATCGCATTAAAGCGTTTTTACCGGTTCGTAACGTTTTTTCACGGGAAGTGTTACGCAAAACAGCGCCGCTGGCGGAAATTCGAAAGCGCGCTGCATTTAAAGCCCCGCCTTTCCTGCCTATATCCGCAGCAATTCCCCGCCGTTTTGCCCGACGAAGCCGCCGCCGTAACGTTTTACGAAACCGCCGTACGGGAAACCGTCCGTCTCGTGTCCCTCTTTTTTTCCGACGCCCTTCCGAAAATCGATTTTTCCAAAAATCTGCATACGGGAAAATAGCGGTCGGCGTTTTCCCGCCGTTTCGGTCCTGCCGAATCCCTTTGCGTAATGTGGAATTTATCTTTTCCGCCACCGCTCACGGAGCGACTAAGGCAATCCTTCTGCCGCATAACAACCGAACGTCCTGCACATACTGTCCGCATGAAACTGACGACATATATCTGCTGTTCTCTGCTCGTCGCATTCGGCATATTCGCCGCCGTATATGCGCTTACGGGGTTTAATTTGCTCCTGTTTTTCGTCGGAGGAAACGTGATTGCCTTTCGCGCGCTCCTCTCCCTTGCGGGCGTTGCCGCACTCTGGTTGCTGTATTGGCTGATTGCCTTCCGCCCCGTAAAATATTTATCGTAAAAAATCGGATCGATTGCTTTTCAATCAAAAAGCGCTATCATCAAGCCATGAGCCGATTATCGCTGACCGAATACTTAATATCCCCTTGCTCTGCCGCAAGCATTCCTAATTGGAAACAAAAAAACTCGTTCTTCCCGACGGTATGAAAATCGTCCACGACAAGGAATTTTCCGCAGTCGATTTTTCCGAATACACCGACGAAGTTTATTTCAGGCTTTTCCTATGATGAGAAAACGCTCTCGGAGAATTTTTCCGAGAGCGTTTTCTGCACATAATTGCATCTGCTTTGTAAACCAATTGAAATTTCAGCGATTTTCTCTGCCTCTAAACGGGTGGCAATTGCAGTACGCCGTGTTTTTTTCATTTTCGGTTGCTCGCCGCGCCCTCCGCCGACGCAATACGCGTTACAACAAGGATCTATAGAGAGCGATAATATCTTCTTTCGTGGGGTCTTTGGGGTTTCCGGGGCGGCACGCGTCGTCCATTGCCGACTGCGCAAGGAAGTCGACATCCTCTTCTCTGACGATCCCCTTCAAGTTCTGCGGAATCCCCACGTCCTCGGATAGCTTCGCGACGGCGGCACAGGCAGCATCTCTCGCCTCCCGCAAGCTCATACCGTCTACGCCTTGTACCCCCATGGCTTTGGCAATATCGCGGTACTTCTCGCCCGTAGCGTCGGCATTGTACGTCATCACGGTAGGCAGCAGAATAGCGTTGGCAACGCCGTGGGGCGTATCGTACACCGCGCCCAACGCGTGCGCCATGGAGTGAACGATGCCCAAACCGACGTTGGAAAAGCCCATGCCCGCAACGTACTGCCCGAGCGCCATGCCCTCCCTGCCCTCTTTCTCGCCGTTCACCGCGCCTCGCAGGGAGCGCGAAATGATCTCGATTGCCTTCAAGTGAAACATATCCGTCATTTCCCACGCGCCTTTGGTTATATAGCCCTCGATTGCGTGCGTGAGAGCGTCCATGCCGGTTGCGGCGGTCAAGCCCCTGGGCATCGTACTCATCATATCGCTGTCGATAACGGCAACGACGGGAATATCGTGCACGTCCACGCACACGAACTTGCGTTTTTTCTCCGTATCGGTGATAACGTAGTTAATGGTAACTTCCGCTGCCGTGCCAGCAGTCGTCGGTACGGCGATAATGGGAACGGACGGTCTCTTCGTGGGCGCAACGCCTTCGAGCGAACGCACGTCCGCAAATTCGGGATTGTTGATGATAATACCGATTGCCTTTGCGGTGTCCATGGAAGAGCCGCCGCCGATAGCGATGATATAGTCCGCTCCGCTCTTTTTGTATGCCGCAACGCCGGTCTGCACGTTTTCGATCGTGGGATTGGGCTTAATATCCGTATACAGCTCATAGCCGAGATTTGCGCCCTTCAACACGTTTAACACCTTGTCCGTTACCCCAAACTTCACAAGGTCGGGATCGGAACAGACGAACGCCTTGTGAAAGCCCCTCCGACGCACCTCTTCCACGATTTCGCTGATACATCCCGCGCCGTGATAACTCGTTTCGTTCAAGACGATTCTTTCCATAATTTTCTCCTTCTTCTTATTTATTTTATATTTTTCCGAATTAAAGCGTGAGATACGCCCGCTCGGTGGGAACCGACAAATAAGCGTCGTATCCCAAGGAAAACGAACCGTACGAGAAATCCGTCTGAAATCCGTAGCGGATTCCGAAAAGCTCGTACTCGGCGCCTTGGTACGAATACCCTTCGTCGGAAAATAAATACTCGTTATCGTAAACGGAGCGTCCGTCCGATATATCGTACGTTCTCGTTTCGTCGATAACCAAGCCGTCCGCCGTAAACCTTGCGGCAACCCGCGCCTCCGTTTCCGAAACGGTTATCGCCAGACTCACCGCGCCCGTCCACGTCTTGGAGCCGCCCTTGGACGAATATCCCCTCAGCGCTTCGTTTTCGGATTTCAGCTCGTACGCGCCCGGCTTCAAGCGCGAGCCGACGTCTACCTTCATTCCCGTAAGAACGGTCAGCACGGGCGCCTTTTTCAATATCTTTACCGTCGTTTCCGACGAGACGCTCTGCGTGGTATATTCCTCTTCGCCGTCTTTTCCGTCCTCTTCATGTTCGTCGTAATCCTTATAGCTCGTCTTCATCACCGTCTTCATGCCCGTTACCCGAAGCCCCCTGTCGAGCGTCACCGTCGTTACCATTTTGAACGAGCCCTCGTCCTTTTCGCCGTTGTCGAAATCAAGCATCGCTTCGAGGAGAAATTTTTCGGGATTCGCCGCCGCCTTGGCGACCTCCTTCTTCACTTCCCCGGGGGAGCCGAGCAGCGCCGAAGCCTTCATGCCGCCGACCGTGCCGTCCTTGGAGGAAATTTCCGCTGTGTTAACTCCGCTCGGCGCAGTCTGCGACAGTACCGTAAAGAGCATCTTGCTTTCCAGACACGCGTAAAATGCCTGCGCGCCGTTTTCTGCGTCATTATAATATTCCGTAGACGAGGAGAGCCTTCTGCCCGTCGCCTCAAAAATCATCTCCGACAGCGCGCTAAAACCTGCGTAGGGTCCGTCTTGCTCCAACGCCTGCTTTACCAGCTTGGCTGCAAATTCGTCCGCAAAAAATTCCCGCACCGTCATGGACGGATTTTTTTCGTAAACGAAGATAAGACCGCTCATACCCCGTAACAGCCGTTCTGCGGACTTCACGAAATCGAGCTTCGCCTCGTAGCCCTCTCCCGTCTTTGTGACGTCTGCGTCGAGCGTCTGCATCGAGGAAGCAATATCAGAAAAGGAGTTTGCGGAAAGCTTGTCCGAAAGCGTCGGGCTCCCCTTGGTCAAAACGAACTCGCCGCCCTCCCTGAGCTTGGAGACCATGCCGCCGAAATTTCCCTTTTTCAGTCCGACGCCCTTCCAGGAATCGCTGAAAGAGTAGCCGTCCTCCCCGCGGCAAAAACCTATACCGAATCTGTTTTGTCTTTCCGTATTCTCGTGGGAGGGCGCCGTTACTTCTTTGTAATACTCCGACTGCGTAAAGCAATCGGCAAAGACGTTTTCCTCCTCGTAATACGTCAGGAGGACCGATTCCTCCGCCGAGCTTTTTTCGGCGTAATTTTTCATTTCGATTCCGAAAACGCGCGACCGCTCCGTCTTCATTTCATAGCCCGTAATTTCCGTCGCCGCAATTTCTTCGAAAATCTTTTTTTTCACGTCTGCGGCGGTGATTTCCCTGCCGCATCCCGAAAATCCCGCAAATACGCCGAAGGACAGCGCCAGCACCGCCAGAACGCTTACTGTTTTTTTCAGCTTCATTCTCGTTCCTCCGTAAACGTTATAAATTAAAAAAGGCGCAACGCGCCTTTAAATAAATTTCAGCACTTCGTCGAACATTTTTGCAGTCGAAACCGTCGTCTTGAACAGAATCGGTTTGTATCTCACCGATTTAATGGCTTCGGGCACCTTCATCGCCGTAAGCAGATTGATTCGTTTGATACACTTGAAGCTGTCTTTGACGTCGTTGCCCGAAAGCGCGTATAAAACGTCCTGCGGGAACTTGTACGGGCTTGCCGTGGAAACCACCACCATAGGGTATACGGGATCGAGCGGCTCGCGCTTTTCCTGATACCGCGCGGCAACGCTGAGCGCCACGCCCGTGTGCGTATCCATGGGGTAACCGTATTCGGTAAAGTATTCGTAGATGCAGTCCACGGTGTCGTCCTCTCCCGTGAAGTCCGCGTAGAACTCCGTGCGCAGCGACTGCAACTCCTCGCTCGTAACCGAGTATTTCCCCGTTTCGGAAAGGGACTTCATACGCGCAGCCGTAACCTGCGCGTTTCTGCCGGACAGCTCGAAAATCAGCCGTTCGAGATTGGAGGATACGAGAATATCCATCGACGGAGACATCGTTCTGTAAAACGAACGCCTGCTGTCGTAATTGCCCGTACGGAAAAAATCGGTCAGAACGTTATTCTTGTTGGAGGCGCATATCAGCCTTCCCACGGGAAGTCCCATTCGCTTTGCGTAGTACGCCGCCAGAATATTGCCGAAATTGCCCGTAGGTACGGCAAAGTCGACCTTGTCGCCCATAGCGATCTGGTCGGACGACACGAGGTCGCAATACGCGGAAAAGTAATATGCCACCTGCGGAATCAGCCGCCCCACGTTGATGGAGTTGGCGGAAGAGAGCAGATAGCCGCGTTCCTTCGTCTTTGCGCGGCATTCCTCGGAGCCGAAAATATTCTTGACACCCGTCTGACAGTCGTCGAAATTTCCCTTGACGGCAACGACGGACACGTTTTCGCCCTCCTGCGTGCACATCTGCATACGTTGCATGGACGACACGCCCTCGTTGGGATAGAATACCTGAATTTTGATCCCCTCGGCGTTCTTGAAGCCTTCGAGCGCCGCCTTGCCCGTATCGCCGCTGGTGGCGGCAAGCACGAGGATATTTTCTTGAATACCAAGAAGCTCGCAGCCCTTCCTCAAGAGATGGGGCAAAACAACGAGCGCCATATCCTTGAACGCGCAGGTGGGTCCGTGGAAGAGCTCGAGGATATACGTGCCCTCGTCCAAACGGACGAGCGGTGCGGCATCGCCCCCCTCGAAGCGGGAATATGCCGTTTTCAGCGCGGAAAGAAGCGCTTCGCCGTCGTATTCGTCGAAGTACTTGGAAATGACGAGCCCCGCGCGCTCCGCATAATCCATGCCGAGCATCCCTTCGAGCTCCTCTTGGGAAATTACGGGAAAGAACTCCGGAACGAACAACCCGCCGTCGCCCGCAAGCCCACGAACCACGGCTTCCGCGCCGCTCACCCGTTCGCTTCCTCTCGTGCCGATAAAGTACATAAAAACTCCGATTCGTATTCACAAAATTTCCTGTCGGGTACCGACTGTCATTCTTTTGCGAATCTTATATAACTTAAAGATATTTCTTTGCGAAATCGGGCAATTCTTCCTGCGCGCAGCTGCACGTAATGGTAATTACGAGGTCGCGCAACGTTGCAACCTTTTCGAGCATATAGAATATCTGCGCCATATCTTTGATGTTTTTGCCTGCAATGCGCGCCACACCGTCGATGAAGATATATTCGTTGTCATAGCCGCCCGCAATCGCACCCTTAATGAAGCCGCAAAGCGCATCCTCGCCCGCAACCGAATAATCGGTTACGTCGATAAAGCGGATTTCGCGCTTTAAATCGTACATATAGCGCTTGGTATCGGTAATGAAAATCAGATGACCCTTTGCGGCGGCGACCGCCTCGTTTGCCGCTGCGATGATCTTCTTCGTCTTGCCGCTTCCTTTCGGTCCGCAAATAATTTTAATCATACAATCCTCCTACGCGCCGCAGCGCGTTTATTTACGTATTCATTGTATCAAGTTTTTTCTTTTTTTTCAAGGGGTTTTGAAAAATATTTTAATTTTTTATTCCAAACTCATCAGAAAAGCGTGAATCCTGTCTAATCCTTCGAGCATATCTTTCATCGAAAGGGAATAGGAGAGACGCACGCACTCGTCCGCGCCGAACGCAACGCCGGGGATCACCGCGACTTTGGCGGCGTCGAGCAGGCAGTCGGCAAATTCCGTGGAATTGTTGATCGTGCGCGTGCCGAATTTTTTACCGTAAAATTTTTTGACGACGAGCATCAGATAGAACGCCCCCTCGGGTACGATGCAGGACACGCCGCTTATTTCCGCGATCCGCTCCAACATCGCCTTTCTGCGGCAGGCGAATCTGTCTACCATTTCCTCCACCGCCGCCTCGGGCGAAGTAAGCGCCTTTAACGTGGCGTACTGCGCAACCGTGTTGGGGTTGGAGGTGGCGTGCGACTGAAAGCTTGCGATCGCCGCCGCGATTGCGCGGGGAGCGCCAAGATATCCGATTCGCCAGCCCGTCATGGCGTACGTTTTTGACACGCCGTTTACGGTGATCGTACGCTCCTTCATCCTTTCGGAAACCGCCGCCATGGAGAACGGTCGGGCGTTATCGTATACAAGCTTTTCGTAAATTTCGTCGGAGAGCACGTAGATATCCGCCGCTTCGCACACGTTGGCAAGTGCGCGCACCTCCGCCTCCGAATAAACTACGCCCGTCGGATTGCAGGGCGAGTTGAAAATGAACATCTTCGTTTTCGGCGTGATCGCCTTTTTCAGCGCCTCGGGCGTAATTTTGTACCCCTCGCGCTCCGTCGTGTTTACGATGACGGGAACCCCGCCGAGTGTTTTGACGATTTCCGGATAGGTCAGCCAATAGGGCGCGGGAATGATGACCTCGTCCCCTTCCTCGACGAGCGCGTAGCAAACGTTGAAAATGCTGTGCTTGGCGCCGCCCGACACGATGATTTGCGAAGGGGAATAGTCGATACCGTTATCCCGCCAGAACTTTTCGGCAATCTCGTGTTTGAGCTCGGGAAGCCCCGCCGCAGGCGTATACTTTGTCTTACCGAGACGCAGAGCCTCTTCCGCCGCCGCGATGATATGCTCGGGAGTGTTGAAGTCGGGCTCGCCCGCGCCGAACGAGATGACGTCTTCGCCCTGCGCCTTCAACGCCTTTGCCTTTGCAGTGATCGCAAGCGTCAAAGACGGGGAAATACTGCCGATTCGCTTAGCCAGCTTGTGTTCCATACGTTTTATCCTCTTAAAAAGTTATTCCGCCGTTCGAAATCCCTTATCCCTTTACAATTTGTCATTCCGAGGCGCCGCCGAACCGAAGGGAACAGCCAAGGCTTAGCCGTCGCTCCGGCATGACCGGCAACAAATTTTATCAACCCTTACTGTTCCCCCGCCAGCCTTGCCTCCCGCTCCGCGCGCGCAAGCGCCTCGATCATTTCGTCGATTTCGCCTGCAAGAAAGCTCTCCATGGAAAACAGACTCAGCCCGATGCGGTGGTCGGTAATACGGCTCTGCGGAAAATTGTAGGTGCGGATCCGCTCGCTCCTGTCGCCCGAGCCGACGAGCGACTTACGGTTCTGCGCCTCCGCTCTGTCCGCCGCCCCGCGGTAATGATCGTAAAGCCTCGTCTTTAACACGCGCATCGCCTTTTCTTTGTTTTTCAGCTGCGAACGCTCGTCCTGACAGCTGACCACGATACCCGTGGGAAAGTGCGTAATGCGGATTGCCGAATCCGTTTTATTGATATGCTGCCCGCCTGCGCCCGACGAACGGTAGGTGTCGATTCTGATATCCTTTTCGTTAATTTCCACGTCTACCTCTTCCGCCTCGGGAAGCACCGCAACCGTAGCGGTGGAGGTGTGGATCCTGCCCTGCGATTCCGTTTCGGGCACCCTTTGCACACGGTGCACGCCGCTTTCGTACTTCAATAACCCGTACGCGCCCTTGCCCGTGATATTGACGACCGCTTCCTTGACTCCGCCGAGCTCCGTGCCGTTGAAATCAACGACTTCCCACTTAAAGCGGTGTTTTAAACAGTACCCCTCGTACATACGCAAAAGTACGCCGCCGAACAGCGCCGCCTCTTCGCCGCCCGCGCCCGCGCGGATTTCGAGCGTACAGTTTCTGCTATCGTTCTTATCCTTTGGCAACAGCAATTCACGCAGCGTCTGCTCCAATCCGTCCGCGCGCCGTTTGCAGGAGGCGCACTCCTCAAAAAACAGCTCCCGCATCTCCCCCGATTCGCGTTCCGCTTCCCGTTCCGCCGCTTCCGCTTCGGCAACCGCCCTCTTGTAATCACGGAAAACGGAGACGATTTCTTCCGTCTCCGCCCGTTCTTTCACGAGTTTTTTCCAACGCTCGGCATCGGAAAGCGCGTCGGGAGAGCTAAGTTCCCGCTCGATTTCTTCAAAGCGCGCTTCGATGGCGCACAGCCTTTCCCCGTTCATTTAAAATCCTATCTTGATGACGCGTTCGATGCCGTTGAGGTCGCGCACGACCATGGCGTAATCGCATCTCGAGGACTGATTGAATATTTTAATGATTTCCTGCGCCTGATTTTCGCCGCATTCAAGAATGAGCATTCCGCCGCGCGCGATATAGCGGTTGACCTTCGCCGCGATCCTGCGGTAGAAATCCAGTCCGTCCACGCCGCCGTCAAGGGCAATGCGCGGTTCGAAGTCGCGCACTTCGCGCTGCAACGAGGCGATTTCCCCGTGCTTGACGTAGGGCGGATTCGCCGTAATCAGATTAAATTTACCGCGGATGCCTTCGAACAGATCGCTCTTGACGAAGGTGATCCCCGCAGCCGTCTTGTTATAGCGGGCGTTTTCGCGCGCCAGCTCGAGCGCTTCCTCCGAGATGTCCGCCGCCGTTACCGTAACCGTCTTATCCTTGGAGGCTTCCGCCGAAACGGCAATCGCAATCGCTCCGCTGCCCGTGCACAAATCGAGAACGCTGTCGCCCTCCCGCAGCGAGGCGACAGCCTCGCGTACGAGCACCTCCGTTTCGGGACGGGGTATGAGCACCCTTTCGTCCACCTTAATGCGGTAACCGTAGAAATCGGTATTGCCGATGATGTACCAGAGCGGTCTGCCCGTGAGGCGTTCCTCGTAAATATCAAGAATCTTTTTGCAGCCCGCCTGCTTGATGATGCGCTCTTCCTTTAAGCTGCTTCGCGGAATATTGAGACTGAGCGCTACGATCCACTCCGCATCCGCCTCGTCGATCTCGTGCGCGGCGAACGTCTTTTTCATCATGGCAAGCAGCTTGGTCAACTTCACTTCGGTTGCAAAAATCTTTTCGGGAGATTCGGGATCTTCGTCCATTTCCTTTACCTTTTCGAACGCCGTAATGGCGCACTCTATCATTTCGTCCGTCGGCTCGCGCGTCGTCAGAAGCTGTAACAGGTATCCCGGCGCCTTCAACGGAAAGAGCACGGGCGAGGACGAAAGGGACAGCAATTTCAAGATTTCGTAGGAAATGCCCGCAACCAGAGGCAGACACACGATTTTAATCACGGCAAGCACGAGGCGGCGCAGGACGGACGAACTTATCGCGCGCTCCAGCCCGACGACCCCCATAAATACCCAACCGACGAGCGAGAACACGAGAATGGAGATAATCAGCACTAAAAAGATAAACGTCGTACCGCACCTGTCGTGCATACGCGAACAGCCCTTCACGTTCTCCTTGGTCAAAGGCAGCCCGTATTCGTAGCAGTTGATCGTCTTATGCTCCGCGCCGTGATAGCGATACGTTTCGCGCAGGGATTTGAAAATCAGGGTGAAGAGTATGTAACAGACGAATATCGCAAGGCGCATACCGCCCTCGATCAGGTTGTAAAAAATCCCGCCCTGCCCCCAATGTGGCATAGAACCGCCCGCGGCGTACTTCGCGCGCACCGCGTTGTCGATGAGTCCCGTCAAATACCCCGGCAGAAAAAAGAAGAGCCCGAGCGCGATAACGATGCCGAGGAAAGTGGAAACCGCCGTTAAAATATCGCCCGCGCTGATTTTCCATTTCTCCTCGACCCACGCCGAGAACTTGGTGGAATTCTCCTCGTCGTCCGCAACGGCAACCTCCGAACTGCGCAAAAGCGCCTTCATGCCGTCCACCAAAGACAACACGAAATTGACGACCCCCCTGAGGAAGGGAACGCGCGTCCATTTTTTTCGCTTTTCGGGCGGTTTGATGCGCTTCGCTTCCAGATGAAGGACGCCTTTATCGTCGCGCACGGCGGTCGCCATAGCGCTCTTTCCGCGCATCATGACGCCCTGTATCACCGCTTGCCCGCCGATATAAGTCCGATTGTTTTTTTTCTTCATACAAAGCCCCGAATGTTATACTCCCGAAGGGTGCAAGTCATAACAAAACAGCCTCTTTTCTGCAAGAGGCTGCAACTTTTCTCAAATACCGTATCTTTTCTTGAACTTATCCACACGACCGCCGGTATCCACAAGCTTCTGTCTGCCCGTAAAGAACGGGTGGCATTTGCTGCAAATATCCACTTTGAGAACTTCGACGTCCTTCGTCGTGCCCGTAGTAAAGGTTGCCCCGCACGCGCATACGACCTGTACGTCGTGGTACTTCGGATGAATGTCTTGCTTCATATCAATCACCTCTCTTTGGATGAAATCGTATTTTATATACGTTTATTATATCTGTTTTTTACGCGTTCGTCAACTGATTTTTCAAGGCAAACGAAAAAACTTCCCCTTCTTTTTCCATTATATTGTAAATATAATATAAAATTGCAGACCCGAAACGCGAATTTCGCAAAATTTGACGAAACGCTTGCCAAAAACACGCTCATGCGGTATAATATGAAAGAATAAAGCGGAAATTGAAGGAGATACCATGAACGTCTGGAAAATCACCGCACCCCAAAAATTATCGCGGGAGGATATTCCCGTACCGGAGCCGGAGGAGGGAAAACTCCGCGTCCGCATCACGAAAGCACTGCTGAGCGGAACGGACGTCTCCATTTTCAACGGTGCAATCAAAACGACGAAATATCCTCTCGTCCCCGGACGGTTTGCCGTAGGACAGATCGCTTCGCAGAACGAAAGCGGGCTCTTCCCCAAGGGGACGCGCGTGCTCCTTCACGCCTATCGCGCCGCACGCGACTGCGGCACGGAAAAAAAGGACTTCACCGAGGACGAGATCGACATCCTCGGCATGACGAAGGACGGCTTTCTGCGCGACTTCGTGCTGACCCGCCCCGACGAAATGACTCCCCTGCCCGACAGCGTCAGCGACAACGACGCGCTGCTCGTGCACGACGTTGCCATCGCCAAGGCGGTGGTGGATAAGCTGGGCGCCAAAAAGGGCAGCCACATCGCCGTGATCGGTGCCGACCTCATGGGCATTCTCGTCTGCCTCCTCTTGATCTACCAACAGGTTTCCCCCGTGTTGATCGATGCGGATGCGGAGCGGCTCGACTTCGCGCACAAGTGCGGCGTCTACTATACGCTGCCCTCCTCGGACGCCGTTCTCGACAAGGTTGCGGCGGTAACGGGCGGAAGGCTTGCCGACGGCGCGGTATATATCTCCTCGGGAAGCACCCTCGACCCCACGCTTGCCTTTCTCGTTACGGCGCGCGGCGGCGACGTCGTGATCTGCGCCCCCGACCGCAGGGGATTCCCCCTCGACTTCAGCCTTGCCATCCGCAAACAGATTTCCGTATACGGAATCTCCGACCCCGAAGGGTCTTTGGAAACGGCGATCAACCTCATCGTCAGCAAGGCGATCAATCTCGACTTTATCCGCTCCTCCGTTTCCTTCGTGGGCAACGTGGGCGAGTTCTTTAAAAAATACGACTCGGAATCGGCGACCGAATTCTGCATGATGCACCTGTTCAGTCTGCTGTAATCAAGGCGATCTTCCCCTCCGCGCCCGTACATATATCATGCGGAAGGTACGGAATTTTTTCACGGGAAGGCTGTTTCCAACCCTCCTGTTATTGCTGTTATTTGCGGCGGCGTTCGCGTTTTTCGCCTTACGCCTGCCGGTTGCGCTTGCGCCTTTTGCCGCCGCCGAGCGGTTGTTTTCGTTCGGCGTAGGCGTTTGGGTTGCCAACGAGGACAATCTTTCCGAAAACAAAACGGCAAAGCTTCTGCTGTTGCTCCTTTTGCCGTACACGGGCGCGGTGCTCTGCCTGTGTATGAAGAAACGCCGCACGGGCGATGCGGCGCTTCCCATCGAAACGACGGCGGACTCCGCGGAATATTTTTCCGAAGGAGCAGACGCGTTCGTGCGGCTTCTCGACGATTTAAAGGGTGCGCAAACGAGCATTTATCTCGAATTTTACATCATCGCGCAGGGCGTTCTGTGGCAGAGCGTGCTTGCGGTTTTAAAGGAAAAAGCGAAGGCGGGCGTGGACGTGCGCGTGATTTACGACGACTTCGGCTGCGCTCTGACGATGCCCCGCCGATACCCGAAGACGCTGGAAAAGGCGGGGATCCGTTGCCGCGTGTTCCGCCCCGTCCGCCTCTCCCGCCGCGCAAGTTTGCGCGACCACCGCAAAATCGCCGTCATAGACGGATACGTCGCCTATACGGGCGGGATCAACCTTGCGGACGAATACGCCGGAAAGCAGATACGCTTCGGACATTGGAAGGACGCCGCCGTGCGGGTTACGGGCAGTGCCGCCAAGGCTTTCGAAGGACTGTTTTTGCAGACGTTCGGCTCCGCCGCCGCGCAGGGAGCGGAAGGCGGTAAAATTCCCTGCACCGTATTTGCGGATCGGGCGGACGAATCTCCCCGCACGGGAATCGGGACGGTCGTTTCGCTCGTGCGCGGCGCAAAGCAAAGGCTCTGGCTGTTCACGCCCTATCTCTCGCCCGACGGCGAACTGCTGTACGCGCTGAAAGCGGCGGCGCGGGACGGCGCGGACGTACGCATTGCCGTGCCGCACCTGCCCGACAAAAAATCCGTCTTTCTGCTCACGCGGCATTACGCAAGGAAACTGGAAGAATTCGGCGTACGGGTGCGAGAGTACGAAGCGGGCTTTCTCCACGCAAAAAACATCGTATCGGACGGCGACGCGGCGGTATCCTCGTACAATCTCGATTTCCGCAGTATGCGCCTGCAAGCGGAGTGCGGCGTCGTCGTGCACGATAAGACCTTTGCCGATGCCGTGGCGGCAGACTTCGAAGCAGTGTGGGATCTGTCCGTCCCCACTCCGCCCGCAACGCGGCGCGAGCGCTTTCTCGTTTCATTTTTAAAACTATTCGCCCCTCTCGCTTAAAAAGGGCGTAAAAAACGGAAGCATTATGTTAAAATTCATTGCAACAGACCTCGACGGGACGCTGCTCGACGACGAAAAGCATCTGCCCCGGGAAACCTTCCGCCTCATCGAAGAACTTTCGGAACGGGGGGTTTTATTCGCGCCCGCAAGCGGCAGACAGTACGCAAACCTGCAAAAGCTGTTCCTGCCCGTCAAGGACAAAGTGCTATTCATGTGCGAGAACGGCGCGCTCGTGAAGTACAAGGGCAAAACGCTGCACCTTAACCCCATCGACAGGGAACTCATCCTGCCCGCGCTCGAAGAAATCCGACGGCTTCCCCACCTCTTTCCGCTGCTCTGCGGCGAAAACAACGCCTATTATGAAAGCGACGCCGAGCCCTTCGTGCACTACGCGCACCTATCTTACGATTGCTGTATCAAGGTAGACAGTCTGAACGAGGTCATCGACAAGGAGGCGTTCTGCAAAATCGCGGTGTTCGACGAAATCGGCTCCGTTCGCAACTGCATTCGGGTACTTCCGCAAAAGCTTCCCTTTCTCCGTACCATCCTTTCGGGCAAGGACTGGTGCGACGTTTCCGCCCCCAACGCCAATAAGGGCGAAGCCGTGCGCTTTATCCGCGACTATTTTTGCTTCGAAAAGGGAGAATGCGCGGCGTTCGGCGACCACATGAACGACTATGAAATGCTGCTGGAATGCGGACGGGCGTACGTTACCGACAACGCCTATCCCCCGCTGAAAGAACTGATCAAAAACGTTATTCCCTCGAACACCGAATTCGGCGTTCTAACCGAAATCAAAAAAATCATCCGAACGGAGGCGGTATGAAACTTCTCGTTGCGTCGGACGTTCACGGTTCGGCATACTATTGCGAACGGCTTTTAACGCGTTTTGAAAAAGAGCGCGCCGACAAGCTGTTGCTCCTCGGCGATCTGCTCTACCACGGAGCGCGCAACGCCCTGCCGAGGGACTATTCCACACTTGAAACGGCAAAGCTGTTAAACGGCTTCAAGGACAAAATCCTCTGTGTCAAGGGCAACTGCGACAGCGAGGTCGACTCCTTGGTGCTTGAATTTCCCGTCGAGGCTGACTTTGCGTTTTTCCCGCTGTTCGGACGAACGGCGATTGCAACGCACGGGCATAAAACGCCTGCCTGCCTCGGAAACGGCGACGTGCTCTTTAATGGGCACTTTCACGTTCCCGCCTTCGAAACGCGCGGAAACTATATCTACGTGAACTGCGGTTCCGTTTCCATTCCCAAGGAAAATTCTCCCCACTCCTGCCTCGTGGCGGAAGATAACGAGCTCGTCTGGAAGGACGTTACGACGGGCGAAAGCTTCCGCAGAGAATCTTTTGTGAAATTATAAGAAAATTATGACAACTGCTTGACAGATACGCGTATAATACTGTATAATAACGGTATCGATATTTTATGTGAGGAGAGTGTTGAAATGGCAAAGAAAAGCGATTATTTCGGTCTGCCCTACATCGTGAGCGTCATCTGTGCAATCATACCTTTTACGGCATGGATCTTTGGCGCGATTACGAGATTTTCCGAGGGCAAGATCATTGCGGGCATTATCCGTTTGATCGGTTTGGGATTTATCCTTTGGCTGATCGACCTTATTATGATGATTGTCAGCAAACACATTTTACGGCTTTTAAACATTTAAAACACAGCTCGAAAAAAACCGCCCTCCAAGGGCGGTTTTTTATTTGAAAATTGAAACGTTCGGCTACCGCATAAAAATGACAGAGCGAAATAACGTTTTAACGTTTACAAATCGAACGCGATTGCAGTTAAGTCGTCGTTGAAGGTGCCGCAAAACTCGGAAAGAGAGCTCTTTAACCTGTCGATAAACGTTTCGGCGTTTTCCGACTTTCTGAGCACCTCCTCCACGCGTTCGAGCGAATACATCTCACCCTTCTTGTTCCTGCTCTCGATAACGCCGTCGGTAAGCATAACGAGAATATCGCCCTTGTTATAGCCGATGAGTCTGTCCTCGTAACCGAAGTCAGGAATCCACGTAGACACGGGCGGCGCGTTCATTTCGATTTCGTCGATTCCAAGCTCGCTCTTCAACAGAATGGGCGCGTTGTGTCCCGCGCAGGAATAGCAGATCTGGTTCTGCCCCCTGTCGATGCGCACCGCCACGGCGGTAACGTAGGAGCGTTCGTCAAGGTTGAGTTCCTGAAACTTCGCGTTCAACCCGCGCAGCGCGTGCGAGGGCGAGGACACCGAACGGTTCCAGCCCGCCTTGACGAACGCCGAGAGCATCCCCGCAGAAATCCCCTTGCCGGACACGTCGGCAAGAAAACCCATCGTCTGCCCGTCCGTTTCGTACACGTCGGGCAAATCGCCGCCGATGGCGCGGCAAGGAATATACATAAACGAATAGTGCGTACCGTTTTCGCTCTTTGCGGGCGGCAGCAGCTTTTGCTGGATGTCCTGCGCCGAATCGAGCTCGCGGGCGATTTCCGTTTCGTAAGCGCCGTCGGCAATGCCGAGGAAATACCGCCCGATGGGCACCACCTTGATACGGCAGGAAAGATTCTCTTCCGAAAGCGTTCGGATAACGAGCTTGCGGAACGCGACGCCGCGGTTCTGCTTTGCATCCTCGAACAGGCGACGCAGCGAGCAGGACTTGCACTTTTTCCCTTCCCCGCACCTGCCTTTCGCCTCCTTGCAGGAAACAAAATTACGGAAGGTGCCTTTTTCGGCTTGCGCGCCGAAAAGCATGAGGAAGGATCTGTTCGCAAATCTTATCCTCATGCGCCTGTCGACGACGATGACCGCCGTCGGAATATTATCGAGCACCGTTCTGTAAAATTGAAACAGCATGTCAACCTCGGAACATCCTGAGTTTACCCGCAACGATTTTCGCGGTGAGCGAGTCGCACGGCATAAGTTCGCCGTCGTACTGCGCGAGAGCCTCCCCTTCGGCGACAATGCGCGCTTCGTCGCACCGCACCATATGCGCGATTTTGCGCTTTAACAGCTTTCCTCGCATCAGATAGGTCAATTCCAACGGAATCAACCCGCGCGGCGGACACTCCGCAACGAGCAAATCGAGCTTACCGTCGTCGATGCGCGCCCCCGGGCAGATGGGAATGCCCCCGCCGAAACGACTTCCGTTGCACACGCAGGCAATCAGCGCCTTGTACACGTCCGTCTTTCCGTCGGCGGTAACTTCGATTTTTATAGGCTTATATTCCCTGAGCGCGGCGAGCAGACTGAAAAAATACTTGCTTCTTCTGCCGCCGTGCTTTTTCTTTTCGCAGCGGTGCAGGATGTCCACGTCGATCCCCATTCCCGCGATGTTCATACTGCGCTTGCCGTCGTCGAACTGGATGTAGTCGGTCGGCTTGGCTTCGCCGTCCAGAATCAGATCGAGCGCCTTGATTCCCTGCGGGATCTTTGCGGCGTGCGCAAAGTCGTTGCCCGTGCCCGCGGGGATCAGCCCGAGATAGCACTCCTCTGGACAGATTATTCCGCTTAATACCTCGTTCAGCGTTCCGTCGCCGCCGAACGCGACGAAATATCTTTCGCCCGCTTCGGAAAGACATCGCGCGTATTCCCGCGTCTGCCCCGCCTTATGCGAATAATGTATATGGTATTCCGTTCCCCTCTCTCTCAAACGCTTATCGACCTTTGCAAGCAAGCGCTCCACCTTCTTTTGATGGAAATGCGGATTTACAATAATGTTTAACATTTTATCTCCCGTAGCCATACATCAACGATTTTATTATACAATATCTTTTCGGGAATTGCAATTTTTTTCGAAAAGAGTTATAATCATTTTATAAAAATTTCTCTCGGAGAAGTTATGAAAAAGGTCATTCCGGAAAATTTATGCAGGCTTGCCGAATTTTTCCCTTTCCCTCTGTACCTCGTGGGCGGAAGCGTGCGCGACCATCTTGCGGGGCTTTCCCTGCCGCAAAACGCCGACTGGGATATCTGCGCCCCGGCTGCGGAGGAGGACTTGCTGACCGCCGCCCAACGGGCGGGCTTCCGCGTGCGGGCGGTTTACCGCAACACGGGCACCGTAAAATTACAGGATAATGAGGGCGCGGACTACGAATTCACGCGCTTCCGCTCGGACAAGTACGTGCGCGGCGCGCATACGCCCTCCGAAATCATCTTTACAGACGATATGCAAAAGGACGCCGTACGCCGCGACTTCTGCGCCAACGCCGTCTACTACGATATCCGCGCGGAACAATTTTTCGACCCGCTCGGCGGAATAAGCGACATTCAAAAGAAGCTTTTGCGCACCGTCGCCCCCGCGCGGAAGGTGTTCGGCGAGGACGGGCTGCGGCTTATGCGCCTTGCGCGCCAGTCCGCCGAAACGGGGTTTACGCCCGACGGCGAATGCCTTGCGGGAGCAAGGGAGCACGCCGCCCTGATTCAAGATATTGCGCCCGAACGCATATACGCGGAGCTCGTGCGTCTCCTACGCTCGGACGGGAAGCGCGGCGACGGAAGCGCCCCCTACCGCGGGCTCTGCATTCTGCGGGAAACGGGCGTATTAAAGCACGTTCTTCCCGAGCTCGCTCTCGGCGAAAATATGCGCCAACGCGAGGATTTTCACCGTTACGACGTGCTCGAACACTCCTTCCGCTGCGTGCGCTACGCTCCGCCCGAAATCCGTTTCGCCGCGCTCCTGCACGATGCGGGCAAGCCGTACTGCTATCTTCGCGACGGAAACTTTTACGAGCACGCCAAGGAAGGCGCGCGGATTGCGGAAAAAATTTTAACCGGACTCAAAGCGCCGAAAAAGCTGATCGTCGAAACGAAAACGCTCGTTTCCCTGCACATGAAGGACTACAATTTGCAGATGCGCCCGAACAAGATCAGGCGGACGATCGTGGAATACTTTCCCTATATCGAAGCCCTGCTCGCACTGTTCCAGGCAGACTTTTCGGCATGTAAGGACGATACGTCCCCCGCTCCCGCGGCGGTAAAATGGCGGAACGTCCTCAACGGCATGAAGGCGGAACGCGCCCCCCGCTGCATGAAAGAATTGAACGCGAACGGCGACGACTTGCTGAAAATCGGCATACGAAGCACGAAGCTGAGCAGCGTATTAAAGGAATTGCTGGATTACGCCGCCCTCGACGGAACGCGAAACCGCCGCGAAATTTTAACGGAATACGCCCGTAAACACTACCTTTAAACAATCGCTTGCCTTTTTTCTTTATTTATAGTATACTAAACCAGAATCCGTGTCCGACGCCGAGAGCGGCGGACAAAAGGAGCACTCTATGGCAAAAAAACAAGAATACCAAGTGGGATTCCCCGTAAACAACTACGGTCAGGGAGCGCAGAACGGGTATCCTCAGGGCATGAACGGCTACGGTTACCCGCAGGGAACGAACGGTTACCCGAACGGGTATCCCAACGGATACGACCCGCAGGCGTTCGGGCAGGGACAGCAGCCCGTCCAACCCGCACAGCAGCCGCAGGAGCCGAAGAAAGAAAAGAAAAAGAAGGAAGCTACGACGAAGGTAAAATACCTTCCGCGCAGCTTCCTCTGGAATATCATCGGGCTTTGTCTTGCATTCTTTTTCGGCATTTTCGCCTGCCTCGGCGCAATCGTCGGCGTGGTTGTGCTCGGGGCGAAAAAGGCGCCCGTGAACAAATTGCTTTCGTCGTTCGGTGCGGATGCGTCGAAGTACGTGTCCGAGGCATACCTCGATAAAACCGTTCTGGATCTGGCGGGCGATCTGCTCGACGACGCGCGCAACAAACGCCTGACGAACTTCGACGCCGTCGCGAAATACAGCCCCGCGGTAAAGCGCGCGCTCGATTCGGTCGCCGCCCAGTTTGCGGACATGGGCGTTCGTCTGAACGTGGAAGAGATAATGGGCGTAGAATTTTCCTCGCTCGGCTCTTATCTGAGCAACGACGTGCTGATGAACGTGGCGATCGGCGACGTGATGAAGCTGACGGGAGATTCCTCCCCCTTGATGCTCACCGTGTGCTACGGTACGGAGGGCGAGGATTATACCGTCGGGGAGGACGGCGCAATCGTCATGGCGGAGGGGAAGAGCGCCGCCACGGTAAAGGATCTGTCGGAAAACGCGGAAGAAATCATCGGACGTATCGAAGTGGGCGCGGCGCTCGGCGTCAACGCCTCGTCGGAGGCGGCGATGCGCTATCTTGCCTACGGCAGCGAAGGCGTCGACTACGATATCACGGACGGAGAGATCGTTATGCGGGCAGGGAAAAAGCCGCGCACGATTTCCTCCCTTTCGGGAGCGGACGCCGACGTCGTAAACGGCGCAAGGATCCGCGATCTCGTTACCATCGACAAAAATTCGAGCGAATTCATGCAGGCGGTCTCCGATTGGAAAATTTCCGACCTTGCAAACGGCTATAAGATCAAACGCCTGAAAATCGGACAGATCGTTACGGTCGGCGACGACTCCTCCGCCTTTTTAAAGGCGATGCGTGATTGGCGCATCGAGGAACTGACGGAGGGCGGCAAGCTCGACACCGTTACCCTCGGCGACCTTGTCAGCCTATCCGACTCCTCGCCCGATATTATCAAAGCCTTGCAAAACACTTCGCTGTGCGATCTGTCCCGTAAGGTGGAAACGCTGCGGCTTGCCTCCGTGCTCGGCGAAAGCGAAATCAATAGCAACAAACTTCTGAAAAATTTAAAGAACAGCACGATGAAAACGCTGTCCGACGATATTGCGGCGCTCACCGTGGAGGACGTATTCGCGGACGAAATCTACGCCTACCTTTCCCTCACCGCTTCGGGCAACAAGAGTTACAGCACCTTGCTTCTCAACTACGAAACGACGGGCAGAAAGAACGAAGCGCTGTCCGCAAAGCGCCCTACCCCCATTCCGGACAACGCCGTTGTAACCGAACGCGCGGTGCTGAGAAACAACCCCGGCACGACGGTAACGGAAGGATATTTCCTCGGAAAATCCCGCGTGGAGGAAGAAAACGTTTACCGCGCGGAAAGCGGCTACGCCACGCTCGTAAAGACGAAGGTTACCCCCGTTTACGATTGGAGACTGGTAGATTACGCAGCAGGCGGACTTGCCCCGCTCGGCAACGCGGAAATCAGAGAAGAAGCGGACGCCGTTTGGTACATTTCGGGCGACAAATTCCTGAAAATTCAGGAAGACGTGTTCGGCGCCTACGTGCAGGACGGAACGGAAAGGATCGATCTCGAACGGGCGATCGTCGGCTATAAGCTGGACGGAAAGACGTATTCCGTAACGAACGGACAGATCGCCGCGGACGACGGCAAAACGTACGTCGTGTATGCGGAGGGCGAAGAAAGCTATATCGAACGCGAATTTTCGGTTACCAAGGGCTATGCCTCGGAAAACGGTACGCAGTATACGGAAAGTCAGGTTTTAGTCAGACGCTTCGCAAGCTGGACGGACGAGGACGGCGTCGCACACACGGACGAAGCCGTAGACAGATATTTGAGCGGCGTGTGGTACCTGCTGTTTTCTCAAACCGAACAGGGTGCAAAGGTGCCCGTACAGGACGTTGCCAAGTACATCACGGATGCGCAAAAAGTTCTGACGGACACGCCCCTCTGGAAGCTGTACTTCCACGGAATCGTCAACGAAAACCCCTACCGTGATTTTTCCGGCTCCGGAATTTCCGGCGCTTCCGGAAACCTCAACGAGTATTCGATCGACGGAATCATCGCCCTTCTCAAAAAAATCGGCTGATTTTTTGCAAAAGATTGACCGACGAACGGGTAAAGCCGTTGACTTGTTTTAAAAAATAGTGTAAAATAAGCGTTAGACCTTGCATATCGCAAAGATATGCCGAATAAGACCGGGAGGTGAAAGTCATGAAAAAGTACGAAATGCTCTTGCTGCTGAAAAGCGACTTGGACGAGGAAGCACGGGAGGCGGAACTGAAAAAGTACGCCGATATCGTAACCTCGATGGGCGGAGCCGTAGAAGCAACCGATAAGTGGGGCGTAAAAAAGACCGCTTATACCGTTGAGTTCCAGACGGATGCGTTCTACGCGCTGATGAAGTTTTCGGCAGAAGGCAACGCGGTAAAAGAACTCGACCGCGTGGCGGGACTTTCGGGCGTCGTTTTAAGACGCATGATCACGAAAGCCGAGTAATTAGGAGAAACGGAAGATGAACAAGGTATTTTTGATCGGCAATTTAACGCGCGATCCGGAAATTTCGGAAACGAACAGCGGAGTGAGCGTCTGCCACTTTGCCATTGCGGTCAACCGCAATTACTCCGGCGCGAACGGAGAGCAGCAAACGGACTTCTTTAACGTAACCGCATGGCGCGGACTTGCCGACAACGTGTCGAGGTTCTGCAAGAAAGGAAACAAGGTTGCCGTTTCGGGCAGCGTTCAGATTCGCAACTACGAGGACAACACGGGTGCGAAACGCACTGCGGTAGACATTATCGCGCAGGACGTGGAATTCCTTTCCCCCAAAAACGGCGCGCAGAACGACGATTTCTACGATTCGTCCGAAACGAGGACGACGCCCGCCAAGAAAAAGCCCGCCTTGCAGGCTTTCGACGACGACGGGGACATCCCCTTCTAAGCTAAGGGCAATAGTAAATAAGGAGTAAAGTCAACATGGAAGAAAATATGCAGGAAACCGTTGTGCAGGAAGAGAACGGCGAAGCGAAAGAAACGCGCTCTCCCAAGGAACGCGAGGCAAGACCCGCAAAAAAGAACTATAAAAGACAGGCTTATAAAAAAGTCTGCGTGTTCTGTCAGGAAAAATCCACCATCGACTTTAAGGACGTTGCAAAATTGAAACGCTTTATCGCCGAAGGCGGAAAGATTCTTCCCCGCAGAATGACGGGTACTTGCGCAAAGCACCAGAGAGAGGTTGCCATTGCGATCAAGCGCGCAAGAATCGCCGCGCTCATCCCCTTCAAGGCGGAGTAAGACAAAACAAACGAAAAGGACGCATATGCGTCCTTTTTTTCTTACGTCTTGCGCTACGCGCAAAAAGATTCCTCCAATCAAGAGAGAACGAAATAACGAAGAGAAATAGTCGTGTCCGATATAATCATTCCTATCTTTTTTTACCGAAAAGCACAGCGCGGTTGACAAAAGCGCCGTTTTCGTCTATAATAAAAAGGGAGATCAAATATGTTAAAGGAACTTCGCATCGTAGACAATTTCTACCAGACCTCGGCATACTTTCCCATGCCCACCATTTTAGTGGGCACGCTATCGGAAAACGGAAAAACCAACCTCGGCTCTTATTCCCTCTGCTTCCCCTACTACATTGCGGGCAAAGACTATTACGCCATGATTCTGGAATGCAGAAACAGCTCGAACACGGCGCAGAATATTCTGCGCGGCAGCAAGGTTTCTTTAAACTTTATCTGCGACGACAGAAAGTATTTCCGCGAGGCGGTGCGCCTCGGCTTCCCCGGCGAAACGACGGACGAGAAAATGAAAAACTGCATTTTCCCGCTCGGCAAGGGTTTGGCGGAGGGCGAACGCCCCGAAATCATCACGAACGCATATCAGGTGTTCGAATGTACCTGGGATTCCGCCCTCGAGGACGCATACCTCGACAAAGCGGGCTGTCTCGAAGGCTACGGTCCGCCCTACCGCAATTTCAACGGGATCACAAGCAAATTCGGCGCGCACTTTATTTTGAAAATCGACAAAATTTTAATGCAGGAACGCTACCGCAACGCCATTATCAACGGCGTTAAAGCAAAAGATTTCCCGCCCGTGCCCGTAGACTACGGCTACCGCGACAGCACGAACTTCTGGTACTCCCCGTTCAAAAAACCCGTTCCCGAAAAGATACAGGCGAAGGAGGGCGATTGGCAGTCGGTGAAATACGCCGCATCGCGCATCGATCCCGACGTAACGTTTACCGACGGGGCGTGCGCAAAGCTTACCCGAATCCCCCGCGTTTTTTTACAAGCCGCCCTTACGCAGATGGTGAATATCGCCAGGGAGGAGGGAATTTCCGTCGTTGACGAAGCCGCGCTGGAACTTATCAACGATAAACGCCGAAAAGAAAAGAAAAAATAAGAAAAATCAACTTTTCAACTTATTGACCGACAGCAAAAAATGTGATAAAATATAAAAATATCACGGCAAGGTATGCAAAGGAGCGCTTATGAACGTACGGCACACGGGAAAAAGTATTATTCAGTCGATGCTCTATCTGTTGCACAGAGGCTATTGGCAAGATAAAAATATTCAAAACTCCCTTTCCGTTGCGGAAAAGAAGAAGCTCGATACCGCACTGCAAATCAAGGAATTTATCGACAAGATCCCCGGCGGCTTTCTTATATACTCCGCCGAAGAAAACGAAGAAATCATATACGCAAACGACTCGCTGATTAAAATTTTTAATTGCGACGACTTCAACGATTTTTACCGATACACGAAGGGCTCGTTCCGCGGGATCGTGCATCCGGAAGAGCTGGAAGCGGTAGAAGCTTCGATTCGAAAGCAGATTTCCTGCAAGGACGGCGACGTGGACAACGTGGATTACCGCATTATCCAAAAAGGCGGGATCGTGCGCTGGGTGGAGGATTACGGGCAATACGTCAAAGGCGACGACGGACACGATTATTTTTACGTATTCATCTGCGACGCAACGGAAAAGATTACGCAGCGGCTAATGGAAACGTTTACGTTGCGGCACGATCACCAGGAAAAGGAGCAAAAGCTTCACCAACTCATCGAAGAGTACGACAAGGAACGCAAGCTGATTCGTCAGGAGCACTTACAGCGTCTCGAAGTCATCGAGGGTTTGAGCGTCAATTACGACTCCATTCTCTATGCCGATTTCAATGCCAACCTCGTTCTCCCCTATCGCGTGAGCACGCGCGTACAGCAACAGTTCGAGCAAAAAATGCAGGTGCGGGAATTCGAATGGTTTTTGCAAAACTACACCAACGTATGGGTCCACCCCGAGGACAGAGCGCTGTTCACCGAGCTGACGTCGATGGACTATATCCGAAAACAGCTTACGAAAAACAGAACGTACCACCTGAACTACCGCTGCATCGAAAACGACGAAATCAAATACATTCAGTTGCGCATCGTCAATGTGGGCAAAAACGGCGACGCCTCGCAAATCGTCATGGGCTTTCAGAACGTCGACGAAGAGGTGATCAAAGAGTTGAAGCACAAACAGGTGCTCGAAACTGCATTCAGAACCGCGAAGCTTGCGGAAATCGCAAAGGACTCCTTCCTTTCAAACATGTCGCACGACATGCGTACCCCCCTAAACGCGATTTTCGGCTACACCGCCATTGCCAAGAAAAACAACAAGGACAACCTCGAAACGCTCGAAGCGCTGGACGGCATCGAAACGGCAAGCAGACAAATTCTCGAGCTGATCGACAAGGTTCTCGCGCTTACCTATATGGACGCGCAAGCGTACTCCGTAAACGAGGAGGAAGGCAACGTCTGCGACGTGGTGCGCTCGGTATACGCCGACGCGCTGCCGAAGGCGGATAAAAAGGGCTTGCGTTTCACGGTGGATACGAGCGCGGTGCGGAACGAGGTCGTCTTAGCCGACCTACCCAAGTTAACGCAGGTACTGACACAAATCGTTTCGAATGCGGTGTTATATACGGAGCACGGAGAAGTTAAAATTACCGTTTCCGAACGAAAGAGCGGCGTGAACGAGTTTGCGACCTACGAATTCATCGTCAACGATACGGGCATCGGCATGGACGAGGACTTCCTGCTGCGCGTATTCGACCCCTTCGAGCGCGCTAAAAATACCACGGCAAGCGGGATTTACGGCACGGGGCTCGGACTTACGATTGCCAAAAGCATGATAGAAGTAATGGGAGGAACGATCACGGCGCACAGCGAACTCGGCAAAGGCAGCACGTTCACCGTTGCCGTTAGCCTGCGCACCAAAGAGAAATCGGACTGCGACGGCGATGAGAACGGCGAAGAGCTGACGGGCAAAAAAATTCTCATCGTCGAGGACAACCCCTTGAACCTCGAAATCGAAACGGAGCTGTTGCAGGATTACGGCTTCATCGTCGATACCGCCGTCAACGGACAAATTGCCGTAGACAAAATCAGAGCGGCGGAAAAAGACGATTACGACTTGATCCTCATGGATATTCAAATGCCCGTATTGGACGGCAGAGCTGCATCGCAGGCAATCCGCGCGCTCGATTCCGAGCTCTCGGGCATCCCCATTATCGCCCTTTCGGCAAACGCCTTCGACAGCGATAAAATTCTGTCGCTGCAAGCGGGAATCAACGCACACCTGAATAAACCCATTGATATGCCCGTACTCATCAACGCCATGCAAAAGGCGTTTTCGCAGCGAAAATAAGACGATTAGCCGTATGTCAATCCAAACGAAGCGAGGGATATTGGCGCCCCTCTCCGGAGAGAAGCTGTCTGTTCTGCTTTGCAGACTGAAAGGATACTCCCCTCCCCGCACCTCCTACGGCGAAGCCGCCCCATTTATTATGAGGCAGCCAAGGTAACGCAAGCGGCTATCGCTCCCACAAACGGCAAACCGCCCTTCCTTCGTTTGCGAAGAAAGGGCGGTTTTTAAATTCGGATTTAATCTTCCGATTTTTTATCTTGCGAAACCGCAGCTTCGTCCGAAACAGACGCTTCCCCCTGCCACTCCACCGATTTCGGCAGCGCCACGCGGGCGGAAGAAAACCCGTTTCCGCGCACCTCGGAAATGATGCTTACCATAAAGAACGCTTCGGGGTCGATCGCCTGCACTGCGTTTTTCAGCTTGATGACGTCGCGGTTGGAAACAATCGTCAAAAGCATATAGCAATCGTCGCGCAGGTACCCCGTCTTGCCGTAAAGCATGGTAACGCCGCGGTTGAGCTTATCCAGAATCATACGACGGATCTCTTCGTATTTTCGGCTGATGATCTTTACTTGTGCCCGCTTGGTTCCGATAAGCGCCACCTTCTCCACGATAAGAGAGGCGGACAGCTGAATCAGGATACCGTACAGCACGTCGGGAAATTCCGTTCCCCCGATGAGTTGCAACAGAACGATAGAAATATCAAGAATCCACATTGCGGGCGCAAGCGGGATTCCGAAATATTTATTTAAGATGAGCGGCGGAACGTCTGTACCGCCCGTGCTCGCCCCCACACGGACGACGATCCCGATGCCAAGCCCGAAAATCAACGCGCCGAAAATAACGGCGAGCAGCGGATCGGTATCTCTCAAATAAAAAGGATTGCCGCTCGGGAGCTTGTTCAACAAGCCGTTTACAAGCTGCCACAGACTCAAAAACGAGGGATACAGCAACGTGCCCGCCGCGGTAGCTATGGCAAACTTTTTTCCGAGCATAACAGCGCCCAGAATAAACAGCGCAATGTTCACGGCGTAAACGGTAACGTTGCCCGCCCACTTCGCGGCGCCTGCCTTCCCTGCGTTCGTTAACAGATTCTCCACGAGGATCCCGAGACCCGTGGTTCCGCCCATTACCAGCCCGTTCGGCTTGATAAAGAACGCCGCGGCAGATGCGGCAACGGCGTTGCCCGCAATCACGATCAGACAATACCGGATAAATTTTAGAATCTGTAACTTCGTCGGTTTCTGTAATTTCTTCATAGGCACCTACCCGTTGACCAACTCCCCGAAGGCGGGCAGTTCCGCTCCGTGAGAGTACCACGCATATTATAACACCGACGGAAAAACTTTGCAATCGTTTTGAAATATATTTTCACCCCCTTCCTGACGGTGTAAAGTTTTATAATGGAATAGAAGATAGCGAAAGCGACTTCTACTCCATTTTTTTATATTAAACGGCGGCGGCATTACGCAAAGGACGGAAACAAAATGATACGGTTAAAAGAAACTATTGACGAAAAGGTACTTGAGCAATACGGCTTTGAAAAAAGTTTTATATGGATGCGAAATAATAAAGGGCGTTGGTATCGCCTTTACTATTTTCGTAAGAGTTTCGTTGGTTCTATGCAATCTGTTGAAATCTACATTGAACCTTTTGTAGGTGCTTACGGACAAGTAGTTCATAATGCTCGTGAAGTCGTAGCGTGTCAACATGTTTTTAATGTTGATAAGGCTGTGAATTTTATAGCTAAACTTCTTTTGGCGGGCATTTTTGAATACGTCGAAAGTGAGGCATCAAAAAATGACTGATAAGATTGCAATACCCGAACGCTTTGATATTTGGCAACAAGATTTATCAAAATCTTATTTATCTTTACAGTTTTTAGGTTTTGTGTGTACACAAGCCGAAGCAAAGGAAATGTTAAAAGCATTTAATCTTTGCGATAAGCAAGCAGTTGAAAGTGGTTTACACGCTTATTTCTTCTCTTGCGGTAAATTAAAAAATGATTAGTCTTTTTTTGAGGTAATGAAAATGAAAAACGGAACGGAAAAATACATTGAAACGGTCAACTACCTTGCAAAACTGTACGACTATTGCAACGCAAAGTTATTCGGCGGCGAGCTTGTCCGCCCTGTCATAACGGTACAGCGCGACGAGCGCAACAAAACTAATGGTTGGTGGTCTGTTAAAAAGGTTTGGAAAGAGAACGACAAGGACGAGGGCGAGCACGAACTGAATATGACAGCGCAACAGCTTAACCGCCCTATCAATCAGATAGCGGCAACAATGTTACACGAAATGTGCCATCAGTATGCAAGCGTTCACAATATGCAAGACACTTCCCGCGCGGGTAACTACCATAACAAACTATTCAAAACGATTGCCGAAAAACACGGCTTGACAGTTGAGTGCGTGCAAACTATCGGTTGGTCGCACACGGAATTAACGGACGAAACGGCGGCACTTATAGCGGAATTTGT
>CAJUOI010000019.1 GCA_910588615.1 uncultured Christensenellaceae bacterium | reverse complement strand
CGAGTACGCCAAAGAGCAGCGTTTATTAAAGCGCAAGGCGAATAAAACGGAGTAAGTTTGCTTTGTGAGGTCGTTGCCCCCGTCCGAAACGGACGGGGGATTTTTTGTCGGGAGGTGTTTTTTCAGAGGGCGCGACGAAGAGGAATGGCACGGCAAAAATTAAAAATTGAGTGAAATGACCTATGCCGACTTGACTATTGCGGTAATCCGTGGTAAAATAATTTTATCCCAAGAAGAGGTTCGACAATGCACGAGGGGCACAGAAAGCGCATCATGGACCGCTTGAAAAGCGGGCCCGATAGCTTACAGGATCACGAAATTCTCGAAATCCTGTTGTTTAACGCGCTTCCGCGCGTCAATACCAATCCGATTGCGCATGACCTCATCAAGTCTTTCGGAAGTCTTTCGGGCGTGTTTTCCGCGTCGGTCGAACAGCTTTGCTCCGTTCGCGGCATCGGTTCTTCCGCAGCGGAGTATATCCGTTGTATCGGTATGTGCTTCGAACGCGTCCGCGCGTACACCGAAGACCTGCCGCGCTATTTCAACGTGCATACGTATTCGCAGTATCTCGAAAATAACCTGCGCGACGCTCCCTACGAGGTGTTGCAGATCTTTTGCGTCGATAAGAACGGAAAGGTGTTTTTTCGCAAGACCTTCGGCAACGAAAGCGAGCGGGCGGTCGTGGTCGATCCGACGGAGATCAGCCGCATTCTCGTTGCGCAGGCGCCCCGCGCCGTCGTCGTGGCGCACAATCACCCGCACGAGGTCTGCCGTCCGTCTGCTGACGACGACGATTTTACGGCGCAGGTGCAGGTGCTTTGCTCGGCGAACAACGTAAAATTATACGATCATATCATTATCGGCTCGGACGGCGCGTACAGCTATTATTTGGCGGGCAGAATGGATGACATCAGACGGCGGTACGACGTGCAGAATATCATTGCGAGGAACGGCACCAATGAAACGCGTTAATCTGATACAGGAAGAGAAGCCGCGCCTGCTGCGTTTCGGGCTTCCCGTCGTATACTGCCTTTTGGTCGTCGTGTTGATTACGCTGATCGTGCTCAACCACAGGTCGTATTTCGGCATTCCCGCATGGTGCGTCAACGTGCCCGTCGCGGGTATGCTTCTCATAGAAAACGCCGTCAAGTTTTGGGGGTTCAAAAATTACAAGGCGAAAATAGTCTGTTACGTATTCGATATTCTCTGCCTGATGACGCTGACGATTTTTTCGGACGGCACGCTGATTTCCGTGCTGTATATGATTATCCTGTCCGAATTCTATTTGAACTCGAAGGGGCTCGGGGGAAGCATCGCCATCTGCGTTTCGAGTATCGTACTCTTCCTTATTACGTTCGGCATTTCGGCGCTGTTTAAAAGGCAGTGGCTTTCGCTGACGCAGATTTTTACAAACGCGTTCAACGACTTGATTTTGCTCATTTTCCACTTTTTGATCGTCAACTTCGCCGTGCAGCTCTTCCGCAAGAACAAGGAGCTCGCGTCTGCGGTGGAGGACGTAAACAAAACGAACGAAAAGCTGAGGATCGCCTACGAGGAGTTAAAGGAGATCACAGCCCTCGAGGAACGGCAGAGGATCGCAAAAGACATTCACGACACGGCAGGACACTCCATTACGACCGTGATCATGCAGACGGAGGCGGCGAAACTTGCCGTGGAGAACGACCCGCAGGAGGCAAAGCGCCGCATTGCGGCGGCGAATTTGCAGGCGAAGCACGCGTTGGAGGAGTTGCGCGAAAGCGTACATCTTCTCTCGGGCGTTTCGCGGGAAGTAACGCTGAAAGAGGAGATCCTGGACGTTATCAACGATTCCACCGACGGCACGGGCATCGTCATCCGCTGCGACGTGGACGATGTTACGCTGTGCGACGCGAAGCGCAGATTTGTTTTGAACACGCTGAAAGAGGGCATTTCCAACGGACTGAGGCACGGAAACGCAACGGCGTTTTATTTCGAATTGAAGAACGGAGGCGACAGGGTGGAGTTCATGCTGTCGGATAACGGGTGCGGTATGGAGCTTTCCTCTCTGAAAGAGGGGTTCGGCTTAACGGGAATGCACGCTCGCGCCGAAAGCCTCGGCGGTAGCGTTTATTTCGAAACGGAGCCCGACGAGGGGTTCGAGATACACTTGAATTTACCTATGGACGAGGAGGGCGATAAAAAATGAAAATCAAAATTTTGCTTGCCGACGATCAACCCATTCTGGCGGACGGAATCGGGAGCGTGCTTTCCGCGTGCGAGGAATTCGAAATTGCGGGAATCGCGTCCGACGGCGTGGAGGCGGTAAAGCTGACGCAGAAGCTGCGTCCGGACGTCGTGCTGATGGACATTCGTATGCCCAACATGAACGGCGTCGTTGCGACGAAGGAGATCAAGCGGATTTGTCCCGACGTCAAGGTACTCGTGCTGACCACCTTCGACGACAGCGACTACATTTTGGGCGCAATCAACAGTGGCGCGAGCGGATACCTGTTAAAGGACACGTCCTATTCCGCTCTTGTGGACGCCATAAAAAACGCCTACGCGGGGGATACCATTCTTCCTGCGAAAATCGCCCGCAGCATTGCCAGTGCGGCGAGTCTCGTTACCAACGACAGGCAAATCAAACTGAAACGCAAGTTCGGCTTTTCGGACAGGGAAGTGGAAATCGCCATTATGCTGTACGAGGGGTTTACGAACAAACAGATCGCTTCGGCTCTCAAGCTGACGGACGGTACGTCGCGCAACTACATCTCCGCCATTTACGTGAAAATGGACTGCGCGAACCGCGGCGAGGCGGTGGAGAAGATGCGCGACTGTCTGAACGGGGAATGATTTTTCGTACGGACGCAAATGAAAATTTTACGAAAGCAGCGCTCCGCACGGCGGGGCGTTTTTCGTCGGTTTTCGGGGGATTTTGCCGACGGAGAGGAAAATCGCCGGTCGGTCTTTTAAATCGTTTGACAAAATCCGTAAAATCGTTTATGATATTACCCGATTTCTACAAGGAGGGCGGAACGCCGTGTGGTGGGAAGTCATACTCGATGCGTTAAAAGATACGGCGATACTCTTTCCGTTTCTCTTTTTAATGTATATCGTGATCGAGGCGCTCGAACATAACACGGGCGTAAGCAAGCCGCGCAGGGCTTTGACGGGAAAATGTGCTCCGCTCGTGGGCACGGCGCTCGGGATTGTACCTATGTGCGGGTTTTCGGTGATGGCGGCAAAGCTTTACAGGCACCGCTATATCACGGTCGGCACGCTGCTTTCGGTGTTTATTGCCACCAGCGACGAGGCGTTTCTCGTTCTGTTGACGACTCCCGTACTGCCTCCGCTCGACAAAGTCGTTTCTATCCTCGCCATGCTCGGCGTTAAAATCGCCGTGGGCGTCGCCGCGGGATATCTTGCCGATCTCGTTGCGAACCGCTTTAAAAACTCCGTTCTCGAGCCCATTGAGCAGCTTGAGGAGCACGCGGGACACGTGCGCGAAGAACGTGCCGAAGAGCACGTTCACGAGGAGCATGAAGAACGTGAGGGGCACGAAGAGCACGAGCATTTTTCCGCTTGCGAGCACGCGCACGAAAGCAAGGTGCAGCTCTACTTCGTATCTCCCTTGTTGCACGCGTTGCAGGTGGCGGCGTTCGTATTGCTCGTAAATCTGGCGTTCGGGTACTTATTCTGGGGCATGGGCAAAGAAAACGTCGTTAACTTTTTACGGGCGGGGAAGTGGATTCAGCCGCTCGTGTGCAGCCTCGTCGGGTTGGTGCCGAATTGCGCTTCGAGCGTGGTGCTCGCCGAAACGTACGCCGTCGGGGGCATCGAATTCGGAAGCTGTCTTGCGGGGCTCGTTACGAACGCGGGCTTGGGCGTACTGACGCTGTTCGGCGGCAGGAAAAACAGCAGAAACGCCCTCGTCATTATGACCGTGCAATTTTTTATAGGCGTTGCCGTGGGATACGCGGTCAACGCAATCGCGTTACTGATATAACCCGTTGGCGTTGAATTCGAACGGTTAAAATATTATTTTTCGGAGGAAGCTATGCAGCTTGCCGATTCCTTACGCAAGAGAAACCCTTGGGAGGACGGCGGGCTGTTTTTTTGCTCCGTTCGGGAAGGGGCGCTTCGGTTTTTGGGCGAACGGTCTGCGGGGAGGGCGTTGCTCGTAACGGACGAAAGCGCGGTTGGCGCGTTTCGGGAAGTAACGGGGCCGCGTTGCGTCAGCGCGGTGCTGGATACTTCGGACGCGCTTCCGCTCTTTTCCATGCCGGACGAGGTGGCGCTCGTGCTGGCGACAGGGAAGGGCAATACGCTCTCGGCGGCGCGTTTTTTTGCCGGCGTCAGGCGCGTGCCCGTGATGACGTTTCCCTCCTCCCCCGCGCTCGACGGCGCGTACGAGCGGGAAGCGGCTTTGCGGCTCGGCGGCGTAACCGCCCGTGTGGCGCTTGCGGACGGAGATACCGTATGCGACCTTTCTCTGATGCAGCCGCGGCTTGCAGAGGGCTATGAGCGCCTTCTGCTTGCCCGACTGGCGCGGTTGGAAGCGCGCGTATTGCGCTGTTTCGGCTGCGCCTCGGGCAGCGAGGAGGCGGAAGAGCGGGCGTACGCTGCGCTGTCAGGTTTGGCGGAAGAGTTGTCGGCGCGGGAAATCGTGGAAAAGAACGCTACCGTGCAGACGTGTCTGCGGCAGGGCGCGAGCTGCGGCGAGGGAGGGGTGCTTGCCGAACGGCTGGGGCGCGACGGAAGCTGGAGGGCGTTTTTGCAGCTTTCCGCCCTCTACTTTGCATTCTTCGGCAAGGGGAAACCGCAGCCTTTCGTGCCGGATTATCGGGAGCGGGCGCGCGCAGCGGGCGCGGCTTATTGCGAGCAGGATATTCCTACTCCTACGGAGTACGCGTCGCGCGTGTGCGCGTTGGAGCGCAAGCGCGCGGTATTTTTCGGCGAGGCGGAATCGATTGTAAAAAACACGGGGGCATACCGTAAAAACCTGTATTCGCTTGCGGGCAGAGCGTACGGCGGCGCGGGGAATTTGGACGAATTGAAGAGGCTGCCCGAGCGTACGCGCGGACTTTCCTGTATTATTCGCGATTTCGGCTTGATGGACTGGTGATCGGTACAAAAATATTAAAAAAAATATCGGATTTTGTTTAAACGTCCCGTCTTTTGTGTTACAATAAAAGAAAAGAAGATTTGCTTTAACGTACACGCTATCGGAGGAAAAAATGCAGGAATTTAAAGTTTTGGAGAGTACGCCGATTTTAAAAATCGCTCTTTCGGGAGAAATCGACTCGGGAAATGCAGACGAGTTTTTCGACGTTTTTTCGGCGGAATACGAAAAGAATCCTTCGGACGTGGTGTTCGAATGCTCGAAATTGGAGTTTATTGACTCTACGACGCTCGGCACGTTCGTTAAAATTTTAAAGCACGTAAAAAGCGCGGGGCACGCAATGAAGCTGACGGGCTTGATTCCGCGCTTAAAAAAGCTGTTCGTCATCTGCTCGCTCGATACGATCATGGAGATAGAAGGATGAAAGACATTCTTGCGCTCGGTATCGGTTTGAACCGCGAAATTCTGACGACGGTGCGTTTAACGACGGGCGGGGTGTGCTCCCTCGTCGGCTTGGATATGGAAGAGAGCGAGGATTGCAAGGTATGCGTTACCGAAAGTCTGCTCTTGCTTATGCACAGCGGCTTCCGAGCCGCACGGCTTTCCTTTGCGGAAAGCGAGGGAGTCTGCATTAAAATCGAAGGCGACGACTACGCCGCGCCTGAAGAGAACTATCCCGACGACGAAATTTCCTCTGCATTGCTTTCGGCGCTTGCGGGGGACGTAAATATGCAAAGGAGGGACGGGCGCCTTACGGCGATCGAGTTCCGCTTCGCAAAAAATGGAAGATAAAGAGCTCTTTCAAAAGTATCGGGAAACGGGCGACGTCTCCGTGAGAAACGAGATCGTTGAAAAGTACCTGTACATAGCAAGCGTACTCGCGAAAAAGTTCGTGGGACGCGGCGTGGAGTACGACGATCTGTATCAGGTCGCCGCGCTTGCGCTTATCAAGGGGGTCGAGCGCTTCGACGAATCGAAAGGGCTGCAATTTTCCACGTTCATCACTCCGACCATTACGGGGGAGATAAAAAACTATTTCCGCGACCGCTCGCGCCTCGTACATTTGCCGCGCCGCGTTTCCGAACTGCGCGTGAATTTAAAGCGCGCATCGGACGAAATATTTTCGGAAACAGGGAAAAATCCCACGGCAAAGGAGCTTGCTTTTCGCCTCGGGGTAACGGAAGAAGAAATCGTACGTGCGGCGGAAGCGGGCGGGGTGGTTTCGCTCGACAAGCCCGTGGAGGACAACGAGGACGGGATGAGCTATTACGACGTGATCCCTTCCGAGCGCGATGACATGGAACTGTTGGAAAATCGCGATGCGGTGCAGTCCGCAGTGCGCGTTTTAACGGCGGAGGAGCGGGAAATCGTGCGGTGCCGTTTCACGCTCGAGCTTTCACAGGCGGAAACGGCAAGACGAATGAATGTTTCGCAGATGTATGTATCCCGTATGGAACGTAAGATTCTGAACAAATTAAAAGAAAGGCTGCAAAAGAATTCGGACTGATGTACTTTGAAATCGATGATTACAACGCGCTGAGAGCTGCGCTTCAAAAAATGTGCGCGCGCTTTTCCGACGAAAAGGTGCCGCAGGAAATCGTATTCGACAGCAAGTTGGTGGCTGACGAATTGCTTTCCAACGTCTTGCAGCACGACGGCGGCAGGGCATACTTCCGTGCCGAACTTGCGGGGGACGAAATTACGCTGAGCGTGCGTTCGGCAAAGGCGTTCCATCCGCCCGAAGAGAGCGTTCTGGCGGGCGTAGAGGCGGAATGCGGCAGGGGGCTGTATCTTGTCGATTCCCTCGTGGAAACGCGCCGTTACAGCGAGGAATACGGTACGAGCGTCGTTATTCGTATTACGAGGTGATCGTTTTCCTTGTGCCGCGCAGAGAGACGGGGAAAAAGGGAATTAAAAACAGACGATGAAAAGCCTCTCGAACACTTTTGTTCGAGAGGCTTTTGCTATCGCGGTTATATGAGAAGCAATATTCAAACGCAATCACCCAAACGAAATGCAAGATATAAAAGGGGAATGAAATCGAAGACAAAAACCGTTTTAACAATATTTTCCTGTTTACCGAAAACGTAAAAACCCAACAAATAAAACAGTAAATATGTTAAAAGACTTTTTCCTGCAACTTGCAGCGGATAAGCGGCGAACGCAAGCAAAACAATTAATACCAACGTCCATAACGGCGTTTTTTCAGTATTTAATTTGGCAATTTGGTAAAGAACACCGCATAATGATTAAAATAATTGCCGCCGTAGCCGCAATTATTTTATCTGCCATATACGAAAGTATCGGCGAAATAAAAAGCGTTCCGAAAACGAACGGTACAAAAAGTTTCAATACGCGTTCGACAATAATAAAAATAAAAGTTCGTACAAGGAATATAAAAGGCGCGGCTTCACGCCACGCCTGATTCTCTTTCGCTTGCGGGTTACCTATGGGAATTAAGTAAATCGCCGAACGCTTTTCGTTACTGTCTTGTTACTGCATTCCACATACGTAGCGGTACAGTTTGTCGAGAAGGGCGTCCGAAATGTTCGAACGGAACCTTCCGAGATAGATGAACACCTTGTTGAAGAAGTCGCGGTTGTCCCCGCCGATGTTGTAGGGCGGCAGGTACGCCTGCAAGCCGAATTTGTTTGCAATGAACAGGTCGCCGAATTCGTTCATTTCCGATGCGGTCAGCGTGTAGACGAAAGGATCGTACGCGTACTTCGAAGGGTTGTACACGGAGTTTTCCACCTTTTCCGAAGCGGGAATCGCCGTCGGGATCTGGCGCTGGGGTGCGGGTTTGTACTGCTGCTGAGGCGGCGCAGGATAGCTTTGAGGCATAGGCGCGCCTGCCGGTTGTTCGCCCTTTGCGATTGCCGCCATGCGCCGTTCGAAGTCCGTCATCGGCTTGCCCTGCGGGGGCATGGAGTTAGGCGGTACGGTGGGGCGGAGGGGGGGCATCGGTCCGTTCGGACGTGCGCCCATCGGCGGGATCGGAGACGCGGGTCCCATCGGACGCTGCGGGTATCCGTTGGGGGGAGGAACGGGACGGCGGTAATCGCCGTTCGCGTTTGCGCCCGCGTTCTGCGGAATCGCGCGGGGGGGCATATTCGCGCCCGCAGGGGGCGGAATGGGACGGCGGTAGTCGCCGTTGGGCATCGGCTGTCCGTTGGGCATGGGACGGTATCCGTAAGGAGGCATCTGCGCGTTCTGTACGGGCGCTTCCTCCCGATGCTTTTTTTTGTGCGCCGCAAGGATTGCCGCAAGAATGGCGAATACGAACGCCATGAAGATGAAAATCAACGGCAGAATGGTGAAAAGCAGAGGGAGCGTACCGCCCTTGAAGAGCGGGTATTTGTTTGCGCCCACCATTGCCGAAACGAGCGTGAGGATGATTGCAACCATCTGTAACCCGAAGCGTACCGCATCTCCCGCATACCCGCGCTTCGCGCACACGCGCGAGCAAGAGATATAAAAGTTGAGCGCGAACAATGCGACCGTAACGGTTACGGCAATCATGGGGAAAAGCGTCGCTTTGCTGAAGCCGCTAAGGAGTACGCCGATGCTGAAGCCGGCAAAATTGCTCTTCGGAAAGAAGAACAGAACGAGCGTACCGAGCGAAAGAATGGTAAAGAGGATATTCAGCAGTCCGCCTGCCTTACGTTCCGCAAGCGTCGTGATAAACAGCATAACGAGTGCAAGCCCCGCAACGATCATGGTGGGGAAATCGATGCTGTCCAACACGCCGAGCAAGAGCGAGTTCTGTATGAACAAGTACAGCGAAAGTCCGCCGTAGGCGATTAAAAGCAATGCGCCGTTGCCGTGCATACAAGCTTTGGAGGCTTTTCCCGAAGCCACGCCGACGATGCCCATAATCAAAGAAAGAACGACGCTGAGGCAGAGGAAGAACACCAAGAAAATACCGTAAAGATTTCCGATGAAGCCGACGATATTCGCAAGGCTGAATTCGCCGATAAGCAACTTGAAGATATCGACGATATTTTTGAAGAAATCAATGAGGTATCCGAGCAAAGATCCGCTGAGGGCGGAAATCGAGCTTTGGTTTAAGCCGTCGACGTGTCCGAGCACGGGAAGGACTTTTCCGATGAGACCGAGAAAGAGTCCGCCGACGGAAAGCAGTGCGAAGAGCAGGGCAAAAATACGGTACCCGACGGTGGATCTCTTTTTCTCTTTGGGTACGTCGTAAGGCTGCGATACGGGCACCATGCTCGTAACGGGAACGACTGCGTTGCGGAACGGAACGTTTTGCGCGGCTGCGTTCGGCGCGCCGTTCATGGGCATACCGTTCTTCGGCATACCTGTTGCGGCGCTATTCGGGATGTTATTTTGATTTTCCATATGATTTAACTCCCTGACATTATCGTAATTCGACTTAATTCAACGTAAAATCCAAATACTAAGTAATATTAAATCAGTATCATTATAGCACCCAAATCTGTCGATGTCAACACCATGCACGAAAAAATTTTAAAAATGGGCGTGTTTTGTGAATATTTTTACCTTTATTTTGCACTTTTTTGGGCATTTTTACAACCTGTTTTTTGAAAATTTTATCATGGATTTCATGGACGAATGCGGACATGGGTGCCTCATCCGTGGACATGGTGCCCCCGTTTTGAACTGTGAAAGGTTCATTTTCGGGCATGGGTGGCAGAAAATCGTTTTCACACGATTTTTTTTGCATTCACAGCGCTTTCACCGTAAAACCCTTGTAATTTTTCGTGCGGGATGCTATAATAGAGGAAATATTATCCGGACAAAGGGGTCGGCTTCATGATAAACGGGGAAAGCAAAACCGAGCTTGAAAAATTTCTTGCCGAAATTCGCGAGGGCGCGGGCACGCAAATCCGCCTGAGTCCTTCGGGCGGAGAGGAGACGCATTTCACGATAGAGTACCAAGGACAAATCGTCGACGCCTACGTCAGCGGAAGGGGAGAACAGACGGACGCGCTCGTCCGTCTCGTCAAATACCTCGTGGCGGGGGCGCCTCATGCAAACGCGCCCGAAGGCAAGGCGGACAGGCTCAGGTGGATCGTGCTCGGCGAGGGCGGCGCGTGGGAAGCGTTTCGGTTCATGGCGAAGTACCACGTTTCGGACGGCGCGTGTTTTGCCGCCGACGTCGTGCCCGAGCGAAAGACGGGCGAAGCCGCGCTGCACATAGAGCGTTGCCTCGAGGGGACGAACGATTTCGCCGTGCGGGTGGACGACAACAGAATCTGCGTCGTCAAGTTTTTGGGGGAGGAGCAGTCGCCCGTGGAGTTCGGGCAGTTTCTTTTTCAGACGCTGTACGAGGAGCTCGGGTTAAAGGCGAGCATCGGAATCGGCTGCGAAGTGAAGAGCTTTTCCGAAATCGCTTCTTCCTATAATCAGGCGGTTACGGCTGTGCGGATGAGTTCGATTTTCCATTCGCGGGGCGAAGTACATTCCTATCGGGAATACCTTCTCGTAAAGCTTCTCGAAAACGTGCCGCAAAACCAGTTGCGGGAATATATGTCGCAGTTCCGCATCGAGAACACGGCGGAGATCTTCGAGGATCCCGACATGGTGAACACGGCGGAAGAATTTCTTGCCAACTCCCTCAACGTGTCCGAAGCGTCGCGCAATCTGTTTATGCACCGCAATACGCTGATGTACCGTCTGGATAAAATAGAACGCATTACGGGGCTGGACATCCGCAATTTTTCGGATGCGGTTACCTTCCGCGTGATTGCAGTGCTCTATAAATTATTAAAACTTTAAAAAAACGCAAACTAAGGGAAAGAGGTAATATATTATGAATCACAAACAGCAGAATACGCCGCCGACGAAAAAAGAGAGACGGGTGGAAATTGCGGTGTTCAGTGTGCTCGGCGCGCTGTTTCTGTTTACGGCGGCGTTCCTTGCGGGCTGGTTCGGCAGATATTCGGCGCTCGGCAAAGACAAACGCGCGTTACTTTGGGCAATCGATACCGCCAAGGATAATTACTACAAGGAAATCACGGACGACGATTTGTACGGACAGATCTTCGACGGATTCGCGCTCGACGACTATTCCTGTTTTTATACGGCGTCCGAATTCAAGCGCATTTCCGACGAGAAGGAGGGCGTGAGCGAGGGCGCGGGCTTTTCCGTTTATCTCGACGAAAACAAACATATCCGCGTCTATTCCGTGGCGGGCAACTCACCCGCGCAGGAAGCGGGCTTGCGGGACGGAATGTATCTGTTTGCGTACGGCGCGTCGGCAGAGGAGCTGACGAAGGGCACGATCAACGAATTCGTCTCTTGGGCGGGCGCGCAGAAAGGGGAGTTTTTCTTAAAATGCGGCTTGGATGAAAACGAGGAAACCGCGAAAGTATATTCCCTCGCCATGGGAACGTACACCACCACCTACTGCACCTACCGCGACAGCGAATCCTCGTTCGCGTTCCGCGGTAAGACGCCGAAGCTTACGGAAACGAACGAGCCTTTGGCGGGCTTGGACGGTGCGACGGCGTATTTAAAACTCGACCAGTTCAACGGCGGCGCCGCTAAAGAGTTCAAAGCTTGTCTCGACAAGATGGCGGAGCGAGGACGCAGCAATCTCGTGCTCGATCTGCGCCTCAACGGGGGCGGATATATGGATATCCTCATCGAAATTTCGTCCTACCTGTTAAAGGACGTGCCGAAGAACGTAAGCCCTGTGGTTGCTTATGCGGAATTCCGCAACGGCGAAAAGATTTCCTATGCGGCTGCGGGCAGCAAGTACTACGATTACTTTGACGAAGATTCCAAAATTACGGTGCTCGCCGATTCGAACACCGCTTCCGCTTCCGAATGCCTGATCGGGGCGCTCGTCGATTACGGCACCGTCGGCTACGGGGACATCATTCTGCGTAAAGATCCCGTCAGCGGCGTTGCGAGAACGTACGGCAAGGGGATCATGCAGTCCTATTTCAACGATAAAAGCGGAAACGTGTTAAAGCTGACTGTCGCCGAGATTTTCTGGCCCAATGGGCACAGCATCCACGACAGGGGGGTTATCGAGTCGGACGGCGCCAAGGCGATCGAAGCGCCCGTGCTGTACGACGTGCAGGATACCTTCTTGCAGGAGGCGATCAAGTTGCTTCCAGCAGGTTCGGGCAGCGGTGCGGGCGGAGATCTTGTTTAAACCGTACTGCGCTTTAAAAATTCACCGAGAATATCGTTCAGACCGGTCTCTTCGTTATGGGATCGGTTTTTTTCTTCCTCGTTTTTCGATCGGTCGCTTCGTTCCTCCTGCGGCGCCCCCTCTTGCAGGGGCTTGTTGAAGAGCATTTGTATCAGCTCGCGGTTTTCACGGTAGAAAACGAGAAAATCTTCCAGCGTTTTTTTCAGGTCGCCGCCGCGCCCGCTTGACGAAAGTAAAAACAAAAGAATTGCGATTTCCATGTTCTATCGTATGCGGTGCGCAAAATTTGCGTTCGCGTCATACAATGGTTTGAGAGGTGATATATGGACGATTTTGCAAGTTTCGAAAGCGGAAAGAAGGGCTCGGAAAACAATCGGGATTTTATGAAAGAGGCGCAGAGGATCGCCATGAAGTACAACGGAAGAAACGAAAACGAACTGATCAGCGCAATTTACGCCCGCGCCGCCGAGGGTAAGCGCAACGGTTCGCTCACCAATGCCGAAATCGACGATTTTTACAGGCAAATTTCGCCCATGCTCGACGGTGCAAAGCGCAAACGGCTAAATAAGTTGGTTGAAAAGCTGAAAAGTATGTAACGTTCGGGCAGAAAATCCTGTTATTCCGATTCGGCTACGCCTCGGAAGGACGAATTGCTCGCAGCGCCTGAATGAGCGCGCGTGCTTCCTGTAAGCTCTGGAAGGGGGAGAAGGAGGCGCGCACGAGCCCCTGCGGCGCCGTGCCGAGCGCCCGATGCGCGAGGGGCGCGCAGTGCAGTCCGCCGCGTACGGCAATGTCGAAGCGTTCGGAAAGCGCGGTCGCCACCTCTTCCGACGGAAGCGATCGGTGCGCGAACGATACGATGCCGCAGGCGTTGGGGCGGGAAAACGCTTTGTACGTTTTCAGCGTGTCAAGCCATTGCAAAAATGACTCGGTGATTGCGCTAAGACGCTCTGCGTGCTCCTTTCGATGCGCCTTTACGAAGAGGGCGCCCTCGAACAGGGAGACGATGCAGGGATAACTCAGCGTACCGCTTTCGAGGCGGTCGGGATAAAATTCCGGCATTCCGAGGTTGAGACTTTCGCTGCCCGTGCCGCCGTATAGCAGCGGTCGGGGGTTGACGCGTTCGGAAAAGAGCAGCGCGCCCGCGCCTTGCATCGCGTGCATTCCCTTATGTCCCGCAATCGCAAGCGCGTCGATTCCCGTCTCGCGCATGGCGATCCGCACGTGCCCCGCGCCCTGTGCGCCGTCTGCGAACAGCAACACGCGGTCCGGCAGGAGCGAGCGGATTTTTTTTAAATCCACAACTTCGCCCGTTACGTTGGAAGCCGTGGTTACCGCCGCTATGCGGGTGTTTTCCCGTACGAGGGAAGCGAGAGCATCGTAGTCGAGCCTTCCGTCCTTTAAGGGCGCCACGGAATAAGTGATTACACCCGCGCGCGCGAGTTGTTCCAACGGTCGCAGCACGGAGTTGTGTTCGAGCGCGGTGGTTACCACGTGGTCGCCTGCGTTCAGCGTACCGAAGAGAGCGAGATTCAGCGCTTCGGTGCAGTTTTTCGTAAACGCAACGCGGTCGAACCCGTATCCGTCGAAGAGCTCGGACAGCAGGTTGCGGCAGTCGAGCACGCATTCGGACAGGGCGATCGAAAGGCGGTGTCCGCTTCTTCCGGGGTTGGCGCAGAGTTTTAAAGAGGCGCATACGGCGTTTTTTACGCTTGTGGGTTTGAAGCCGCCTGTGGCGGCGTTATCGAGATAAATCATATCATATTATACGAAGGTTGTATCATGACAATGCTTGCAGTTTTTAAATCGCGTTCGGAAACGCTTGATTTTATTTCTTTTTTGCGCGCGAACGGCGTGCCTGCATCCGCGGTTTCCACCCCCAAAGAGGCGGGCGTGGGGTGCGGGATCTCCGTGCGCTTCGAGGCGTGCTTTCTCACGCGCGTGCGCGTTCTTCTTTCTAAAAAACGCTATTCTTCCTATGCGGGGATTCTAAAAAACACGGGTTTCGGATGGCTTTTTCTTTAAGCGTTAACGCTTGATTTTTGTGCGGATATCGGATATAATATTGCGTATGAACGCAAACGAAAAAATTTTAAAGGAACTTGCAAATTTATATCCCGACGCCAAGCCTGCGCTGCTGTACGACTCGCCGTACGAATTGTTGGTTGCGGTGGTGCTTTCCGCGCAGTGCACCGACGAGCGGGTGAACAAGGTAACGCGGGTGCTGTTTCAAAAATACAACACCCCCCAAAGCATGGTAACGCTTTCGCAGGAGGAGCTTGAAAAATACATTTTTTCCTGCGGGTTTTACCGCAACAAAGCGGCGCACATTCTGTCCGCTTCGCGCGATATTCTCGATCGCTTCGGCGGCGAAGTGCCCGCAACGCTCGAGGAACTGAAAACGCTCGCAGGCGTGGGACAGAAAACGGCGAACGTAGTGTACTCGGTGGCATTCGGCGGCGACGCGATCGCAGTGGACACGCACGTGTTCCGCGTTTCCAAACGGTTGGGGTTGGCAAGCGGAAAAACGCCCTTCCACGTGGAAGAGGAACTGAAAGCCGTCGTTCCGCAGCGTGATTGGTCCCAAGCGCACCATTGGTTGATTTGGCACGGCAGAAGGGTGTGCCATTCGCAAAAGCCCGCCTGCGAAATTTGCACGCTGAGCGCGTTCTGCCCGTATTTTTCGAATCAATAACGTATAAAAAATGCCTCCTTCGTCGATAACGGGACGGAGGAGGTTTTTTATGACAAATCTGACGGCGAAGGATGTGGACGTGCTTTCGCATATACTCACGGGCGAAGAAATGGCTTGTAAGAAGGCAAAAATTTATGCCAATACGCTCACCGACGCGGCGCTTGCCGAGGAGATGGGGCGCATTGCGGCGGCACACGCGGAACGGTTCTCCGCGCTGTATTCTATGTTAAACGGAGGAAAGAGATGAAACAGTCGAAAAAGGATACCACGCTCAACGAAAAAGACGCGTTGCAAGACCTGCTCGAAGCGGAAAAAATGCTGCTTTCCTATTACAATGCGGCGGTCATCGAGGGGAGCTGCAAGCCGTTCCGGAAGGAGATTTTCAAAAATTACACGTCGAGCGCCGAAACGCAGTTTACGGTGTTCGAGCAGATGCTCGCGCGCGGATATTACGACGTTCAGCCTGCGGAAAGCAAGATGATCGAGCAGAAGAAAAACGTCTTTTCGAAGGTGTTAAAGCAGTTGGACGCGTGAAATAACGCATAGTTCGTATCATACTCCGCATACTGATTTCGGAGGAATTATGAACGGAAAAAAGAAGAACAAGAAAAAAATCGATACCGATTACGCGCACAATCCGCGTTATTGCATGATCTATCCCGACTCTGCCGAGCGGGACGATGAGGATATCGTAACGGGGAACGAGTCGTAAAACGAAAAGACGGAAGCGACATTTGTCGCTTCCGTCTTTTTATTGGCTCTTTGCGGCTGTGCCCGGATGCTTCCCGATACCTTTGATCTTATAAAGTAAAGATAAATTTTGGCATAAGTAATTTTTTCCAATTACTAATCCCATAAAGAGGGCATCTATATGGGGCATAGAAAAAGCACAAGGTCTTAAACCTTGTGCTTTTTACATATTGGTATGCGACGAAGCCCGCGACACCGTTTACGAAAATATATTCCGTTTTGCGGTGTTCCAACTCTTTCGCATTTGGTTGAGGCGACGTGATTTGAACACGCGACCTCTTGGTCCCGAACCAAGCGCGCTACCAAACTGCGCTACGCCTCAAAAAATCAATAACCATAATATTATAACAAACCGCTTCTGTTTTTGCAAGCATTTTTATAAGATAACGGAAAAAGATTTTTTGAGAACCGCGGAAAAATTTTCGCAAAAATCATGACAAACGCTTGCGCGATTTGTTATAATATATATCGGTGAAATTTACAATCACAAGAAAAGGCTGAAATTCATGGGCGTAATGGATTACATCGAAATCATAATGAAGATACTCGGCGGCATGGGCGCGTTTCTCATCGGAATGTCTTCGCTTTCGGAAAATTTGACGAGGCTGGCGCACGGGAAAATGCGAAATATGCTGAACAAAACCGCCAAAAACCGTTTTGCGGGTGTCGGAATCGGTGCGGGCGTTACGCTTGTTGCCCAAAGCTCTGCACTCACCACGGTTATGGTGGTCGGTCTCGTCAATGCGGGCATCATGACGCTGTTTCAGGCAACGGCAATTATTATGGGCGCGAATATCGGCACGACGATTACGGGCTGGCTCGTTTCGTTAAGTTCGTTCAGCGTAACGACGTTCGCTCTCTGTTTAACGGCAATCGGCGTCTTCATGGGAATGTTTTCCAAAAAGGAAAAGGTGAAAACCGTCGGAAGCGCGCTTGCGGGATTGGGACTGATTTTTGTGGGTCTTTCGTTTATGTCCGGCGCAATGTCTTTTGAGGAGGGAACGCCGCTGTACGCTAAGATATCCGGCGTCCTCGAAAAAATCAGTAATCCCGCGTTGCTTTTGTTAATCGGAATCGTATTGACGGCGCTCGTGCAATCGTCTTCTGCGGTAACCGCAATCATTATAACGATGGCGGGGCAAGGCTTATTGATCGGCGGCGGCGGGAACGCGGTTTACTATATTATTATCGGTTCCAATATCGGAACGTGCATTACGGCGTTGATTTCTTCGTTGGGAGCGACACCGAACGCGAAACGCGCGGCGCTCATTCACTTTCTGTTTAATTTATTCGGCGCAATCATATTTACCGTGTTTCTTCTATGTTGGAAGGGGTTTGCCGATACGGTACTCGTCAAAATGTTCCCGACGGTTCCGGCGTTTCAGATTGCTACCTTCCATACGCTGTTTAACGTCGTTTGCGCATTGATTTTCCTGCCGTTCATCAACGTGTTCGTCAAGCTTGCCGATCTCATCGTGCCGGATAAGAAAAAGAGCGGGAACAAGACGGAAGCGGAAGAGAGCAAAGAGGGGCTTGCCATGGCGTTCGACGAGCGTCTGCTCCGTTCGCCGTCCGTCGCACTCGGGTATCTGTATCAGGAAACGGGGAAGCTGTTTACGTTTGCGATGGACACGCTCGACCGTGCGTTCGAAGCCTTCATTGCCAAGGATGCTTCCGTCAAGGATAAGGTCGCCGAAAACAACAACGAGATTTCATCGACCAACCGCGAAATGGTGTCGTACCTGGTAAAGATTTCCGCAACCGCGCCCGCCATAGAGGATGAAAAAACGATCTCTTCGCTGCATTACGTGCTCAACGACATTTCACGTATCGGCGAGCTTGCCGATAACGTAACCAAATATACGGAGCATTACGTCAACGACGGACTGGTATTTTCAGGCGAGTTTTTGAAAATGCTTGAAGAGATGTACAAAAAAATCAAAAACCTTTACGTACTGTCGCTTGCGACCTTCGTATATAAAGACCGTTCGCGTCTTGCCGACGTCGACGCACAGGAGGACGAAATCGACAGGGACAGGAAACGGCTCGTATCCACGCATATCGAGAGGCTGAACGAGGGCAAGTGTCAACCGCAGAATTCGAGCGTGTTCATAAATCTCGTGGGCAACCTCGAACGTGCCGCCGACCACATTACGTATATTGCGCACTCGATCGAAGAAACCGCTTAAAGTCATTGCCGTAACAAAGAAGGGGTAAGAATATGAAAATAAGTATTTCGAACGAAAACAAAATAACTGCGGCGCGGGGGATGACGGGTCTTTTTATCGAGGACATCAACTACGCGATCGACGGCGGTCTGTATGCCGAGATGCTCGAAAACGCCAACTTCGAGGCGCGCGACGTGTCCGGAAAATGGGATAACTATCGGGAGCTGCACGACTGCGGTTACGGTTGGGAAGCCTTTCCGTCGGGTGCGGACGTTAAGCTGAAAATCAAGACCGACCGTGCGCTCTTCCCCGAAAATCCGCACTATATGAGGATCGATGCGGGCGCTGCGGGTACGGGTATAACGAATCGGGCATACGACGGAATTTATCTGGAAAAGGGCGTTGTCTATCGCGTTTCCTTTTACGCCCGTTCGTATAACTATAAGGGCACGGTGTCCGTCGGCATATACGGCGGCGACGTCCTGTTGCTGGGCAAGAAGTTCAAGCTAAAGGCAGACGGTAAGTGGCGCCGCTACGAATTCAGGGCAAAGAGCAAAACGGAATTCGATCGGGCAATTTTTGCTTTTACGCTCGGCGGGGCGGGCATCATTCACGTCGATTGCTTTTCGATGATGCCCGAAAACGCGGTTCTGGGCGTATTTCGCCGCGACCTCGTAAAACTCATGAAGGATTTCAAACCGGGATTTCTGCGTTTCCCCGGAGGGTGCGTGGTGGAGGGAAACAACCTCGACAACCGCTACCTATGGAAAAATTCCATCGGGCAGAAGGAGCGCAGAAAGCATAACTGGAACCGTTGGGCGGTGCACGCGACGGACGAGAGCAATAACTTCCGTTCGGCGTACAGCCATTACGGGCAGTCGCTCGGCGTGGGCTATTACGAGTACTTCCGCCTTGCGGAATATCTGGGCGCGAAGCCGCTGCCCGTCGTCGGTGTGGGCATTGCGTGTCAATATATGTCTACGCAGTTCGTTCCGCTCGACAGCCCCGAGCTTGAAACGTATATTCAGGACGCCTTGGACGTCGTCGAGTTTGCGCGCGGCGGTACGGATACCGTATGGGGACGCGTGCGCGCGGATATGGGACACCCGCAGCCCTTCGCTCTCGAATATCTCGGCATCGGCAACGAGCAGTGGGAGGATCGCGGCAACGAGTTTTACAAGCGGTTCGAACTCTTCGAAAAGCGTATTCACGAGAAGTATCCCGATATCAAGATTATCGGTACGGTGGGTCCGACGGTGGGCACGTCTACGCACGAGAGCGCGTGGGAATGGACGAGGGAGCAGCTCGAAAAGAATCCCGATTTCGTGTACGCCTCCGACGAGCACTTCTACGTTTCCCCCGAATGGCTGTACGCGAATACGAACGTGTACGACGGCTATCCGAGAAATGCGAGGGTGTGCGCGGGAGAGTATGCGGCGCACGTTCCGGGGTCGGGCTGTGCGCTCTTCAATGCGCCGCAAGCAAACGTCTGGGAGGGTGCGCTTGCGGAAGCTGCGTTTATGACGGGAATGGAGCGCAACGCGGATATCGTCGTTATGGCGTCCTATGCGCCGCTGTTCGCGCGGCTGGGCTACACGCAGTGGAGCCCCGATTTGATTTGGTTCGACGGAAAGGATTCGTACGCGACGGCGAATTATTACGTACAGCAGCTGTACAGCCTGTATACGGGCGACTTCGTGCTGAAAACGCAGACGGACGGTACGGAAAAGATTTATGCAAGCGCTTCCGAGCGGGAAGGCATGACTTTCGTCAAAGTGGTCAACGCAAGCGACGAAGAAACGGAGGCGGAGATCGGGGGGGACTTCGACTTCGGCGCGCTCGCGCGGATCATTCGCCTCGAAGGGGAATTGACGGATTACAATACGCTGGAAGAGCCGTTTAAGATTGCGCCTACCGAAATCGCGCCCGCAAGCGCGCGCACGGTTACGCTTTCGCCCCGCAGCTTCAACGTGCTGGTATTTATGAAATAAAAGAAAATAGCGTTCCCGTCCGTTACGGACGGGATTTTTATTTGCGCAAGCGTGCAGATAAGCCTTTAATTTCACTTTACTTTTCCTTTATTTCCGTTTATAATAAATTCATGATTCGTCTTGCGCAAAATTGGACGGACTATTCCGTCATCACTACGGGCGACGGGTATAAACTCGAACGCTGGGGCAAAATCGTGCTGCTTCGTCCCGACCCGCAGGTCGTCTGGGGCGCCAAGCGCGATTTATTTTCCTATCCCGATATTTCCGCCGTGTATCACCGCAGCGAAAAGGGCGGCGGGGGCTGGGAGTACAGGAAACCCGTTCCCGACAGCTGGAATGTATCCTATCGCGATTTAACCTTCAAGGTGAAGCCCATGGGCTTCAAGCACACGGGGCTCTTCCCCGAACAGGCGGCGAATTGGGACGTTACGGCGCAGCTCGTAAAAAACGCGGGGCGCAAGGTCAAAATACTTAATTTGTTTGCCTACACGGGCGGCGCGACGGTCGCGCTTGCCAAGGCGGGCGCGGAGGTCGTGCACGTGGACGCCGCCAAGGGAATGGTAGAGCGTGCGGGCGAAAACGCGCGGCTTTCAGGCGTTACGAGCGGGATCCGCTATATCGTGGACGACTGCGTTAAATTCGTCCGTCGGGAAATCAGGCGCGGCAACCGCTACGACGCCGTGGTGATGGACCCGCCATCGTACGGGCGCGGACCGAGCGGCGAAACGTGGAAGATCGAAAACGATCTGTATCCCTTCGTCAGGCTCGTAGCCGAACTTCTCACGGACGAACCGCTCTTCTTTTTGATCAACGGCTACACGACGGGATTGCAGCCCGCCGTGCTCGGAAATCTTCTTTCTCTCGCCCTCGAGGGCAAAAAGGGAAAAATCGAATCTTACGAAGTAGGCTTGCCGACGGAGGAAGGGATCTGCCTTCCCTGCGGCGCAGGAGGAATGTTTATTCATGATTGAACTCGGCAGCGAGGAATTCCCCATTCTTTACGAGGATAATCACCTGATCGTTACGGTGAAACCGCAGAATCTCGCGTCCTGTCCCGACGAAAGCGGAGATAATAACGCGCTCGACGCGGTCAAGGACTACCTCAGAACAACTTACGAGAAAAAGGGCAACGTATATACGGGGCTCGTGCACAGGCTCGACCGTCCGACGGGCGGCGTGATGGTGTTTGCAAAGACGAGCAAGGCGGCGGGTAGGCTGTCCGAGCAGATGCGCACGGGCGACTTCGATAAGCGTTATCTGACCGTGCTTGTCGGAACGCCCTCCCCCGAGAGCGGACGGCTGACGGGCTACCTGAAAAAAAATACGGTAAACAACATGGTTTATCTGTGCCCGCAGGGAACGGACGGGGCGAGGCTCGCCGTACTCGACTACGAAGTGTTGGAGAGCGCTGCGGGACTGTGCCTTGCCGAAATCAAGCTTCACACGGGCAGAAGTCATCAGATCCGCGTGCAGACGGCTGGTATTTCCCACCCCGTTTACGGCGATATGCGTTACGGCGGCGAAAATGCGAAAAAGGGGAAGCTTGCGTTGTTTGCCTATTCCCTCTCGTTTACTCACCCCGTAACCAAGGAGAGAATGCGCTTCGTTGCGGAGCCTCCGGCGGGAGAACAACCGTGGAGCAAATTCGACCTTTCCAAGGTGTTCCGCCGCGTGCACGGATAAAGAAAAATGTGTGCGGGCAATGAAATTTGTAAAAATTCCCCCGATAAGCGCGATACCGCTTGACGAAGAAGAATTTTTTGTGTACAATATATAGGATAATCAAGGAAAATCGGGCTTTCGTCCCTATGGAGCAGGTTTCATGAGTAAAATAAAATCACGTTTCATTACGATATTATCGGCAATTGCGGCGCTCTTCCTCATACTGGGGATCGTGTTTGCTCTTCCCGCAAGGTATTCCGCGTCGGCGGCGACTTATAAGCCTTCGAACGTCTTTTCCGCAGGTACGGGCGGAGAAGTCGGCGCGTCCGAAGCGGGCGAAGAAGAAGGCGCGGTTTCGTACGTTCAGTTTACGATCAAGGACGGCGGTAAGGTGCATTTCCGCCGCGACCTCGCGTTAAAATGGTATCAGGTCGTTCCCGAGGACAAGCCCGAAGATGGCGGCGACGAAAACGAGGGCGAAGGAGGCGAGACGGCGCAGGCGAAAACGAACGAGCGTCTTACGCCCGATTACTTTTCGACGGAGTTTTCTTTTCCCACGGTAGACTTTAAAACGTTCAAGCTTTCGTTCGAGAGCGCGGAAGAGAACATCTCCAAAGACGGTCTGGCTACGAACAGCCTCGTGTTTACCAAAGCGGAGGAGGGCAAGGTCCGCGTTCAGGTGCAGGCGGCGGGCGCGGAAGAACCCGAGGGCTCGGTCGTCGTCGACGACACCGCGAGCATGAAGTTCTTTATCGACGAGGAGAAGGCGGACGAGCCTTGCGCCCCCGGAGAATTTAACGTAAAGCTTATCTTAAATGGCGACGAAGCGAATGTTATTTCTGTCGGTAAGTTTGAAAATATCGGCGGATATTATCTCGAATACCGTTCGTCGGCTTCCTCCACGCCGTCGATTCCCATGACGTTCACGGCGGAATTTGCGGAGGACGCGGAGGAAGGCGCAACGCAGAAGGTACTGATGAAGTCGCTGAACGGGCAAACGTTCGAGCTGGAAAACGGCAACGTGGTAGACAACGCATATCCCGTGCTCGTTCTGAACGAGGAAATTCACGCGTTTACCCTCGGGCAGAGATTCAGCCTGACCTATGAGGCAATCGACGTTTGCGACGACTCCGTAACGGTTACGAGAAATTACTATATGGCGAAGTACGAGGAGGGCGCGTACAAAGCTCCTTCCGAAAGGGCGGCGGATGCTTCCTCGTCGGACGGGGCGGACGATTATTCGCAGCTTACCACGTCCACCTATTTCCTGCCCGTGGACGACAGCGTGAAAGGCGAAACGGATGAAGAAATCGAATATGTTGCCATTCGCTTTACGCTCGACGACGGCACGATGCCTAAAATCTATTCCTACCTCAGCTGGTACGCTGCCGATAACGCAGTCGCGCAGCACGACGGTTACGATTTTATCAAAGTAGACCGCGACAAGAAGGGTCCGAACTATATCGGGATCGGAACGGAAGGAGAGGGCGCGTCCGACGCCGACGGGAACCACGTTTCCCCCGAGGCAAAAAAGGCGGCGGAGGATTATCAGGCTGCCTTGGATCTTGTGGCGAAGAATACGAGCGCCGGTACGGGTGCGTATATCTACCTGCCGTCCCTGCGCGGACTGATTTCGAGCGCTTACGCCGATTACAGAAATTTAAAATTCAGTATCTATTATTACAGGCAGAGCCAGACGGAAGGTTCGGGCGCGTCGTCGCAGACCTCCCTGAACTACAATGCGTTGAAGCTGGAAGTGAGCGAGGCGGGGCTGTACAAGTTCCGCGTACTTGCAACGGATACGGCGGGCAACAACATCACGCTGAATCTCGAAAACAAACCCGTTTCCGTTTCTTCGAGCAATATCTGGGACATCGAAGCGATTCCCGAATTCACCTTTACGATCAAGTATACGGGCGCAACGATCGAAAAACCCAAGGAGCAGGATCTGGGTTACCGCAACGACACGTATACGTTCGACAATTTCGAGATCATCGCGCTTTCGGGCTATACCACCGACTACACGCTGTATCGTTTCAATCGCGAAAAGCTCGGCGACAGGGAGGAGCCCACGTATTCCTCCTTCGTTGAGAACGCGGATAAGTACGTGGAGGAATTCAAGGACTGTCTGGACGTCATTCACGTCTATCAGAACGACGTAAAGGAAAGCGATGCGAAGTGGAAGGATACGGATAACGATTATCATTGGGATCCCGACAGCAATCTTTCCTTTATTCCGCAGGAGGCAGGCTTCTACGTATTGCAGGTAAACGTTACCGATGCGCAGCTTGCGGGCGTGATCAAGACGGCGTATCAGGTGATCGAAGTCAGAAACCCGATCGATACCATCCCCGGAGAATCCGATTGGTTGAAGAACAACGTTTTGTCGGTTGTGCTCTTCTCCATTGCCGCGGTGCTTGCAGTCATAGTCGTTATTCTCTTCCTCATCAAACCTACCGATAAGGGAGTTGAGGAAATCGACCTCGAAAAACTTAAGGGCAAGAAAAAGAAGAGTAGGAATAAGAAATAATCGATTTCAAAGCCGCCCCTTGCAAGGGGCGGCTTTTCGTCGGGAGGATGTGATGAAAAAAGAAGGAGCATTCGTCGGTTTTTTTAAACGGCTGAAAAACGATTACGCTTTTCGGACGTTCTGTTCCGCCGTATGCTCTTTTACGGTAACGTTGATCTTTACGGGCTATAACGTCTTTCTTGCGGCGCGTTATCGCACGTCGTGGAATGCGGGAATTGCGATTTACTACGCACTGCTCGTATTCATCAGGGCATTCGTGTTCGCGTCCGAATACCGTTACCGCAAGGCAAAGCTACCGCCCGAAGTCGGCGAACAGCGGCGCGCCAAGCTGTTTTTATTTCAGAGCGCATCTCTGTTCGTCATTGATTTCGCGCTGATAACCCCGATTTCCATGATGGTGTTGCAGCAAAAGAGAGTGGCGTATTCTCTGATTCCCGCGATCGCCATGGCGGCGTATACCACCTATAAAATCACGCTTTCTATCGTGAACTACATAAAAACGAGAAAGTCGACGGAGCCGGGTGTGAGGATGCTGAAAACGGTAAACGTGGTGGATGCGCTCGTGTCCGTGCTTACCCTGCAATACACTCTGCTCATGGTAACGGACGGCAGGATCGAAGGCGATATGTTTATCCTCTGCGCTTGCACGAGCTTTGCCGTATGGGGGCTGTTAATCGTGCTTTCTGCGGTTGCGTTGGCGCGTGCGGTAAAATATCGCAAGAACGCTTTACAGCTTCCGCAAAATAAGGTATAATGGGCGCATGAAACGGGTTATCGAAGTGGACGGAATGTGTTGCAAACGGTGCGCGGAGCGCGCGGAAAAGAAGTTGCTTTTGCTCGACGGCGTAACGGGCGCAAGAGCGAATTTCAAAAAGGGCGTCATTCTCGTAGAAAGCACGTTAAAGGACGAAGAGCTTGCCGCCTGCGTTACGGATGCGGGATTTGCGGTAAAAGAAATCCGTGTAAGAAAGGGATTGTTCGGTTAATGAAACGCATGAAATTCGGGGCAGTCGTCGCCGCGCTGTGCGCGCTTGCGGCGGCTATGTTTGCGGGTTGCGCCTCGTCCGAGGCGGATTCGATCCGCACCCGTTGGGGCGTAAATTTGCCGCGCGGGTTACAGACTATATATCACGAGGACAGCTTTGGCTGGTTCGGCGACGGGTATTCGTATACGGTGTTTACAGGTAAGGGCGAACAGATGACGACGGAGCGTTTTACGGCGTTCTGTCTGGGCGAATTGGAGGGCTGTAGCGTAAAAACCGACGGCGCTTATTGCGCCCGTCTGGAAGAGGAGGCGAGCGCGACGGTATGCCGTCTGAACGTGCCCGAGGAGTACGCGCCCGATTTCAGCGGGGAATATTGGTATTCGCTCGGTGAATACGAGCCGCAGGAATACGGCGATTTTGCCGTGGATGGCGTCTTGTTCGTCTGGTTCGAAGAGAAAAGCCTGCTGGCGGTATTCGAAGGAAGAAGTTGAAAAAACCCCTGCGCACTGCGCAGGGGTTTTAAATATTTTTAAAATTCATTTGACAGAAATTAAATATAAAAATAACTTATGGAGGTAAAAAATGCAAAAGTCTAAATTTTTTAAATTAAGCGGAGTAGCCGTTTTAATCGCTGTCGTAATGGGATTGGTCTTTTAATCCATTCGTTTCACGTGTCGGCAAAAGCGGATACAATTCCTGACGTTGAAATTTTATACGATGATGAGGAAGAGGAAGATTTTCGTTTCGTAGAGTATTATGGTGCGATGTATAACGATTTCATTGTAGAAACGGCGGAAAACTGCGAAGAAATTCCTGATGATTGTTCTGTGCATTGTGTTGCTAAAAGTACGATTATTTCAGTTGAAGAAATAACTTACGACTGCTACTTCCATGGGGAAGATAATATGTGTTTTGAGCTGCAAATAAGCAACGGTGAACAGACGGAAAATTATACGGTCCCTGCTACAATAAAAACTAGTGGCGCTTTGAACGGTACGATTTTAGAAGATGATGATGGACATATTTATCGTATTGGTACGTATTCGGATGATACGGCTTTGGGCGATATTATGGAAGAAGCTCTTAGTTCTGCCGGATTAATAAATTCTCCTCAAAAGGTCGGTCCGCAAAGGTCGCGTCTTTTAAGCTTTTTAAAAAGATTTATCAGAGTGGTGGTTCCCGTTTATGCTGCCGTTGCACGAACGGCAGAGCAGATTAAGGCGGAAAAAAATTATGAAAAAAATCAAGCAAGAGACAGCGGCGTAATAGGTTATATAGAGTGGCAAACGGATTCAAGTTGCGCTAACTATGATTTTGGTTTTGCAAAATTTTATAATAAAGGCTGTGAGGTCGCCGCAGTGTATAATGCAATGTTAGCGATGGGGAGAGGTGAGCCGCTGTCCGAAACGATTTATAAGTTTGAAAAATGGGGAATTGAATTTGATTGCGGCTGGGGATTTTTGGGCTCAAACCCGCGCGAAATATATCGGTATTTCAAAAAAGAAAAAATTCGTTATATGAGGTGCTTTACTGAAAGCAGTTTTGATTCCGAAGTATCGTATGCTCCGCAAGCGCATTTGATTATGTCCAATTGGAATAATCCTATAACGACGGGATTACATACGTTTTATCTGCATGGAAGTTGGAAAAACGGAATTGTGCTTCAAGGTGGATATAATAATTATAGGTCGTATAATGCTAAGGTAAGAACGGGAACTTGTCCTTCGGATTTTAACGGTAAGCAACCTTTTATAGTGGGGTACATTATTTATGGCTAAAAAAATTTCATTGGCATTTTTAGCGCTCTTTATGGCGTGTTGCACTTTTTCCGCCTGTAATTGTTCTCTTGCCTTCGACAAGGATAAGACAGTTGACCGTGTGCAGTACTGTTACGGGAAATTTTCGTCGTATGCGTTCTGTTGGGGATATGAATGGGACTGGGATTACGACAATATGCGGTTTTCCGTGGCGGATACGGTTGAGGGACACCGTGTGGAAGAGCTCGGAGGTTATGCGGGAAGAGGCGTACCGATAGCGTTTATGGTTTATTTTAAAATTTCCAACTCGTCTGGTACATGGGATGACAGCCTTCCCTACGGGAGTACGGCGGAAATCGTTCCGCTGACGTTTACGGCGGAAATCGGTTCGGCACTTCGGAAGAGCACGCTGCGCCGAGACCATTATTATTACTACGACGGCGAAAAAGAGAGAACGGGCGAGCTGGACGTTATCTACGAAGTCAACATTCGTTACGAGCTTCGCGCCGAAAACCAATATTTTACGACGATAGACGGAGTTCTCGTAAGGAAATAACAAAAAACCGCCGCCCGATTACGGGCGGCGTCATTTTATTTTACGGTAGGGATATATCCTTCGAAGATGATATTGTCGGCGTACTTTCTGGCGTAGGCTTCCTCATCGGGGGAGCGTACCGTCCAGGCAAATTTTTTGCCCTTGAATTTCTCCGTCGATTTCTGCGGATAGTCGGCGTAGTGGTAGCTGATAAAGTCCGGCTTTATCATGTTGTTAAAGCTCATATTCTTTACCGCGCGCGCCTTCATTTTCCACATCGGGGAATTGTCGAAATCTGCTTTGGAGGATGTTGCCGTCGCCAGCACGCCGCAGGGCACGTCGGGGCGGTGCTTCTTGAACGCGCTCAGGTAGAAGGGCTGAAAGCTCTGTACGGCGTATTCTCCCCGATAGTCTTTCAGCGCCTCGGCAAGGTGTGCGGCAAACGCTTTCTTGTTCACGGAGGGCATATTTTTAATTTCTATCAAGAGGGGAACTTTTCCGTCTATCTCCCGCAGGAAGTCGGAGAAGAGAGGAATATGTTCCTGCGAACCCGCAAGGTGTAAAAGCGAAAGCTCTTCGGCGGTGCAGTCGGCAACATTTAAATTTGCACCCGTCATTCGCGCAAGGGAAGCATCGTGAAAGACGACGATTTCTCCGTCCTTGGAGAGCCGCACGTCCATTTCGATGGGATAGCCGTAGGAAACGGCGGCGCGGAAGGCGGCGATGCTGTTTTCGGGCGCGGTGTCGTCGTGCAAGCCGCGGTGCGCAACGGGTTTTTGTAAAAGTGTTGACAGTTCCATAAGAATATTTTACCAAATTGCAATGAAAATTGCAATAGGGGTTGCAAAATTTTTTGGGATTTATTATAATAAAGTCAAAGATTTTTTGAAATATTCTCTTTTTACGGAGTTTTTATGGCGAAGCCCAATCAATTTATTCGGAATTTTTGCATTATCGCGCATATCGACCACGGCAAGAGCACCATTGCCGACCGCATTATGGAGCTTACGGGGCAGGTATCCAAACGCGATATGGAAGAGCAACTGCTCGACAGCATGGATATCGAGCGGGAGCGGGGCATCACCATCAAGCTTACGCCCGTCCGAATGTACTATACCGCGCTCGACGGGAACGAGTACGAGTTTAATTTGATCGACACGCCCGGACACGTAGACTTTACCTATGAGGTCAGCCGTTCGCTTGCCGCATGCGAGGGGGCGCTGCTCGTGGTGGACGCGACGCAGGGGATCGAGGCGCAGACGCTTGCCAACGTATATCTCGCGCTCGAAAACGATTTGGAAATCGTGCCCGTCATCAATAAAATCGATTTGCAATCGGCGCAGATCGAGGAAACGAAAAAGGAGATCGAGGACGTTATCGGGCTGGACACCGAGGGGTGTCCCTGTGTTTCTGCCAAGGAGGGTACGAATATCCGCGATATTCTCGAGGCGGTGGTAAAGTGCGTTCCGCCGCCTGCGGGGGATACCGACAAACCGCTTTCCGCGCTCATTTTCGACAGCTATTACGACAATTACAAGGGCGTTATTCTCTTCGTGCGGGTCATGGACGGAAGCGTAAAGACAGGAGACAAGATCAAAACCTTTCTTTCGGACAAGACGTACGAGGTTACCGAAACGGGGGTATTTGCGCCGCAATTGCAATCCAAGGGCAGTCTTGCGGCGGGCGAGGTAGGGTATATTGCCGCAAGCATCAAGTCCATCGAGGAGGTCGCCGTCGGCGACACCGTAACGAGCGCGGTGCTGCCTGCCGCCGCGCCGCTTCCCGGCTATAAAAAGGTGCAGCCCGTGGTTTTCTGCGGTATTTATCCCTTGGACGGCAGCAGGTTTCAGGACTTGCGCGACGCGATTTTAAAGCTCAAACTCAACGACGCTGCGCTCGTGTTCGAGCCCGACAATTCGGCGGCGCTCGGCTTCGGGTTTCGCTGCGGTTTTTTGGGGCTTTTGCATATGGAAATCATGCAGGAGCGCATCGAACGGGAGTTCAACCTTGACATCATTACCACGGCGCCCTCCGTATCCTATCTCGTGCATAAGACGGACGGGACGCAGTTTTACGTGGACAATCCCTCGCACCTGCCGCCGCCTTCGGATATCGATTATATGGAAGAGCCGATCGTGAAAGCGGAAATTTTTTCGCCGCCCGATTATCTCGGTCCGATCATGGATTTGTGTCAGGACAAGCGGGGAGTGTTTAAGGATATGACCTATCTCGACGCGCACCGCGTCCGCCTCGAATATCGGCTTCCGCTTAACGAAATCGTGTACGACTTTTTCGACGAACTGAAGAGCAGGACGCGCGGCTATGCGAGTTTCGATTACGAACTCGTCGGCTATGAAAAGAGCAAGCTCGTCAAACTCGATATTCTTTTAAACGGCGAGATCTGCGACGCGCTTTCTATTATCGTACATGAGGATCACGCCTATACGCGCGGAAGAACGCTTTGCGAAAATTTAAAGGAAGCCATTCCGCGCCAGCTTTTCGAAATTCCCGTACAGGCGGCGATCGGGGGGAAAATCATCGCTCGTGAAACGGTAAAGGCGGTGCGCAAAGACGTGCTTGCAAAATGCTACGGCGGCGATATTACACGGAAGAAGAAGCTGCTCGAAAAGCAGAAAGAAGGGAAAAAGCGGATGCGCAAGGTCGGTTCGGTAGAAGTGCCCAGCGAAGTGTTTATGGAAATTTTAAAGACGAATAAAGACAAGAAATGAGAAACTGTCAAATGTCGCGTAGAACGCATAACCGCGCTAAGGGAAACAGACGATTGTGAAATTCGACGAGAGAGTTTACGAGTATTTAAAAACGGTTCCCAAAGGGAAGGTGGTAACGTACGGAATGATCGCCTTGGCGATCGGGCGTCCGCGCGCCGCACGGCAGGTGGGTAACGCTCTGCACCGCAATCCTTATCCCGTGGTCATCCCCTGTCACCGCGTGGTCAATCGCGAAGGGCGGCTGGCGCCTGCGTTCGCGTTCGGCGGGGTCGAAGTACAGGCGCGCCTATTGCGGGAAGAGGGCGTGGAGGTAATAAACGGTTTCGTCGATTTGGAACAATATCTTTGGAGAGAGTAAAATATGTCCGGTATCTATATCCATATTCCCTTTTGTAAGCATAAGTGCACGTATTGCGATTTTACGTCCTTTCCCAATAAGCTGAGTTTTGCAGAGGCGTATATGGCGTGTCTGTACAAAGAAATCGAAATGCGCGGAAAGGAGCTTGGGGCTTTCACGTTCGATACCGTATATTTCGGCGGCGGCACGCCGTCGGTAATCGACCCGAATTATATTTACGGGGCAATGAAGAAGATAACGCAGTGCTTCCGTCTTTCGAAAAACCCCGAAATCACGATCGAGATGAACCCGGGCACGGTAAGCGAAAGCAAAATCGCAATCTATAAGCGCGCGGGGATCAACCGCTTTTCCGTGGGCTTGCAGACGGCAATCGACGAGCAGCTGCGTGAAATCGGCAGAATCCACACGGTGCGCGAATTTCTGACCTGCGCCCGTCTGTTGAAAGGGGAGAATTTTTCCGTGGACGTCATGCTCGGCTTAAAGGGGCAGACGGAGGGCGACGTAAAAAAGACGGTGGAGCTTGCCGCCGCCGTCGGTGCGAGCCATATTTCCGTATACGCTTTGACGCCCGAGGACGGCACGCCGATCTATACCGACTATCTCAACGGCGAGCTGCCCGACGGCGACGAGGTGCGCGCACTGTACGACGGCGCGTACGCGCTGTTGAAGGAGAAAGGCTACGAGCGCTACGAGGTCAGCAATTTCGCCCAAAAGGGCAAGGAGAGCCGCCACAACCTCAACTATTGGCGGCGGGGCGAATATATCGGCTTCGGTGTTTCGGCAAGCTCGTTTATGTGTGGAAAGCGTTTTACCAACACCTTTGATCTGGACGAGTACATGAAATGTATTTTATCTGGTTTCCCGCCCGTCGTCGAGAGCGAAGAGGTGAGAACGGAGGACGCGAAGTTCGAATTCGTTATGCTCGCTCTGCGCACGGCGCGGGGGATTTCTTCGGCGGAATACCGCAAGGCGTTCGGTAGCGATTGGAAACAAGACTTTGCCGACGCTTACAAAAAGACCGCCTCCTATTTCGAGGAAGCGGGGGATGGCGCCAGAATCAAGGACGAATATCTGTACGTGCAGAATCGGATTTTGACGGAATATATGAACGGTTAAAACAAACCTCCCGTTGAATGGGTGTGTTCCATAGGGACATTAAAAAAATAGAATTTTTAGAGTTGTACTTTCAAGCGAGGACAAAAGTTCTCAAACAAATTTGTTTGAGAACTTTTAACTGCAAACTATTTAGAAGGATAAATTGAAATTTAATTTTCAATTTTAATAATAATGTCGTATGCAGTAGAACATTCTTCTTTTGATAATTTTGTTTCATTGACCAGATACTCTATTGCCTCATCTTTGCTATCAAATTTTTTTAATATATCTTTTACCTCTTTAAATTTATCAATAGCAACCCGAATTTCGGTGTTCATAATTTCTCGCCTCACTTGTAAATTATTGTTTATCGTACAATCATTATATCACGAAAAATGGAAGAACGCAACTGATTGAATTTTGCGGGAAATATAAATCATATCTATATCTCACTAGGCTACGAGTAGCCTAATTCGTCCACGAAAAAAAGTACAGAAAAGGCACAGCTTAACGCTATGCCTAAATCTTTTTATTTACGTTTTATTAAATTCCCTATGGCAACTACTGTAACGGGAGGCGTATTTTTTACCAAAGTTTATCGGGGTGGAATCCGTATATCTGCACGACTTCGAAATAGGGCGAGCGGGCAATATCGCACGGGGCAACCACCGCGCCGCCGTTATAGTCGATATCGTACCCGAAGTTTTTATACGCCTGCCATACAAGGTGAGCGCACTGCGTCATTTTGGCTTGTCTTCCCTGATCCTTTTTTGAAAAGACGCCCACGCTGATCGAGTAGGGAATGCCGCAGAGCTCCTTTCTTGCGGCGGTGCCGATCTCCTCCCGTGTTTTCTTGTCCGCGTCTTTCATTCTCAGCACCATAAACGTGGAGCATTCCGCAAAATACTCGAAGCCGTTCGTGGTGAGTGCGCTGGGTACGCCGAGGCAGATGGATTCGAGCGTCGTGCCGAAATTGTTTACGACGATTGCCGCGTGCCCGTGCCGCCAGCCGAGCGAGTGCGTGCTTGCGCTTACGATGACGTCCCCTGTCTCCAAAGGCACGAAGGGGGCGGGATATGCGTAGTAATCGCGCTGTGTAATGGGGCTTATCGTTTCGTGCAGCCGTTCCTGTTCGGCAAAAAAAGCCTCCTGAAACTCCCGCAGTCGGGAAAGCGGCGTTTCGGTATTTACAAGATCCTGCAGTACCGCCTGCACGCCGATTTTCGTCAGACCGGTCTGTCGGTAGAGAACGTCGTAATCCCCGTCCGTCAGGGCGCCCTTTTCGAGGATGGGAGCGAGGTCGATTCTTTCGTAATCGGGCGTATAGCGCACGTTTTTATCGGCGACGGAATTTGCGATCATCACGCCCGCAACGAGCGCGAAGAGAATCACAAGAACCGATAAGAACACCGCACAGGCGCGGTAAAGTATTTTTTCCCGTTTTTGCATACGCTATATTATAGCCAATATAGCGAAAAAAGTCAAGCGGTGAATGAAATCCGAAAAATGTTCAGCTCTCCCGCCGCGCCAACACTTCGCCGCTTTCGCCGTCCAGCAGAAGGGAAATCACGCCCGCATCCTTGGAAACGATGCCTACGTAGTAGTAATTTTTATCCCTTCGCAGAAGACGCACGTAAAATTCCCCCTCGAACTGACCGTTTTTCGTCATTCCCGCGAGCGTTTCCTTTTCGTTCGACAGAGCCTTGTTCAGCGCCTCTTTCGGGGTGAGCGTGCGCTCGTTCTTCACGGAGGTGGCAGTGAATTCTCGGCTTCCGTCCTTCCATTCCACGCGCACGGTAACGGCGGTGTCGGGAAACTGCTTTACGCCCTCCGAATAGAAATAATCGCCCCGCGTGTTGCGGAAGGACGTTTCGCCGCCGATTTTCGTATCGCCTATAAGGTACACGCTGAACTCTTCCCGCAGATCGGTAGCGAGGGATATCTCCAAGAGATTTGTTTTGGGTGCGGCGATGCCGTCCGAAACGTAGGGGTATTCGCGCGAAATGCAGGAAACGGTCAGCGTAAAATCCTCCTCTTCCGCGCGGAAAATATCGCTTCGAATCTCCGAAGCGTGCGAGTAGTAATCGATTTTGGGGCTGCATGCACAGAAGAGCGGGACGAAAGCGAGCGCGCAGCTGAGCCCGATAAAAATTTTTTTCATGCTATATCTGTATGAAAATACGCCCTGCAACATGACTTTTTTCCTCGTTTCGGTTGATTTTTTGTTTTTCGTATGATACAATAGATAAAATAAGCGAAAAAGTATTTTCTCATGAAAAAGATTATTTTAAAGACAGCGCTCATCACGTTCGGAGTTACCGTTATTCTCGCGATTGCCGTATTCGGGATCACTTCTTTCTGCGCGCCGTCCGCAATGATGAATTTTACCGCGTCTCTCGGCATGGAGAGCATCAGCGGAGATTACGCCTATCAGGAGTACGAGCGTTCGGGAAATCTCGAATGTCTTTCGCGCTCCTTTATTATTGCCGCGGAAAAAAAGGACAACCGTACGGCGAACGACCGTTTTACCGTTTTGTACGGCGAAGATGGAAGCGAGCGCCGCGAGGAGTTCGAGGCGTTCTGTATCGCGTATAAAGTCGAAAACGAACCCGAGGGGGTTCAGACGAATTTCCGCGAATATCTTATGGGACTTGCCGCTGGGGTGAAGTACCGCATTGCAAAGACGGAAGAGGGCAAATCGGCTGCCTGCGACTTTGCGATCGAGCAGACGGTTGCGTTTACGGCGGGCAGTCCCGCGGCGGCTTTGACATTGGAGATCGTATCGGCAAAGGACGGGGAGACTGCCTTCGTGTATCTCGGAAAAATCCGCGAACAACATTACGAAGAAAGCGAAACCTATTCGAGGTTTATAAAATTTTTGGAGGGTACTGTCGATGAGTAAAATCATTAAAGAAGGATTGACGTTCGACGACGTGCTTCTCGTTCCGCAGGCGTCCGACGTATTGCCGAACGAGGTAGACCTTCGCACCGTTTTAACGGACGGGATCGAACTGAACATTCCCATCGTTTCTGCGGCAATGGACACCGTAACGGAAAGCCGTCTTGCGATTGCCATGGCACGCGAGGGCGGTATGGGCATCATACATAAAAATATGACGATCGAGGAGCAGGCGAAGGAGGTTGACAAAGTAAAGCGCAGCGAGCACGGCGTGATTACCGATCCGTTCTTCCTTGCGCCCGAAAACCTCGTGCGCGACGCGGTCGCCCTGATGGAACGTTACCGCATCAGCGGCGTACCCGTTACGAAAAACGGCAAGCTCGTCGGCATATTAACCAACCGCGATCTGCGCTTCGAAACGAACTACGACCAGCCGATCGAAAACGTCATGACCAAAGAGAACCTCGTAACCGCGCCCGTCGGAACCTCGCTCGAGGACGCGCAGAAGATCCTCGGGAAAAACCGTATCGAAAAGCTTCCCATCGTAGACTCGAAGGGCTATCTGAAAGGGCTTATCACGATCAAGGACATCGAAAAGAGCATTCAGTATCCCAACTCGGCGCGCGACAAGCACGGAAGGCTGATCGTGGGCGCCGCGGTCGGCACGGCGCCGAACACGATGGAGCGCGTTGCGGCGCTCGTTGAGGCGAAGGTGGACGTCGTTGCCATCGACACGGCGCACGGGCACTCCGCCATGGTGCTTAAAAAGGTGGAGGCAATCAAGAAAAAGTATCCGAACGTTCCGTTGATCGCGGGCAACGTTGCCACGGCGGCGGCGACCAAGGCGCTGATAGAAGCGGGTGCGGACGTCGTAAAGGTGGGAATCGGACCGGGGAGCATCTGCACCACGCGTGTGGTGGCGGGCATCGGCGTCCCCCAGCTTACGGCGGTCATGGACTGTGCGGAGATGGCGGACAAGCTTGGCAAGCGCGTGATCGCGGACGGCGGGATCAAATATTCGGGCGATATTGTCAAGGCGCTTGCGGCGGGCGGCAGCGCCGTTATGATCGGCAGTATGCTTGCGGGCACTGCGGAAAGCCCCGGAGAAATCGAACTGTATCAGGGCAGAAGCTTTAAGGTTTACAGGGGCATGGGCTCGCTTTCCGCGATGGCTGCGGGCTCGAAGGACAGATATTTTCAGGACAATAACAAGAAGTTCGTACCGGAAGGCGTGGAAGGCAGGGTGCCTTTCCGCGGCAGCGTTTCGGATATTATCTATCAGATGAAGGGCGGATTGCGTTCGGGCATGGGTTACTGCGGAAAACACAATATCGAGGAACTCAGAAAGGATTCCGAATTTATCCGCATCACCAACGCAGGGCTTTTGGAAAGCCACCCGCACGATATTTCCATCAGCAAGGAAGCGCCCAATTACAGCGCGAGAAATTAAATAAAACGCCCGCACGGGCGTTTTTTTCCATATAGTTTACGGAGGATTTATGCAACACGAAAGGGTACTCGTATTGGATTTCGGCGGGCAGTACAATCAGCTGATAGCGCGTCGCGTCCGAGATTTGGGCGTATACTGCGACTTAAAGCCGTGCGATATGTCGGCGGAGGCAATCAAACAGTACGCGCCGATCGGAATTATTTTCACAGGCGGACCGAACAGCGTTTACGGCGATAAAGCGCCGCGCGTTCCGAAGGAGATTTTCGAACTCGGTATCCCCATATTCGGAATCTGTTACGGCGCGCAGTTGATTGCCTTTACGTTGGGCGGAAGGGTGGAGAATGCGGAAACAAGCGAATACGGCAAGCGCGAATTTACCTTTGTAAAGGACAGCCCGATTTCCTCGGGCGTGCCTGCAACGAGCGTGTGCTGGATGAGCCACACCGACCGCGTTACGGGGCTTCCCGACGGATTCGAGACGCTTGCAAGCACGGACAGCTGTCCGTTTACGGCGTTCGGTAACGCCGCGCTTCAAATTTACGGCGTGCAGTTCCACCCCGAGGTCGTGCACTCGGAGTACGGCAATCTGATCCTGAAAAACTTCCTGTACGGGGTCTGTAAGGCGAAGGGCGACTGGACGATGGCGAACTTCGTCGAAGAGCAGGTAAGCGCGTTAAAAACCAAATTAAAGGGAAAAAAAGTGCTCTGCGCCATGTCGGGCGGGGTGGATTCCGCCGTCGCCGCAACGCTCGTGCACAGGGCGGTTGGCGACGATCTTACCTGCGTGTTCGTCGACCACGGCTTGCTGCGTAAGTACGAAGCGGAAGAGGTCGTGCGCGTGTTCCGCGACGGCTTGGGCATGAACCTTATCAAGGCGGACGCGGGCGAGCGGTTTTTAAGTAGGCTCGAGGGCGTGTCCGATCCCGAAAAGAAGCGCAAGATCATAGGCGCGGAATTTATCAAGGTGTTCGAAGTCGAGGCGAAGAAAATCGGCGCGGTCGATTTTCTCGTGCAGGGCACCATTTATCCCGACGTTATCGAAAGCGGCAAGGACAAGTCCGCCGTGATCAAGAGCCATCACAACGTGGGCGGACTTCCCTCCGTTGTCGATTTCAAGGAAATCGTGGAGCCCTTGCGCGATCTGTTCAAGGACGAGGTGCGCAGGGTGGGCACGGAGCTGGGCTTGCCCGAGGACGTTGTGCAGCGTCAGCCCTTTCCGGGACCGGGGCTTGCCATCCGCATTATGGGCGAGGTTACGCGCGAAAAGCTGGAAACGCTGCGCGACGCGGACTATATCTTCCGCGAGGAAATCAGAAAAGCGGGATTGGAACGGGAGATCTGGCAGTACTTCGCCGTGATCACAAACAGCAAAACGGTGGGCGTACAGGGCGATTTCAGAACGTACGAAAACGTGATCGCGTTGCGCGCGGTAACCAGCGTGGACGCCATGACGGCGGATTGGGCGCGCATTCCCTTCGACGTGCTCGAAACGGTTTCCAACCGTATTACCAACGAAGTGAAGCACGCGAACAGGATCGTGTACGATATTACGAGCAAGCCGCCCGCAACCATCGAATGGGAATAAACACTCTGGACGTTGAAAGCATTGATAAATTGATCGGCGCGCAAAAGACGGCGTTTATCGGTTCGGTGGACGAGAACGGGTTTCCGAACGTCAAGGCGATGCAGCGCCGCGCATTATCGAGGGGCACGTAATGTATTTTCCACGAACACCTCCTCGGTGCGCGTTGCGCAGTCGCCGAACGGGGGAGGCATTACTGCAATTTCAAAAATTCCGATTTCGGGCTTTAAGAAACATCGCCGCATAACGCGGCGATTTTATTATTTCAAGCCGACGGATCGGAAGTATTTGCGGTTGTACGCCACGGAAGGGTGGTCGGGGAAGAGGGCTTCCGCTTTTTTGTGGTAGGCGTGCGCGCGGGGGGTGTCGCCGCGCTCGTAGTACAGGCGGCACAGTCGCAGAAGAGGAACGAGTGCGCGCGAGAGCGGGTTTTCAAAATCTCCTTCCTGTGCGTGCCCGCGGCAGGAAAGCGCGGCTTCGTACCAGAACGCAGCCTCGTTCGTTTTTCCTGTTTGGCGCAGCGTATCGGCGAGCTCGATTAAGATTTCCGCGCGCGGTTCGCCGTAGAAAAAGCTCTTTGCAAACGCCGCGGCGGCTTCTTCCTTTTTTCCGAGTTCCCGCTTGCAGCAGCCGAGAATCTTGCACGCCTCGATTTTGTTTACGTACCAGCCCTCGCCCGCAAGCATTTCTTCGAGCACGGCGCACGCCTCCGTGTAGAGGCGGTTATAGTACAGCTCGCGCCCGTAGTAAAAGAGGTTGCGGGAGTCGAGCTTTTCTTCTGCCGCCCACTTCTGATAGATGTGTAAATTTCTTGCGCCGCGGACTTTTTCGCTGCCCAGATGGCGCACGCGAAAGTCGGAGCGCAAAATTTTTCCGCGCTGCACAATACATTCGTGTACGCGTCCTTGCCAACGAAAGTGCGATTCGCGCCGCAAAAGCCTCTCCCGTCCGAAGGTACACACGGTTTCGCCGTTCTGTACGACGTCGTAGGGGCAGACGACTACGTCGAAGTGTTCTGCTTCGATTTGCTTCTTTAACGCGGGAAAGCGTTCGGCGCTTTCGGGGGGGAGAAAATCGTCTGCGTCCAACCATAGGAGATAGTCGCCCAACGCTTTCGAAAAGGAAAAGTTGCGGGCAGCGGCAAAATCGTCCGTCCATTCATAGTCGAAAATCTTCGCCCCGAATGCTTCGGCGATTTTTTTCGTGCCGTCCGTCGAGCCCGTGTCGACGATGATCAATTCGTCGGCAACGTCTTTCGCGCTTTGCAGGCAGCGTGCAAGGACGGCTTCTTCGTCTTTTACGATCATACACAGCGATATTTTCATGGAACCTCTTTTCACTAATTATCAATATGATAAAAGGGGACGTTTTGTTTCCAAACAGGAGGTTTCATTATGATTATTTACAATACGGGGTGCGGCTGCAACCCGTGCTGCTTTGATTATCCGCGGGTGAAAGTGGTTCGCTATCCCGTTAGCAACGGGGGCGCCACTGGTCCGACAGGTCCTGCGGGACCCGTAGGTCCGACGGGACCGACGGGCGCAACCGGTCCGCAAGGCGTGCAGGGAATCCAAGGTTTGCAAGGAATTCAAGGCATTCCGGGCGCAACGGGACCGACGGGCGCAACCGGTCCGCAGGGCGTGCAAGGAATTCAAGGCATTCCGGGCGTAACGGGTCCTACGGGTGCAACGGGCTCGCAAGGTGTGCAAGGAATTCAAGGCATTCAGGGCGCAACGGGTCCCACGGGCGCAACGGGTCCCACGGGTGCAACGGGCGAACAGGGCATTCAGGGCGCAACGGGTCC